>JAFSPS010000012.1 GCA_017451385.1 Bacteroidales bacterium
CGACCTTACATACGGTCTCGGCAACTTCTATGGCGGCGGCAGTCTCGGCAAGGTTGACGGACCTGTCAAGTCGACGCTCACTGACTGCATCGTGGAAGGCAATGTGTTCGGCGCAGGCTACTCAGCCACCCTTCCGACCGTTGCGGTGATGAACAACAGTTTCCAAACACAGCCTCACTATGATGAAAACCTCGGAGCTTATCTGGAGGCAGTTCTTCCGTCTACAGAATCCTACTCTTGGGAGCATGCCGAGACGGTGAATTCCACCAACACGGCCATTAATAGAACCACCAAGAAGCTCTTTACCACCGTGGATTTGAGCAAGACCAACCTCGGCTCTGTAACCACTGCCACCCTCACCCTCAAGGGCAGCACTACGGTGGGCACCTTCGACGGTGGCGGCGCGCTGACCTCGGGCGGCAACGTCTATGGCGGCGGCGACGAGAGCACCGTCGGCGGCAACGCCACGGTCAACCTACAGGGCGGCACCCATGTGGGCGGCAACGTCTTCGGCGGCGGCAACCAGGGTGCTGTTGGCGGCAATTCGTCGGTAACCATCCAGGACCCCTAACCATAACCGGAAGAGGGCTGTAGGAATGGTACGTGGGCGGGGTGTCCGCGTACCAACTATTTTCATCCGTCTGTGTTGTAATCATTTTTTTTTCTTATATTTGCAGATTGCGACCATCCATTGGCGACCATGCAACCGCATGGTTGTCAATGTGGTTGTGGTATGGAGTACCGTAAAATCACGTATTATATTACACGCGCGAGCGAGAAGTAAAGCAGAAAAACGATGACAGACACGTCGCAGGACATAAAAGAAAAACGCAAGGCAATCACGGAAAAGCTGGGCCGCGAGTTGCACAAGCTGCCCCTCGACATCGAGGTGTGGCTCTATGGCAGCGAGGCCCGTGGCGACGCACGCCCCGACTCCGACATCGACCTGCTCATCCTCTTCAACCAGCCGGAGGTACGCTATGCCGATGAGGACAAGATATATAGTGTCACGTATCCTATTGAACTTGAGACAGGTGTTTTAATAAACTCATTTATCACATCAAAAAAGGAATGGGAATCACGCATGACACCATTCCGGGACAATGTACAAACTGACAGAGTAAGACTGTAATTATGCTACAAGACAAAGACAGGATAGAAATAATTCGCTATAGAATAGAAAACGCCCATCGTACTCTTAATGAGGTTCAACTTCATATTGACAACGGCTTTTACAATACTGCGATGAACCGTATGTATTATGCATGCTATTATGCTGCCAGTGCGTTACTTGTGGCGAAGCATATCACAACAAAGTCGCATGACGGAGTGAAGCAGATGTTTGGCTTGCATTTTGTTAAGACGGGCATCGTCTCAGAAGAACTGGGTAGATTCTATAGTCGTCTGTTCGACAAACGTTCAAAGGGAGATTATGAGGATCTTTTCGACAATACTCGTGAAACTTGTGAAAACGCTTTTCCTGATGCCAAAAAACTTGTGGTTCGTTTATCCCAGTTGGCCAACGACTGGCTCAAAGAACAGGAACAACCCCCAATCCGATGGAAACCACTTCGCAATATATAACTCCACACGCTAGCGCCAGAGGCATGAGGATGCTTCTCTTCCTGGCGGCCATGCTGGCCATGACGACAGGGGCGTGGGCCCAG
>JAFSPS010000013.1 GCA_017451385.1 Bacteroidales bacterium
CCTTTTGAATCGCTCAAACCGCTTGCCCTGCTTGGGTTATTGACGTGTCACAGCCTGCAAAATGACTATTAGACCAGTTTTTTTTCGACCACGAAAAGAACGAAATAACCGAAAGTTTTTGATAGATGTTTCGACCTTGAAAGGTGACGAGGACTTCGAGGTTACTTTTCGGATACGAAAGTTTTTTTTTCGACCACGAAAGGGACGAAGTAATCGAATGTTTTTTTTGATAGATGTTTCGACCTTGAAAGGTGACGAGGACTTCGAGGTTACTTTTCGGATACGAAAGTTTTTTTTCGACCACGAAAAGAACGAAATAACCGAATGTTTTTTTTGATAGATGTTTCGACCTTGAAAGGTGACGAGGACTTCGAGGATACTTTTCGGATACGAAAGTTTTTTTTCGACCACGAAAGGGACGAAGTAATCGATTTTTTTTGATGGATGTTTTGACCTTGAAAGGTGACGAGGACTTCAGTTTTTATTCGAATACGAAAGAGACGAAGTAATCGAATGGTTATATTTTGCCTTTGAGGTATTATTAAAAATTACTTTTTGTCTTTTTTGTACTCATGTGCGCGTTTGGGGTTCATAGGGAACCATCCTTTCATTACCCGCTCGCGTTGTTTGATGACTTCGCCTATGCCCCAGAAGGATGAGAAGGAGACTACGCCGAGGATGATGGAGGCGTAGAGGTTGCTGACTAAGAGAGAGGCGACGAGGCATATAACGCCCACGAGGGCGAAGAGCCACCAGCTTTTTGTCCCCAGATAGTACTCCGCCTTGATGACGAGGGGATGGAACACACCGATGGTAAGGAAGGTGGCAGCGCCGATGATAAGACCAGTAAAATTCATTTTTTTTCTATGTTGTTGTTATTGAAAGGGTGATTGTTTATGTCGAATATGGGATAGTTTCTTTATCTCTTTTTGCAGTATATTTTCATTTGGCAATTATTGCAGTCGAATTGTAGTAGAAAGAGCTTTTGATTGTTGCGTAGAAACAGAGCACCTAGGTAGTCGGGAGAGATGCTGTCATTGTTCTTGAAATTAAGGCATTGCCCCAGTTCGTAGCGCAGGCAGTATTTGGTTGTCATCAGAGCCTTGCCGTCAAAGTCGTGTGAGACTTCAATGCCTGATTCTATTGTTGTTGCGCCGTGTTTTTTGTAGAACGCTTCGGCTTTGCCGTTGATGACGTTATACGAGTAGTCGAGATGCGCAGCCACAGAGGCCTGTCCGTTGTCGATACGTGGGGTAGGGAGGGGTTGTGCCGCTTTCAGGCGTTGCATGTTGAGTTGTTCTATGGCAGAGCGTCGCAGCTGATTAAGCACTGATGCAGGGATGAAGAGTGCCTCGCTTGTCGTATCGCTGAAGGATTCAAGCTCATAGCATGTATCGCCCAGTTTGGTTAGTTGTTGCGCTATCTGCTGTCGTGCTCGTTCTATGTTGGTTGCCAGTGTTTTGGTGTACTCTATATGTGCCGAGGCGGTATATCCCTCTTCGTCGGTGACATCAAGGATTATCTCGTTATTATGGTTTGAGAATATGATATTTACCGCTATTTTGCGTTCTGCTGATTTCTTCTGAAGCTCTTTTTCAAAAGCCACGTCGTTATTCCTAAATAGTACTGTCCCTATCTTTATCTGAGGCATCTTGTTTGGGAACAGGCGGTTTCCTTCTGCTCTGTTGACCAAGAAGCCTTGCATAGTGTTGTTGTCGATAAAGCATAGTCCGTCACCTGCGGTGAATGTCGCGTTGGAGTTGATAACAAGACTGTTGTTATTTATCTCACTCACGGTGCCAACCTTCTTGCCAATGGCTTTCTGAGTGGCAAAAGAGGCCATAGGCTGACGCTTTTGTAGGAAGTAGTCTGTAAATCCGCGGTTGAAAGTGCGTTCAAGGTCAGGAGTGAAGAAGAAAGTACATCTGCCGGAAGAGGCATGAGCGTAGTTCTCATTTCCAGCCATCATGTTGTCAAGTAGTTGGCGGTAGTAGGCTGTGAGGTTTTTGACATAGGTCATGTCTTTCAGCCGTCCTTCAATCTTGAAGGAGATAATACCAGTATCTGCCATAGCGCCAATATGTTGTGCCGCTGAGAAGTCGCGAAGGGATAGTAGGTGCTCATTTTGGCGTAGCACCTTGCCGCTGCTGTTCAGTAGGTCGTAGGATGAGCGGCATGGCTGTGTGCAGCATCCGCGGTTGCCGCTACGTCCCGTAAGGTATTCGCTCATATAGCATTGGCCGCTGTAGGAGACACATAGTGCCCCTTGTATGAACGCTTCAAGCTCTACGTTGGTGGCCTTGCGTATCTCTGCCATCTGCTGCAGGGAGGTCTCACGAGCCAGGACAACACGTTTGAACCCAACATCTTGTAGGAAACGAACGCGCTCTACAGAGGCGTTATGGGTCTGTGTGCTGGCGTGGAGTTCTATGGGCGGTAGGTCGCACTGAAGGAGTCCCATGTCCTGAATCAGAATGGCATCGACGCCAATGGCGTAGAGCTGGTGAATCATCTGTGCGGCAGCTTCCAGCTCGTTGTCGTAGAGTAGCGTGTTGACGGTAACATAAACTTTGGCGTGGTAGAGATGGGCGTAGTTGACGAGTTGCTCTATGTCTTGCAACGAGTTGCCTGCTGCCACGCGTGCCCCAAAAGCAGGCGGTCCGATGTATAGCGCATCGGCTCCGTGGTTGATGGCTTCGCGTCCGTGAATGGCATCTTTGGCGGGTGCAAGTAGCTCAAGTTTCTGTGGCATAGTGGTACTATGGTTGTTATCGTCTCGAAAAACTTTGCAAAGGTACAAAAAATGATGGTGATAGATAAAAGTAGTATGTTATGTTTTGTTTATGATGGTTTCATTGAAAAGGGGTTATATTCAACTTCTATTGGGTTGTGCGGCCTGAATATCTGATATTTACTATTACATGAAATCTCTTATGGGGTATTTTGAGTAGTTTATTCATATTACAGAGATTCCTTTAGGACGATGCAGACTGCTGTGGTGTGGTGGTCTTTTTGTTTTGACTTTTTGAAAAATGATGTATTTTTGTTGCGAAAACGTATGTGGTGCTGACGCATGTCAATAGAACATCAAATCAAACAAATAATAAATCAAAAACATCAAAAAAATGAAAAAGTTTATCGTAATGCTTGTTGCCATGATAGCTTTGGGGACAAGTGCTATGGCACAAAGTGGCAGCTACATCGGAGCCCGTCTGGGTGCTGGTTATGGTACTGGTGCCGAGCTTTCTTACATGATGGGTCTTGGTTCTAACCGTGCCGAGTTCGACCTGGGTATCAACCTCAATGACGGGTGGAACTATATCCATCTGGCAGGCATCTACCAGTGGAATTGGAACATCACCGGAGGTCTGGGTTGGTATGCTGGTGTTGGAGCAAGCCTTGGTGTCTTCACTGGTGACCATACGGGTTTTGGCCTTGGCGTAGCCGGCCAAGTAGGTCTTTCCTACGACTTCAACATCCCGCTGCAGCTGACGCTCGACGTGCGTCCGGAGTATGACTTTATAGGATACAGCCATTTCGGATGGGGTGGCGTAGCCCTCGGCATCCGCTACCGGTTCTAACTGATAGGCGTAGCGCATAATAAAGCGAAGGCCGTTGCACTTGGTGTTACGGCCTTCGCTTTTTTTGTGCCCGTGAAGTGCGATTATAGAGCGCGAAGAATACGAGAACGACTGTCAGTAAACAATGAATAGTAAGATTTGCAAGGATGGTGAGTTATGGGTAATGAGTTGATAAAGTGGTTTGTATTGTTGGCTGGATGATGTATGATGTTGTAAAGTTGTCAAAATGTTGTAATTTTGCAGACTTGATGAAACCCGTTTGAATGTTTGTCAAAAGCTGTTCGGGAAGCCCATGAACGGTGATTGAGAGGCGTTAAAACACAAGTTAAACATAAAAAAAACAAAACATGAAGAAACTGATGACATCAGCAATGATTCTGTCGCTCATGGCCTTGGTAGGCTGCAATGGCAAGAAGCCGGCAAAAGAGATGAGCGAGATTGAAAAGAAGGTGAGCGAATATGCCGAATATACGCTCAGTAGCGACTTGGTCGCCCAGCTGTCGGATAACGAGAAGAAGCTGTTGCCTGTGCTTATAGAGATAGCAGAGGTGATGGACGACCTGTTCTGGGAGCAGAATTTTGGCACCGAGAATCGTGCTGCTCTCGACACTATCAGCGACCCTGCCGTGAAGGCTTTTGCCCTCATCCATTATGGCGCATGGGATGGCCTTGACGAGAACAAGCCTTTCCTCCCCGGTTATGGTGCTAAGCCCCAGGGTGCCACGTTCTATCCAGAGGACATGAGCAAGGAAGAGTTTGCTGCCCTTGACGATGCTGAAAAGACGAGTCAGTACACCGTCATCCGTCGTGACGAGAATGGTGCTTTGAAGGTTGTGCCTTATCATGTGGAATATGCTGCCCAGCTTGCCAAGGTTGACTCGCTGCTCGGCGTGGCTATAGAGCTGGCAGACAATGAGGGATTGAAGAACTATCTCACCAAGCGTCGTGAGGCCTTCAAGACCGACGACTACTATGAAAGCGACCTTGCATGGATGGACATGAAAGACAGCAAGATTGATTTCGTCGTAGGACCTATAGAGAACTACACCGATGAGCTGTTTGGCTATAAGACGGCCTACGAATCGTTCATCCTGCTGAAAGATGAGGAGTGGAGCAACCGTTTGGCCAAGTTCACCTCCATGCTGCCAGAGATGCAGACCTTGCTGCCCGTCGAGGATGCCTACAAACCAAAGCTTGAGGATGCCGCCAGCGACCTGAACGTATATGACGTAGTCTATTATGCTGGCGACTGCAATGCAGCCTCCAAGACCATAGCCATCAACCTGCCCAACGACGAGCGCATCCACGCTAAGAAAGGTACGCGCCGCCTGCAGCTCAAGAACGCCATGAAGGCAAAATACGACATGATAATGATGCCTATTGCAGAGCTGATGATAAACAAAGAGCAACTGGACAACGTGACGTTCAACGCTTTCTTCAGCAATGTGTGCTACCATGAGGTGGCGCATGGTCTGGGAGTGAAGCAGACGGTGAACACCAAGGAGAGCCTGCGCAAAGCTTTGAAAGAGCAGTATTCGGCATGGGAAGAGGCCAAGGCAGACATCTGCGGCCTATTCCTCACCAAGCAACTCATAGATAAGGGCGAGATAACCGACGTCACGGTGGAGGACATCTACGTGACCTATGTGGCAGGCATCCTGCGCAGCGTGCGCTTCGGTGCTGGCGAGGCTCACGGCGTTGCCAACATGATGTGCTTCAACTTCATGCAGGACAAGGGTGCTTTCACACGCGATGCTGAAGGCAAATACGTGATAGACATAGAGAAAACTACCGAGGCTATGAATGAGTGGGCTGCCCTGATACTGAAGGTTGAGGGCGACGGTGCCTACGACTATGCTAAGGAGTACGCTGGCGAGCGTGGCAAGGTACGCAGCGATTTGCAGGCCGACCTCGACAAGATTGCTGCTGCAGGCATTCCACGCGACATCACCTACAACCAAGGCCTCGAAGCCCTTGGACTGAAATAGTCTTTGTGGTTTTTCAATCAAATTGATAAGAGAGTATGGCTGGGAAGTGTTGTCCAGCCATACTTTTTTTGTGCTACCAAGGCGTTTTATTATATCAGTTTTCAGAAAAAATATATCTTTGAAAAAAACACTCTCGCCTCCCTGTCTGCGTATCGTGTTGGTAATCAGTGTGTTGGGGGGGGGTATTGTTTTAGTTTGAGATAGAGAAAAAATGAGAAAAATATTCATAGTAGTGCTTGCTGTTGCTGCATTCGTTGCTTGTACGAAAGAAAAGAATACAGAAGAACGTCAAGACTATAGCTCAGAGCCGCAAGAGGAGGACACCATACCTCATCCGCAGCCACAGCCGGAGGTGAGGGGCTATCTGGTGCAGGTGATAGACAGTGCTGCGATGAATATAGAGGATTTTGCGCAGCAGGTGTCAACGTCGCCGTTGGTGGATTATGCCGACCAGTTTGTCAGTGGCAGTGCGACACTGATAAAGCCGGGTCTTCAGGGCTTGGTGCGAGCGAGGAAGCCGGTGATGGATGCTCTGTTCCTGCAGAGCGTGGGGCTTGACAGCCGTATGCGACGCCAGTGGGACATAGAGTCATACGTCTTCAGCTATCGTACTACAGATGCCACGGGAGCACCCATAGTGCTTTCGGGCCGCGTGACGTTCCCCAACAACACGGTGGCCGGTACCGTGCACATATTGGACAGCTACACGCTGTTCACGCATCAATATGTAATGGGGACGGACTGGGTGCCGAGCGAGTGCTTTTCGATGATGAGTATGCGGGTGTTGTACAACTCGGCAGTGATAGAGCCTGACGGACAAGGCTATGGCATAGACCTGCACCAGCATAGTGTTGATTTTATTTGTTTTGACTCGCGTGCGCGCCAGCTTGCCGACTGCGCTATGGCTGCGGTGGAGCTGATGCGAGCGCGTGGCGTAGAGCTTGCTGATAACGGCTACAGCACCAACTGGGGCAGCTCGTTGGGAGCCCCTGTGGCACTCGCCTATGCACGTCATTATGACAATGCCGCCAGCGAGCAGGAGCGTGCCGCTATCCGTCTGCGTTCTACCTATCTGGGGGAGGGTCCGCTGGACTATGCCGCCATGTTGCTATATCGTGATGAGCATACAGAATATCAGGCCTCGCTGTCGTCGGCATTCTACGGATTGGGCGCACTGACTAAGGAACAGCTAAAGGGCTATGAGGCAGAGGATTTTATGCCTGTGTGGATGTCCACCAGCATGGTGCCGTTCGAGGGTACGGGCTACAGCTACTTCTATGCAGCGTCGCACGTCATAGCGGGCTACAATAGGTATAAGCAAAAAATCATGCCCGACACCTTGTTGGTCAACACCCTTCATGAGGAGATGCTTGACGAGGATGGCCATCTGGACCGCTATGCGCCTAAGACTATAGCGCTGCTAGAGGTGCTGAAGGAGCAGGGCAACTACGACAACTGGCAGCCGCAGACGGATGTGTATATGGCACATGCCGAGAACGACGACCAGATACCGTACACTACGGTACGCAGCATATATGAGAGGCTGCAGACGACAGGTGCCACGGCAAAGAAACACATGCACTGGCTGCGTGTGCCGATATCCACCGACCCATTGATAAACAAGGTGGGCTCGCACTATGGCGTCTCGATAGAGGCGATGCTGTACATGGTGTTGGCGTATGAGCCGAAGGATATGGCGATATTCTACAGTCTGGAGTAGGAACCATCAAGTAATTCCCACATAACAGAAAATATGAAACGTAGTATTATTTATTTAGTCATTAGTGTAATGGTCTTGCTTGCTTCGTGTAGCAAGGAAGACAGTATCTCGTTGCAGAATGACAGTGGCAAGCTTGTCTCAATAGACAGTGAGGAGAGCTATACTCCACGGGAGCTTGCATCAGCCATTGCTAACAGCACATTTTCAAAATTGGCTGGTTTGGGAGGTAGTGCATCGGGAATGATTACGGAAAGCAGGTTGCGGCTATTGGAAGACAAGGCGCGCTATCACCTTGATACGCTGTATGCACATCGAGAGGGTGTGCCACTGTTGTTTTACAAAAGGTCGTGGCATATAGAGAGCTACACGTTCAAGTACCTCAGTGTGTCGAGTACGGGGAGTCCTGTAATACTGTCGGGACGCGTCACGATGCCGATGAATGACTATGATGCTCCGCATCAGGTGAATAGCTTGTCGTTGTGCAGTCACCCTATGGAGATTAATGATGGGGTGCCGAGCAACAGCCTGCAGCCCAACGCGGTGCGTGCGTTGTTCAATAGCGCTGTCATAGAGCCAGACTATCAGGGCTATGGTGCTAATTTTGGCAGCGTTTATCCGGGCTTGTCGTTCCTCACGTTGGGGCGTCAGATGATGGACTGCGCAAAGGCAGCGATAGAGGTGATGAGAGAGCATGGCGTGACCCTTGCCAGCGACTACTACTCTACGGCATGGGGCTATTCGGCGGGAGCGCCGGCATCTATTGGTTTGGCACGCTACTACGATGAGTATGCTACGTCAGCCGACAGGGAGCTGCTGCGCCTTAAGGCTGTCAGCACAAGCTGCGGCGACTATTTGGTGGACGAGATGTTGTTGTATTTTGACAAGGATTTGTCGTACAATGCGGCGTTATCGCGCTTTATCATGCCTATGCTGCTTGCCGTGCCGCTGTCAACCTTGGGAGGCTATGAGGTGAAGGACTTTATGCCCTCGTGGGCAATGCAGACAAAGGTGGAGTATGGGGGTATGAGCTACACCTTATATGATGCCATGAGTCGTGGTATGTTTGATGTAGTGTTGGAAGCATATTCAGATAGGCAGCTTAAAGATATCCTTGCAGAAGATATGTGCACAGACGATGGTCATCTGGACTTTAACAATCTCAAGACATTAGCCTTCATCAATGCGCTTCATAAGTTGAGTGACTGGGGTGACTGGATGCCGTCAATGCATATCTATATGACGCATGGAAGAGGCGATGACCGAATGCCATACGAACAGGCACGATTGTTCTATGCTATGAAGGCGGCCAGTGGAAAGATGCACTTCAAGGATTTGAAGAATCCTGTGACGAGTTTGCTGATGGGTGAAACCCATGCGGCGCTGTGTACTACGATGATGATAGCACCGTTGAAGTATGAGGACCCTGCCAAGGTGTTTGAAATGGCAAATTAAAACGTTTCCTCTGCCGAAGAAAGGCCTGCAAAGCAAATGCTTATGCGAACAGCAAATGGGTATAGCGATGGAGCAGCCATCGGCATAGTGGCAAAACAACGATAAGGCGAGAGTACGATGCCTCCGCCAAAAGTCTGTAAAGGACGAGGGTAAATGACAAAAAACATTCACTAATATATCTAAATTGACAAAAAACTATTGCATAAGATGACAAAAATCTTTCAATTAGCCATCATATCCTTTGCCGTCGTCATGTTGGCATCGTGCAGCAAGAATGAAGACGACAAGAGCGACAGCAGCACATGGGTCAAAGTTGTAAGTAGTGCCAGCTATTCACCTCGCGAGTTCGCATCAGCCATAGTGGCAGGCAATTATATGCAGAGTTACGTTGGGGGCAATAGTACCGTGGCTGGCATAGCCAATGGTATTTTTGCTGGATATACAGCAGGGCATACCTATAGCCTTGACACCCTCTATGCGAAGAAGCAACACGTCTCGTTGTTTAAGTATGAGCGCAATTGGCAGATAGAGAGCCACACGTTCTATTATCAGAGCGTCTCGTCCCTCGGTCAGCCTATCATGCTTTCTGGGCGCGTGACCTTTCCCAACACTATAGCGCGGGAGGGGCACGAGGTGCAGAGCTTGTCGCTGGTAAGCCACTATTTTCTCGACAAGGACCTCGTCCCGGGTCATTCTCTGTCGGCCTATTCGTTGCGTGCTATATTCAACTCTGCCGTTATAGAGCCAGACTATCAGGGCTATGGTGTGGCGGAAGGCTATCCGTATTGCAGTTTTTCGTTTGCTGCGGAAGCGCAGCAGGCTGCTGATTGTATTTTTGCTGCGTTGGAGGTGATGCGTCAGCATGGTGTGACCCTTGCTGCCGACGGC
>JAFSPS010000014.1 GCA_017451385.1 Bacteroidales bacterium
TGCTTGAAGATGCGGCAGAATCGCCTCCAGATACCTCAGAAAACTGAAGAGGGGGCTTGTCGCAAGTATTAAAACATCCCAAATCCTGTGTTACAAAGAGTTGGGATGGGGGTGTGTATGTTTAGCGGACAGTAATAAAAAGAATTATCATAAACTGTTACCACACACCAAGTATCGTTACAACCTGCCCGATGAATCGGTGGGTGGGTAGCATGAGCGACTTGCACCGTAATTTGCCCTTATGCCGGCAGCGGCATCGCCGCTACTGGCGCTATACCGTCAGCATCAACAGTTTGGCAAGGAGGAAGCCAACGTATGTACCCACGGCATAGCCGAAGAGGCCTACGGCAATGCCAGGGCCTATTATAGCCTTGTTTTTCACCGCGCCAGCTATGACTGGCACAAAGGGCGGCGAGCAAATCAGCGAGATGCTGGTGGCAAGCGTCGTGTCGGTGTCTATGCGGAACAGGGCACTCAGCAGGACATGCATGAAGAGCGAGCCGAGCGTGGCTATAGTAATAAAGAGAAAGATATTGGGGTCGATATTGCCCAACGTACCTACCGTAACCTGCGATGCCACGGCAATAGAGAAAACAAGAATGAGGTAGGTGCCTGCCTCAAAGGTGCGCTTCATGGAGCGAACACGTTTGTTGGTTGAGGCAATGATAGCCAGCGTACTGATAGCCAATATAAAGATTGTCTGAAAATTCCCTTTGGGGAACAGTAGGGCTATGCCAGCACCGGCGGCAATAATTAGGATAGTTAGCAGCAGGCTCATTCCCAGCGTTGGTAGATTACTGCGACGGAACAGGCCGTAGAACAGTTGGTTGTCATAGTTCTCTATCACTCCGTTCTCATCCATCTTGTCCTTGTCGTAGGGGAAATCGGGCATGAAGAGGCGTAGCACCTGCTTGCCTAGCACTATGACGAAGATAAGATAGACAGCACTCAACAGCGTGCTATATGCCGAGGTGATGAGATATGTAGTGTCGTCAACGCCGAGAGCCATCTTGATTGAGGCAAGGTTGGCGTTGCCACCCGTATAGAGCCCTGTGAGCATGCCACCGATGGCAGCAAACGTCTCAGGGTCGTCACCCCCACAGACGAAGAAGCCCACGGCTATGGCGATGCAGCATCCAACAATGCCGAAGATGGTGGACTTGATGAAGCTGGGCGCCAGCTTGACCCACGACTTAATGTCGGCAGAGAAGAGCAGCAGCGGGATAGCCAACGGTATAGAATACGATGCGATGTTGGTTTGCAGCTTATGCACCTCGGGCGTATCAGGAATCAGACCCGTGAGGCCCAAAGCACAGCCTATGATGTAGGCAATAATGATGGTACCTATCTTGTTGAGGACAGGAAACCTATAGGTCAGCCACAGTATTAGCAATGGCGTGAGCAGGCAGATGAGGATGATACTGACGGAGGTAAGGTCCATTTGTGAGGCAATAATAATTGGTTGGTCGGATAATAAATGGTCTAAAATATAAAACTCTAAAAGCGGCAGCAGAGGGAGGCGCGCACCAAGAGGTCGTTCCACGCCATATTACATTCCTCTATTCGTCCAGACATAGCGGTACGGTTATATACAGCCATGAGATTGATGCCGAAATAGTCGTTGATACGATAGTTCGCCGCCAGACGCGCTATCAGCCCCATGCGAAAGCGTGTGCCACGGTCGGTCTCCAACACATCGTAACGGCTGAACGCCTCATCAAAAATCACAGCAAACATGGGCACAGCCATAGCATGAAACAGCAGACGCCCATCGAAGAAGGCGAGGTTATAGCCGTAGCCGAGACCCAAAGCCGCCGACGTATATGTAATCTTCTCTATGCCATCAGAATAGGCGGCAGGGATAGCCACATTAGAAAACGACAGCGCGTGGCGCGCAAAATCGGTATAGAAAAGTACCGAGCCAGCAGAACGACGCTGTATGCAACGGTGGTCTAAGGCGGCGGTAGTGGAATAGCGCCGCGCATTAAACGTATGATAGGCTCGCAGATAGCGCGACTCAACCTCTATATCGCCACTACTGATGTCTATCGACGAACCACCCTTCAGCCGCGCCGTGCCATTGAAGTCATCGTTGATATACTTGCGAAACTCCACACCCCACGCATTGGCGTTGATTGCCAATGTCATATCGCGTGCATTGCCCACAGGGCGCAGGAATGTGTAGCCCAGAATCAGGTTCCTATATCCCGCCGTCACGCCTATGGCGTAGTTGAACTGCGACATGGCTTTGATGTCGCTCTCGCCAAAGGACGACGAGACATTCATCATCGCGAAATTGTTGTTGATATTGAACATCCATCCGCAAGGTTCCAACACATAGCTGGTTGTATCGATGTTCTTGGTGGACGAGAGTCCGAAAAAACTATCAACGCGCTGGAAAAAATTTTGCTCTCTCTCCTGCGCCATGAGCACGTCAGCAGCGAGGAGCAGGAGGATGCCTAATACAACAAATCTCTTCATAGTCTTGTCGGTCTTTGTCTTGACGACTTCCGTACGGGGCTCTTCCTACCGCCATCAGCGCTTCCCTGCCCACGTCCGTCTGGCGTTTATAATGTCGAAACGGGCTGGGCGCTGGTAGTTCGCTCAACCCGTTTGACTGTTATGTGCGGATTATTATCCTTCGATTTCTTTACGCACTTTCTTGAAAGCCTCAATGCACTTGTCGAGGTGCTCGCGCTCGTGAGCAGCACTAATCTGCACGCGGATACGAGCCTCGCCCTTAGGCACAACGGGATAGTAGAAACCCGTCACGAAGATGCCCTCTTCCTGCATCTTGGCGGCATACTTCTGGCTCTTGGCGGCATCGTAAATCATCACAGCGCAGATGGCGCTCTCGCTGGGCTTGCAGTCGAAACCCTCTTCCTTCATGCGACGGAGGAAGTAGTCAGTATTGGCATGCAGCTTGTCCTGCAGCTCGTTGGTCTCGCTCATCATCTCGAACATACGGATGCCGGCAGCCACGAGGCCGGGGGCCATCGAGTTAGAGAAGAGATACGGACGGCTACGCTGACGCAACATGTCGATAATCTCTTTGCGTCCCGTGGTGAAACCACCCATAGCGCCACCGAAGGCCTTGCCGAGGGTGCCGGTGAGGATTTCAATCTTGCCGCGCAGGTTGTAGCGCTCCGTCACGCCACGGCCCGTCTTGCCAACAACACCAGCGGAATGGCTCTCGTCAACCATCACCATTGCGTCGTATTTCTGTGCCAGCTCATAGATTTTGTCCAAGGGGCACACGTTGCCGTCCATGGAGAACACACCGTCGGTGACGATGATGCGAAAACGCTGAGCCTGAGCGGCCTTGAGTTGCTCCTCGAGGTCTGCCATGTCGGCGTTCTTGTAGCGATAGCGGACAGCCTTGCACAGACGCACACCGTCAATGATGGAAGCGTGGTTGAGGGAGTCGGAGATGATAGCATCTTCGGCAGTGAGCAGAGGCTCGAAGACACCGCCGTTAGCATCAAAGCAGGCAGCATAGAGGATGGTATCTTCGGTGCCGAAGAACTCGGAAATCTTCTTCTCAAGCTGCTTGTGGAGGTCCTGGCAGCCACAGATGAAACGCACAGAGGCCATGCCGAAGCCGCGGGCATCCATACCCTTCTTGGCAGCCTCTACGAGCTCCTTGTTGGCAGCAAGGCCAAGGTAGTTGTTTGCGCAGAAGTTGAGACACTTCTTGCCAGCCACCATAATCTCGGCACCCTGAGGGCTCTCGATGATGCGTTCATGTTTGTAAAGACCAGCAGCCTCGATGTCGGCCAGCTCTTTCTGAAGATGTTGTTGGAAATTTGTGTACATGATTTACAGTGATTTATATAATATACTTTTGTCCGTAGCACACTACTGATTGAAAAAACAAAAATACACTTTTTGTAGAAAAAAACAAAGTATTACCATCTTTGTAAAACCGAATCGGCAATTATGAAAAAACAAAGGGATAACGATTCTTCATCGTGGGCTGAATAGCTACGCTGGCTGCAGAACCTGCGAAAGATTATGTTTCGATTAATTATGTTTTGTTGTTCTTGATGTTTTTTTTGGTTATTTATTCGGTTTTAATTTTAATTAATTAAATTATTGATATTTTTTCTCGGTTAATTTCAATGAATTTTAACGAATTAGAATTTATTAATTGGAGTTTTTTTCTTGGTGATTTTTTACTATTAATTTCTCGATGTTTTATTTCTCGGTTAATTCTCTAGGTTAATTTCTTTTAATTGGTATTATTTTCTTGATAATATTTTCGGTGAAATTCAACTAATTGTTAGTGAATTTTATTGGGTTTCGGACACAACGCAGATAAAAAAAAACTTTAATTTTGAAAACTAACTAATTATTAATACTTTTGATTTTCATTATAATAGGTAAAATTGACTTGTATGAAGCATTACTACGCGCTGATTATCATTTTATTATGCAGCTTTTACGCGACAGCACAGCAGACAACCATCATGCCCAGTAGCGGCACACGACAGCTTGAGATGGACCCATGCCAAGAACTGACAGTCCTCGACCCTGGCGGAACTGGCAATTATACAAACAGATGCACCAGCATACTGGTTTTGACAGCCCCCGAAGGTGCTACGATAACTCTGCAAGGCAACTACCGAACCGAGAGCGGCTACGACAAGATAACCATATATAACCACTACAACACAGTAACGTCCAACCAAATAGGCACTTACTCTGGCAACGGCACCATCAACGTGGAGAGCTCTACGGGCTACCTCACTATCAAATTCACCACCGACGGTTCTGTAGTCAACAGCGGCTATGAGCTGACGGCATTCGCCTATCACGACAGCTATTCTGTAATCAACAACATAATAGCGACAAACGTTACAGACTCCTCCTTATCGCTTGCATGGAACGACAACCGCGGTGCCGCCTCGTGGACGGTGCGCTATGGCACTAACGCTGATTACTTGAGCCAGAGCGTTATCGTCTATGCCCCGACAGTCACACTCCCCGACTTAGAAGCCGGCACCAAGTACTACTATCAGATATGCAACAACGAGATAGACCCCAACGGCGAAGGCACCATCTGCGAGAGTCCGCGAGGCGAGGTGCTTACACACTGCCCTGCGATAATGACCTCCTGCATCAACTTCACCGACCTCACGGGCTGTCGCACCACCTGCTACTATGGCGATTTCGACAATCCGCGCCAGAACGAAGGCGTCATCGACTACGGCAGCACAAGCCAATATTCGCGCCACACGGTAATCAACACGCGCACCTACGACCCCCGTGCCACACGTCGCGGCGACACCCTATGGACCATCCCCGAAGGGGAGATAGCCTCCGTGCGCCTCGGCAACTGGATGACAGGTGCCGAAGCAGAATGTATTTCATATCAATACACCGTGGACACCAATGTCGCCGACCTGCTCATCCTCAAATATGCCGCCGTGCTGGAGAACCCCAACCACACAGCGAGCAACCAGCCGCTCTTCATGTTCGACTTCACCGACTCGCTGGGCAACACCATAGACCCCATGTGCTACTCCGCCGTCTTCGTCCCCGGCTACACTCAGTCCGACTGGCATGGCACCAGCGGTCTGAAATGGAAAGACTGGACCACCATAGGTGTGGACCTCACCCCACTGCACGGCATGACGTTTAACATCAACCTGACGACGAAAGACTGCCTGCAACGCGGCCACTACGGCTACTCCTATTTCACCCTCGGATGCAGCCGAAAGGCGTTCTACACCACCACCTGCGGATACTCTGTGGACAACGACATCACGGCTCCCGACGGCTTCAACTACCGCTGGTACAAAGCCGACGAGCCCACCGTGACTCTCTCCAGAGAGCAGACGCTGCACATCAGCGAATATGGTACCTTCGGCTGTGACCTCTCCTTTGCCGGCGGCGCCAGCGGCAGCTCGCAATGCGGATTCTCCATGAGCATGACCGCTGGACCGCGCTTCGCCCATGCCGTCTTCACCCCCGAGACCGTGGACACCGTGCGCTGCCGCAGCCGCGTCACCTTCCACAACGCCAGCGTCGTCACCGAAGACCCCGAACACAACCTGCTGACGCTCGACGAATGTAACGCCTACGAATGGATTATTGACGACAGCATCGTTTTCACCGACCAAGAGCCCACCTACGACTTCAGCGGCGGACACCATCAGGTAACGCTCATAGCCTATATAGGCTCCGGCGACTGCGGCGACACGCTGCGCCACACCTACGAGTTCGAATACCTGCCGGGGTCGTCTGTAGGCTACGACGCAGTGACCGTGGTAGAGAACGAGCTGCCTTACTTCACCTATCTCGATGCCCATTTCGTCACCGATGTCGAGGACACCATCTTCATGCTCGAGAACGCCATAGGGTGCGACAGCGCACACCATCTGCGTCTCAATGTCTGCCGCAACGTTGACACCACAGTATATGGTGCCGTCTGCGAGAACGCCTTCCCCATCAGTTGGATGGGTAGCGACTTCTCCGCACCAGGGCGGCAACAGCTACATCTCTACAACCATTGCGGTGCCGACAGCAACGTGACCCTCGTCCTCGGCACCTACCCCACCTATCTGCTGGACTACATCGACACCACCTGCGACAACCAGACCTACTACCGTTCCGGCCACTCCTTCAGCCAGGCAGGCGTCCACACCATCCCACTGCAGTCGTCGCACGGATGCGACAGCGTGGAGCGCATAGACCTGCGGCAGATGCCCACCTACATCGACACCGACCACATCTCTATCTGCCGCTTCGACAGCGTGATATGGCACGACGGGCTGGCACACTACGACATCGTAGCCCCACTGCCGCAGACCATTCTACCCACACGCTACGGATGCGACTCGCTGTTGCGCCTCGCCCTCGAGGTGCGTGAGGTGACCTACGCCACCGACCGCGACACCGTCACCGAGAACAACCTGCCCTCCTACACCTACAACGGCGCACACTTCGCCACAGATGTCACGGACACCCTCTTCGTGCTGACCAACAGCGTCATGTGCGACAGCATGCTATCTTTCTCGCTCTACGTGTGCCGCAATCAAGACACCGTGCTGGAACGCGTGGAGTGCGATAACACGTTCCCCTACCAGTGGTACGACGGCACCTTCGCCAGTCCCGACACGCAGACCTTCACCTACCCCAACCGCTGCGGAGCCGACAGCGTGGTGACGCTACGCTTCTCCGCCTATCCATCCTACATTATAGAATACACCGACACCATCTGCGACAACCAGACCTTCTCGCAGTCGGGGCAGACCTTCAACGACGAAGGCATGCACACCATCATGCTACACTCCATACATAACTGCGACAGCGTGGAGAACATCATGCTGCACGTCATGGACACCTACATCGACACCGACTACATCTCCATCTGCCGTTTCGACAGCGTGACATGGCACGACAGCCTCTGGCACTACGACATCGTATTCCCCCTGCCACAAGCCATGCTCCATTCGCGCTACGGATGCGACTCGCTGATGCGCCTCGCCCTCGAGGTGCGCGAGGTGACCTACGCCACCGACCGCGACACCGTCACCGAGAACAACCTGCCCTCCTACACCTACAACGGCGCACACTTCGCCACAGACGTTGACGACACCCTCTTCGTGCTGACCAACAGCGTCATGTGCGACAGTATGCTGACTTTCTCGCTCTATGTGTGCCGCAATCAGGACACTGTGCTGGAACGCGTGGAGTGCGACAACACGTTCCCCTACCAGTGGTACGACGGCACCTTCACCGGCCCCGACACGCAAACCTTCACCTACCCCAACCGCTGCGCCGCCGACAGCGTAGTGACGCTACGCTTCTCTGCCTACCCATCCTACCTCATGGGCTACACCGACACCATCTGCGACAACCAGACCTTCACGCAGTCCGGGCAGACATTCTCTATTCAGGGCACGCACGAGATTATGCTGCGCACCATGCACGACTGCGACAGCTTGGAGAGCATCCTTCTCAACGTGATGTCCACCTACGATGTGATGGAGCGCAACGTGATATGCCGCAATGACGTGCTCCACTGGATGGACGGCAACGACTACAGTCAGCCGCCCCTCACACCAGCACGGCACATGCTCCACTCGCAATACGGATGCGACTCCCTCATCACCCTGCAACTCATCGTCAACGAACACTCCTACACCACCATCTTCGACACCGTCACCGAGAACAACCTGCCATCCTACACCTTCAACGGCGTACACTTCGTCACCGATGTGCACGACACAGTGTTCCACTTCGTCAACGCAGTGAACTGCGACAGCCTGCTGACCTACTCACTCTATGTGTGCCGCAACCAGACCGTAGAGCTGCAACGTGCCGAATGTGACAACAAATTCCCCCTGCAATGGGACGACGGCTACTTCACCGATGCCGACACACAGCATTTCAGCTACCTCACCTTCTGCGGAGCCGACAGCGTGCTGACCCTCAAGATGGCTAAATACCCCACCTACTTCACCCTCTACCACGACACCATCTGCGACAACTATATCTTCTGGCGTTCCGGCAACCGCTATATCGCTACCGGCATCTACGACATCATGCACACCAGCCACGACGGGTGCGACAGCCTTGAACGCGAAGACCTCATGGTGATGCCCACCTACAACGACACCGACCACGTGGTGCTCTGCTGGCAGGACTCCATGACATGGGTCGATGGCTTCACCTATGTGGCAGAGCCCGCCGCCATGCCTACCACCATGATGTTCACCACCTTCGGATGCGACTCGCTGCTGACGCTCAACCTGACTATCAATCCGCCCGTCAGGGCCGCCGTCAAAGCCCTGCCCGAAAAAGCCACCATCGACGACCCCTACATCACCCTCATCGACGGCAGCCTCAACTCGGTACGCCGCCACTGGTATGTGCTGGGAGCCCTCGTGGACAGCACCTCGCCAGCCACCTTCCGCTACCCCATAGAAGAACCGAAGGTCACCATCCTGATGTTAGCCTACGACGACAACGGCTGTATGGACAGCGCCACAGCCGTCGTCACCATAGACCATGCCGACATCATGGTGCCCAACATCTTCACGCCTACCAAGATAGACAACAACACGGTAAAAATCATCGGCATCAACATAGACCAATTTGAAGCCTACATCTACGACCGTCGCGGCATACTCATCTACACCTTCAAGAGCCTCGACGATGTGTGGGACGGCACCTACAAAGGCAAACTATGCCAGCAGGACTCCTACGTCTATAAGATTCGCTACACCACCCGCCAACATCCCAAATCGTGGCTGCACAAGGTGGGCACCATCACGCTGGTCAGATAGCCGTAGGGGCGGCAGCGAAAAGCCGCACTATCTCGTCAATGATTGCGTGGTCGGCCTCAGCCCATGCAAGACGATGGAGATGCTCGGGGGCGAGCCATAGCGCCTGCACATGCTCATGCAGCACATAGGCCGTGGCACTCTCCCCATCAACAGGACGACACAGGTACGCCATCAGCCGTAGAGAGAAATCGGGATACTGATGCTCCACGGTCTTCACATGGCGCACCACCTCCACCTTATAGTCCATCTCCTCCATAAGCTCGCGCCGCAACGCCTCTTCAGGGCTCTCGCCAGCCTCCACCTTGCCTCCGGCAAACTCCCAGTGTTCACTGATATACGGGTATTTGTGCTTGCCCTTCTGCAAGCACAGGATTTTGCCCTCGTGCTCCACTATGGCACATACTACGTTTAGCATATCCTCAACGAGTTTTTTTTTGACTATTCTACATTTTTTAACGAGAAAGGGCAGGCTTTCGTATTTCAGACACCGCATATTACATCCACTCAGACACTGGTCTGACGACGATAGAAGCAATCAAAAAAAACGTTTGCACCATTATTTTTTCTCACTGCAAGTCAAAAAAAACATACCTTTGCAACAGTGAAATACCAAGTGCGACAAAGATTATCCGCTATCATCCTGATAGTTGCGTTGCTGCCCATGCTGGCAGCAACTATGTTGCACACCCATCACCACAAGAACGAGGAAGGCACACGCTGCGAGCAATGCGTGAGACACATACCTCACGCGACACATTTCGACGAGACGTCAACCACCATTGACCATTGCCTTATCTGCCAACTGATTACCACCCCCTACGACCACACGGAAAAAGGCGAGTACCTGTTTGGCAGCCACTATTGCGTCAGCCTCGTCATGCCGCGCCTCGATGCCGCCGCAACGTCACCCATTGAGGCTATCGCCTTGCGCGGTCCGCCAGCTGTTTTCGTATAGATAGCCCTCCGTGCCGTTATCCGCCTCCTGCAACGCCTTGAGGGAGCCGTAGATAGCAGCCATTCTTACTATTACGAAAACCATTATCATCCATAAAAGATGCTATCAACGATGATTGCTGCCGCCATGCTGATGACGGCGGCGGGCGACACCAACATAACGCTGCCCAACGTTACAATAACTGCCAACACGGTGCACCACATGCAGATGCGCACCTCGCAGACCAATATGCTCATTACTGCCGACTTCCTGCAAAGCAACCTCGGCAGCAGCCTCATGCAGACCATCGAAGGACTCCCTGGCGTTAGCGCCACGTCCATCGGCGGCGGCCAGTCGCGCCCCGTGATACGGGGGCTGGGGCTCAACAGGCTGGTGGTGTCCGAGAACGGGGTGAAGCACGAAGCCCAACAATGGGGCGACGACCACGGACTGGAGATTGACCAGTTCGCCATAGACCACATAGAGGTGCTGAAAGGGCCGTCGGCACTGCTCTACGGCTCCGATGCCATCGGCGGCGTGATAAACATCTGCTCCGACATGGTGCCCAAGCAACCGTTTGAAGGGGCTGTGACACTCATGGGACGCAGCGTCAACGACCAGCTGGGCGTAGCGGCACGCATCGGCGGACGGCACGGACTTTTCTTCTACCGCGCCAACGCCACATGGATAGACTACGCCGACAGCCGCGTCCCAACGGACAGCATAGAGTACTACTCATACAACATAGCCCTGCACAACAGGCGACTGCGCAACACGGCAGGGCAAGAGCGCGACGCAAGCCTCATGGTGGGGCTGGCTGGCGAACAGTGGCAGAGCAGCCTGCGCCTGTCCGACAGCTATGCCAAGAGCGGCTTCTTCGCCAACGCTCACGGCTTAGAGGTACGCCTATCGGACATAGACTACGACCGCTCGGCACGCGACATCGACCTGCCCTACCAGATGGCTAACCACCTAAAACTGCAGAGCCACACCACGGGACGCATTGGCCTCTGGGGACTCGAGCTGCAGCTCACCATGCAGCACAACCATCGCGAAGAGCACAGCGAACCAGCAGCCCACGGCTATATGCCCCTGCCCGCAGCATCCCTCGAACGGGCATTCGACAAACGAACATACAACGCCACCTTTGCGGCACGCCATCCGCTCGGCGAACGCAATGTGGCGACAGTGGGCATAAGTGCTGAATGGCAACACAACCGGCGCGGCGGATGGGGTTTCATCATGCCCGACTACGACACGCGCACCCTCGGCATCTACGCCTACGACCGCTATCTCGCTACCGACGACTTCATCCTCAACGCCGGCATACGCTACGACGACGCCACAACCGACATACACGAATACAACGACTGGTATGCTACGCCCACCCCCGAGGGCGAAAGCTACCTGCAGCGCGCAGCAGAATGTCACCACCACTTCGGCAGCCTCACCTACTCGGCAGGTGCCAACTACACCATCGGCGCATGGACGCTGAAAGGCAACATAGGCAAGTCATTCCGACTCCCTTCGGCCAAAGAGCTGGGAGCCAACGGAGTGAACTATCACATATTCCGCTATGAGCGAGGCAACACTGCGCTGCACCCCGAGCAGTCCTACCAGCTGGATGCGGCAGCCTATTGGAGCAACAGCCTATGGCAGATACAGATAGAACCTTATCTCAACTACTTCTCCAACTACATCTATCTCAATCCGACAGCCTCGTATGTCGACGGCCTGCAACTATATCAGTACACCGAGGCTCGCGTGATGCGCTGTGGCATAGATGCCCTTGCCTCCTGTCGTTTCACCACACACTGGGAGGGCGAAATCAAAGGCGAATATCTGTTCGCTCGTCAGCTGTCGGGCGACAAGCGGGGCTACTCGCTCCCCTTCTCCACCCCATGGACAGCCGATGCCACGCTGCGCTACATCTACTTCTGGCATGGCGAAGGACACATACATATCAACGCCCACCTCGTGGGACGACAGGACGACATAGTGCCACCAGAGAGAGCCACCGACGGCTATTGGACGCTTAACCTCTCTTGGAACCACAGTTTCGCCGTGGCACACAACACCCTCACCCTAGCACTACATGCCAACAACCTCCTCAACAAATACTACTACGACCACACAAGCTACTACCGCCTGAACAACATACCCGAAAGCGGACGCAACATCTCGGCAAGCATCAAGTACAGCTTCTAACATCAGCCCTTGAGGCGGACGCCACCACCTCTCCGGCATCTATAAGCGGCGATTTATTATCAATCTAATTCAAATCATTACATTAACACCTTATTAACCTTTTTCTAAAAAATGAGACACATTATTGCATACGCCATCCTCCTTACATTAGCAGCCGTTGCCTGCACTACGGAGGACAAAGACACCACTGCTCCCGTCATAGCTACGGCGGGCTTTGACACCAACCCTATCGACTGCCAGACCTACCATGCTGGCGACACCATCCATTTCTGCTATCTCTTTGAGGATAACCGCGAGTTGGGAGCCTACAACATAGAAATCCACAACAACTTTGACCATCACACTCATGGCACCTCCGCCACCGACTGCGAAGATGGACACCACGACGAAGAGAACGAAGGACACGAACACCACGATGACGAAGAGACGCCAGCAGGGGCATGGGTCTTCGTGCAGGATTATGCCATCCCCAGCGGCACCACGTCATACCTTGCCAAACAGGACATTGCCATACCGCTCGACATCACAGCAGGCGACTACCATTTCTCCATACGCCTCACCGACCGCGCCGGATGGCAAGAAATCAAGGCTATAGCTATAAAGATAAAAACAAATCAGGCATTAGAAGAATAGAAATCCGAGGTCAAATCCGCAATCCTCCGACGATAAGTATTGCGCAAGGCAACCTTTCGAATGGCAGCCATTAGAAAATCAAAACAAAAAAACTCGTAACCATGCAGTTGCAAAAACGACCACGAAGATGACTGCTCAAACGACCAATTTGAGATAACTATATATCGCACATACGTGGAAATATTTAAGATATAATACTTCTACGGCGAGGAGGGCAATGCCATAGAGATGCAGATATAGGTTTGTCCGATCTCCAATCTGTTGCAGAGCGACGTGAAGTACCGTTGAGCATTTTTCAACTTTTTTACTACAGTGAGGTAGAGGCTGATGTACTACGTGGATTTCTTCAGTTTCCATGAAAACCCATAGCGGACGTAGGGAAGAATCAACGCGGACGATGCAAATGCGTCACAAGCCAGCTGGAACTGAATTTTTGAGAGTGGGTGGCTTACTTTCGATGACTGCCGTTTCGAGATCATGAGCATTACTATATATCAATGCCTTGTCCAAGCGATTAGCAACTTATTCCTTTTTTGTCAGACACCTAAAATAGAATTACATCCACACTCGATAGCATAGACTCTATCTCGTCATATCACTTCATATTTCTATTGTCTTGACATAAGCTTTTCATGCATAAATGACATGTGAAAGAAAAATTTGCTATGTTTTTTTAGAAATGTTTATTTTTGCATGCAGATTTCACAAGAGAAAGTGAAACTGAGATTACACGAAGCGTTATGCTTACCTTGCTAAAGGAAACGTAGGAAATTTCATAATCAACAAGCAAGAAGGTATAATGTTCGCGCTGTGTAAGCGTGGACTGTAGCCTGTTCTACTTGTTGAGGTTATTCCTACGACCGCCTTTAGAAAGAGCAGAATTCGGTGCCACGCTTCTTTTATCCCCCCAAAAAAATCGTAAATGGCGGCACCGCTGTTTTACAAAACAACATACACAAATATGAAAAAGACATTATTAATCACATTCCTCCTCTCGTTATTCGTCTCGTCGTTTGCGCAAGTCAACATTAGAGAGGACTATTCTGGAAAAATCGAAGGATATTTGAGGTCAATTCCTTCATTTTTCGCTAAAAACAATAAAACCAAACTGTTTTTCGCATCTGAAAACTATTCTAAAGGCAGTAGTTTGTCTAGTGTTTTATTCACAATACTTGGTGATGATTTTACTATTGAGCAACGTTTTGAAATATCAGTTGTTCCTATGGGTTACTTTGACTTTGATGCATCGTTGTTCTCAGAAGATATGGACATATATTTAACACAGACTCTATTCAACAATGATGAAGAATATGAATTCTTTGTTTGCAATCGTGGCGATGATGGGCATGTCTTGTCTGTTCAACTAATAAGTAACAACGAGGTATTATACACTTTTAATCCGCCTGCAAATAGTGCAGAATTACGATGGCATACACATATTAGCCTTTTCAAGTATAGGGATAACTTTTATGTATGGCTCAAATGGGAAGCCGATAGAAGAACAGATAGGGACACATGGCAGGACATAGGAACTTACTCCGACGAGTTCTACAGCGTCAATCATGGTAGCGTGACATCTGTTCTCGAACCCGTAGATATCGAACTGCCATTCAATGTTATTCCCTCTGTTGCAAGCCGAAGTCAAAATATCACCATTCAAATAGGCGACGAAACCGATGCCTCCGAAGTATCGATAATAGAGAGTAATGGTCGTATCGTGAAGCGTTTCGACATCACGCCGGGACAGCGTGAAATAACAATCCCCGCTGCAGAACTCGGCACAGGTATCAAGGTGGTAAGTGCCACCAACGGCAACCTATCCGCCACACGCAAAATCATCATCAGATAGACATATTGATTGTCCTGTTCACTTTCTCTCATGAGATGCCCCGGCTAAAGAATCAGCAGGGGCATCTCTTGTATCATCACAATAGTAAAGCGATACCTA
The DNA here is from genome assembly GCA_017451385.1 of Bacteroidales bacterium. Taxonomy (GTDB): domain Bacteria; phylum Bacteroidota; class Bacteroidia; order Bacteroidales; family P3; genus Colimorpha. Next base: position 15,020 of record JAFSPS010000014.1, read on the forward strand.
TTGGTGTCCGATAAAACTTTATTATCGAGCTGAGCAAAAAAGGTTGACATTCCGCAATGCCAGCCCTTAGGTTTATCTTTGCGGTTCCTAAACAAAAATTGTGTGCGCATAACGTACTTTTGTGTCTGACTTTATTGTTTTTAACAACAGACAAAACACCATTCAATATTTTCGTGGGTGCTATAACCAGAAGCATATTAGTTAGCTTCGTCACTTTTCGTGGTCGAAAAAATCTGTCGTCCTCTTCCCTTTCGTGGTCGAGAAAACTGCAGTCAATTCACGGTCGAGATAGCGTCAGCCCACCTCCTCGCCATAGAAGCGGTCGAAAAAACCTCTCAGGCAGTCCTCGTCGGCTATAATCTGACGCAGTCGGCGCAGTCCTTCGGCATTGTTGCTCTCGGGCAGCCATAGGCGCAGATAGCCTCCTTCGGCATACTTCTCATGCAGATGGTCGAGAGTGCGCTGCCAGTGCCCTTCACGGTCAAGATGAGGATAGTGCGACATGCCATACTGCACCGTACGGCGTATGATGTCGGCAGGCACTATGTCGCGGTCTGCCTCTGCCACAATGCGCCCATAGATAGTGCGTGGCTCATGCTGGTTTGAGGCGCGGTGGTCCTCCACAGCCTCCGCCATAATGCCAATCTCCTCCTCGCTGAAAAACTGCCGCAGGTGCTCGTCGCTGCGCATCATTGCAGCCGACACGAGGTGATGACGCTCCCTCCCCTCACACAATCCTATATCGTGGTAGGCGGCGATGCAGTAAACCATATCATTATCAACCGAGTAGAATGCAGCAAGACGAAGACTCTCCGCCATCACCTTCTCGACATGTCCGCGCCGATGAGCGGCATCGAAAGCATCGTAGAGCGGCAGGATGCTACGTTCTATATAGTTGTGCAGGACTTCGTTAGGCATTGCAAATATATCTAAATGGACTTCTGTAAATAACTCCGTAGGAGTTGCATATAAATAGAAAATGTTTAATTTTCAAACCTCTCATCCTCGTAGAGGTTGCATATAAATACTATTTATAGAAGTCACCATAACTCTCTCTATTATACATTATTCTTAATCCCTTAACGAGAAAAAACATTCTTTCGTATTTAAGAATTATCCGTCATATCCATTCAAACACTGATTAAACAGCAATTAAGCAATAGCCAATTGCCATTCATTCTCATTCAAAAAGGACTGCGACAGATTTTTTTCAATCGCAATACATATATTTTTTTGCGAAGTAAAAATGATGTATTACTGCAACCAAATTAAATTAAGTAAGTCTTAAAATCAACTTGAAAGTGCAACTCGATGGAAAACCACTCTAAACAAAGAAAGGGGTTCGTTGCACTCTTGGCGACGAACCCTTTTCTTTCGTATAATTAAACTACTGTATCATACGGCTTTTATCTACGACGGTCGTTGCCACCGCTGCGGCGACGCTCGCCATTGCCACGCTCGCCACGCGGAGAGCCACCTTCGCGACGTTCGCCACGCGGGGCACCGCCCTCACGACGCGGAGCACGAGGTTTCTCCTCCACATAGCCTTCAGGCTTGGGGAGCAAGGCACGACGGCTGAGCTTCAGCTTGCCCGTCTTCTCGTCGATGGCGATAATCTTCACCTGCAGCTCGTCGCCCTCTTCGAGCAGCCCTTCGAGCGTGTCGGTACGCTTCCAGTCATATTCGCTGATGTGCATCAGTCCCTCTTTGCCCGGCAGGAACTCGAGGAAAGCACCGAACTCTACGATGCTGACGACTTTGGCGTTATACACCTGTCCCACCTCGGGAACGGTGCATATATCCTTGATGCGTTTGACGGCGGCCTCGATGCCATCCTTGTTGGCAGAGGCGATGTCAACAATACCATATTCGCCGACCTCCTCGATGTTGATGATGGTCTCGGTCTCAGCCTGCAGCTTCTGGATGACTTCGCCACCCTTGCCGATGACGGCGCCAATGAAGTCCTTAGGAATCTGAATCTGGACGATGCGAGGCACGAAGGGCTTGTAGTCCTCACGCGGTGCGGGGATGGTGCTCTCGATGTGGTCGAGGATATGGAGACGACCCTGACGAGCCTGCTCAAGAGCCTTGGCGAGGACGTCGTAGCTCAGTCCATCGACCTTGATATCCATCTGGCAGGCGGTGATGCCGTCGCGCGTACCAGTGACCTTGAAGTCCATGTCGCCGAGGTGGTCCTCGTCGCCGAGGATGTCGCTCAGCACAGCCCACTTGTCGCCCTTAGAGATGAGGCCCATAGCGATGCCTGCCACAGGCTTGCGGATTTTCACGCCGGCATCCATCAGGGCGAGACAGCCTGCGCAGACGGTAGCCATAGACGACGAGCCGTTGCTCTCAAGGATATCGCTGACCACGCGGATGGTGTAGGGGCACTCGGCCTCTGTGGGCAGCACCTCTTTCAGGGCGCGCCATGCCAAGTGGCCGTGACCAACCTCACGACGGCTGAGGCCTCGGTTGCCCTTCACCTCGCCAGTGGCGAAGGCGGGGAAGTTGTAGTGCAGCAGGAAGCGGCGTTTGCCCTCCACCACGGCACCATCTATTATCTGCTCGTCGAGCTTAGTGCCCAGCGTCACCGTAGAGAGCGACTGCGTCTCGCCACGGGTAAAGATGGCGCTACCGTGAGCCGAAGGCAGGTAGCTGACTTCGCTCCAGAGGGGACGTATCTCGTCAAGCTGACGGCCGTCAAGGCGCGTGCGCTCGTTGAGCACCATGTCGCGCATAGCCTCACGCTCGGTGTCGTGATAGTAGCGGTCTATCATGAATTTAATATCGTCCGTCAGGGTCTCCTCAGTGTAGTTGGCCTCGATAAACTCTTTCTTGATAGCCTCGAAGCCCTCTTCGCGCTGATGCTTGTTGGCAATGCCCTGTTTGGAGAAGTCGTAGCACTTCTGATAGACGCTGTCGTGGACACGCTGACGCAGCTCCTCGTCGTTAATCTCATGGCAGTATTCGCGTTTCTCCGTCTTGCCGGCTTCCACGGTCAGCTCGGCGATAGCGCGGCACTGTATGCGTATAGCCTCATGGGCTGCCTTCAAGGCTCCCAGCATTATCTCCTCACTCACCTCCTTCATCTCGCCTTCCACCATCATGATGTTGTCCTCGGTGGCGGCAACGATAAGGTCAAGGTCGGCACGTTCTATGTCCTGCATAGGGGTGTTGATGACATACTTGCCGTCAAGATAGGAGACACGCACCTCGGAAACAGGGCCGCCGAAAGGTATGTCGCTCACTGCCAGAGCCGATGCTGCCGCAAGTGCTGCCAGCTGGTCAGGCATAGTATCTTTGTCGCCAGAGATGAGGGTTATCTGCACCTGCACCTCGGCATGGAAGTTGCTGGGGAAGAGGGGACGCAGAGCACGGTCCACCAGACGAGCGATGAGAATCTCATGCTCCGAGGGACGTGCCTCGCGCTTGAAGAAACCGCCGGGGAAACGCCCCATAGCGGCATATTTCTCTTGATAGTCAACAGTAAGGGGCATGAAGTCAACGTTCTCGCCAGCCTCTTTCTTTGCACATACCGTGGCGAGGAGCATCGTGTCGTTCATACGGACCACGGCGGAGCCGTCGGCCTGTTTGGCAAGTTTGCCAGTCTCGATTTCAATCATTCGGCCATCGCCGAGATCGAAGCGCTTTGTGATAATGTTCATTGTTTGTTCTTTATATTGTTTTCATTTATTTACAGCAGGTCGCACAACCGTATGCACGACCACATATTCATCTGACCATTAGCCTTTTACTACCCGAAGCAACCTCGTGGAGCATCGTTGTAGTAAAAAAAAGACACCCGGAAGACCCGAGTGTCTCAACCATAACCAAATAAATATGAAAAACTATTTTCTCAAGTTGAGCTTCTTGATGATGGCACGATAGCGTTCAATGTCTATCTCCTTCAGATAGTCGAGCATACGACGACGCTTTCCTACGAGAGCCACGAGAGCGCGCTCGCTCACTTGGTCTTTCTTGTTCTGCTTCATCAGCTCCGTGAGGTGCTGGATGCGATAGGTGAAGAGAGCAATCTGAGCCTCGGTAGAACCGCTATCCTGTGCATTCTTGCCATATTCAGCAAAGATTTCCTGTTTCTTTTCTTTTGTGAGATACATGGTAAATGTTTGAATATTTGTATTTTGTTTTATCTTTTCATCGTGTCTCTGCTCCGAAACACGTATGCAAAGATACGCATATTTCGCAAAACGACAAACTTTCTGATGCCAAAACTGCCATTTTATGATTTGTTAAGAAAGTTGAAACCCTTTATAGACTCTCATGCATCCGAAGAGAAGTCACTTCGTGTCGGCCTTATCCGCAGGCAACGGACATGCACTCGCCATTGCGCCAAACCGTTTCCACAGGCTCACCAGCACACGTTCTTTGTCGTCGGGCTTATAAGTACGACCCGCCAAGTCATCCTGAAGGATGTTGGTGATACGCGCAAAAGAGTGAATCATCTCATCGACATTCTGAAAATCATCTATCCCTTCCACCTCTCTCAATATCAGACGCAGATGGTCATCCTCGAGATAGAATATCAGGGAGTTGAAAATATCCATGCGAAGATTGAGAAAGTCGTCGCATGATATGCGCTCGTCCGAAAGCAGCTTATACATCTTTGTCACGAAACGCGAGTAGGCCTCTACCTTGTTTTCATATATCTTTATGCCTTTCTCCTTTTCCTCCTCGGCCGCACGTTGGCCACGCATCAGCACCATCGTAACCACTGCCACCACCAAAGCCCCTGTGCAGGCTGCAAATATCTGCGACCACAATTCCGGAATCGCCCATACGCCAGTGACATTTGTCACTGCCAGAAAACCCAGCGTAAGCGCCACCGCCACGCCTACTGCAATCATGCCGCTAAACTTCTTTACCATTTTACTGCTAAGTATTTAGAAGAATCCATTTTACAAATTATACACCAAGCTTTATCCCGACATCCCACCCCTTCTCCCACTGCTCACTATCAACGAATCCATCACGCCTTTTCCCGTTTTCGCACCTTGAATTCTGCCATTCGCCGACATCTCCTCAACACTCACTTTAAGGACATTGCAAAAATACGAAAAAAACAGTCATCATTCGTCACACTAATGCACGACAAACACATTGACAAAACATACCTCATCCTCTCGCATATATAGCACACTGATATTAAAACCATTTCATCCTCCCTTCACCTTATCCGCTAAAACCAACACGCTCATCCCCCACCCTCCCGCTCCATACCTTCGCGCCAAATAAAGACTTAACGTTCACCGTCAGAGTAAAGGCAACATCGAATGGCAAACACCATTGCCATCTGCCATCATGCGGCAAAAAAAACTCATACACCACCACGCTACTTCATACAATTAAGCAGTGCTAATCATTGGTAATCCAACTCTTTTTCTTATCTTTGCAGACATCTTGCAACAAGCAGAACGACAACAGATATTTGCTGACAAGAGTATTATACATATAGTTATGCCCAACAGACAGAAACGACACACACAACACCCCCAATGAAAGAATATCTGGTAATATCCACACAGACTGACCTGCTGCGGCTGACGGGAGAAAACATCATGTACGTCAGTGCCGACGGCAACTACTCTACCTTCATGCAGCGCAATGGGGAGTCGAAGACCATCGTGAAACAGTTGGGCGAGATAGAGACATCCATACGCCACCAGATGCGAGAGACGGGAGCGAACTTCATACGAATAGGCAGAAGCCTGATTATCAACAAAGACTTTATCCAATACATCAACATACCACGCCAACAGCTGGTGCTGTCCGACGGCAACATCGCACAACATTCGCTCTCCGCGTCAAAGGTGGCACTGAGCCAACTGAAAGACATTCTCGACAACGAACTGAACAGATAACCCTCACACTTCCGACCATCTGCAACACAAGAACAAACCGACACAATATGTCACACGATAAAGAAAACAAAATCAAGGACATCAGCGACGACGAAGTACGCATCATCGGCACCACCACAGCAAGTGGTAACGATGGCAACGACAAGCGTCGCAAGTGGTATATCATCGGAGCCCTCTGCGCCGCTCTCGTGATTGTGCTGCTCGTCCTCATCCTCACACATCATGACAATACCACCGACACCGCAAACAGTATGCCACTGACCACCGATGGCACCGCCACCGAAGACAGCTCCGTGAACGATGTGTGGTATGCCAATAGCGACAATAGCGGCAGAGCGCATGTGACGCGGCGCGACACCGTGGTGGCGGGCATGCACCTCTCACTGATGACCCCCTACAACGCCACACCCGAACTCTCCGTAGGCGAACTCAACAGCAACGACAAAAGCATCATCCTTGCCTTGCAGGCTGCCGACATACGACGCGACAACGGCGGCATAGTAGGAGCCTTCGTGCTGAAAGGGGAGCCGCTGGCATGGAGCCTCTCAAAAAAAGGCTTCTGCGCCATCATCAACGACCGCATGATAATAGGCGTTGCCGACAACTCGCCCTACTTCGAACAGACCGCCGAACAAGGGGGCTACTTCTTCCGCCAGTTCCCTCTGGTGGACAGAGGGCAAGCCTGCGAGAGCGAACAGACGAAAAAAGCCGCACGACGTGCTCTTTGCAGCATCAACGATGAGGTAGTCATAGTCTTATGCCACGACAAAGTGCTGATGACCGATTTCGCCAAAGCCTTAGCGCAACTGGGAGCCTACAACGCCATCTACCTCGTAGGCGGCGATGCCCACGGCATCTATCTCGATGACACCGATGGCCAAACACACAAGATAGGAGAAAAATGGTCGAAAAAAATGAAGAACGTCAACTACCTCATCTTCCGCTCGTAACCCACCCCAAACAACACTGACTGATAAGAAAACTAAACGCTCAAACAGCGTTATAGCCAGATAACTAAAAAACAAATGTACAAATCCAAATCAGTGGTATGTACGTTTGTTTTCATTCTATTATTGAGAATCTGCATCCCAACCCAAATCATAGGAATGAGAAGCAGGCAACATGTTAACTATCAAAACGGAACCTCCATACCATAAGTTAGAAAAACATCGCAGAAAAAAAACCAAAAAAATCCTAAAAAAATCCATTAGAATAAAAAAAAATATATATCTTTGAAAAAGTTTAAGGCGAGTCAACTTAAACGCAAACGACTGAACAACGAAGCGTTATGCTTGTTCTTGTTAATGGAAACGTGAGAAATTTCTAATAAACAGCAAGACAGTATAATGGTTCACGTGATAGCGTGGGCTGTTCTATACTTTTCTTCTGTTTTAGGTTTTTTCTCACGACCCCCATTAAAAGAATAGTATATCAGTACCACGCTTGTGTTATAATTTGATTTCTTGGGTACTGGGGAATCAGCAAAAAACAACACAAATGAAAAAAACAATTACTATCATTGCATTATGGGCAGCTTATGCTGTATTTGCTTTCTTTAGTGCATACTTTACTGCCACATCACTATCGCTCAATCTACTACAAGGCACCAATCTATGGATTATATTCATAATGGTATTCATCATTGCTCTATTAGCCGGATGGTGTCTTACAGAGTTTATAAAACAAATCTCAAATCACATAGACCCCAAAAAGAGCATAACCATCCTCACCTTTATTGGTTTCATACTCTTCTGGGGGGTCAGTTTCATGACAAACGTGCATTACTTCTTCGTACAAAAACACGGATACACCGTATTGAACAAAGAATTGTCTAACTGCAAAAATTATCTGACCGAAAACACAGACAATGCAAACAAACGGATAGAGAACGATCGGAGCAATGCTATTAATGGCGTAAGAGCTGACATTCAGACAACATTTGACGAGTTTACTCGTGAATTGAATAACGCAATGGAATCCCGAATAGGCTTTGGGGACCATTGCATCATCCTATTGCAGCAACTGGAATCACGACTAAACAGCGACACAGCCTTATATCACGATAAGTCCAGATACCTTATCTATGATGAGTCAAGAGACAGAGGCTATTACGGACGTAAAGAGAGAAAAGATTTACAAATCATCTACAGTGACTACCGTCAGCGTATAGAGAATGCACTTCAGAGGAAGACTTCAGCCATTAACGCCTACTATGATTTAATGATTGTAAAGAATGACGTATGGAAAGAAATACTCCGTTCGGCTGACAGTCTGGCGACCTATGACCTTCCAGAAGTTCGTGAAGATGGTTCTGTCGAAGCATACTTCGCATACAATTCAAAACAAAATGCTTTAGTCGTTGACAAAATGCCAAGTGAATACGACACCACATGCATCATATACAAAGTTCAAAACGCCAATACAGGGGAAGACAAAGCATCTATCTCAAAAAAAATAGCAGGCTACAAGATATATCCCTCCAAACATATGTTTGACACATTCACCGTTTGGAACGACATCATGCATGGCTACCTGCCTGAATACATGAGGATATGGCAATGGATACTCATATCACTGCTTGTTGATGTCGTAGCATTCCTTCTGTTTTATTTAGCAAACAAACAATCATCCAGTTCATCATCAATAATCTATTAAAAAACAAAAAAATGGCATATCAGATTTCTGACAAAACAGCTCCCATTATTATTTTTGTAGGACCCTCACAAGCGGGAAAAAGCATGGTTCTTGTTCGCATTGCCAAATATCTTTATACAAAAGGGTACTCCGTTCAGGCATGCAGAAATTACATTGATACCAACGACTACCAACAGGCATGTGATGAATTCGATGCTGCATTGACCTCAAATCAAGCCCTGCCTGGCACTGTTACCGACCTACTCGTACAAATACGCAAAACCAATGGCGACATTGTAGCGCAAATGTTGGAAGCACCCGGTGAACACTTTTTTAATCCAGCAAATCCACAACAAGCCGTTCCAGGTTATCTACAACATATCTGTGGCGGTGCCGTTCAAAACAAGAAGTGTTTCATACACATTTTGGACTTTGACAGCAATCCCAAATCTCCAGAACAATCATTGCGTAACAATTCTACAATACGAGATTTGTATGCTAAACGATTAATAAATGTTATTAAACCATTCGCACGCAAGATTGACCGCCACATCCTTCTATATAACAAGATTGACCTTACTCCGTATGGGACAACTCACGAATGTAAGAACTTCGGAGGTGCATTAAGAGATGCCGAACAAAATTATAGCTACGTTTTTGCCAACATGAAAAAGAAAATCCTCGGTGGACTCTTTACCGTTGACGACTTCGTATTCCTCCCATTTTCAACGGGAACATACTCAGAAAATTATGATGATATGGGAGATATTTTATCTAAAGACTACAACATATCATCGGACATTTATCCAGAAAAACTCTGGAACGAAATAACAAGACGTTTTTAAATAATACATCATGAATATAATTGATTATCTATACCATGGCAAACTTGGCGACACACACGTACTTACAAAGGACTCCGCTAACCTTGCCAAATTAAAGGAGAAAGTAAAGGAAGAGTTTTTTTCATTATCTACCCAAATTGCACAGAAATCGCCACAGCATCCAGTATTGCAATTTGACATCCGTGGAGGAGCGGAGAAGCGCTATGCCGTCGCAACATATTTCATCTCAACAAAAGACGTAGGTCTTCGCCCTGGCGGCTACTTCGCCCTATCTTTATTTATTGAGAATGAGATGCCACGTTCTCGTTCTACAATGTATGGGATATTTCAGAAATACCACGACGAACTCTTAAAACATAATATTATATCCGAAACTCAGATACGAATATCCTCTTTTGATGAAAAAAAAGATTTCTTATTCTCTCTTGCCGATGAATTAGTTAAAGACATCAATAGTCAATGTAAAGACGTTCAAAGTATCTCGTCAATCAGCCCTATTACATCTAACTCTATCAATAATAGTCAACTGATAAGTTTGGATGATTGCGACTCACAATATCTATTCAACATCCTAAAAAGAGGCGAAAAAGTCTTTGTGTCTCCAAACTTCCAATCATTACAATTCATTGCCGAAGACTATAAGAAAAAATATGAGAGCGAACATAGCAAACAATTATTGACTCAACAAAAAAATCAAAAAAACGAAGATACACCCCATAAGAAACCAAACGCAAAAGACCCTCGTGACAAAGACCAACAAGAGGTAATATCAAATTTAAGAGCAGAGAATAACGAGTTGAAAAGTCAAATAGAATCCATAAAGATAGTTCTGGATAAAAAAATCTCTAAAGCACAAGGTGGAATTGGCGCTGTCAAAAAGAATATAGCGGAAGTTCGCGAAGAAGAAAAACAAAATGGAAGTGGAAGCATATGGAGCAAATTTATTCTTCTTATACCTTTCTTTAATCTATTGCTACTAATTGTTCTAATTTATTTAATAAGCAGCAATCTTGAAATTTTAAAAAAAAACACAGAAAACCCTAAAGACACCACAGATCATCCAACTGTTGTAGGAAAGGGAACAACCGATACCGACGGAGACTCATCAAATGGGAAAGAGGATTTTATTAACTATGGACCGGATATAACAAATACCGGAAGCGAACCACATCAAAATCTTGCTACTTTAGGCACTACTACATATGAAACAAAAGACATAATCCTACAAGTTTTTTTGGTAAAAGACTCACTAATCAATATTTCAAAAAATAGCCAAATAGAACTACACCCAAAGGATATACTCGTTTTACGTTGTAACAATACTCAAGCTGACTACGATTGGTTTGGCGACATTAATTGTTACAAAAATAAAGACATGATAAAGAAGATAGCGACAGAACACAACTTTTACGATAAAACGAAAAAAACGGATATTATTGCATTTGTAAACGAATCTACTAATAACAACATTAGGATATGGTACTGCCTTGATAAAGAGAAGGACATTCCCTTTGAACAACAAAAAAATAGAAGGAATTACAAATATAAAAAGTGAAACCATGAAAAAATACTTTATTTTACTATTAGTTGCGTCTATCACATTATGCGGATGCAACTCCAAGAAGAAAAAATATGACCCATACAAAAAAAGAGAGAATACAACAGCCATTACAAGAGGTTTTGATATACCTTTTAGCATAAATGGTAATACTCGAGTAGTTATGGTAACACTCAACGACGTCCTTGGCATAAATGCACTATTTGACACTGGATGTTCCAATATGCTCATCTCGGAAATGGAGTTTACCAAGTTACTACTCGAAAACACAATCATAGAAACAGACATAGGAGAGAGACCTGCAACTATAGCAAATGGAGAAACATCCATTTATAAAACCGTAAAACTCAAAGTTACTTTAACCGATAACAATGGAAAAAAACATGATGCCAATGTTGAAGCTACCGTTGTCCCCAATTTCTATGCTGAATGTCTTGTTGGAAATGGTGTTTTCTCACAACTATCTTCAAAAATCACACTAAATGACCAAAAGAATGTAATTCACTTTGATTAAGATGACGCCTCTATTCTTCTTTTTTGGAAACTTCGGGAAAGAACATACTCAGTATCCCAGCGACTACACACAAAACATATTCAAAGAGTTCATATCAGAATCAAACAATAAGGTGCAGATTATCGTTCATCGCAGCGATAATCTGCTTTATTATGGGTATGTACGGAAAATTGATAAAACAAACACCTTTGGAATTGGGGTTGCCATCGACAAAGTGTTTACAGATACAAGTCGCCTCTTTGACTTCTTTGATGACATATACTCCCAGTTCGCCTTGTCAGGCATAATCATTGCCATATCTACGAACGGGAAAACAATAATTAAGACAGATAACATACAAGACGAAAAAAATGCAATAGAACAAAGTAAGATAAAATTAGAAAAAGAGATACTTGATATAGATACAGAAGAGCTACCACCATTAAAGCTATCTGTTTCAAAAGACATTCATATAAAGACAAGTTTAAGTTCTCCTCAGGAAGAAATAATACAACTTCTTAAAACTTATTCTAATATATACATTGGAAAGAAGAACTCTGATATACGCCGCATTGATGATGTAAAAAATACAATAAAAAAACAGAATGAAAAAATACAATCACTTAGCACAGAACTTGATAAAGAAAAGAAACGAAATAAAAATTTCAAGACTGTCTTCATTCTGTCTTGCATCATCGTTTTCTGTATTTTTTTCTTAATCAATCTTTTTAACAAACAAAACTACCAAGAACTAAAAATAGGAGAACTATACGACACCATCAAGATGCAAGACGAAGAAATTGATTCTCAAATAAGAATCAATAAAACGATTGAGAAAAGTCTTCAAAACATAAAATATTACACATATACCGTAGGTCCATCCGTCAATGAACATGACAGTTATGACAACTCTTACATCCTTTGGCTGGAATCTGAATTAGACATAAAACTGCTGTCTTTCGATGTTAAAGCCGATAAATCAGGCGATATATGTATAGCCTTATTTGATAGCACGGACAATAAAATAGCCACATTCACACAGTATATTTATGGGAAAACAACCTGTAAAATAGATTGTAACTGTACTATTCGGCGTGGATTATACTATCTAAAAATAATAAACAATGACAACGACAATATCATAAACCTTCTATATCATAGCACATCACAACGTGACTATGAGAATTATAAGATTGGTCCACTAAAAATCAAAGGTACTTGCAGTTACCAAAACAGAAACAATGCAAATCAACGTTTTTCAAATGGCTATTATCAATATTTCTACAATATTCAATACAAAATACTCTAATAGTCGTCCCTGATATTAACAAAAAAATGTATTTTTGCATACCAACAACATATATTTTAGTACGTGAAACGCTAACGACAAAGACATACAACATTTTTAACGTCAACATGAGCAATTCCTAACACGGATTGAACGATATTCAAACAGTGTTTGAATGGCCTAAATCCTTGAACGAGGACAAGAGAACATAACACATCAACCATTAAGCGTCATATCATGAAAGTACTCCTCATCAACGGCAGCCCACGCCGCAACGGCAACACCTACACAGCCCTACACGAGATAGCCTCACAACTGGAAACGGACAACATAGAGAGCGAGATAGTGCATATCGGCGTCAAGCCCATACGCGGCTGCATAGCATGCAACCAGTGCGCAACCCGACAGCTGGGGCATTGCGTGTTTGACGACGACATCTGCAACAGCATTACCGAGAAGCTGCGTGCCAGCGATGCCTTGGTGGTGGGCTCTCCCGTCTTTTACGGACAGCCCAATGGCACACTGCTGTCACTGCTGCAGCGCATGCTATATTCTGCCAGCGATGCGGCACAGAACAAGCCTGCCGCCGCGGTGTGCGTATGCCGTCGTGGTGGCGCCACGGCAGCCTTCCAGACACTGACCATGCCGTTTCAGATGCTCAACATGCCAGTGATAACATCGCAGTACTGGAACATAGCCTACGGCCGCGCCGAAGGCGAGGCAGCCCTTGACAGCGAAGGCATGCAGACCATGCGCACCCTCGCCGATAACATGGCGTGGCTGCTAAACAAGATTCACGCCAACGGAACGCCCGACTACCCCACTCGTGAACCGTGGCAACCCACCCACTTCATCCGTTAGACAGCCTGCGAGCATATTGCACAGCATACAACAAAAAGTGTTGAGTTATCAGCAGATAGCTCAACACTTTTTTTGTCTGAATGTCAAATCGAGAGTTGCTTTGCGAAGCAACAAAGCAACAATCTCACACTTGGGGTGCTTTTTCTCTTGCCTACCGCACTATCAGCTTGCGTGCCACGGTCTCGTTGTCGCCGGTGTGGAGGATTATGGAGTATGTGCCTTTTGTATCTACGGTTATATAGTTGTCGCCACTGGCGGCAGGCATCTGCACGACGAGGCGACCCAGCATGTCGTATATCTCTATTGTGCCGTTGTCGTCAACGCCTGTGGCGCTGATGGTCACCAGATGTCCCACGGCGACGGGGTTAGGATAGACAGAGAGCGAGAGAGGTGCCGCCAGCGACTTGCCAGAATTGACGCAGATGGTGTCGGAGTGCATATAGCTGCCAGCCACTAACACCTCGGCAAAATAGCATCCACCGAGTGGCAGATAGCGCGTGCCGAGAGTGTCGGCATAATAATCGTTGGTGGCGCCGGGGATTTGCACATAGAGGCCGTAGGGGTGGTCGCAACGATACCAACGATAGCCACCATAGTCCACGCGCTTGGTGTCGGGGCCCATGGGATAGTGGTCCACCATCAGTAGGTTCTTCAGCTCGTAGCACTTAATTTTAGGACGCATATATTCGGGCGAGACGAAGAGGTGCAACACATCAAGGCTGTCGCAGCCCACGCTGTTGCCGCCCGGAATATTGTGCTTGAAGACGCCCGTAGTGTCGTGCACGGTGCCGTGCCATGAGAAAGGCAGTGCCGTGCGCATAGTGTCATCCCGCACAGTTGAATGGTTGAGCGTGAGATAGAGCGTTATGATGCTGTCGCAGCCGTTGGCGGCAACGGTCTTTACGCTGGGCAACGTGGTGGAATAGGCGTAGGTGATGCCATCTATCCATGTGTAGCTGTCGCATGCCGTCTGCCGGTCTATCCTATTGCTACCGTATCTTATAGTAAGATGCAACATTACGGTGCTGTCGCAACCATTGGCAGCAACAAAGCGGTGCGTCAGGTCGCTACGACTGATGGTAACAGCCTGATGCTCGTACCACGAATAGCTGTCGCAGGCAGATGCCGAGGTGTCGCCATAGGTGTCGTGCTTGATAGTGATACGCATATAGACCGTGCTGTCGCAGCCCGCCGCACTCGTAAGACGCTGGCTCACAATGGTGTCGGAGACGAAAGTCATACCATTCCACCGGTAGCTGTTGCAAGCGGCAGCAGAAGTTGATGTCTGGGCAGTGTGATGCACTCTGACAGTAGTCTGCATGACGGTGTCGCAGCTGGCGAGGCTGAACAGCGTGTCATAGACAACAGTGTCGGCACGGAGCAGTCTCCCACGCCACGGCACATTGTCGCAGGTGACCACCTGCTGGAAGCCTTGCACAGTGTCTTTAATATCAATATATATTGTGCCTATATTGTCGCAGCCCGACGGGTTGGGCTCTCTCTGCGTCAAGACGGTGTCGGCGGTGATGACAAGGCCGTTCCACACATAGCTCTTGCAAGCGGTGAAGGCGGTAGTGTATGTTGTAGAGTGGTTTATCGTGAAATGTATGGTCACGATGCTGTCGCATTCTGCCGCATTGGTCAGCGTCTGCTGGATGCTGTCGCTGGAGTAGTAGGTGGTGCCGCCCCAAACGATGCTGTCGCATTCCGTCAGCGTGCTTTCGGACGACGAGGAGTGCTTTATGGACAGAATCAGCGTGATGACGCTGTCGCATCCGGCGGCATTGGTGGTCGTATGCTGCGTCGTAGTGCTGGAGAAATAGGTGATGCCGTCTATCCATAGCAGGCTGTCGCACGCCGTCTTGTTAATGTCGGCAAAGGAGCTATGATTCACCGTCAGATGCACCTCATAGATGCTGTCGCACACGCCCATGCCCGAGACAGCGTAGCTGACCGTAGTATCAGCAACGAAGGTCTCGCCGTTCAACACATAACTGTCGCATGCCGATACAGACTGTGGCACAACGATGGCGTGCTGTATGGCAACTATTATCGAGGCCATGCTGTCGCATCCTGCCGCATTGGTGCCGTTCTGCGTTATGGTGGTATCGACCGTGATGGTCTGCCCCTGCCATGTGTAGTTCTCGCATGCAGAGACACTGTCCACGCTGCTCGTAGCACTGTTTATGGTCAGGTGCAGCGACACGACGCTGTCGCATCCTGCGGCGTTGACATAGGTGTTCTGCACCATCGTGTCGGCATTATATAGGCTGCCATGCCATGCAAAACTGTCGCACACCGTGGCAGAGGTGTCACCAACAAGCGGTGCATTGACCGTGAGGGTGAGGAAGGTGATGCTGTCGCACCCCGCCCTGTTTTGCATCAATGCCGTACTGTCGCGATATACGGTGTCGGTATGGAATACGAGTGGCGTGCCGTTGAAGGTGTAGGTGGCACCAGCGCATACAGCATCGACAATCTGCACCGTGTCGGCAGTATTAAGTATGAACGTAGCCGTCACACTGCTGTCGCACTGTCCTATCGCCGTAGTGAAATGCTTGGTGTCGGTAGTATTAGTGGTATAGGTTGTGCCGTTCCACTCTATGGATGAGCAGAATGTCTGAGGTTCTAAGATGCTGTCGCGGCTGTGGTTGACGGTAAGGTTAAGCAGCAGGAGGCTGTCGCCGCCGCAGCTGCTGGTGCCTATAGCCACGGGTTCCGCCGTCGTGGAGGCATAGCGCGTGCCGTAGGCCCAAACGAGGCTGTCGCACACCGCCGTGTCGAGGGCAGCAGGAGCGTAGGTGTCGCGCGGACGTATGTACCAATGGGTTATGATGGTGGTAGGCGTGCATCCAGTGCGATAGACCTGTTCGGTGGTGCTGATGGTGCTGCCGGGCATTGCCGCCGTCACTTCGGCTGGGATGTCCACACGACGGGGGCCGATAATCAGTATGCTATCAATGCCGAAGCCGGCACCGCCACGGTTGACATGAGCAAAGCGGCATTGTGCTTCGGCACCTGCCGTAAGGCTGCTGAAGTCGGCAGGAGTCGATTCCATCAAATACCAATAATCATCAGTAATAAACTCGTTGCCGTCCGAGTTGAAGTGGAACAAAGGAGAGCTGTTGATGCGTGTGGTGTTGTCGGCATCGAAATTGAAGCACGAGAGTATCACCTCGTCGTAGAAGGTGGCGCCGTCCACATATACGGCATCACCATAGACCGCATTGGGACCACAGAACATATACAGCTTCATCGAGGTGCGCGAGGGGTCGGCAATGACGAAGCGCGGCGTGCTGGCAGTGCTGATAAACTGCATCATGTATATCTGCTCCTGATCGGAGAGGACGGTGTTGCCGATAAGGTTCTCGGCTTCCGGAGGCCACGCTGCGAGCGGATATTCGAACAGCGTCAGTCCGCCAAGTGCCGACATCGTGCCGTAGTAGTTGGGGATATTGTATATGTCATATCCCGTCAGGGCGTTGAAGCCGCTGCCGTTGAGGGCTGCATTGTCGTAGGACCAGCATGTGGGCGTGCCGTTGTCGAAGTCCTCATAGAGAAGGGTGTCCACCTCGCGCGTGACGTGGTAGCCCGTCTCACCCTGACAGATGGTGTCGTAGCGTTCTATGGTGCGCGCTGCTGAGGGAGGCAGCACGGTGAGCGTCTTGACTACCACCGAGTCGCATCCGTGGCTGTCGGTGAGAGTGTCGTTGATGGTACCTCCTTCGCTGAAGGTAACACCACCCCATGTGTAGGGCAACTGCGCGCTGCCTATCACGTTGGTCGCCGTGGTCTGGCTGCTTTGGTGCACCGTCAGCGTGAGCAGCCTGATGCTGTCGCCACCGCAACGATTGGTGCCTACCACCACGGGCTGTGCGCTTACCGAAGCGGTGCAGTTGCCATACTGCCACACGAGGCTGTCGCAGACAGCGGTATCGAGCGCAGGGCCGTAGTTGGACGAGCCGTTGCCGATATACCATGTTGTGACCACTATCGTTGTGTCGTAGCCGTCAACGATGTACGTCTGCTCCGTCGTCAGCGACGTGCCAAGGCTGGCAAGCGTCACCTCGCTGGGGATATCCACACGGCGTGGACCCATGATGAGGATGCTGTCGATGCCGAAGCCGGCACCACCGCGGTTGACATGAGCAAAACGGCATTGTGCCTCGCTGCCCGCCGTGAGGGAGGCAAAGTCCGTAGGCTCAGATTCAAGGAGATACAGCTCATCGTCATTGACAAACTCGTTGCCATCTGAGTTGAAGTGGAAAAGCGTCGTATTGTTTATTCGTGAAGTGTTGTCGTTATCGAAATTATAACAAGAGAGCAGCACCTCATCATGGAAGACAGAGCCATCCGTCCACCCTGGGTAACCATACGTCACATTGGGAGCGCAGAAGAAAAGAAGCGACATGGTGGTACGGGAAGGGTCAGCGACGACAAAACGCGGCGTGGTTATCATGCTTATGAACTGCGATAGATAACTGTTCTGCGCTGGGGTAAGACTCTCAGGGGCAACATTCATCAAAGCCTCGGCATCTGTGGGCCATACCCCCAGAGGATATTCGAAGAGCGTCTGCGTGCCGATGGCAGAAACCGTACCATACTGCGCGTCGTTATATACATCATAACCCGTCAAGGCGTTGAAGCCACTGCCGTTCTGCTGCGCCGTGGTACGCGTCCACGACAAGGGCAGCCCGTTGTCAAAGGTCTCATAAAACAAGGTATCTATGGCACGAGTGATGTGATAGCCCGTCTCGCCGCGACACACCGTGTCAAGACGATAAACATAGCGACGACTAAGCTGTGCCGATACTTCGACGGGGAAAAACGACGCCACAACAAAAGCAAATATCGCAAGGACAAAGAATGATATACTGCTGGAAAACTTATATTTTTTCATCTTTTCGGATGCTTTTTTATTCAACAATTCGTTTGTTTTTTTTCATATTTCTCACAATTCACTTCTCACTATTCACCATTCACAATTCACTTCTCACCATTCACAATTCACAATTCACAATTCACTATTCACAATTCACTATTCACAATTCACTATTCACAATTCACTTCTCACTACAACCATCTGTCACGCAAACCGGTTATCTTGTAGGGGTTGACCCACTGCAGGCGGTCGCCGAAGTTGAGGTCGTACTTCAGCCGCACACCCATGCTGAGATAGCGCAACGACGAGATGGCGCTACTCTCAAGGCAATGGTTATACTTCAACTCTTTGTCCACCAGCTCCACCATGCTGCCGTCGCCACTGCCCTTGATGCTGTTGAGACCAAAATCGACGAAGAACGAGACCATCAGATGGTTCTCGTTGCTTACGGCGTAGCGGTAGCCCACTTCAAGTGCCGCTGCCACCGTCAGCCAGTTGGATTCGACATCATATTTGCCATCGCGCGCCGGAATCTTCCTATATTCTATCGGCATTGGGAGCGTCACGCCCATGCCGTCAACCTCCTCGCCAAAACTCAGCATAGCCTCGCCATATTCATATTTGGCTGATGCCGAGACTGGAAACAGCAGTCGCACTCCTGCCTCCATGAAGAAATGGTCTTTCTGATACAACGCCATGACAGGCAGCGTGAGATAGGTCACGCTGTAGTCTTCGCGCGCATTAGCCGAATAGGTGATGACATGGCTTAGGCGTTTCTCGCTACCATCGTTGCCGAAAACAGGCATCTCTCCCATTCCCTTGGTCTCCAGCTCGTCGAACTTCACCGTGCTGCCGCCATAGGTCACGCCCAGAGCAGCATGAATACCCCAAAAAGAGGTGAAAAGGTGAGTGTAGCCCAGCTCAAGATGCCCTCCAATGCCGGGCACCGTGGGGTTGAAGATGTTTCCGTTGGCCATCATCTCATGAACTCCTACACCTATTGTGGCGGTAAAATTGGACACTCGCTGCAAGCGCAACATGCCACGCTGTTTCAACGGCACACGCTCATAGCCCTGCCCTTGTACGCCTACCACGGCACCAAAAAGCAATAAGGTAATTAGTAATACTTTTCTCATTAGCAGTATTTTATTCTGGTTTCTATAAACAGGGGTTATATGCAACCCCACAGGGGTGAATATTCTAACCAACCGTTTTCTTTGCACTTCATTGTTGTTCTCCGTTGCCGAGGGAGTCACCACACCGTTCTCTTCACCTTTTCGCCACTCGTACATCACATCAATAAAAGAAACCGAATGTCCCACACCATAGCGCAAGACCACATGTGGGACATTCGACTTTTATCGGCTATTCTGCCACATCTCTGCCATGGCAGTTCTTATACTTCTTGCCGCTGCCGCATGGGCATGGGTCGTTGCGACCGACACGCTTCTCCACATGCACAGGTTGCGGTTTCTCCTTGGGGGCAGTGCGTTGCGAGGCAGCCTGCTGCATAGAGTCCTCGCGCGAGGTCTGCAGGCGACGGTTGTCGCTACGCGGTTGCTGGGCCTCCTTCACCTCGCTCTCCTCGCGGATGGGCAACGAGGCGCGGCTGAGGAACGACGAGATTTGACGGTTAATCTCTATCAACATCTTCTCAAAGAGGTTGAACGACTCGAATTTGTATATCATCAGCGGGTCCTTCTGCTCGTAGGTGGCGTTCTGCACGCTCTGCTTGAGGTCGTCCAGCTCACGCAAATGCTCCTTCCACAGGTCGTCGATGATTGCCAGCGTGATGTTCTTCTCCACCGACAGCTCCATCTCGCGGCCATGACTCTCGTAGCCTTTCTTGACGGGGACGATGACGTTCATCGTCTTCTTGCCATCAGTTACGGGGAAGGCAGCATTGATGTAGCGCGTGTTCTCATAGCAATGCTTGATGAAGGGATAGGCAAGGTCGCACATACGCTGCATACGCTCCTTGAAAGCATTGTATGTCAGCTCATAAAGACGCTGCACAGCATCACTGCGACGCATATTGAACATCTCCTTCTCTTCAAAAGGCACCTCGCAGGCAAAAACGCGCAACATCTCTATCTTGAAGGCTTCAAAGTCATGGCTTTCAAGTGCCTCGCCGTATATCATCTCGCAGGTGTCGTAGAACATATTGCTGATATCTATCGACAGGCGGTCGCCATAGAGGGCGTTGTGGCGTTTGTTGTAGATGACGGTGCGCTGGTTGTTCATCACGTCGTCATATTCAAGCAGTCGCTTACGCATGCCGAAGTTGTTCTCCTCCACCTTTTTCTGTGCACGCTCCACGGTCTTGGTAATCATCGAGTGCTGGATGACCTCGCCCTCTTGCAGACCAATCTTGTCCATGACACGCGCTATGCGTTCGGAACCGAAGAGACGCATCAGGTTGTCCTCCAGCGAGACGAAGAAGAGCGAGCTACCGGGGTCGCCCTGACGGCCGGCACGGCCACGCAGCTGACGGTCCACGCGGCGGCTCTCATGACGCTCGGTGCCTATGATAGCCAAGCCGCCAGCCTCCTTGACGCCCTCGCGCAATTTGATGTCGGTACCACGACCAGCCATGTTGGTGGCTATGGTGACGCGACCTGCCTCGCCAGCCTCCGCCACGATGTCAGCCTCACGCTTGTGAAGCTTGGCATTGAGCACGTTGTGCTTAATCTTACGCATAGTGAGCATCTTGCTGAGCAGCTCGGAGGTCTCTACCGATGTGGTACCCACCAACACTGGACGCCCAGCCTCCACGAGACGCACTATCTCGTCAATGACGGCCTTATATTTCTCACGCTTGGTCCTATATATCATGTCGTCCATATCCACACGCGCTATAGGACGGTTGGTGGGAATGACCACGACATCGAGCTTGTAGATGTCCCACAGCTCCTTAGCCTCTGTCTCGGCAGTACCCGTCATGCCGGCCAACTTCTTATACATGCGGAAGTAGTTCTGCAGCGTGATGGTGGCATAGGTCTGCGTGGCAGCCTCCACCTTGGCATTCTCCTTAGCCTCCACAGCCTGATGCAGACCGTCGCTCCAACGGCGGCCTTCCATGATACGTCCCGTCTGCTCGTCAACAATCTTCACTTGGTTGTCTTCGGTGACGATATAATCCACATCGCGTTCAAAGAGCGTGTAGGCCTTCAGCAGTTGGTCCACCGTATGCACTCGGTCGCTCTGAACAGCGAAATCACTGATTATCTGCTCCTTCTTGGCAGCCTTCTCTTCAGCCGACAGTGTGGCATCATTCTCCACCTCGGCTATCTCGCTGCCTATGTCGGGCAACTGGTAGAAGCGGCGGTCCTCGCCTTTCTTGTCAAGGAACTCCATACCCTTGTCGGTGAGCTCCACCTGACGGTTCTTCTCGTCGATGGTGAAATAGAGTTCATCGTCAATGATATACATATACTTATTCTGCTCCTGCATGTAGAAGTTCTCCGTACGTTGCAGGATAGTGCGGATGCCCGTCTCGCTGAGGAACTTGATGAGGGCTTTATTCTTCGGCAGACCACGATAGGCGCGCAGCAGCAACTTGGCGCCGTTGTCCTCCGGCTTGGGGTCAGGATTTTTTGCAAGCTCGTTCTTGCAGTCGGCGAGTATCTGGGTGACGAGGATGCGCTGCGCATTGTAGAGAGCCTCGATGGTGGGCTTGAAGCGGTAGAACTCCTGCTCGTCGTCGCCCTTGCCCGTAGGACCGCTGATGATAAGCGGGGTACGAGCATCGTCAATGAGCACCGAATCGACCTCATCGACGATGGCATAGTTGTGGCCGCGCTGCACCAGCTCTTCAGGGCTGCGGCTCATGTTGTCTCGCAGGTAGTCGAAACCGAACTCGTTGTTGGTGCCGTAGGTGATGTCAGCAGCATAAGCCGCCTTACGCTGCTCGCTGTGAGGCTCGTGCTTGTCGATGCAATCCACCGTAAGGCCGTGGAACTCAAAGAGCATGCCCATCCACTCCGAGTCGCGCTTGGCGAGATAGTCGTTGACGGTGACCACGTGCACCCCCTTGCCCGGCAGGGCGTTGAGATAGACAGGCAGCGTGGCCACGAGGGTCTTACCCTCACCCGTGGCCATCTCGGCAATCTTGCCACTATGCAGCACCGCGCCGCCGATGAGCTGCACATCGTAGTGCACCATATCCCAATGAATCATGTTGCCACCAGCCATCCACGATGTCTTGTAATGGGCCTTGTCGCCCTCTATGGTAACACTCTCGCGTTTGGCGGCCAGGTCGCGGTCGTGGTCGTTGGCAGTCACCACCACCTCCTCGCCATGAGCAAAACGGTTGGCGGTCTCCTTCACCACTGCGAAAGCCTCCGGCAATATCTCGTCGAGGATATGCTGCGTCTTCTCATAGGCGTCCTTCTCCAACACCTCGATGCGCTTATACAGGTTCTCTTTCTCTTCTACGGGCATATCATACTCTTCCTCGATGCGAGCACGCAGCGTTGACAACTCGCCCTCTTCATCCTCTATCTCTTTGCGTATGCGCTCTTTGAACTCTATGGTCTTGGCGCGCAACTGGTCGTTGTCCAACGCCTGTATAGCAGGGTAAGCCTTGAGCGTGGCATCGAGAAACGGCTGCACCTCCTTGAGGTCGCGCTGTGCCTTATTGCCAAACAATTTAGATAAAAACTCAAACATTTTATGTCTTATTACATTATTATACAACAACTTATTCGTTATGATACAATCACACGAAACTGCAAAAATAATAAAAATCAAAAAAATAGACAACATCAACTTCAATCTACATTTTCCGTAATTTGCGTTTTACCTCCTCCGGCCCTTTCGCCACTTTGTATTCGTCATTCTTCAAACGGCTGCCAGAACATTTCGTTGTCGTCACTAAGCAACCTCCGTAAGCACCAAAGCAACCCTTCGTTAATTTCGTTCCTTTCGTGGTCGCTATCCTGCAATCAAAAGACTGTGTGGTAAAACTTTCGTCCCTTTCGCGTTCGCCACGCTGTGGTTCGATTTGAGTTTTTGCAATCTATGTCGTACCTTTGCAGGCGTTTTTTATGACGCTCACTGCCGTACATATCATTGGTATCCTGCTCACTGTGGGGTTGCTGGTAGCCATAGGGCTGCTGTCAGGCCGCGGCGTGAAAGACGCACGCAGCTTCGCCATAGGCGGCAAGGCCAACAGCTGGATGGTGTGTGGCATCATCATGGGCACCCTCGTAGGCGGACAATCGACCATAGGCACCGCGCAGATGGCCTTCTGCTATGGTCTCTCGGCATGGTGGTTCACCATCGGCGCCGCTCTGGGCAGCGCAGTGCTGGGGCTTGTCTATGTGGTACCCCTCCGCCGCAGCGGCTGCGTGACGCTGGCCGAAATCGTTGCAAAAGAATATGGGCACAAGGCCGAGACCATAGGGTCGCTGCTCTGCATGATGGGCATCTTCATCAGCATAGTGTCGCAGGTGCTGGCTTCGTCGGCCATGCTCACCACCCTATTCCGAATGCCGACGCTGTGGGGGTCCATCCTCTCGGTGCTGCTTATCGTCATCTTCATATTCTTCGGCGGCATACGCAGCGCCGGGCTTGGCGGCATACTGAAAGTGGTGCTGCTCTATGTAGCCTCCATCACCTCGGCAGTAATAGTATTTGGGCTGACGGGGGGGCTTGACGGTGTATGGCACGACCTCTCGCTACTATTCCAGCAGCCACAGGTGGCAGAAAACAATGGCATTGCCGACGCCTGTGGACTGCATGACCGCTACGGCAACATAGTAGGACGCGGGGTGCTGAAAGATGTAGGGTCGGGGTTGTCGCTCCTGCTGGGAGTACTTGCCACGCAGACCTACGCGCAAGGCATCTGGGCGGCACGTGGCTACCGTCAGGCACGGCGCGGTGCGCTGCTCTCCGCCCTGCTTGTACCTATCATCGGCGCGGCTTGCACGCTGGTAGGCCTCTATATGCGCGGGCACTATATCACCGCCGACGAGCAGACCGCCATACTCGCTGCCGGCGAGAGCATCCCCGACGGCATCCGCATCATCAACAACACCGCCGAGGTGTTCCCCCGCTTTATCCTCGACTGCTGTCCGCCGTGGATTGGCGGCATAGTGATAGGTACACTCTTCGTGACGGTGCTTGGCGGCGGCAGCGGGCTGACCTTGGGGGCGGTAACCATCCTTGTGCATAACGTAGTCAACAACATACGCCGTCCCAACGGCAAAGGCTGGGGCGAGGCAAGTCGGCTCTACCGTGCCGGCATAGTAATCATTGCATCGGCAGCCCTTGCCGTGTCGTTGGCAAGCCACCGCACCCTCATCAACGACCTCGGCTTCCTATCCCTCGGCCTACGAGCCACAGCACTGCTTCTGCCGATAACGACAGCCCTCTTCATGCACGGACAGATAAGCCGACAAGCAGCTATCACGGCCATGATTGCCGGCACTGCCATGATGATGGTGGCAGCACTGATGAAAATGCCAACCGACCCTATATTCTACGGCATGGGAGCAGAGATATTGATTGCGGCTGGCGACATGATGATAAAAAATATCAAAAGGCATAGGGTTTGATTTTCAACAAAATACATCACGTACAACAATATAAGGCAAAAAATAATTTGTCATATTAAAAAAAATGCGTACCTTTGCAATCGCATTTGAGGAACGAAACTGATGTTTCGAGAGTTCTAAGAGATAACAGATGCAAAACGGTTCGGTAGTTCAGTTTGGTTAGAATACATGCCTGTCACGCATGGGGTCGCGAGTTCGAGTCTCGTCCGGACCGCCAAACAAAAAGAAAGCAATCAGTCAAACAACTGGTTGCTTTTTTTTTGCATCTGATTACTCGTTAGACAACGACTGTAATCCGAAAAAAAACTGAGCCAAACAAGAAATAAAAGAACAAAAATGAAAAAGATTGGTAATATGCTGTCCTCACTGAAAATGAAAGGGCTTATTAAATCAACAGGAAACGAGAAATGGTTTTTTATTGTTCAGATTTAGGTTTAAGCTATTCTCTACTTTTGCGTTTCATCAAGATGAAAAGTTTGTATTTCTACGCGCTTTATTCCTCGATAGATTCGAGGATGTTTAGGTAGTTGTGGTAGCGTTCTTCGTGGATGGTGCCATCGGCTACGGCTTGCTTGACGGCACAGTCGGGTTCGTGGGTGTGGGTGCAGTTGGCGAAGCGGCAGCCGTGTAGCACGGCACGCATCTCGGGGAAGAAATGCGAGAGCTCGTCGCGGCCGAAATCTACCATGCCAAACTCTTTGATGCCCGGCGTATCTATCAGATAGGATGTGCCGGTGCCGCCAAGGGGTAAGGGGAATATCTCGGCAAAAGTCGTGGTGTGTTTTCCTTTCAGACTCCAGTCGCTTATCTCGCCCACCCGCAGATGCAGGTCGGGGCTGATGGCGTTGAGCAGTGCCGACTTGCCTACGCCGCTGTGACCGGTGAAGAGTACCGTACCCCCCGCCAAGACATGGCGCAGCTCGTCAATGCCGTAGCCTGTCAGTGCCGACACGGCGGCGACTTCGTAGCCTGCCGACTGATAGATGGCTGCCACATCATGGTGAATCTGCCACAGCTCGTCGTCGTAGAGGTCGCACTTGTTGAAGAGCACCATGGCAGGGATATGATAGGCCTCGGCAGTGACGAGCAGACGGTCGATGAAGCCCGTGCTGGTGCGAGGCAGTCCGAGAGAGGCAACGATGCAGAGCAAGTCGATATTGGCAGCGATGACATGGGTCTGCTTGCTGAGCTTGGTGGCCTTACGCACTATGTAGTTGCGACGCTCGCAGACATCGGCAATCACGCCGGTCCCGTCATCCTGAACAGCATATTCCACACTGTCGCCCACAGCCACGGGATTGGTCTGCTTGTTGCCACGCAGGCGGTAGTTGCCGCGCAGGCGGCAGTCTGTAACTGTTCCGTCGGCGGCCATCACTCGATACCAGCTTCCAGTAGTGCGCAATACAAGTCCTTGCATATTGTTTTGATACGAATATGCAAAAGTACAAAAAAATGTCGTACCTTTGCAACTCGCTAATACATCCATGAAAAAACTGCATTTTATATCATGCCTTATCATTGTGGCAATCACTGCCATGAGCAGCATTGCCGCACCGCCGCCATACGAACGCCCTGATGTCTATCGCATCAACAAAGTAAACCCTCATTCCGCCAACTGTCCCTCGGACAACAGCAGCTACCACATACTACTAAACAGAGGCTGGCGCGTCTGCCGCTATGCCACCCCAAAACAGGCTATTGCCTTTGCCGAGAGCAGAAGCAGCATGACGAGACTGCGCACCGTGACGCTGCCTGCCACATGGCCCAATGACGACAGCATCACGGTGGTATCCACCGAGATAACACTACCCACCGAATGGCGCGGCCGCAACACGAGGATAAAGTTCGGAGCCGCAGGACCCGCCATGCACCTATATGTCAACGGCAGAATGGCAGGCTATTCCGAGGACAGCTATACTCCTGCTGAATGGGACATCACCAAACTGCTTAACGAGGGGCGCAACAGGCTGACACTATGCATCTACAGCAAGAGCGATGCCACCGACATAGAGCCACAGGAGACCCCACGAGGCATCACGCGCGACGTGGAGCTCATCTCGCTGCCACCGCTACATATCATGGACTACAACCTGCATACCTCTATAGACGACAACGGCAACGGCCTGATGGACCTCACCGTGGACCTCTCGGACGAGGTGAGGGGCGGCCAGCGCATAGAGATAGTGGTCACCGACACCTCGTTGCACACCTCGCATATCTTACTGAAACGGAGCCTACCCCTTGCACAGAAAGACTGGTTTGCCTCGTTTAGCGAGAAAGACAACACTATAGGTCCCGTGGTAGCATGGTCGGCAGCACATCCGCACCTCTACCAGCTCGACATACGTTTCTACAACGCCTCCGACAACATCATCCACAGTGTGAGCACCCCCATAGGATTCTGCCGGCTGAGAGAAGAGAATCAACTGTGGTGCATCAACGGCTGTCCGCTACAGATACGCGGCATAGCATGGGACGAGCCACTGCCCCGCCCCACTCCCGAGGTCCTACGGGAAACCCTCGACTCCATAAAGCAGTGCGGCTACAACCTCATACGCCTTCAACGGCCTGCCAGCGAACTCTTCTACACCCTGTGCGACCAGATAGGGCTCATGGTGTGGAACTGCTGTGCCATCGCCACCCGTCAGCACGCCGTCATCGACAACGACGAATATGAGGAGGCCATCATATATAGGGCGTTCAACCTGATGAGGCGCGACCGCAGCCATCCCTGCATCATCGCTTGGGGCGTAAACGACGGCATGCCCACAGGCTACTGCACCAAGCAAATAGAACGTTTCTTCAGCGGACGCGACGCCATGCGCCCCTTCATCTGTCGCCCAATGGGGGCAAGCAACAACCTCTGTCTGAAAGAAAAACAGTCCATGGACTATCTCGACATCATAGGACGCAACCCCAACGGACGCAGCTACCTGCTGATAGTTGACGACACGATAGAGGCAACACGCTACGCCGCCTTATGGGACACCATAGCACGTTACCCCGCCCTGCAAGGCATGGTGTGTGGACACTGGAACAGCCTGACAGAAGCTCAACGCGCGGCACATCTTCGCATAGCCCACCGCATAGCTCCTGCCGTCCCCTGCAGCGAACTGCTACCCGCCATAGAAGAACCAGCTACTATCGTAAGAACCGAAGCGACCAAAACGGAGGACGATAAGCTCATCATCGACAAACCAAAACACAAAGGATTTTTCGGCTGGCTAAAATCACTGTTTAGGGCAAACTAAGATTTCTCAACCACGAAGTCTCTTGTTTACTTCTCTCGACTACGAAAGTTTTTTTCGACCACGAAATCTACGAACTAAACGAAAGGGATTGCTTATGGCTCTTGACTACGCTTTTTTTTCGACCACGAAATTTACGAACTGAACGAAAAGAGGATTGCTTTGGCTCTTGACTATGCAATTATCTTTTCGACCACGAAATCTACGAACTAAACGAAAGGAATTGCTTGTGGCTCTTGACTACGAAATTACTTTGTTTCGAATACGAAGTTTACGAACTGAACGAAAAGAGGATTGCTTTGGCTCTTGACTACGCAATTATCTTTTCGACCACGGATGGAGCTAACGGGAGGTCTCTCTCTCGGATATAGGAATTGTAAAACATATAGTTACATTTGAAACATGGATAGTCTGATGAGCGAAAGGCTATGACTAACGCAGCAACGTCACCATGCCGCGCTGGGTGTGGAAGAGGTCGGAAGAGGTGGCGACACGATAGCGAATGATATAGGCGTAGGAACCCTGAGGACAGGCCGAGCCGCGATATGTGCCGTCCCACGAGATGTTGACATCATCTGAATGGAACACCAGCAAGCCCTGTCGATTGTAGATGCTAATCTCATAGTCCGCCACCTGATGACCTTGCACGCGCAACACGTTGTTGCTCGCCTCTCCCGGTGTGAAAAGCGACGGCACAAATAGCGTTGGATGCACCACAGGGAGAGTCACCGTGGCGGTATCATTACAGTAGAGCGAAGTAACAACCAGCGACACCTTCACGCTGTCGTCCTCACTGTCAACGGTTGCCGTGAGTTGCCGCTGGTCGGCAGACCACAACTGGTCGTTGATATACCATTCGGTGGACAATCCGATGTCGCCTAATGCAGTAGCTGAAATCGTGTTATTCTCTAACGAGATGAAATCCGGCACCAGACGCATAGCAGCATGCGGATGCCAGATGGTATCGACCGCCACGCTACCACTGACGGGACATAGGCCTTCGCTGTTGTAGGATGCCGTGACGTCTATAAAGGTCTCCCGCTCAGGAGAGAGGGTTATCGTAGGCAGATGGCTGTCGAAAGTCCACAAGCTGTCACCCATGCGAGCCTGCCAGACGCAGTAGGAGGCATCGCTCACTGCTGTGATGCTGTGAGCGAGGTTACCACAGTCCGTATTGACCACCAATTCGAGCGACGGCAGGGCGACAAAGGAGAGCGTCAGCATGGTGAGGCTATCGCACCCTACACTGTTGACCGTATGTACCGAATAAGTGCCATCCACATAAAACGTATCGCCATCAAAGTAATACGCCATACCGCTACACTGCGAATCGGCAATAGCGCACTGCGAGCTATACGCCACCGTGAGGTCGAGGGTTACGAGGCTGTCGCACCCCACTCTGTTGTGCAGCAGCTGACGGGCGTCGGAAGTGGAAGAACGATAGACGATGCCATCGTCCCAGAGAAGGCTATCGCATACAAAAAGAGTGTCGTTCACCTCGTTGGAATAGTTGACCACCAGCGATAGGTGCACCACGCTGTCGCAGCCCACACTATTGGGCAGCCTATAGGTGATTGTATCGCACGAAGCATTGAATATACGTCCATCGGGAACGAGAAACCTATCGCACGCCTGCTGTCGCTCGTACGACGCCGTAGTGTCTGCCGTGCGAAGCACCATATAGACTATGCTGTCAAGGCCATCCGAGGCAGGCAGATGCAACACATACTGCGATGGCCGCTGGAAGAGGATGCCGTTCCACATCATTGGCAGCTTATTGTTACAGACAAGGCTGTCGATGGGCGTATAGTGGTTGACAACCAGATGAAGCGTTACGAGGCTGTCACAGCCATGACGGCTGACAGTATCGCTCACGCACACATGACGACCTACACCACCAATCAGCTGCCCGCCAAAAGCATAGGTAATATTCTCATAGATAGTATCATAAACAAGGGTATCGTAGGTGGGATGCACCACTAGATGAAAAGACCTGAGGCTGTCGCACCCGCTGACAGTGGTGGCGAGGAGGGTGTCGTGCACGGCATAGCGATAGACGTTGTCAAAATGGTAGGCCACAGTGTCGTCGCATATTGTGTCGTAGTCGGCAATAGAATAGACCGGATGCACGACGAGGGTCATCACCACCATACTATCGGCTCCCGAGGAGCGCAACAACAAGGCCGTATCGCACAGACTGCCGTAGGCACTGCGCTCGCGTGTGGCACGCTGCGGCAGGTGGCTCAGGGAGAAGGTGATGCCGTTCCACCGCACGAGACTGTCGGCATAACACATCGTCATACTGTCTGCAACGACAATGTTGCGATGCACATAGAGGTTATAATGTATGCTGCTGTCGCACTGCGCCATATTGATGAGCGATACGAGCGTGTCGGTGATGGTTGTAGTGTCAGCAAAACGCAGACCATTGAAGCGGTAGCCACCAGCGACGAGGGTCTGGTTTTCCACTATGGTGTCATAGATTGTGGTGTCATTATCACGATGTACCGTCAGCTGAAGCGAGACAATGCTGTCGCATCCCAGCAGAGTGCGGCGTGGCAGATAGTAGCTTCCGGAGGGCGAGCCGTAGAGCAACACCGTGTCATGCCATTGGAGGTCGGCACGTGTGTCGTTCTCACATTTAAGCTGGTGCTCATCAATATGCCATGAGGGATTGACGGTGAGCCTATAGTTTATCACGCTGTCGGCGCCATGAATATTATAGAGTTTGTGCTGACGCGTGAAAGTGCCACGTGGCGGGTTGCCCTCGAAGTCGGCAGCCGCAAAGGTAACGCTGTCTATGGTCAGCGGCAATGCGTCGGAACAGATGGTGATAGACGAAGTGCTGTCGTAGTTGCGATAGACAAACAGGTTGTAGTCTATAATGCTGTCGCAACCTGCGCTGTTGGCAATCACCACCGTGTCGTGGCTCACGCTGTCGGTATAGGCACGCACATGGTAGAGCCAGCATCGTTCGCGCGTGCCCCACGGCGTATCATGCACGTCGTAGAGACGATTCTCGACGATGGTGTCATACTGCTCACCGTAGGAGATACTATTCACCGTCAGCTCCACGGTCGATGTGCTGTCGCAGCCGTAGCGCGAGAAGCCGTTGTAGGTGTAGGTCCCATCGGTATCGAGAATGGTGTCGTCAAACAGTAGTGGCACATTATTGCAGATTACGCGCACTATGGTATCGTCATAGCGTGGATGCGAGCGCACCAGATAGAAAACCACGCTGTCGGTACCGTAAGGGCCTACAAGCGTGTCGCCGTACATACCCTGCCGCTCATAGCCGTAGCCATGCCACACGATGGGGAAGGCATCCTCGCAGATGCCTGTATCTATAACCGTGCGACTATTGCGATGAACATGAAGATTGTAGTATATAAGGCTGTCGCAACCCATAGCATTGTGCAACGTGATGAGATAGTTGCTCACCGTGTCGGCAAAAGCAATGCCATAGCGCACCACAGGCAAATCGTTCTCAATGACGGTTTCACGAATAGTGCGTGTGGGACAAGGCCGCATCCGCATGGTAAGCGTCAGAACGCTGTCGGCACCATGATAGTTGGGCACCGATGCCGTACCAATGCCCGCACTGTCGAAGCGCTGCCCATGCCACACCACAGGATAGTCGTTCTCGCACACCGTGGTATCATCTGTCCCCTGCACATTGCGCCACACATGAAGATGATAGGTCACCACGCTGTCGCAGCCTTCGGCATTGCCGCCCACACTGCGTGCCTTGACGCCACGCCCCGCGGTGCCATAGATGGCTGCAGCATCAAAATGTTGGTCCATATAGGTGTAGGGCAGCTGGTTCTGCACGATAGTGTCGTAGAGCATTGCCACAGAGGTGTCGCGGATGTTGAGGTGCAGCACCTCAATGCTGTCGCAGCCGGCACGCGTGAGCATCTGGCAACGATAAGTGCCAGAAGTGTCGCACACCGAGCGGCAAAATAGGCGCAAATGATTATTGCATATTGTCTCACTCTCCTCTTTGTGGTACACGGGATTGACGGTGAGATGCAGCACCTCCACGCTGTCACATCCATCTATGGAGGTCATCCGATGTGTAAGAGTAGTAGAAATAGATGAAGAACGGTCATAAAAATTGACGATAGCACCCTCACACACCACACTGTCTATCACTGTCTTATAGGTAGGCAAAGCCACTACATTCATCGTGATGAGCGAATCGGACCCCGTAGCGCTCATCAAACGTCCAATGCGCGTAGCTGAGGAATAGAACGTTACCCCGTTCCAACGAAAGCCGTTGCGCAACACGTTGTCACACAATGAGGTGTCGGCGACAGTAGATATATTCTCATATACCGTCAATGCGACATGTATATTACTGTCGCAGCCAGCATTGTTGACTATCGTCACCACGGTGTCGGCATGACGTGTGTCGGCATCAAAGACAGCACCATTGAATGTGTACGGCAGCTCATTCTGCACAAGAAAGATAGATGTATCTGAGGCCGACGAGCGTGCCACAACGACACGAAGGTCTATCACACTGTCGCAGCCGGCAGCATTGCCACCCTCAACAACGATGTGCTGCGAGGCTGAGTTACGGAACACGGTGCCATCGTAGCTCCACAGGAGCGAGTCGCACCCAAACTGATGGTCCACAACCCTTGACGACCGTAGGACGGTGAGCCGTAGTGTGGTGGCAGAGTCACAACGGGTGGCATTAAGGTCATGCCCCACGATGGTCTGCGAAGAACGATAGACCGTATTATGCCAGACGAGGCTGTCGCACACGCTGCTGTCGGCAGTAGCGGCATTGCTATGCCCCAGCGTCAGCTGCAAGACAACCACCGAATCGCACCCATCGTCCTTACGCATCCACACGGTGTCTGTGCCACTCTGCGTAAATACCGCAGCGTTGCGCCACCATTGGTATTGGTCACAATGGTGGATATGCTCCGTTAGGCTGTCGGTGTAGGCAAGGGTAAGCCGCAGCCGCTTGATGCTGTCGCAACCACATACGGGTGTTCCTGATGTGGCACCATAAAGCGGCATACACACCACCCGCGGGACACGTCGCGACACACTGCGACTGGCAGTAAACGTCTCGCTGAGACCACTACCATAATGCCACGTATAACTGTCGCAGCCACTCACCTCCTCCATCGACGAGCGTGTAGGCATAACAGTGATATAGTAGGTCTTAGTGACCTGCCTACCACCTATAGCAACAGCTGGAGCCACATACTCCGTAGAGCGCGTGAACAGGCGGTCGCCAATGCGAACAGTGTCGCATCCATAGACATATAGCGACACCAACGCCTGCGTGTCATCAGCATACACCTCTACCGAGTCGGCAACAAAATACTGCGCCGACGTATGCTGTGGCATAACACTTACGACCATCGCCAGAAAGAGACCTAATATATGCAGTAAGCGGCTGATAGGCTGTTACATTTATTTACTTATGAATGTTTCTCGGCGAAAGGTTGCTGCCACTCATGGCTACACCATCGCCTACCGCACCAGCAACACCGACCCCGTCATCTCCTGATATGAGTTTGGCTTGGCGGTATCGCGATAGCGGATAAGATAGACATAGCTGCCCTGCTGGCACACCGTTCCGTCGTGCTTGCCGTCCCATCCCTCTTCGATGTCATTAGAAGAGAACACCAAGAGTCCATGACGGTCGTAGATAAACATGTGGAACTCTAAGATGCCATTGCCTTCTGCTTTGAATATCTTGTTGTAACTCAAGAAAGGCGTGAACATGTTAGGCACGAAGAGCGTAGGCGTATGCACATAGATGACCTGCTTGACGCTATCCTTGCAGAAGCCCTCAGTGACCTCCAGCATCACCACCGCCGAGTCGTTGTCCAGGCTAATAGGTTGGCTGATGGTGTTCGATGTGGTCTCCTGCATGAAGCCATTGATATACCAGTGACGTGAATCGTAAACATACCCAACATCGGTGGCAACAATCATGTTATTGTCATACGAGAGATAGTCGGGAGTGACGTGCATACGCGCCACTGGGCGCTTCAGCGGCGCGAGCGACAGCACCGCAGTGGCAGGACAGGTGGGCACACTGTCGTAGTCGGCATATATGGTGTATGTCGTCTCGCTCTTTGGACTGAGGCTGACGCTGCGCATGGTGTCGTGACCGTCAAGACGGCTATCGTAGGGGAACGCCGTCCAATGCACGTAGTTCACATCCGTTGTCAGGGTTATGTGATAGATATTGCTGTCGCAGTCCTCGCTCTGCGCCACCTCGAGCAGCGGCGTAGGCAAGGCGGCGAGGTGCAGCACCGTCACGCTGTCGCACCCATCAACGGTGCGCAGGGTGTCGAAATAGGTACCCGACCCATAGAGGGTGCGATTGCGGAACCGATAGCTGCTGCCGAGACACATAGAGTCCATCTGCTCGTCATACGATGAATGTCCGATATGCAACGCAAGGGTGACGAGGCTGTCGCAATCATAGGCTGAACGCAGCATGTACTGCTCGCCTGCTGTTGATTCATTATACGTTATTCCATCAACCCATGTGTAGGTGTTGCATGCCGTGATGCTGTCCTCGGTGCTATACGACGGATGGATGGCAAGGCTCAGATGCACCACGCTATCGCAACCGTTTGCGGCACGGCGCACCACGAACGGCTCGTCAGTATCATTGCTATAGACTATTCCGTTTATCCAGCGCAGGGTGTCGCAGGCTTCACGACGGTCGGTCGTGGCAGCGGTGTCAAGTACTCTGAGGTTTAAGAGCAGAAGGCTGTCCACACCGCTCTCCGTGGCGAGGAAGGCCGTATCGGTGCGTGCGACGTCGAAATCTATGCCATGCCACGTCACAGGCATACGATTGGAGCAGACGGCAGTATCAAGAAATGTCACCGGACTGATGGCAAGGTGGAGGTAGAACATGCTGTCGCAGCCACTGACTGTTGCCTCGCGATGTTGATAGGTATTAGCCGACTCACACGCGAGGTTGAACCATCTGTAGGGCAACAGATTGCTGTAGGCAGTGTCGTAGCTCGTAGTGCTATATGTCGGGCGCACCGTGAGCAACATATCCACCACGCTGTCACAGAGGTTGACAGTGGCGAGTGTGTCGCTATAGCGCACAGTGCGGTCGGTGCCTTGCGTATAGGTGTAGGTGCTGTCGCCAAACGTAAAGGGCATATTGTCGCACACAGTGTCATAGAATGTCAGCCCATAGATGGGATTGACATGCAGGTGCATAGTCCGAAGGCTGTCGGCACCATGAGTAGTAAGCAGCGTGGTCTGCTGCATGATGTCGCCGCTGGGTTCGCCACCAAGCGAAGTGGCATAGAAGGTTACGCCATTCCACGTGTAGGGCAGCTGGCTGTAGCACACCGTAGCATAGGCATCGGCCTCCACATTGGGATAGACCATCAAGGTGAATGCCACCAGGCTGTCGCAACCATAGATATCAGTAAGTTGGAATACGCTGTCGGTCACTGCATTGTAGAACGTCCAAGCGTCATAGGCATACGGCAAATCGTTCTCCACGATGGTGTCGCCCAGCTCTACATACGTGCTGCCGCGCAGCGTGAGGTCGAGCGTGAACGTGCTGTCACATCCGTAACGGCTCACTGTGTCAAGATAATACACGCCAGAGGTCGTCCCTGAAGGCAGTATTGTATGCCGCCATGGGATGGTCATGCCTTCCTCATAGCAAGCATCCATAGTATCATTGACATGATAGGACGGCATGATATGCAAGGAGTAGGTAACGAGGCTGTCGCAGGCTCCTACCACCGTCTGCAACATCACCGGCGCCTCAGCATCAACCACATAAGCCACACCATTGAACAACAAAGTGTCGCAGCCAATGCTATCAACTCGTATGTCTGTATATACGGGGAGAATGGTAAGCACCAGCACCGTGGTACTGTCGCCGCCGTAGATGTTGCATGCCGTGCACTGCACACTGTCCATGCCACTCTCGGTATAGGTGGCACCCGTCTCGCTCCACTGATAGCTGCCACACGCCGTTACCGGCACTTCTACACGGCGGTCATGCGAGATAGTGAGGTTGAGATAGGCAGTGCTGTCGCACCCCTCGGCGTTCAACCCTGCAGACTTGCTATAGATGCCACTTTCTGTATAAGTCTGACCGTTGCCCTCAGGCAAAGCCCATGTATAGGAATCAGGAATAGTGAGCGTAGTTGTAGAACTGCTGGTATGCTTGATGTGGACGGTATAGGTCACCACGCTGTCGCAGCTGCGCACCGTGGTGAGCGTACGCGAGAAGACGGTGTCGCTGGTGAATGTGAAACCATCAAAAGCCAGATGCTCGCAGTCCTCCATGTAGTCGCTTATGTCAGTATAGGAGGGATAGCGCGTATAGTCAAGCACCGTGGTGCTGTCGCCCCCATAGATATTGCACGCCGTACACTGCACGCTGTCTCTACCACTCTCCGTGTAGGTCTGCCCCGTAGCCTCCCATGTATATGGGTCGCAGCTGCCAACGGGGACAACCACACGCCTATCAAACGACAGCGTGAGGTCGAGATAAACGGTGCTATCACAGCCATACTGTGTCTGTCCTGCATTCTTGGAATACATACCGCTCTCGGTATATGTCACTCCATTACCCTCTGGCAGAGCCCAAGTGTATGAGTTGGGCTGCATAACAACCACGGTGTCCTTTGGAGCAGGATGCACCGTCCAAACGATAGTAACGGGCGTAGAGCCACAGCCTACACGATTCTCATACATCGTGGCTGTGGTAATCACGGAGCCTGCCGCAGCACTCGACACCTCTGCTGGGATTGCCACAGCACGCGGACCATAGACAAGGACATTATCCACGCCCGAGCCAACACCACCATAGTTGTTGCTGGCAAACTGAATTTGATTATCGCCAGACGAAAGCATGGAGAGCGTAACATCCTTGCGTCGCCAACTGTCAATATCCACCTGCCCAAGGTCCCAGATATACACAGGAGTGCCATTGACATTACCTACCACTGCAAATTCATTGATATAGTTTTCATATAGGCAGTCATAATAATATCCGTAGTAGTCACAGCTCTCTATAGTGAACACCTCGTTGTAGTAATAGAAAGAGAGTTTTGTCTGCGATGGGTCGTAAATATTGACCGTAGGACTGCTAAGGAACGATGCCCTGCTGTATGTGGACGAATATGAAGCGTCCGTGCCTTGCACAAAAGCCGAATAGCCTTGGTAGGCTGTCATATATTGCGATGGGTCTGCCCAGAGGCGGATGCGGTCGCCTACATAAAAGTCATTGACAGAACTGCCAGACGCATGAGTGGCTCCCCAACAGTCTATGCCGTCATTGAAGTCAGCATAGAGAAGTGTGTCCATAAACGTGAAGTAGCCTGTCTGCCCCTCGCAGATATCGAAATATTGCACGTTCGAGCCTGTCGGGGTATTGTCAAGGATGGTCCAATGGGTGCGTATTATCTGCTGCTGACAACCCACACGATAGACATATTCATCCGTCGTATAGTCGTTTGTGCCGCCAGGCAAAGCACTAACCTCAGCAGGTATCAAGGTGCGCCGCGGCCCGTTGATTAATACATTATCAAAACCCATGCCTATACCACCTTCATTGACGTGAGAGAACATAAACTGCATATTGCCAGCCACATCGCTACTTTCTAAAGTATATGACATCGGTTCCCAGATTCCGGGAGCATACCATTGCCGCGCACAGGTAATGCAGTTGTCATTCCATACACGCCTGCCACTACCACCTTCGTAATAGACCAGCAGCCCCACCTCGTCATCAATCGTTAAAAGACCATACTCATCAGTGTATTCCCCATTCCATGCCACAAAGGAGACTGTAGTGCTCGTAGGTCTAAATACAGGTATATTGGGCGTGGTGAAACCTCCGATATACTGCAGTTTTGTGTCATCATCCATGTTCGAGAAATTCACATAGTCGTAGTCGTACTCCCACGCTGCGTAACTGCCACCTATAGGGGTCGCCGCCACAGTGTTGCAGTCACCGCGCAAACACAACTGCGTCCCCACGCTAAAACCACTACCATTCAATGTGGGACGCACCGTCCAGCAAGAAGCATTGCCACTCTCAAAGTCCTCATAAAACAGAGTATCTATTCGTTCGTCCACATAGCCGGTCTGCCCCGCATTGATGGTCACATAGCGCTCTATAACACGCTGAGCCCTACCCTCCACGCTGAGACAGAACAAGAATGCAACTAACGATAAAACAATACTTTTTGCAATAGTTCGCATATATTTAGTAACTTTTTTCTTTTTAATATAATACACCACTGTATAGGCACAAAAAGTGCATACTACAAACTTTGCAAATATCATCATTTTTTTGCAATAAAGCAAATTTGAGCTTAATCATCTATCTGACATGACATTATACCGCAAAAAAAGCAGGACATGACGGTTGTCATGTCCTGCCGAAATCCTTATCGCCTATTGGCGGTAAATAACTCAATAGCCCATCTCTTTGAGCCACTTCTCAACACGATTGCGACCGCTGCGTACATCATGCCCTGCTATGGCAAAGCCCTGCACCACTGTCGCTTTGGGATAGGCACCCTTAAGGTCGCTCACCGTTGAGGCCAGTCCGCTACCTTCATGCGTAACAAAGGGGACTATGGTCTTGCCGCTGAGGTCGTTGTCGCGGAAGAAGGTGAACATGACGCGAGGATAGGTGCCCCACCATATAGGGCCGCCAATGAAGATTGTGTCGTACTGCGAGAGGTCGCCCACAGAACCCTTGTATGCAGGATATTCGTCGTTGTTCGCCTCCTGCTTAGCAACTTCTATCAACTTCATGTACGGCATGTCATAATCTTTCTCGCAGACAATCTCAAATTGGTCTGCTCCCGTCATCTCGCTGATATAGTCAGCCACAATCTTCGTGTTGCCAACCTCAATGTTCCCTACGCTGTAGTTCTCGCCAGCGTGGGAAAAGAATACCACTAAAGCTTTACTTTTCATATTGTTATTTTGTTTTGTTGTGTTATTACTATTTTGCGCGGTGCATCCTGATACCACGACCATTGCCATCAATATGGCTAAAAGTGTTTTTATTTTCATGGCATATAGTTTTTTCATTGTGAGATTAGTATTCAACATAGCATGCAAGACCTTCAATACATGGCAGCCCGCGACTCCGTCAATCGCCACCCTTCGACGCTACGCCTCAGTTTGAAGCGCAACAGCAATGGCCACGTGTGACAACTTCCACCAAAGACTGCCGCCGTAACACGACTACGCCCTGTCATCATCGCCTCATCACCATTCACCACGATTTCAATACTGTCGGTCTCTACATCATAGTAATTGAGCGTACCATTGATGATTGCATTGATATACTCCTCCTTAGTCTGGCGCATACCTGTCATGTGATACAACACAAATTCATCATCGTGTATCTGATTCATCATATCGACATCTTTGTCAATCATAGCACGATACATCGTATGATATAATTCCTCAATTGCCTGCCTGTCTTCCGTCTGCGCCATCGTAACAAAAGGAGTGATTATTAGTAGTATGATTACTGCCAGCGTCTTTTTAGCTCTTCCCACCTTGTGAAGCATATATACTATTTGCCTAACACGGCATTCTCCTTCACCGCTCCGACAATCGTATGCGGACGATAGAGCTCTTCGAGGTAGGCTGCATCTTCTTCGCTCAACACAAGGTCCACGGCACGCACCGCAGCGTCGAAATGCTCTGCCTTTGTGGCGCCCACTATGGGAGCAGCCACACCACGATGCAACAGCCATGCCAGCGACACCTCCGTCATCGTAACACCCATACGCTGCGCCACCTCAGCCACACGAGCAATAATCTGCATGTCGTTCTCCATAGCATGGTCGTATTTATTACGCGATACATTATCGGTAGCACTGCGTTTGCTGTCGCCCTGCCATGAAGAGCGGGACAGGTGACCGCCTGCCAGCGGCGAGTAGGGTATCAACGATACGCCATACTGCTGGCAGATGGGAATCATCTCGCGCTCATCCTCGCGATAGAGCAGGTTGTAGTGGTTCTGCATCGTGGCGAACTTGGTCCACCCATTGCGTTCCGCAGCCACTTGCATGTTGTGAAACTGATAGCCATACATGGCCGATGCTCCTATGGCGCGCACCTTGCCAGCCAGCACCAGAGAGTGCAACGCCTCCATCGTCTCCTCGATAGGCGTATCGTAGTCGTAACGGTGTATCTGGTACAGGTCTAGGTAGTCGGTGCCCAGACGCTGCAATGTGCCATCTATCTCTCGCTGTATCGCTGCACGAGAGAGACGCCCATCGTTGAAATAGACTTTTGACGCGATAACCACCTTGTCGCGTGCCACACCTATGTTCTTCAGCGAACGCCCAAGATATTCCTCACTGGTGCCAAAAGAATAGACATTGGCAGTGTCGAAGAAATTGACACCAAGCTCTATGGCATGACGCACCATGACCTCTGTCTCTTCAGCATTAAGTGTCCACTGGTGGAAGTCGGCAGTAGCCTTACCGTACGACATGCAGCCAACGCATATCCTTGACACCTCAATACCTGTTGTTCCAAGAGTTGTATATTTCATAATTAGTATAGATTGTTGATTACCAGACAAGAAAAAAAGCATAGACATCACCTCATAATGTCTATGCAAAAATATTATAATCTGCATTAACAACAGTTATACAAAAGTAGGTTATTCTTATACTTTTTCCCGTTTCTTCACAAAAAAATACGCATAACCCACTCCGCTTTTTACGAAGCAAAAACACCTATCCAACAATATGATAGCGTTTTTTTTCTGTCGCTTACGTATTACTGTTCATACACAAACTCGCCCTTATCACTCTTTACCGTGACTTGGCGATGGTCGCAAGCCTCTACATGGCCTATGATGCGAGCATCGACATTGAAACTCTTAGAGATTTCTATGATACCCTGTGCCGTAGCCTCGTCAGTGTAGATTTCCATACGATGCCCCATATTGAACACTTTATACATCTCCTGCCATTCGGTATGGCTCTGTTCCTGAATCATGCGGAAGAGTGGTGGCACGGGGAAAAGATTGTCTTTCACCACATGCAAATCGTCAATGAAGTGCAGCACCTTAGTCTGTGCGCCGCCGCTGCAATGTATCA
This sequence comes from Bacteroidales bacterium, assembly GCA_017451385.1. Classification (GTDB taxonomy): domain Bacteria; phylum Bacteroidota; class Bacteroidia; order Bacteroidales; family P3; genus Colimorpha. Next base: position 56,383 of record JAFSPS010000014.1, read on the forward strand.
TGCCGTCAATCTTGGGACGATACTCGTCGAGCACACGACGAATGATAGGGGCGTATGTACGTGTAGGAGAGAGGACCATGTGGCCGGCATCGACACCATCCACCTCCGTAGGGTCGATGAGTCGCTTGCCGCCGCAATAGACCACCTCCTGAGGCAGGCTGTGGTCATAACTCATGGGATAGTGTTCAGCATAGTATTTAGAGAACACATCATGGCGTGCCGACGTCAGTCCGTTGCTACCCATACCGCCATTGTAGGTGCACTCATAGGTTGCCTGCCCGAAGGAGGCGAGACCAACGATGACATTGCCAGCCTTGATATGAGCATTATCCACCACATCGGCACGACGCATACGAGCCGTGACGGTGCTGTCAACAATGATGGTGCGCACCAAGTCGCCCACATCGGCAGTCTCGCCACCCGTGAGGTAGATGCCTACGCCGAGGTCGCGCATCTCCTGCAGAAACTCCTCGGTACCGTTGATGACGGCAGAAATGACCTCGCCGGGGATGAGCTGCTTATTTCGCCCTATGGTTGATGAAAGCAATATGTTATCTACGGCACCGACACAAAGCAAGTCGTCAAGGTTCATCACAACGGCATCAATGGCTATACCTTTCCATACCGAGAGGTCGCCCGTCTCGCGCCAATAGAGGTAAGCCAAGGAGGATTTGGTGCCGGCACCGTCAGCATGCATGATATTGCAGTAGGCGGCATCGCCTCCCAACGTGTCGGGGATAATTTTACAAAATGCCTTGGGGAAAAGGCCTTTATCAATATTTTTTATAGCGTTATGCACATCCTCCTTGGAGGCGGAGACGCCGCGCAGATTATATTTGAGTGTGGACATTTTGTTGTTTTTATATGTATTTATTTTCGTTATTGTCATTCGAAGTCTTCTTAAATTGTGTCTCCCCCTATCTAAGCACCAGAAGACGTGCTGCCAGCATCCTGCCGTCGGAAAGGACGAGTCGGGCATGGTAGAGCCCTGACGGAAGCGAGAGCGGCAAAAGCACTTCACTGCTACTGAAGGCGAACGATGCAACCTGACGGCCAAAGGCATCATAGACCATAAGGTTTGCTCCTCTCGCCGTCATGGGCATGCCCTCAAGCATCACCCGCAGCGGAGCACCCACCTTGACCGGATTGGGCGAAAACGTAAGAGACGCATCTTCTTGTCCCACCGATGCAATGCCATAGCTACCCACGCATATAACATTGGAACTCAGCCATACTTCGAGCTGTTCGTCAACAGCAGCCTCGGCATTGTAGCACCCATTGAGAGCTGCTCCCGATACCGTCTGATAGCTGTCGCCCGTGGCATTTGCTATCAATTCGCCATCCTTATACCACCGGTAGCCATAATAGTCCACGCGTTGCTCGTTTTCACCGTATGGGTAGTGGTTTATCAGCAGCAGGCGGTCGTCATGGCTGAAAATCTCAGGGCTTGGCATGTCCGTAATCATAAGGTGCAATACAAGGATGCTGTCGCAGCCGCTGGCAGATGTATATCTTTTGCTATATTCGCCCGATTGCGAATAGGCCTCGCCTTGCCAGAAGAACACATCGGTAGTGAACGCCTCGGTATGAAAATACTGTATCGTATCTATATTGATAAACACATGGTTGATGCTGTCGCACCCGTTGGCAAGATGAAGCGTATCAGCAAAAGAGGCGCTATGGTCATATACATGCTGGTCTGCTCCCCAAATGAGTATGCCGCAAGCATGTGTGTCTATTACGTTGTGTACCGCATGGTTGATGACAATGTGCATCGTCTTTATGCTGTCGCAGCCACCGTCAAGATGCACACTGTCAACCACATCTGTTGTGGCTATATATGTGGTGCCTCGCCACGAGACGCTGCTGCAAGCTGTTAGCGTGGAGTCTGCCCGTCCCCCCAGCACGCGCACCGTGAGCCGTGTGATGTCACTACATCCAGTGGCATTAAGCTCCGAGAAGCGAGCGTTATATACCGACCGGTCATATACTATACCGTTGTAAGTCAACGACTCACACACCACAGTATCTATCACGCGCTCATGGTCGAAGCCCACAGCAAGGACGAGTGTGCGCTCAAGACGACACCCGTAATCCGTTGTGTCGAGCGTGATGATGGTGGTATCGTATGTCATAGTACGCCCACCCCACATGTACTGGTTGCAAGCGTGAAGGCTGTCGCGATATGCGCTGTCTTGATAGACACGCAACATCAGCGTCTCGGCATAGGTGCACCCATAGTCGTCGGTGAAGAGCGAGGTCAACACGGTATCGCGCTCCAGCAGGACGCTGTCGTGGTAACGATATGGTCCACAGGAGCGCGCACTGACAGTCGTCTGCCTACCACTATAGCCTATCGAAAGAACTATCAGCGTAGTGCTGTCGCACCCCTCGGCAGTAGTAGTGAGCGTGCTATCTACCAGCGTTGTTCCTACATATATATGACCAGCGTAATAAGCACTGTCGCATGCCTTTATGGTGTCCGTAGCCCTTATGTGGCCACGCAGCGCAAGATGCAGAATCACTACGCTGTCGCAACCGTCAACATTGAGCGTATCATAATGAGCCGTATCAGTAGAATGAACATACAAACGCCCATGCCATATATAGTGACCGCACCCCACGGCATCCTCCGTTGCCGCTGTCGATTGGCGGATAATGATTGCCATTGTCACCACACTGTCACATCCTTCAGGTGTTGTGAAAGTGTGGGATGCCGATGTAGATAAGCGATAGGTACTGTCGCACCAGATAAGGCTGTCGCACGCATCAGCAACATGTTGCGTCGCACTGTTGTGTCCCACATGCAAGTGCAACACTTCCATTCCATGACATTCAGCGTCGTTGATGATGAAGGTGTCCACCGTCGAGGCAGCATAGAGACTGTCATGCCACAACAATCCGTCGCACACAGTAGTATCAAGAAGTGTAGTGTCTGAATGATACAGTGTTAGATAGAGTGTAGATAGGCTGTCGCACCCTTCTGTGTTGAGGGCGTGATACTCGTAGATAGTAGAGACCATGAAAACACTGTCGTGCCACTGGTAACTGTCGCACGCCTCTACGGTATGAGTTGCCGTACTGCTATGGCGCACATAGACAGTAAGATGTTCAACGCTGTCGCAACCGTCGCGATTGGTAGAGGCAAATGGCACATTGCTGACGCTTCGCGTGAAGAGGTTTGCATGCCACGCCAGCGAGTCGCACACGGAGGTGTCTATCCATCGCTCGCTACTGTGACGCAGCGTGAGGTGCAGCGTCTCGGTGTAGAGGCACCCCTCGGACGTTGGCGGCAGGGTGTCAATATGGGTACCTGCATGTAGGTACAGACTATCATGCCACCTATAGAAGTCGCACGCCGTAGCGGTATCATGGTCGTGGCGACTGTCGTTGATAGTCAGCTGCAACTGCAATACGCTGTCGCATCCGTTGGCGGCTTTGATGACATGGGTATGAAGGCCTTGCTCTGTGCGCATCTGCCCGCGCCACATGAGGCTGTCGCACGCTGTTGCCAGCGTGTCGCGGTATGAGCTATAGAGAATCGTGATATGCAGGTGTATGTTGCTGTCGCAGCCATCCCGATTGGTGAGGGGCATAGCCGTGTAGTTCTGCGATGTAGTGAATATGGCGTTCTCCCAACGGTAGCTGTCGCAGGCAGTGATATTGGTATCGTAGTCGTTAGAATAACGCAGGCGGAGACGCAGGTGCAACACGCTGTCACAACCTTCTGCCGTTCTGCCAAGCGTGAGCAGGCTATCAGTGTCATGCTCGTAGGCAGAGCCGAAAAGCCATAGGCGGTCGCATACCGAGGTGTCAAGGTAGCGGTGCACCGAGTGAGACACCACGACACGTGCCACCACGATGCTGTCGCATCCATCGGCAGCCTCGAGGGTGTCCATGAGGTTATTGCGCGAAGCATAGTGCCATGCGCCGTTCCATGCCACACTGTCGCACCCTTCGCGAGTGACGAAGTCGTAATGCTCACACTGCGCCATAGCGATATGGGCAACAAGAAGCATTAGAACAAGCGTGGCAACTTTTCTCATAACATACTAACATACCGCCCATTATGCCATTCCTACTATATATAGTAATAGCATAACAAGCATCTGCAAAATAAACATTTTTTTGCAGATGCGAGGCAAAAATGTTTTTCAAAGCATCAGAATACGCCGTAGCGTTTGCAATCTTCAGCAAGGATGACGTTGGGGAATATGGGCGACGCTTCGTCAAGGAAGGCATGAGGCTCCTTGAAACGATTGCTGAAGTGCGTCAGCAGGAGTTGCCCAGCATGAGCGTCGCGCGCCACGGTGGCGGCTTGCGAGGCGGTGGAGTGCTGGTGCTGGACGGCGCGCTCGGCATAAGAGTCGAGGTATGTGCTCTCCATGCAGAGCAAGTCAACGCCTTCCACCTGCTGTGCCAGTTCCTCGAAATAGGCGGTGTCGCAGCAGTAGGCGTAGCGATGAGGGGACTCTCCTTTCTTTGGCTTATCTTCTACTATGTAGCCGAACGATGGTACGGAATGTCGCAGGGCGAAAGCCCTAACGGTGCATTTGTTGTTGCTGAACACCTGCAGTTGGAGGCCGTTGGCAAGGCTTTCGTAGTCGAGTTCATGGTATTCGATAGGATAGTCGATATGGCTGCCCGAAAGGTTGAATATACTGTCCATTATACTCCGCAGACCGAGGGGACCGACAACGGTCAGCGGTGCCTCACGTCCGCAGAGCTGCATGGTGGATAGCAGTCCCGGCAAACCGAAGAAATGGTCGCCATGAAGATGCGAGATACATACGAGCTCGATAGACTGCAGCCGTTCATGGCATACGCGGAGCTGTATCTGTGTTGCCTCACCACAGTCTATGAGCATCCTGAAACCATGTAGATGGACTATCTGTCCGCTACAGTTGCGCGTATGAGTAGATATTGCTGCTCCAGAGCCAAGAACGGTAACATAAAAATCGGTGTTCATAATGGGTGTGTGAAGTAATGGGTGAATTGTGAATAGTGAGATATGAAATGACAAATGGGGTTATCGCTTATCAAAAAGAAACTTATTCACTTCTGATTAGAAAGGTAGGTCGTAGTTTCTGTCGGGCTGTTCAACAAGTAGGTTTTTATATTCTGGCAAGAGTCTCTCAAATTTGCTGCGTGTGCCTTGGGGGATGACGATTTCATGCAAGGATTGGCACCAATCAATCGCTCCATCACATATAACCTTTGTCCCTTGTCTGATGGCGTACATTGTGCATAAAAAAAATGAAATGGAATTAATTGAATTGGATTATCGGAAAACAACCTAATTCGCCATATATATGAGGTCGCCTGTTTGGCTGTCGAATAGGGCTTTTACCTTGCCTTTGGGCAATTCCATCGTAGGCCCGAACTGCGCTATGGGCAGACGCTTCTCGAGGGAGAAAAGGTCGCAATACGCCGTCACCACAGCCTGCTCCGAGAGGCGATATTTGAAAGTGTTGCGACTATTCATATCGTTTTTGCCAAAGATGCCCACACGATATTTCACATAACGTGCCGCTGTGCGCATCTGATTGTCGCAGCGTAACGAGAGATAGATAGGCATCGCATCGGCATCGGCGGTATCTACAAGCCCCCGCTGTGGTGAGAAACGGCAGAGCATCACCGTCTGGCTGTCTATAAGGGTCTTCTCGTCACGCGGGTCGTAGGCATAGCGCACCGTCTCTATTTCGTAGCGGCCTACAAACTGCTCTACGAGCTGCTGCTCCTCGTGATTGATGAGGTCAAGCAGCACACGAAGACCTTCGGGCGTATAGGTGACATCGCTCTCGCCGCTAAGCAACTGCTGACGCCGTTCCTGCAACTGACGCACGCGCTCGGCGGCAGCGAGGGCTTGCTGACGCAGGCTGCGCGAATCCTTCTTGGATGCCACCTTAGAGGGATGCCCCGGACGGTCGGCACGCGTGTAGAAAGTATCGGCACGGTCACAGAGATTATATTCCGGACGTAGCGGTTCGTCGCCGTCCGCAACAACAGCATTGCGTGCGTGCTCGTTGATGGCTGCCAGCTCGTCGGCATCCATGCCTACCGAGCGCAGCAGCGAACGGTTATCCACCTGAACATTGATGCTCCGCGGACGGACATAATAGTACTGATTAGCATCGGCGACGACACGCGTAGTGAGCGCCACACCGCGCAGGTCATAGCCTCCAAACTGACTACTGACGGACAGCATCTCCTCGGCAAACTTGACAAAAGGAGCCCCCACCGTATCATAATGGCCTACGGTGATATCCACACACACCTCGGTACGCGGCAAGGCATAGAAGAGCCCCCCGGGCGACGACATCTTGGGACGTGAACGCACGGTGCGCACCTCATAACTGCATGACGTGAAAAGCATCACCGCCGTCAACAACAGAAAGGCATATCTTTTCATAACAAATAGTATTCGTTTACAATGGCAGTTTATTTCTTTCTTATTATCATCAAACCCAAAAATGTTAGCAAGCCGTTGATAAGCAACAACTCAAAACCGAAATGGTACCCCCCGAACCAGATGGGGGCATATAGTTTGAGGAGATAGCACACCACGGGACTCAATACCGCCACCAGCGGCACCCACTGGTCGTGCACGCGCCAGCGAGTGAACATGCCAAATGTATAAAGTCCCAACAAAGGACCATAGGTGAAACTCGCCACATCGAAAAGCGTGTCGATAAGCGACTGCGTATGGAATGGGCGAAAGGCAACAATCACCAGCAAGAAAAGCAAGGCAAAGCCCGTATGCACCCAGCGACGCAGACGCAGCTTCTTCTCCTCGGAATATCCACGCCGGTCGAAACCGATAAAATCATAGCACATCGTCGTGGTGAGCGCCGTCAACGTGCCATCGGCACTGCTGTAGCCTGCCGCCACCATGCCCAGCACAAAAACCACTGCCGTCAATGGACTCAGAGCGAAAGCTATAGAAGGGAAAATCTTGTCACCCACCACAGCACCAGCCTCATTGGTAGGCAGGACAAAGCCCGTCTGCTGCGCATAGACAAGCAGCGCGGCACCAAGACTGAGGAACAACACATTGACAACAATAAAAAGGCCGCTGGCCGTCAAAACATTCTTCTGCGCGTCTCGTAGCGTCTTGCATGTCAGGTTTTTCTGCATCATATCTTGGTCGAGTCCCGTCATAGTGATGGTAATGAAAGCACCGCTCACAATCTGCTTCCAATAGTATTTGGGGTGAGTCACATCGGTCTCAAAAATTTTAGTAAACCCCGATTCCGCCGCCTGATGCATCAGACCGCTGTAGCCTATGCCAAGTTCCTTGAGTATTGCCCATACCGTGATGACAGCAGCCAGAAGGAGGAACGTTGTCTGCAATGTGTCAGTCCATACCACCGTCTTAAGGCCGCCGCGGAACGTATAAATCAAGATTATACCGACAAAGATAACTGCCGGCACCCAGAACGGAATACCCCACTCTCGAAAGACAAATTCATAGAGCACAAAAACGACAAGGTATAAGCGCAACGCCGACCCCAGCAGACGCGAGAGGATAAAAAACAATGCTCCCGTCCTCTCACTGCGCTGGCCAAAACGCTGCTCGAGATAAGTATATATCGATGTGACATTCAACTTATAGTAGAGCGGCAACAGCACCCATGCTATAACCGCATAGCCTATGACATAGCCAAACACCAGCGGCATATAGGTAAACTGACCACCATATACGCCACCCGGCACCGACATAAACGTAACACCCGACAGCGATGCACCTATCATGCCGTAAGCCACAACATACCACGGAGAACGACGACCTGCACGGAAAAACGCATCATTGCCAGCACGACGCGAAGTGAGCCACATCACGAGAAACAGCAACAACGTGTAAACCAAAAAACAAACAAGAATAATCGTCTCCATAGCATGTATTGAAAAACAAATACAAAAGTAAAGAAAATAAAGCGATTGTATTATTTTTTTATATCATAACATAAAAAATAGTAATTTTGAAAATTTATGAAGAGTGCCCACAAAAAAGGCAAAAAGAAGAAAAACAACGAATAATCAACACAATATGACCAAGAAAAGCCTTATTACGATAGTTTGTCTTATGCTCGGTGCCACCTTTGCTATGGCACAGAAAGCAGCTCCCGAAGTGAAACTTGACGGCTACAAAGGTTCGGTGCACACGGTGTCGTCTATCACCTATGAGGCCATAGACAACGGCGGCCAGACGCTGCAACGCGGCGACATCATAGAACACCTTGAGACCACCTACAAAGACAACGGACAGCGCAAAAGCATGAACTACCTCTCGCCCGAGGAAAACATACTTTTCCGCTCGCGCTACAAACACGACGGCTTCGGCGTTACGACACTCGAACATGTAGTGGACAACAACGACCGCATCGTGGGACGCACCTACTTTATCTACGACCCCAGCTTCTTCCTCACCGAAATTTATACCGAAGATGCCGACCGACAGATTGAGACGCGCACACTGCTGAAATACGACAGCCACAACCGCGTCAGCCAACGCACTTTCACCGACGCTCATGGCAACACCTTCCGCCGCGAAGTATATACCTACAGCTTCGAAGGGCTCGTCATCAAGACCGTAGTCTTCGACCGCGATGGCAACAAAATAAGGGAGATACGCTACGAATACGACCAGAACGAGCAACCCATCACGCAAACCATATATGACTACTCGGAACCCGAACCGGAGATTTATATCACACTCTTCCGCTACAAATACGACAACCATCGCAACTGGGTGCAACGGACAGAGTACATCATGGAGACTAACGAACCCGTGGCACAGACCATCGTAGAGCGCACCATACAGTACTACTAATAGCAACATTTCATGCTGATTCTTATACCGTTCAAATGCTGCTCCATCGTCATTTGAACATCCTTTAAGCACTGGTCAAACAGTGCTTTTTATCAAATCATTCTTCACCATCCATTCACAATCACACATGCCCCATAAAGCAGGTTTCGTCAACATCATAGGTAATCCCAACGTAGGGAAATCCACCATTATGAACGCCCTCGTCGGCGAGAGGCTCTCCATCATCACCAGCAAGGCACAAACCACACGCCATCGCATCATGGGCATCGTCAATGGCGATGACTTCCAAATCGTTTATACCGACACTCCCGGCATCGTCAACCCACACTACAAGCTGCACGAGAGCATGATGGGCTTCGTGAACAGTGCCTTGCAGGATGCTGACCTCTTCCTGCTCGTAACCGAAGTGGGCGAGACATTCAAAAACCAAGAGGTGCTACAAAAAATCATACGGAGCAAAGTCCCCGTAATCCTTGTTATCAACAAGATAGACCTCAGCGACCAACAGACCGTCAACGACCGCATAGCCTATTGGCGCAACCAGATATCCCGCGCCATAATTATCCCCACCTCGGCCACCAATGGTTTTAACATTTCCGCCATTTTCGACAACATCATCGACCTGCTGCCCGAAAATCCTCCCTATTTCCCAAAAGACGAACTGACAGACCGCTCCATGCGTTTCTTTGTCAGCGAGATAATACGTGAGAAACTGCTACTCTACTACCAGCAGGAAATTCCCTACTCCTGCGAAGTAGCAGTAGAGAGCTACGAGGAGCGCGACGGCATCGACCGCATCTCGGCAGTGATTTTTGCCGAGCGCGAGTCGCAAAAAGCAATCCTGATAGGCCACCAAGGCAAAAGCATCAAAAAGGTAGGCATAGAAGCACGCAAGGATATTGAAGACTTCACGGGCAAACGCTGCTTCCTCAACCTCTATGTCAAAGTGATGAAGGATTGGCGCAACAGCGACCGCGCCCTACGCCAATTCGGCTACGAGACAGACTGAACGCACTATCACCATAACTGCTATGGCCATGGAAGACTGCAAACTAAATAACACCACGACAGACGCTTGCTCTCCATCGCTTTATGTCGCAAAACAATCCCGAAGACTAACAGCACACTCACACAAAAACAACCCGATAACACTTTGCTATCGGGTTGTTTTGTTTAGCACTATTTTTCCTCCGAGAGAGTCCCGATGCCCTCCACCTCGTATTCCTCCATGTTCCTGCTGACGACAATGCCGAGACAAAATACGACAAGAGCGAACAGGAAAACGATAAGTTCAAGTACAGCCGTAGAGACAGAGTGATTAAGTAACACGGCAGCACCGTCAACCAACGCATGCAAAACAATAGCCGCAGGGAAAAGCCAGAGCCAGCGACCGCCTTTACGGACAGCCGAAAAGACAATAAGCGAGAGGCCTAAATGGATGACGATGGCAGACAAGCGTTCACACAGACCCAAAAGGTATGTAGCCGCAGTGGCATCCTGCAACTGCTGCACGACAGTCTGCATCTGAATCTGCGCCTCGGCAGGGACTGTGGAAAGCAACCTGCCCGTCTGACCACCATTTATCATCATAGACATCACCAAGTTACCAATCATCGTAACACCGAAAACAATTATCATCTCCACCCCGCCATGACCGACACCATAGCCCAAGGCAGTAAACCTGTTTGACGGGCAACGACGCAAGAGGTATTTCATCGAAAGAAAGCGTCCCGTCTCCTCGAATAGCCCAGCCATCAAACCGCCATAGGTGGCAAAATACCAAACATTGTCGCGGATTACAGCACCCTGCGGCCCATTGAGTACCGCCATGTGCACCAACGACTCCAAGACAAGTGCAAAGACAACGAACGTGGCGGCACCGATGAGTATTACAGAAAGACGGACATGCAATGACTTACACATATACCATGCCAAACCGACAGGTAGGACAAAACCAAGAAAGGCATTGACAGCCATCATCACAACAGCCGATGTAGGTACCATTTGTATTATCTTTTAGAGTTTGTTTATACGACCAATGACAAAACAACCTACCTTTTTCTCATGTCATCTGCTCATTTCTTAGCGAGATGGCTTCTCTTTCTATATTGTATAACAAACAACGCCAAGGCAGCAAACACGATAACATACAGCAAAATAGAGGATATTATGGTTATCCTATCAAGGTTGTGCATACGCGGAGCCTCGTTGCGGAACTCGATGAGATGGTCGCCCGCCGGCACTATCATGGCACGCAGGATATAGTTGGCACGGAAATAGTCTGCCGGCTTCCCATCAATGTAGGCAAACCAGTCGGGAGAATAGAACACCTCGCTGAACACCGCCAGCTGGTCGCTGTCGCTGTGAGTGCGATAGCGAAGATAGCTGGGATTATAAGGTTCCTGATGTTCTGCCACTATACTGGCTGAGTCGGATGCCGTAGGCACGAAGCCCTTGAGTAGCGCACCCCACTTGGCACTATCCACCACAGCCGTTTGCGACGGCTCTATGCTGTTGAGAGCCAATATCTCGGCATCGGCATCGGGCACCATCTGTACATCGCTTACGAACCATGCGTTACCCAACGCTTCCGGATTGCGCTGCACCTGACGGTTAGGAGCGACAACATAGCGCGTATTAAGCATGCCGAGCACCTTCCAGTTGATATGACGGCTAATATAAAAGTCGATAATATCCTGATAGCGACGCATCTTGACGGCGCTGTATCCTCCTATCTGATGGTGGAAGGCGGAGGGCTTGGCATCATTAAAGGTGTTTACGGCAAGGTTGAGCACCCTGTAGTCTTTGTCGCCAAACGCCGCAGCCTGCTGGTCGATAGCGGCATCCCAAACCTCCGGCTGCAGCTTCAAATCGCGGGCACGGACAAATTTGTCCTTGGAGATATAGCGACGGTCAACACCCCAGAGGTCAACGAGCACCAGCAAGGCGAGCGGGACGATGAGCAGATAGGCACGGCGTATCTTGTCGTTGAGGTAGAGCCACAGCACTACGGCAGCGAGAGCCACAAAGAGTAGCGAACGCCACGAATCGCTGACAAATAGCGACTTGCGGTCCTGAATAAACACATTTTGGATAAATGGCCATTGGTCGCCATACTGGGCTGCCATCTGCTCGTCGCCTACACCAACAAAACTAAATCCGCCACAGAGCAACAAGCCGATAAGCAATATGCCGCCCGTGATGCCTGCCGACACATAGAGCGCGACATTGAACGAACGTCGCTCGCGAGCAGGCTGCTGCTGGTTGTCCACTACGGCCTTGAGAGCAAGAACAGCCATAAAGACCATGGCCACATTGGCAAGGACAAGGGCCATAGAGGGAGTGCGGAACATGTTGTAGAGCGGCAAATGGTAGAAAAGCCACTCGTTGAGCACCATGAAATGCCGTCCCCACGAGAGCAATATAGACACTACGGCAGCAGCGACAAGCCACCAACGCTCAGGACCACGCACCACAAACATTCCAAAGATGAACAGGAAAATGACAATAGCACCAAAATAGACCGGTCCACTGGTGAACGGCTGGTCGCCCCAATAGAGCGGCATAAGCGTCTGATGGAAATTCTTGTAGCCTGCACTTTCCTTACCGACACGCTCTGCACTTCCTCCTCCCATAGCACCAGGCACCAGCAGCGTATAGGTCTCCCCGATTCCATAGCTCCAACTATACGCATAGTCAAGACTCAAGCCCGTAGATGTAAAATCCGACTTCGGCTCATTGTCGTTATACAAGTTTTCGGGAGTTACCGTTATCTCGCTACCACCACGCATGGTGTATTTGGCATACTCCTGCGAAATGAACAGCAGACGGGCATTGCAGCCCACGGCGATGCCAGCACCCACCAGCAAGACGACACCAGCCACGGCAAGAGGCATAATCCACTTGTCCTTAACAGCATAGACCGCATAGACAATACCAATCAACGCACATCCTATGGCAGTATAATACGTTATCTGTATATGGTTGCATCCCAGCTGGATAGTGAGCGCGATGGCGAACAGGAGCCCTCCGCCAACTATCTTCCACCAGTTCCACCGCCCTTGTGTGCGCTTCTCGCTACATCCGCGTAAGGTCAGCAACATGCCCGCCAAGATAGGCATCATCAATGCCATACAGTTTGCTTTGGTGAGATGCCCTGCCTCTATGATGATAAGATTATAGCTGCCGAGGCCAAAAGCTATCGCACCAAACAACGACAGCCACGGACCCAGCCCCAGACAGACAAGAGCCACAAAGAAACCCAAAAGATAGAGAAACAACAACCCAAGGTCGTTAGCATACCCCAATTTGAGCAAATCCCAGGGTGCGCGCCAAAGATTTTTGCGCGGCGAGCCACCGCCAATCTGATAGTTGGGCATGCCGCTGAACATAGCGCTGTTCCACTCACTATACTCTCCCGTCGCCTCGGTGAAATTTTGGTTTTCCTGAACCATACCCTGCACGCTCTGCGTATCGCCCTGCGGCAGCTGTTTGCCCTGCAGTACAGGCGAGAAAAAGACACAAGCCACAACGGCAAGAACCGCAACACAAGCAACGAAGATAAGAATGTTTTTTGTCTGTTGTTTCATACCAATAGTTTTGTATATCTATTTGTTTGATATATATATTAGTTAAGCAATACACTTTTTTCGTCATCAGTTTTAATATCGTTCTTTGACTTACGATGAAACATCTTCATAAAGTGTTATCCCATCTGAAAGCCACTATGAATCCATCGGTTTACACAGTGTGTGTCGTCGTCGAACTCTATGGCGAGCTGGCACAGCTGGCGGTATTGCGCGCTGTAGGCATCGACATAGCGACGAGCCTGCATCTGCTCCATTGCCGCCAACACGCCTCCGTTGCTCTTGAGTTTCAACTCGATGACATACAGCCAACGACGCGTCGTGACGACCATGTCTATTCGCCCTGCCGCCACACGCACCTCTTGCTGCACACTGAAATTAACAGAATAGAACATCATACTCAACAGGAACTGGAAATGGCTCTCAAGCACCTTGTGCCGCTGATTGTCGTAGGGTGCTGCTGCTACGAGTTGCGAGATATACTGCATAGCGGAATCAACATCTCCAGAATCCATTGCCGCCGCCATCCTTCCCAATGCGCTGACGCGCAGCGAGCTACTGAGCTCCGGCATCACATTAGGCAGGACGATGTCGCTCATGGTCTGCCGCACCTCGGCATTAGAGAAGCCAAGAATGTAGTTCCACTCATCGTAATCCTTGATAGTGAGGTACCCCATCTGGTAGAGAGACACGGCTGGCTTGGACAGCAGGTAGTCGGAGGTCTCCAACTCCGTACGACTTACCACGACATGGTCCATCTTTTCTATTTCTATATTGTTCTCACTCAGTATTGTTGGCAGCAACAAGGTTGCTCCATCTGATGCCCTGTAATTACGTATCTTCTTATCATCCAATGCCGTGAAAAGACTTGTCGGATTATATACGTCTATGAGGTCATCGGTGAAATGGTAGCCATCATAGTACTCACGCAGCCGCTGTCGCAACTGTTCATACGTCATCCCCATTGCTTTTGCCATCACATCCATTTCGGTACCAAGACAGCTTTCTATCTCCTCATTTGTAATACCGCACAACGAAGCATATCGTGACTCGAAACTCAAATTCCGTAGCGTGTTGAGCGCACTGAAAAGGCTCAGCTGCGTGAACTTGGAAATGCCTGTGATAAAGACACAGTGGATATAGCTGCCTTCTGACTTCAGAATCGACAAGAAGTCTCGGTAGTGAGCCCGCGTAGCGTCGTGGTCGGCTGTAGTCAGTGTATTGCGTACCGGACTGTCATATTCATCTATTATTATTGCTACCTCTTGTTCCGTCTTCTGATAAGAGCGACGGATGATTCCCGCAAAACGGTCGCTCGCCCTACCTTCTGCCTCCACTATCCCATACACCTCCTCATACTCCGACAGTTTTCGATTTAGGTATGACAAGAACCCATCCGCCGAGCTGATACTGCTCATATCGAAATGAAACACAGGACGCGACACCCAGTCCGTCTCCATCTCCATTATCTTCAGCCCCTCGAAGAGGTCCCTACGCCCATCGAAATAACTATGCAACGTCGATGCCAAGAGCGACTTACCAAAACGGCGCGGACGATTAAGGTAATTATACTTGTTGCCGTTAGCTATGTGCCAAACCATGTCGGTCTTATCGACATACAAGCACCCTTTTCTCCGTAATTCTTCAAATGTCTGTATCCCTAATGGGAGTTTCCTCGACGGTGTCATATCGGCCGTGTTTTGACGCAGAGTAACAAATACATTCAAATTGCAAAATTACGATAATTTTGCAAAACATTGAATGATTACGGAAATTAGGGAAAATACTTTAGGATATTTCACCTATATTAAGAAGACCACGACTTACATTCCATCGGAATTGCACTATTTTATTGCCCTTTTGGGGCTGCAAGCGCAACAAGAAAGCAACCCATAGCACTATCGAAGCACACCATTTAACACCTTCTGAAAGAAGCCTCTTAACATAGGCACTTTTTGATACACTAAGGGTACGAATGCGCTCACTCTTGCCTATACTTAATGTAAGACGATTGAAATGGCTATCCGTCAGCTTCCCTTCAGGTATAATATGGTATAGGACCGCCGTGGGGAGATAGTAGTACTTTATCCCACAAGCATCCATTCTGCTGAAAAGGTCCTTTTCTTCGGCTCCTATAAGACTATTCCCTTTGCGTCCAAGGTCAGGATTAAACAACCCTATGGTATCAAACACCTCTTTTCTGTAGGCGGCATTTCCTCCACCAGGGTACTTGCCACGAGGAAAACGCCGTTCCTCTTTGCCGTAGTATATACATCCCGTGATGAGGGCTCGTGTATAATAAGACATCCATGAGGGTTCTTCCGTCTCGTATCTCGGTATTATTGGTCCTCCGGCTGCCATAACATCTTGTCGTTTGACAAAGAAAGTATTATAAGTGTCCAAATACTTATCGTTTACCGTCGCATCATCGTCCACAAAAACCACAACATCCCCACGAGCATTGGTCACACCTGCATTTCTTGCATAAGACAGACCTTGACGAGACTCATCAATACACCGAAAAACAACATCTGGATAATCGTGATGAAACCTCTGACATTCGACAGCGGTATTGTCGCTACTATTATTGTTGACAACGAGAATCTCATAGTCCTCTTTGTCAAAGTTATTCTGCGCAATACTTTGTAAAACATTGTATATGTAACGCTCCCTGTTGTAGGTGCATATTATGACAGTTAGTTTTAGCTTTTGCATTGTTAGGTGATTGTATTGTTCAATTCCTTTTGTCCATTTTTCTTGCCTCGACATACATGCAAGATTGTATGCTTTCGGCTTATCAAAAACGTCCTTTTATTGCAACTATTCTTCTTTCTGTATTGTCTTTTTTTTTTGCAAAGATACTTTATTTTTTAATTCGCCATCAATTCAATGTTGTATTTACTCCCATCCGATGATAAAGCAATTCTTCCAACGAGTTTTCTTATTATGGTTTAGCAAGCCCTAATGTCATGACTAATTATTCGCACTGTGGGCAAGTATCTGTTTAAGGTCATGAGCAAATTGTTCTGAGAACACTCTTGCACTGCTATCCCATAGATGGTGGTCGTCCTTGAAACACTGCGGACAGTCGTGGAATAATCCCTCGGAATGATAGTCAAGTAGCTGTAGGTTATTTTGTTTTGCAAAGCTATATACGGCAGAATAGTATGAAGAGTCTATGATGCTGTAGCAAGGCGAAATAGCGAGGATAAGCCGAATACCGTGTTCGTGGCATCGATTGACAAAACGCTGATAGTAGTCATATTTCAAGCTGTCCAGTGGCAGCATGGTGTCGGTTTTATGGATTAGTTCTTGAGGGTGGTCCTGAGGTCTTGCGAGGGGTATATAGCCGTTGTCGTTGTTGGCATAGCTGTCCACCACCAGTCCAAGAATATTGGACGGGGCTTTGGCGTTGTACCTGTATAGATGCGATACTTTGTATGCCCAATATTTGCCAGCCTCGCGCATCACGCTGTCGCTACTGCTGTTGATGCCAAAATAGGGGGCAAAAAATCCTATTGTGCTGAAGTCGGAGGAGCCGAGTAGGTCTTCGTTGCGTGTGTCAAGGATTATGACCTTTGGGGTGTGGTGCGATAGTAGGTGGTTGAGCATTATGTAGTGTGAAAAGATGTCTTTTGTGGCATCTATGCCGCAGTTGTAAACAGTTTGCCCTACACTATCGCTGATGATGGATGGCACATAGTGCATATTGCAGCGCGAGGTGCCCATAAGAATTATGTCCTCATCGGCATCTACGGCTATGTGTTTCATTTTGGGGCCAAAGATGTCGTGAGTATTACGCGACACATAGTGCATTGCTACGCCGCCCAGTCTGTCTATGCACCAGAGGGATGCTATGATGAAAAAGATACTTATCAGAAGTCGCTTCATGTGAGTGCTCTTAAAACTGAAAATATATAAACTGGTCGCTGCCAAGCACACCGAAGAGCAGTATGAACGCAATAAGCAAAGCCATCTGTAGGTGGCGTGCGAACCATGATGAAGGATGCAGAAGCATGCCGCCTTTGCCGTGCTCTTGTAGTAGTTCGACTACAAAAAGTATCGAGAGTGCTATAATGTCTGCCATCAGGTTGGCAGGGTCGAGTCGGGGCCGTCCTATTTGAGTGAATATGCCGCAGATAATTGTTACAGCATCGTCAATACTGTTGGCGCGGAACAATATCCAAGCAAAGCATACTATAATGAAGGTAATGCCCCAGTGGATGAGTTTGCTTATGCCTGAGAACTGCTTTTTGCTTATCCCTATTGCTTTTTCTACACATAGTACGATACCGTGCAGTGCACCCCATGCTACGAATGTCCAGTTGGCTCCATGCCATAACCCGCTGATGAGGAAAGTGACGAAAAGGTTGAAATAATGACGTAGGGCTCCTACGCGGTTGCCACCGAGCGGGATGTAGAGATAGTCCATGAACCACGTGCTAAGCGAGATATGCCATCGTTTCCAAAATTCGCCCACTGTTGTTGAGAAATAGGGCCGGTGGAAGTTCTCCATCAGGCGGAATCCCATCACTTTGGCAGCTCCGATAGCAATGAGTGAATAGCCAGCGAAGTCGCCATAAATCTGAAATGTGAATAGTATAGCGGTGATGATGTACGAGGTGCCGGTGTATTTATCGACATTGTTGAAAACCATATCCACGTCGATGCCGCAACGGTCAGCGATACACAATTTTAGAAAATAGCCCCATAGCATCATGCGAAGCCCTGCCATGATGCGGTCATAGTCGAGGGTATGCTGTTCTTCATGGAATTGGGGCAATAAGTTCTTCGCACGCTCTATGGGTCCTGCAACCAGTTGTGGGAAGAACGAGACAAACAAGGCGTAGGTGAAGAAATCGCTCTCGGCTCGTATGGTGCCGCGATAGACATCTATGGTGTAACCTATTGCCTGAAAGGTGTAAAAAGAGATACCTACTGGCAGTAATACGTGAAGACCTGGCACCTGCCACGCTATCCCGCAAGTGTGGAGCATGTCCGTTATGCTGTCGCCTATGAAGTTGTAATACTTGAAGAGAAAGAGGATGGAGAGATTGAGGACGAGGCTTGTCGTCAGGAAGGTCCTTTTGCGCTTCTTGTCGGTGCTTTTCTCGACGAGAATACCGCAGCCATAGGTGATTATGGTCGATGTGAGTATGAGCAAGGCATAGGCGGGCTCCCAGTTCATATAAAAATAGTAACTGGCGGCAAGAAGGAAGAGGTTGCGATAGCGTGTTGTCGGCAGAAGAAAATAAACGATGCAGACAATGGGGAAGAATATAAGAAAAGTCAGCGAGTTGAATAGCATGATGTCGTTGGCGTGTTTGTTTGCATGAATATGCTATGCTATAATGTTTTATGTTAATCGGTGAAGAGACGCATATTGCAAAGGTATGTTTTTTTTTGAAAAGGATAGTTATCTACTCCCAAAATGTGACTAAAAAGCACCAATGTTGACGCTTTTAGTCGAACCAACTATTTAAACAGGTCATCCAGCTACTAAGTTTGACCCATAAGTCCTCAAAATCAAAATCATAACTCAGCCATTATCGAAAAAAAGTCGAAGACATACAATCAAAGAACTCTATTCTAAGACACCTGCGTTAGTAGTCATTTCTTAGGGTTACCTTTGCTATCGTCAAACAAAAAAGACGTTACGATGGGCATAAGCACATCTTTTTCCATACTGCCGTTGTTTGTCCCGCTGATAAAACCAATTCCACGCTCTTGCTTTTTTTGTCATCATCGGTGTGGCATCTTGGTGCAGTGGCATTATTAGTATGCGGCGAAGAGACATATATCTGTTATTAGGTGTATATCAAAAAAAAAGTGTACTTTTGCATCAATATTATTACTACTAAACATATACGGACTTCTATAAACACCCTTTTGCGGGTTGCATATAATCCCAACATTTAGAAACAACCATATATCCATCCATAAAAAAACTTCAAAAATAAGGGTCGTATAAAAGATGTCACTTTTTTAGGCAAGTGGACAACGATAATAAACACTTAAATATCATGACAATAGGATATACAACAGGGGTCTTCGACCTCTTTCATATAGGACACCTCAACCTGCTGAAAAACGCCAAGGGCATGTGCGATAGACTGGTGGTGGGCGTTACCGTTGACGAACTGGTGGCATACAAACACAAGCAGGCTTTTATCCCCTTCGAAGATAGGATTGAGATAGTTCGCAGCATAAAATATGTCGATGCCGCCATACCTCAATATGACATGGACAAACTCGCCACATGCAAGAAACTGGGAGCATCCATTATGTTCGTCGGCGACGACTGGTACGGCACCGAAAAATGGGAAGACTACGAACGTATGTTCGCCAAAGAAGGCATTAGCATCGTCTATTTCCCCTATACCAAAGGCATCTCCTCCACTAAAATCAACGATGCCTTGCTAAAGATACGTAACCAATAGTTATACAACCTATTATTCTATTCCCCAAAAGTCATAATCAACGCTTATGATTGACAAGAATTACTGCATGAGTTCATTCCTCGCTTTTCGCTATATTGCCGATGACAATAAGGATTTTGCCGAGGGGATGCACCACATGCTTTGCAAACGCGTGCCAGAGACCTATAAGAAACTCATATCCGATGCCGACGATGCCGAACTCGTAATACAGAACACCATTCGCATGGTGCGTGGCGAACGACTTGGCATCATGCTCTCCGGCGGGATGGACAGCGCCATTCTTGCTTCTTTTCTACCCAAAGGGACGGATGCCTATACTTTCCGTTTTCTCGGTGGCAACTTTCAGAGCGACGAGCTGCGTCGCGCCGAGCAGTTTGCTCAACTCTACGGCTTGCACCTGCACTATGTGGACATTGATTGGACAACCGTCGAACGCAATGTGGACATCGTGATGAACAACCGTCAAGCTCCCGTACACTCCATAGAACCTCAAATATACGAGGCAGCCATGCAAGCCAAGGCTGACGGCGTGACAATGATGGTTATAGGCGATGAATCCGACTATGTCTTCGGCGGCATGAACGGACTCTACTCGCAAGATTGGGACTATCAGTCTTTCATTGACCGCTACATATATGTCAACCCACAAGAGGTGTTGTGCGACCCTGCCGACATATCGTTAGTTTTTGAACCATACAGATTAGGCCCCAACAGCCTCAACTGGATACAGCTGATGGACGAAATAATGGTTGACGAATCGCGTCAGTCGTACCTCAACGCCTTCACGGCAGCAGGATTGTCATATATAGACCCCTATTCCATTATGAAAATGGCGCATCCGCTTGACATCAAACGGCTCCGCAACGGCGACTCGAAATACATCATCCGCGACCTCTTCCGTCGTCGCTATCCTGAGTTCAACGTACCTGAGAAACTGCCCATGCCACGCCCTGTGGACAAATACTTCGAGACATGGGAGGGTCCGCATCGTGACGAGTTCCGCAAAGACATTGACCTTAGCCGCTACAAAGGCAACCAACTATGGCTCATCTGGTGTCTGGAACGCTTCTTGAACAACATGGAAAAACAACAATAACCATACCTCTACGACAATGAGACTACCGCGTCTTACCACTGCACATCAATGGGTCGTCCTGCTTGACTCCCTCTACAAGTCCATCATTTACAAAGACTTCTTCATCTCGCTCTCCCCTGCCCTGCTAAGACGCTACATCAAGAAGAGCCGCACACTACAGGCACGGCAAGAAGAATACCTGAAAAAAAAAGAAATCATCAACGTGGTGTTCTTCCTGCAAAGCTCCACTACATGGCCTTACGACGCCCTCTACCGACAATTGGAAGCCGACAAGCGCTATAATCCGATAGTAGTCGTCATCCCTTACGCCACCGAGATAGGACGCGACAGCAAAGAACGACAACATGTTATGGACACCGCCTATCGCTTTGCACAACAGCAGGGATACAACTGCATCTGCTCTCGCAAAGACAACGGCAGATGGCTCGACGTGAGACGCGAAATCAATCCTGATATCGTGTTCTTCACCTTCCCCTACAAAAATAGCAGTCCCGCATATTTCATATACAACTACATTGACAAACTGACGCTATACGTACAGTATGCCACACCTATCATCTCTCACAACGAGAATCTCTACAACACGCAGTTTCACAACCTGCTGTGGCGACGACTGGAATACTCTGACCTGCACAAAGAATATGCCGAGAAATACTCTATCTGTCATGGCGACAACACTGCCGTGATAGGCATGCTGCTGTGCGAACCTATCATCAACCCCAGCGTCAAGGCTAAGGATGTATGGAAGCCGCAAGAGACTGCCAAAAAACGCATCATCTGGGCACCGCATCACTCTATTACGCCCGACATATTCAGCTTCTCCAGTTTTCTCGACGTATGCGACGCCATGAAGAGCTTTGCCGAACGCTACAGTGACAAAATACAAATAGCCTTCAAGCCTCATCCCCTACTTAAAATCAAACTGATACAAATCTGGGGCTCCGAGCGCACCGAAGAATATTACCATTGGTGGCAGACCACCGGCAACACGCAACTGGAGGAAGGCGACTTCATCGACCTCTTCCGCACCTCCGATGCCATGGTGCACGACAGCGGCGGCTTCCGCGCCCAATATCTCAGCACCGGCAAGCCGGTGCAGTACATCCTCCGCGACGAGAGCGTCTATGAGGACTCCAACGAGTTCGGCCGCCTCTGCATAGATATGCACTACCACGCCCACAACGCCGACGACATAGAGAAATTCATCGTCGAGGTGGTGCTGAACGGCAACGACACGATGAAGGAACAGCGCGACGCCTTCGTGTCAAAATACTTTATACCCGCCGACGGCGTGATGCCCACCGACAAAATAAAGAAAATATTGGACGAAGCGGTGGGGAAATAATTGTGTTTATAAATACTAAACTCTTTACCTGAGCCGCATGTGTGTCGTAATTGGGCACACATGTTGTCTATTTTTGCAAAATTAAAAAAAAAATACATCCAGAAACTATCTCAGCGAGTACTGCTGGTAATTCAACAGAAGATACTTCGGCGATAAACTCTTCGAGAGACTAAACATTTCATCCATAAATCATAAGAACGAATGTAGGTATATTATTTAGTAATCATTTGTGTTTTTACGTACCTTTGCATAATCAACATCTGCTAACTGACTAAACTATGGCAATACGAAACATCATCTTTGACTTTGGTGGTGTCATCCACAACATACGCTACGAGAATATGGGCGAAGCACTCGTTCGTCTGGGTGCGCAGGGCATGGAGTCCTTCTACACCAAAGGCGGTCAGACCCACGAGATGGACCTCTTCGAGAAAGGGATGCTCTCGCCAGCCGAATATCGCGACTACTTGCGGCAAACCACTGGTCTACCACTGAGCGACCAGCAGGCCGACGACGTAGTGAACGCCGTGCTGCTTGACGTGCCACGCGAACGCGTAGCTCTGCTGCTGGCATTACGCAAAAAATATCGCCTCTTTCTCTTCAGCAACACCAACCAGATTAACTACGACTGCTTCACGCAGCGTCTGCATGACAAATATGGCTTCGACATCTTCACCGAATGTTTCGAGCGAGCCTATTTCTCTCAGCTAATGCACACACGCAAACCATCGGCAGAAGGCTTCCGCACCATCATGGCGAAAAACAACCTCCTGCCCGACGAAACACTGTTCATCGACGACATAGCCGCCAACGCCGAAGGGGCACGTCAGGCAGGACTCCATGCCCACCATCTGACAGAACCCGACATAGCAGACCTCTTCGACCAAGGGTTCAACCTATTGCCAGGCAAAGACCGATAAAGCAGCATTTATTTGCTTATCCTCAATATCGTCTTGCCTTTTGAACCGCCAGAGGCAATCTTCTTTAGAGCCTGATTGACTTCGTCCAAAGCGAACACTTCATCGATGGAGGCGGGGATGCGCTTTTCGTCAAACAGACGCGACACCTGCTGTAGTCCCTTTCCGTCCTCGTACACGAAAATGAAATGATAGTGCTGCTGATTTCGGGCTGCCATGTTGTCGTATTTCATGCCTGCAAGCTGAAAGAGCATACGTTTCCAAAAAGCCATGCGCATCCTCTTTGCAAATTCGCCATTGGGCAATCCTCTGAGCGACACAAGGTGCCCCCCACGCTTCAAGATGCCAAACTCCTTTTGCAACTCGCGCTCACCAAGCGTGTCAATGACGCCATCAACATCATGCAGCGTCTCGGCATAGTCCTCTGTCTTATAATCAATAAAACGGTCAACCCCCAAGCTGATGACTCGCTCGCGCTGACTGGCACCGCCATTGGTTATGACATTCAGCCCCTGACTCTTAGCAATAGGAATAGCCATTGCGCCAAAACTACCCGTACCTCCCGAGATGAAAACCGTATCTCCAGCTTTGAGATGCAGCAGCTCGAGCGCTTGCAGAGCAGTGAGTGCTGTAAGTGGCACTGCGGTGGCTTCCTCGTCAGAAAGATAGTCGGGCACCTTGGCAATGGCATCGCTGCTGACGGATAAATACTCAGCAAAAGCTCCGATGCGTTTCAGCGGCAAACGACCATACACACGGTCGCCGACAGAGAATCCGCGGACGCCATCGCCCATCTTCTCTATAGTCCCGCAGAACTCATTGCCCATGACGAGTGGCATAGCGTAAGGGACTATGAGCTTCACTTCGCCACGAACAATCATGTTGTCGAGCGGATTGACGCCTGCTGTGTGCACCTTGACGAGTACTTCATCTTTCTCAATCTTAGGCACTGGGACTTCCATTATGATCAGGTCACATCCCTGCTTGGCATACTTGTTTAATACGGCTACCTTCATGATGATTTCTTTTTGTTTATCTCTTATTTAGAATTACAAGTATAGATAATAATATTTTCATAAATCCCTATTCAGGTCTTCGCTGACCTCTCGAGTTTCAGGCTGTGGATGCCATCTGCTCAGCAGCTCGCAGACCACCACTCCCGCCGAATTCGTAAGCCAGTGAAGGTAGCTACCCTCATCCATGTGCGACATGTGGCATGTTAGGGTGTCGTCAAGATAGGTCTCATGCAGCCAGTGAACGACAAGCGACGTCAATGTCTGTGATGAGAGCACCGCATCGGGCATGGTCAGCAGGGCAATACTGACATAGCTACGGTTGCTGACGTGGAAATTGAAGTCGAGGTCAAGTCGCGTGGCGCGATGCT
Organism: Bacteroidales bacterium; assembly: GCA_017451385.1. Lineage (GTDB taxonomy): Bacteria > Bacteroidota > Bacteroidia > Bacteroidales > P3 > Colimorpha. The sequence continues at coordinate 80,984 of JAFSPS010000014.1, forward strand.
CCATCTGCATATCTACCGTCTGTGCTTGGGGGAAGCGGATTTTCTTATGGCTACCCGCCATCAGGTCGGGCACCACCGTCAGCCTGTCGGCAAGAAAATCAGTCGTTTCCAGTCGCTTGGTGTCGAGGTTGAGGATGTTCCATTGACTTGTTCCGGAGGCTATCAGCTGCTCGTTATCTTTTCGTACAATACGGAAGTCGCAGTAGATGCGGAGCGACGACAGTTCGCTCACCCAAAGCTCCACGACGAAGTCCTCCGACCAGAAAGTGACCACCGGCTGGATGTCCATACGCACCTCCGTGATGACCCACATCTGGTGCTGTTTGACAATGTCGAAAGCTGCAACGTGGTGGATAGTCATCATCCGCGCAAAACTATCTTGGAAGTACATCAACATGGCATTAGGGGTAAGCCTATATAAGGGTGTGATGTCGGATGCCGTTGAAGTGTAGGTATGTCTGTATTTTCCTTCTGCGTACATAGTTATTTTCTTTTAGGGTTTGCCTCTTGAAAGACGCTATTCGTTTTAATCAGCTTTATCTTTTTTTCCCATTCACATTCTATATTTCGTACCTCAGCACATCCGACGGCCAGCCCGTTACGTTCCTGCCCGTATCAAGCAAACGGATTTCACGGATGTCGTCATCACTAAGCGTGAAGTCGAAGAGGCTGATATTCTCCTGCATACGTTCCTTGTGTGTAGTCTTGGGGATAATGATAATACCATTCTGAATCAGGAACTTTAAGGCAATCTGCGCCGAACTCTTGCCATATTTCTCGCCAATTCGGCGGAGGACAGAACTTCTAACAATACCGCTCCTACCTTCTGCCAGCGGACTCCATGCTTCAAGAACCGTGCCATACGGTTTCATGTATTCCAGCATCTCACGTTGCTGAAAGAGCACATGACATTCGCATTGATTCACGACAGGCATCACCTCGGCATCATCCACAATCTTGGGCAACGTATTAGGATAGAAATTCGATACACCGATGGCTTTGAACACACCTTGATGATAGAGCTCTTCGAGCGTATGCCACATAACAGTAGGATTTCCAACGGGCCAGTGAATCAGCATCAAATCGACATAGTCAAGCCCCAGCTGCGTCATGGAATGGTCAACCGTGCGCAGTGTCTCTTCCCTCGTATAGCAGGCATCGCATATCTTTGTTGTAATGAATAGTTCTTCACGAGCAACACCACAAGCCATAACGGCATCACCCACGCCTCTCTCATTGTAATACATGGCTGCAGTGTCAATGCTCCTATAGCCTACCGCTATGGCCTCTTCAACAACCCTTTGGGTTTCCCTCTCGGAGATATTATAGACACCCAGCCCAACCATCGGCATCTTCAGGCCGTTATTCAGAACCTTGTATTCCATATTAAACGAGTTTCGACATGAATTTGTCTCTATCTACAACGAATCTCAGGTGCGTCCCCTCACCAAGAAGCATATCGCCAGAATAGGCAGACACCTTAAACTCTATCCTTTTGCCATCCACCTTCGTCACTTCAGCCTCTGCTCTGACTATGTCACCAACCCTCGAAGGTTTGATATGCGATGTTTCAATATGACCTCCCACGGTAGTACACCCTGCCGGCAGTTCATCCCTTACGGCAAGCATGGCGGCATTCTCCATCAATGCTATCATCATAGGAGTTGCAAGAACAGGCATATCGCCAGACCCTACCTTAACGGCAGTTAGCTCCTCAGTAACCGTACATTCACTTGTATGTTTCAGCCCTACACTTACCATCTCTCTATTTTTTATATCTTTACATCCTTTTATTTATCAACACATTCAATCTCCCCCGTTTTTTTGTACTCGCTACAAATTTACTGTTTTTCCACAAACTATCAGCACCACCTGCCAATAATCTTACACTATTTAACGTCATTTCCCATTCTTCGTTTTCCGTATCGTCATAAGAGAGCCTCTCACTGTCATCAACCCAACAAAAACGTTATGAAAAGGATAGTAAGGTCTCATAGAGTAAAACAACGACGCTCCCATCTACCCCATCACGTCAACATGCCTCAGCATAGTTCAAAGCCACAAGCATGCAAACAGGTCAGAAACTGCCTACAATACAGCCAAAAAGCCGATTACTTAACCTTAAAAAGTAAGTGTGTCCAAGCCAAACAACAGCGTTTTTTTTCAAAAAAAGAACCTATCATTACGCAATGTTACATTATCATATTGACAAAATATAATGAGATACTTTATCAGCGAACTGCACATAGTCGTTATAAACGACTGCACTACCAAAGCGTCCGTAATTGTTGCTTGACAAAGTGACAGAAATATTCTGCAATGATTGGTAATGATTGATGTATTCTTGTCTATCGTTTGGAGCAGAAATCATTTCTGGCAAATGAATAACATAGAGAAGTGTTTTTGTAGGTGTATGAATAGATGTTTCAATGTTGTCTTCCGACAAACGCAAATATTTCTGTACGTTATGCAGAGTAAAATATTCCCATTTGTCGAACTTCCCGTTCTGTTTATAGTATGGGAGTTTCTCTGGTATTATGAATATTTGGAAATACGGTACGTTAGAGCATCTGATATTGGCAGTCTCACCAAGCATATTCTCAAAATAATTGTTCGAGTTCTGCGAATAGTTCTGCATAACGAACTTCACACCAATACCCGCAACCACTTCGTGATTCTGTGTGATTGTAATATCAACTTTCTTATCAATATAACGACCTTCAGACACAACTCTCGAACGCATTTGTCTCGTTCTCCGTAGTCTATCTCCACACCATGAATAAAAGTCTGTAAATGACGCTTTAGGTCGTTGCCCTTATACACATCACAGTATCGGGTGACAATCTCGCGTAGAAAAGCCCAATCGCCACAACTATTGTCAATAACATGTTTGCCAATTATTGACGCACCTTTGTAGCCTCCAAAATCGAGTATCTGCCTAACAAGCCAGTCAGGCGTATATACTCTGCCATAATGTTTAACACTGAATGACTCTTTCAATTTCTTACCTTGTTAATTATTAGTTATCCAATATAGACAATATCATGGTTTATTGACCACAATTACAGATTCAGAGAATTATTGTCGTCAAATCCATTTTTGGGAGAAACCTCATGTTTGTAACTAACAAAATCATAATTTGCTGATAATACATTATTTTTTGCCTTTTCTACGTTATTTATTGTGAGTTACGGTAGTAATACCAACCATCGAATGGCTTATATTTTGTGCAAAAACGCCTGCTACTATATTATAGGTCAATAAAATGCAAGACAATTACTAACAGCCTACTAAAAAAGACACA
>JAFSPS010000001.1 GCA_017451385.1 Bacteroidales bacterium
GCCCCAAATACATCCAGAACTATCTCAGCGAGTACTGCTGGAAATTCAACAGAAGATACTTCGGCGACAAACTCTTCGAGAGACTGATTATTACATCCATAAATTATAAGAACGAATTTAGGTATAACATTTAGTAATCATAAAACAAAATAAACGCCTTAAACTCGCCCCTTATAACCAATTCTCTCAATCTTACAAGTTCATCACCTGGCTTTTCCCCATATTCCCCGTAATGTTGTCCAAGAAACAATGCCCCCCATATCCCTACATTCGTAAAGCCCCTTGGTATTTCTTACCTGTTTGTCTTTTTGATGAGGAATATATGTACAATAAAAATAACGTTAGCAACGTTATATATATGTTTCCCAAGCTTTAACCATTAAAAGAAAGGAATTATTATGAAAAAAATGAAAATTTTTACAGTAATAATGGCAGGTCTTTTGCTTGCCGCCTCGGTAGTGTCGTGCAACAAAAAGGACGACCAGACATCGGACAATTCCTCAACTCAGGGGCAGTCCTCCTCGGTAACAGCATTCTTTCCCATAGGCTACGACCAGAGCAAAGTAGTAGCATGGTACACTACAACAGAAACCCAACAGGACGGGCAGGTCAATGTCCTTGCTATTTACATCTTTGAGGACAACAGCGTGTTGGCCGCCTTGTACAAAAAGAAATCGGATGGTAGAGAACAGCGCACCATAGATGTTACCGGCACCTGCCGCCTGGTTAGTGGCGACTATACCAACGGCACCGTCGTTGTCTCTATCCCCAACTTTGGCGAGGATATGAACCTCACAATCCAGAATGGTGTCTTCACCGCAAGGGGTGAGACCTTCACCAAGCAGGATAACGCTAAAATACCTTCACCGCAGCCGGTTACAGAAGACAACGGACAAGGTGGTGGCAACAACAGCGGCACGCTCTCGGACAAAGCCGAGGCCTATCTGCCTATCAGCTATGCCGACAAGACCATTGCTGCATGGTATGCATACAGCAACGAGGAAAACGACCGCGTAAAAACCGAGGCGGCATTCCTCTTTACCGACAAATCCTTGCTGGTAACCAAGAGCAAGGTATATAGCGAGGCCAGCGGCAAAGCCCCACAGAAGGAAATATCTGTCGAAGGCACCTACGAGCTCACCTCGGGCGATTATGACAATGGCACGGCGACAGCAACGGTTGATAACAGCACCTTCACGGTTACGATAAATAACGGCATCCTCACCGCCGTCGGCAACACCTACACCAAACAGGACAACGCCAATGCTCCTGCACCATCAAAATAGATGTAATACGGCAATTTATTTCGCAAATTTCATTTACAAGAGAAGCAAAGGGTTGGTTTGAATGGCCAACCCTTTGCTTTATAAATACTATCCCAGCAGGCTTTGGTGGGAAATCATTTTCAGAACTGGAAATAGATGAAGGGCTGGAGGTCGGCGGTGACGAATTGGTAGAGTACTATGACGGAGGCTACCGTTATCAGCACGAGGAGCCACATGGGCATCTGCGCCATCCAGAGGCGGTAGCGGCGTTTGAAGTGGACGGGTAGCCAGTGGATGGTCATGCCTATGACGAAGAGGATGAATACGGAGCTGTAGTTGGATATGATGGCGGGGATTTGCGCGAGGTTCCAGTGGCTGCCAATCTGTGCCACCATGTCGGAGGCTGTGCGCCATGCCACCTCGTTGGCTTCGGCGGGGTTGAGGTTGGAGCCGGAGCGGAAGAAGAGGCGTGTGAAGGAGATGAAGACGAAGGTGAAGAGGGTGTTCCAGACGAGGAGTGCTGTGTTGTAGGTTTTGCCTTGCCGGCCGTGGTTGATGAGGAGGACGATATTGAAGAGCACTATGGCTATGGCTGCCACGTTGGCTATGAAGGACAGCATGTTGAGCAGGGGGCAGGGGTAGGCGAGGCGCGCTATGAGGAGGACGGCTGCCACGGAGGCGGCGATGACGATGCGCCAAAGCGGCGAGGAGCATTTCTTCCAGTTCTTATAGACGAGGATGCCCAGTCCGTTGAGGCCGCCCCACGTGATGAAGTTGAAGCTGGCTCCATGCCAGAGGCCGCCGAGGAGCATGGTGTCCATGTTGTTGATGTTGGTGGAGAGGTCGCGGCGTGCCTTGGGGAAGAAGATGTAGATGGCCAGCAGGATGGCTATTACGGAGGCGACGACGATGGTGACCCATGTAGTCTGGGCGAGGAGTGCCACGATGATGAGGGTGCCGAAGAGGACGGCATAGGTGCCGAAGGTGCCGTTGCGGTTGCCGCCGAGGGGTATGTAGAGGTAGTCTTTGAGCCAGTTGGAGAGCGACATGTGCCAGCGTTTCCAGAAGCCTGCGGCGTTGGTGGCCTTGTAGGGCGAGTTGAAGTTGGTGGGCAGGTAGAAGCCCATCATCATGGCTACGCCGATGGCGATGTCGGTGTAGCCCGAGAAGTCGGCATAGACCTGCAGCGAATAGACCATGAGTGCGGCGAAGTTCTCGAAGGGGGTGTAGAGGTTGGGGTTCTCGAACACGCGGTCCACGAAGCCCACGGCGAGGTAGTCGCTCAGCACGAGCTTCTTGAAGAGTCCGTTGAGAATCCAGAATACGGCGATGCCGAATTGGCGTCGGCCTACGAAGGTGGGTTTGTAGAGTTGTGGGATGAACTGGTCGGCACGGATGATGGGACCCGCCACGAGCTGTGGGAAGAATGAGGTGTAGAAGCCGAAGTCGAGCAGGTTGTCGGCATGGCGCACCTTGCCTTTATAGACATCGACGATATAGCTGATATTCTGGAAGGTGAAGAAGGAGATGCCTACGGGCAGGAGGATGACGGAGGCGTCGAAGCGTGCTGTGGCGGTGAACTGGTTGGACCAGCGGGCGAGGAAGTTGACCACCTCCACGTTGGAGTGGGTGATGGTGTTGTAGATGTCGGTGAAGAAGTAGGCGTATTTGAAATAGAAGAGTACGGCGAGGTTGACGATGACGCCGAGGGTCATGAGTGCTTTGCGTCCTTTCTGCTGTCCGTTGGCGGCCATGCGGTCGAAGGCAATGCCGAGCGCCCATCCGAGGAATGTGGAGAGGATGAGCAGCAGGACGAAGAGTCCCGAGGTCTTGTAGTAGAAGAGTAGGCTGACGAGGAAGAGGTAGCCGTTGCGCACGAGGCGTCGCCGCTTGGAGAGCATGTTCATCGAGGCTCCATCGCCGTGTCGCGGCCATGCCACAATGACGGTGTAGAGGCCGAAAACAATGAGGAAGAACGCCCAGAAGTTGAACTGGGTGAAGAGTAGCGGCTTGGAGGAGTCGAAGGAGAAGAGGCTAAGGATGTAGGACGCTATGTTTGACATTGTTATGGGGTGATATTATGTCGGTATTCTGCTATCGGCAAGCGGTGATTAAGTTTTCTTTATATCAATATGTGATGTATTGGTATTGGTTTGTATTATTTTGTTGTTCTTTGGGTTGAGTGGTGGTGTGTGCGTGTCCGGATGGCTGTATGGTGTCGGTCATGCGGATGGTGGGTGCCTTGTGGGGCAGCGGGTCGCGGTCGGGCACGGGTGTGGCGTAGCAGGCGGTGACGATGGCGTTGTAGAGCATGTCGCCCAGCAGGCTGTAGCCGGAGGGTGTGAAGTGAACGTGGTCGCGCTGGGCGAGGCCGTTCTTGACCCATGTGTCCATGGAGGAGAGGCCGCCCATGATGGCGAATTGGTCCCATACGGCCCCTTTGCTCTCGCGGGCGAGGCGGTAGAACACTTCGCGTGCCAGTTCGCCGTTGGTGTTGACGTTGTAGCGGCGGCGTCGGCCTTTGCCGGAGGGGCGGAAGGAGTCGTTGTTGGTGATGAACACGAAGGCGCAGGAGGGCGAGACGTCGCGCACTTGGTTGATGATGTCAGTGTAGCGTTGGTGGAACACAGCGGTGTCGAAGTTGGTGCCGTGTGCGTCGTTGATGCCGATGCCGAAGATGACGAGGTCGGGGTGTAGCAGTCGCAGGTCGGCGGCGAAGTAGTCGCATTTCTGATAGTCGAGGAGTGTGGCGCCGTTGACGCCTATGGAGTGGTAGGAGAATCCCGACTTGCGGTTGCCGAGATATACGCCCATGAGGGTGAAGGCGGTGCCTTGTGTGCAGGGCAGGATGATTTGGAACGAGTCGGTGACGCTGGCAAGGTTGAACACGAAGCGGCGCGTGTGTGGGTCAACATAGGATGGTGCTATCTCGCGTCCGAAGGCAGAGAGGAGCGGCACGATGTTGCTGTCGGAGTAGCCTATGACGATGACTTGCTGTGTGGCATAGTCTATATGGCTTTTGCGCAGCACGATGTCGATATGTGTGGGTATGTCGTGTGCCGTGACGGCGATGCCGCAGAGGCCGAGGGAGCAGTCGGGTTCGGCGTGTACGTTGCGCGTCAGCAGTACAGGTTCGGGGCAGTGCACAATGTAGTCGGGCGGGTTGTTGCACTTGGCTGCTGCGGAGTAGGGAAAGAGCATGCCGCGGTCGGACACGAGGTCCGGCACCTCCTCCATGAGGTTGGTGCGCACGCGGTTGGGGAAGGTGCCCCCCTGCACATGCGAGCTGCCTATATGCACTATGTTGATGTTGCCCTGACGCGAGTCCACCAGTCGCTGCCATTTGCGGAAGAGGTGTTTCATGTAGGGCGAGGCGGTGTCGTAGTGCAGATGGTTGGAGTCGTAGTTGATAAACGAGTAGTCGCGCTGAATATCAATGGGCATCTGCGCTGTTGCCATAACTGCTATGGCAACTCCAATAAGTCCTATGATGAGCTTTCTTACCACGATATGATTATAATAAAGTGTGCTGTTTATAAAATCTCCTAATCATCTTAAAATCTTCCCAATCTTAAAATCTTTTCAATCTTAAAATCTTCCCAATCTCAAAATCTAATTCAATCTTAAAATCTTTCCAATCTTAAAATCTTATTATCTTAATCATCTCAAAATCTACTTCAATCTTAAAATCTTCGCTATTTGCTTAGTTGCGTGTCCAGTTTTTTCTTTTCTTTTTTCTTGCTGTCGATGCGTGCGAGGAGGCGGTAGTACTGATAGGCGTTGTCAAAAGCATTGGTGAGGCAGTCGCCCATGATTTCTGAGCCGCGTTGTGTGTAGTGTATGTAGTCGGGTCCGGCGAGGCCGCGGCTGACCCACGCTGTCATGGAGCCGCTGCCGCCCATAGCGTCATAGAGGCTCCAGAAGGCTGCGCCGTGGGCTATGGCGGTGTCGCGCAGGGCTGCTACGGTAGCAGGCAGATAAGGGTAGGTCTGATATCTGCCACCTATGGAGGTGCTCATGTCCGAAGGTCCGATGAAGAGTATCTGTGCCGTGGGGCATACTTTATGCACGCGGTCTATCTGGCGTCCTATGGATGCGGTGTAGGTGCTTATGCTTTTCTCGCTTTTGAGGTATGGCATGGAGTTGCCGCCAAACTGCAGGATGATGAGCCCCACGTCCATCTGCGAATAGCTGTCGCGCAGCACGCGCTCGGCAATCTGAGTGAACTGCTGTCCGGAGCATCCGCGCAGGGGCACATTGTCCACCGCCACGCCGGCGCCACCATCGAGCATCACGCCGTAGAGCTCGCCAGCTCCCGATAGAGTGAGGCTGAGAGCCGAGACGGCGCTGTCCAGTTTCCAGTCTATGGTGTGTATGCCTGCTGCGGTGCATTGTTTGCTCTGTGTGGGCAGGTGTTTGCCAGCGAGTGTTGCGCTGAGGGTGCCTTCGCCTTTGTCGAAGAGCAGGCGCACAGACGAGTACTGTTGTGTGAGGCTGTCGGCAAAGCGCGACTTTGAGGCTTTGAACGATGCCGAGGCACTGCCGGCGAGGTGGTGGCAGTTGACGAGGGGTCCGTAGTTGCCGTTGGAGCGTCGCTCGCCCTTGTCGCCGTAGGGCGCGTACTGCGTCAGCGCGCCCGATGCCGAGTGGGAGAGCGAGTAGGGCAGGATGATGGGGCTGAAGGGCACCATGCCCGGACCGCTGCCGCCGAATGTGCGCTGCATGTAGGCCCGCAGGCGGCTGCTGAGGCGGTCCATCTCTATCTGCGAGTCGCCATAGTGCACTATGCGTATGGTGCGGCCGCTCTGCGGGATGGCGTCAAACTGTGCGAAGAGGGGAGCAAAGAAGTTGCTGTTGCCTTGGGGGAAATAGAAACGGGTGTCGCCGCTGTCGAGCAGGTGCTTGTAGTAGTCCGCCGAATCGTTGAGGCTCACGAGGTCTTTTCGTGCCTCCTCCTGCTGCTGGGTGAGCAGGATGCGCAGCTCGCGCTCTTCCTTGGGCACGGTTATCTGCTCTATGGTGGGGAAGCGCAGGTGCAGGCCGGCGATATTTATTCCCTCTTCGGGAAACACGGCGGCAATCAGTATCAGCAGTCCGACAGACGTTGCGATGTATAGGAGTATTTTGTATAGTTTCATTGCTTGAGCGGTGTTTCAGAAAACGTTTGCAAAGATAGGACTATTAGTTTTATGGTGCGTATTTTGGAAATGGAATTGTATGAGTTGTTTTCTGGTTGTATGTTTTTTATTGTTTATTCATCGGTTAGTATTGTTTGCAGGGTCTCTTAATCTCTCAAAATCCCACTCATCAATCTCTCACTAATCTTAAATTCTCATCAATCTAAATTCTCACTAATCAAAATCTCTCAAAATTTCCAAATCCCAATCATCCTAAAATCTTACTTTCTTAGATATTCTGCTTTCAGCATTGCGCTTTGCGTTGGTGGCCATCCAACCAGTGGTTGCAGGCAGAAGCCTAACTCAAACGTTCCGTAGGGCATGCCGTGTGGCACTACGAAGTGTGCGGTGACGATGGTGGTGTCGCCTGCCGTCAGGTGCAGCGGCGTGGTGCTGAGGCTTGTAGGTTGCTGTCGCTGGCTTATGCGGAAGATGGCTGTCAGGCGTAGCGAGTCGGCATCGTTGTAGTCCAAGTCGTAGGGGTAGGGGTTGTAGCACGCCAGCTGTACGTCGAAGGCGGTGTCCGTCAGTTGTGCCACGCTCTGTGGAGCTACGGCGGCGAGGCGCACCAAGGCCGTGGGGCGATACCACGGTGCAAGGCGATATTCGAAAGTTGTGCCGTCGCACAGCACGAGGGTGTCCGACAGGCTACATTCGCTTTGCTCTACCACCACCTCGTGTCCATAGAAGGAGGCATCGTCGTTGCGGAAGGACCACTGCGAGGGGTGGTCGTAGAATACTGGTGTGGAGCTGCATGCCTTGCCGGTATAGAACGCATATTTGGCAGCGCTCGAATAGCCGGTGAACACTACGGGGCGGTCGGCGGCGAGTGTTGCTATCTGCGTGTATTTCTCTTCGTTGTGCCAGAATTCGCCTTTCAGCCAGTCGGGTGCAACCATTGTCACTATGCGTGCTGCTATGAATAGCACTGCCGATGTGCATAGTGCTGCGGTCAGGTAGCGGCGAGGGATGTCGTTGTGCCACATATAGTCGGCCAGCAGGGCTACAAGGGCTATGACGGCGGGCAGGAGCCATTGAGCCTGCGTGCTGCCGCGTAGTGAGGCGACGAGGAAGAAGAGCACTACGCCGCAGGCTATCCAGCGCATGGTGCGCAGATAGTCGTCGCGTAGTGTGTCGCTGTGTGGGCTGGGGCGGCGGAAGAGTGCACGAGTGTAGTGCCATACGAGCAGCGGGTTGGCTATGAGGATGAGGTTGACAAAGACCATCAGCGGGTTGGCAATCTCGAAGCCCTTGTGGCGGCTGCTGAGGTGATAGACGAAGGAGCACCAGTCGTGCTGATACTGCCATACGAGATGTGGCAGGAAGAGCAGCAGCGCCACGCCGCCCGCCATATAGAGCCGCCATGAACGCCATAGGCGCGGATTGGAGAGTAGTGCGAAAGCCACTACCAGTGCGCCATGATACTTGCTGTAGGCGAGCAGCGCCATGCTGACGCCCATAAGGAGTGCGGTGGTGGTGGTCTGTCGTTGTAGGAAACGCTTGTAGAGGTAGAGGAAGAGTACGGAGAAGAACATCAGCGGTGCGTCGGGCAGCGCCAAGAATCCGTAGAGCTGCAGGGCTGGCAGTGCGAAGCAGAGAGCAGCATAGAGCAATGCCTGTCGGCGTGTGGCGTGGTCGGGGCGTAGCGTGCGCCAGAAGAGCCATAGGTAGAGCGGTTGTAGCAGGAGGGTAGCGAGGCGCACTCCGAGTGTGCCGCCCAGAGGTGCCGTCAGCCATACGAGGAGAGCCACCATAGGCGGATGGTCGTAGTAGCCCCAGTCGAGCCTGCCGTCGCCGTAGCAAGCCCACGCCCAGTAGTAGGCTTCGTCGTTGGCAAGGCCTGTCAGCGTTGCCTGAACCATGTTGAGGAGTGTCCATGCACCCAGCAACAACAGCAGTAAGCCGTCTGGCGAGAGGGTTCGCAGACGGCTACGCAGTGTTCTTTCTATGTCGGCAATTGATGATGACAAAACTACCAAAAGTTTATTGTCGCACGAGCTTTCGGACAATAATCCGTATCGTTTTTTTCTTCTTTCAAGCTTTCTGCTCTTTCTCCTTGAGACGTGCTTCGAGCTCTTCAATGCGTTTGACGAGAGCGTCCATGTTGCGCATATATACGTAGTTGCGTTTCTGTTTGACGCCGTCGATGGCAGGAGTGCCCAGCAGGATGCTGTCTGATTTGGCGTTGCGTGTCACGCCGCTTTGAGCGGCAATGGTCACGCGGTCGCCCACCTCGATGTGTCCTACGATGCCCACTTGTCCGGCGATGACGCAGTTGCTGCCCACCTTGCCGCTGCCGGCTACGGCGCTCTGTGCCGCCATGACGGTGTTGCTGCCCATCACCACGTTGTGTGCCAGCTGGCAGAGGTTGTCAATCTTAGCACCTTTGTGGATGATGGTGCTGCCCATGGTGGCGCGGTCTATGCAGGTGTTGGCGCCGACCTCCACGTCGTCCTCAATGACGACATTGCCAATCTGGTCAATCTTGTTGTAGGAGCCGTTGCCGTCGGGTGCGAAGCCAAAGCCGTCGGCACCCACCACGACGCCGGAGTGGAGGATGCAGTTGGCACCTATCTGCACATCGTGATATACCTTGACGCCCGGATAGAGGATGGTGTTGTCGCCAATGGTGCATCCGTCGCCGACATATACTTGTGGGTATATCTTCACGTTGTTGCCCACAGTGACCTTGCGTCCGATGACGGCATATTCGCCTATGTAGCAGTCCTTGCCTATCTTGGAGCGGCGTCCTACGCTGCTGCGCCATGAGCGTCCTTTGGGTGGTTCGGTGAGGCTGTTGAAGATGTGCAGCATCTTGGCCACGCAGAGGTAGGGGTTGTCCACGCGTATGAGGGTAGCGTCGATGGGATGCTCCGGCACGAAGTCTTTGCGAACTATGATTGCCGTAGCCTTGCGCTCATAGATGTAGTGGGTGTATTTGGGGTTGGCAAGGAAGGTGATGCCGCCCTCCTCCACTTCTTCTATCTTGCAAGGCTTCCAGATGACGGCGTTCTCATTGCCTTCTACGGTGCCTTTGAGTATCTTGGCTATTTCTTTTGCGGTAAATTGCATATTGTTTTGTTGTGGTCTGTTTTGTTGTCGTCGGTGGTTGCAGGGCGGGGGAGGGCAACATGCCCGTCAGTCTTCAGCTCGTGCATCGCTTTGTTTTGCTGTTTGCTATGGCTCCTCCTCTTCCTCTTCGTTCCATTCTATGCTGCCCCGCTGATGGACAATCTGGGGATTGGTGAAGCTGTCGTCGGACTCGAAGCGGTCGCCGTAGGTGACGCGCTGCCCGTTGACGGCATGCAGCGGATGGTCGCTGTAGATGCGTTTCTCGCGCGAGTCCCATATAATGTCTTCGAGATAGACGGTGTCGTGCGAACGGTGGTCAATGAGCACCACGTTGTTGTAGGCGCGGAACTCGTTGGTCTCGTTCCATTGTATGGCGGAGTCGGCGGTGAAGAACGCCTTGGGTAACAGCAGGCTGTCGAAGAACGTCACCTTCAATCCGTGAGGGAAAATGGTCTGTTCGACGGGTTCAGTGTATTTCACTATGAGGTCGGCGGTGAGCTCGGCCTGCATCTGCCCTTTCTCGCTGCGGTAGATGTGTGCGCCGCGTATGGTCTGTGCTGGCGGTTGCCGACGGTCGAAGCGCTGCACCTCCTCCATAGTGTTGCCGCATGCCGCCAACAGGGTTGTCAGCAGGCATACGGCAACGGATGTGAGAAGTATGTATGTTTTTTTCGCGGACACGGCAGTGCGATGTGGGAGGGTTGGCAGGGTGCGCGAATACTAACGTGTTCTTACTATCGTTGACTCTCCTATCCATCCACCAACGAGGAACGACTGTCCGTCGCTGAGGTTCTGTGCCATGAAGACGTCAGCTTTCTTTGGGTAGTGAGCGGCATAGCTGCTGATGAGCTTGTTGACGAGCTCTATGTTCTCTTCGGATTGGTCAACGCTCTTGGCTTTGTTCAGCTTGTCAACGGCAGCCCAATAGACGCTGCGGCCGTTCATGTTGTCGTCCACCATGCGTGCGCTGCTGGCGTAGAGGTTGGCAATCTGCACGTAGGGCTCGCCCTTGGTGGGGTCGGCTTTGGCGGCATCGAGGAAGGCGGCGCGTGCTGCGCTGTAGGCGTTCTGTTTGGTGTGCGAGAGGCCTATGAGGATGTGCGCTTTATAGATGTCTTTGGTCTCCGTGAGGCCTTTGACGGCGTCGGAGAGATAGCTGATGGCTTTGCCGTACTGCTCTTTGCTGAAGCTCATCTGGCCCATGCGCAGTGCTGTGGCAGGCGAGGGCTCGAGGCTGTAGAGTTTCTCGGTGGCACTGAAGAAGAGGGGTTCCGTAGTGCATCCTTTCTTCATCAGGATGCCGGTGATTTTCTTCAGCAGGTCGATGTTGTCAGGGTCTTGTTCAAATTTCTTGGAATAGATGTTCACCAGTTCTTCGCATCCGGCGTAGGGCGAGAAGGCGTTTTCAAGGCCGGCGATGTATCCGGCTATGAGTTTCGTCTTGACGCTGTCGCCAGCAACGGATTCAAGCTCTTTGTCCAGCAGGTCGCTGGCTATATCGTAGTTGTCAACTACGAGGGTGGGTTCGGCTTTGCCGGCGCGCACATAGTTGATGGTGGACTCCATGTATTTCACTACGTAGGCGGCATCGAGGTCTTTGTCTCCCTGCTTGATGGCTTCGCTGTAGATGTTGTACACTTCCTCGATGGCGGCGGCACCGCGCAGCTGCCAGAGGTCCATGGCTTTCTTGCCCAGCACCTCGGCGGCCTCGCCATAGTTGGCGATGCGGGTGTCGTACATGGTCATGAGCTCCTCGATGTAAATGTTGCGGACCGAGTCGGTCTTGGCATCGTTGATGAATGCTTTGAGGATGTTCACACCATTGATATAGAGGTTTTTGCTCTGTTTGGGGCAGTTGGCCACAATCATCTTCCATTTGGGATAGGCATCAAAGAGATAGCGCACATCCTTAGAGTTTTTGTATTCTTTGATGTCTGCCTGATAGAGCGATACGGTGGCGAGCATTTCCTGCTGTACTTCGGGCGTGCAGCCCCAATCGCGAGTCTGTGCGTTGACTGTGGGCGTTAGGAAGGCTGCCACAGCCAAGATTACGAAGATTGATAGTTTTTTCATTTGAAAGGATATTAGGATGATTAAGATTGAGATTTTAAGATTGAGATTTTAAGAGATTAAGATTTTAAGAGATTAAGATTTGGAGAGATTAAGATTTTAAGAGATTAAGAGATTAAGATATTTAGATATTGGGATTTTAAGATATGGGGAGTTGTTATGAAATTTGGAATTGATACAGATTTGAGTTTCTCGGGTTAGTTATATTTTCTTTTCACGAACCAGCGTTCGTTGCTGCTCAGGGTGATGCCCAGAGCCCATATCTCGCTGCGCAGCATGTCGGCGTTGCCGAAATTGGTGTAGCTGGCTGTCAGTACCAGCTGCGAGCGTCCTTTGCGCATGGGGAAGGTGATGCCGAGGCCTGCGCCCCACTCGTTGAGGGTCCACTGTCCGTTGGCCAGTTCGAGGCATAGTTTGCCGTGCTCGTAGTGTACGCCGCCGGTGAAGCCCATGCGTCCCCAGTAGGTGGGAGCCCCCTGGTCGCCGAGCCATCCGCCGCCGAGGGCTATGCGGTAGTTGTTGTCATAGATGAGGCTGCTTTTGCCGAAGAGGGGTGTGCTGTTGCCTTCTTCGTATTTCATGCCGTTGTACTCAGCATAGGAGAAGTCGAGCCCCACGCTCCATAGGTGGTTGCGCTCTAAGGCAAGGCCTACGCTTATGCTGAAGGGCTGTTTGAGTGTGCTCTCAAATTCGCCCGTCTCGCCTCTGGCGGGAAATATCGTGTCCAAGATGTATTCTTGTGCCGACGAGTTGGCGAAGGTGTAAATCATTGCTTTGTCATCAACCTTCATGGTGCGTGGCAGCTTGCAGGAGAGGCCGGCGGAGAGGGTGTAGTTCTCGTTCAGCGGCTGACGGTAGAGGGCGCCGAGGTCGAATGTCACGTTGCTGAGGTCCGTCTCGCTCTGTCGCCGTGTATCGACAAAGAAGGTGGTGTCGGAGGCGATGAAGTCGTAGGTGATGCCTTCGGCTATGGTGCCACGCAGATAGTTGATGTTGAAGCCCAGCTGCAACGACTGCTCGCCGGCTGTCTCGCCAGAGCCTATGATGTTGAAGCCGTTGCCCCAGTAGAACTGCGAGATGCCGCCTTTGCCATCGTAGATGGTCTTGACCTGCTGCGTCCCCATGCCTACGTCGCCTATCAGCACCGACTCGTAGAGCGTAGAGCTGTAGGGCAGCAGGCCCAGCGAGGTCTTCCACCAGTCGAAGATGGGGAAGGCTATGGCTATTGACGTCAGGCCGCCATCGAAGTCTCTCATCGACTGCGAGGCATCAGAGAGGCGTGAGGAGACGAGCGACATGCTGATGTCGAACACGAAGCTCTCTCCCTGTATCGAGGCGTAGGATGCGGGGTTGAAGGGGTTGACGTAGTTGTAGCCCGAACGGGTGGTCACTATGCCGCCCATAGAGGCAGCGAAGGGGGTGGTGTTGGGTAGCGAGGTCTGCGAAAAACCGTATTGCGAATAGGGGGCGTTGACACCATTCTGCGCTCCTGCCGTGAGGAAGGCAAGCAGGGCGAGGGTTATTATTGCGAAGCGTCTGTACATTGTCTTTTGTGGTTGTTGTTTGTGGCGTATGCTGTGGAATGGTCTTATTTAGGGACTTATATAAATAACTCCGTAGGAGTTGCATATCAATAGAAACTATTTGTCTTTCAATCTCTTCGGTCTCGTGGAGGTAGCATATAAATCCAGTTTATAATAGGTTGTTGTAATCTTATAATCTTAATCTCTAAAACTCTCTTCAAATCTTAAAAATCTTAATCTCTTAAAATTAATCGCAAAATCCCAATAATCTTTCTCTCTTAAAATCTCAATAATCTTAAACTCTTAAACTCTTTATTGTTTCGGAGCTGTTGGTGGCGAGCTGTCTGCCTACGGTGGCCATGCCGTGAAAGACGAGGTCTTCGACATATTCGGCATCAGCTATCATGCGGCTCATGAACAGCCCTATCCCGCCGGTGATGATAACGCTTGTCTGCTGCGTGGTGTCGAGACTGCGATAGTGGTCTATGAATCCGCGTAGGGCTGTCGCCGTTGCCGTCACGGTGCCTGCCAGCATGGCGTCGGCGGTGTTGTCGCCGTAGGGCAGGGTGTAGCGCAGCGCATAGTCGATGTCTATCTCTGGCAGGCGTGCCGTATGCTGGTGCATGGCGTGCAGCTGCAGTTCGGGCGATGCCATGATGGCTCCGCCGGCAAACAGTCCGTCGCCGTCGATGTAATCTACCGTGATGCAGGTGCCGGCATCTATCACCACGCAGGCCGTATGCCGCCTCTCCCAAGCGCCACATAGTGCTGCTATGCGGTCCTGTCCGAGGGTGCGCTCCTTGTCGCGGTAGGCTATGATGGGCAGTGTGGCTGGTGTGCCGGCGTCTCCCGCCCCGTGCTGCTGCTGGAAGAAGAGGTCGGCAAAGGAGACGACGCCTATCCCATGCGTTGCGAGCTGTTGTAGCTCATCCTCTCTGCGTCCTGTGGCGCACAGCAACGCCGTCGTGCAGTCGCCGAGATGAGGCACTCTGGCCCAGTCGCCCT
Source organism: Bacteroidales bacterium (assembly GCA_017451385.1). Classification (GTDB taxonomy): domain Bacteria; phylum Bacteroidota; class Bacteroidia; order Bacteroidales; family P3; genus Colimorpha. Next base: position 14,113 of record JAFSPS010000001.1, read on the forward strand.
CATATACGCCGCCTTCCGTCAGCTGCCACCGTTCGTCGGCAAGCATCCATTTGGTGCGTGTGTTGCCCATATCTATGAGGAGGTTCATTGTCGTGTCGTCTTTTTTTTGTGGCGGTAGAGCCTCATTCACTATTCACTATTCAATTTCACTATTTACAATTCACAACTCACTATTCACATTACTCGTTAAACATGTTCATTGTGCGGTCGGGCCCCATCGTGGCAAAACTTTCAACCATCTCCACGGCGCGGTCTATCTTGGGGTCGAGCACCGCCATCTCGTCGGCAGTGAAGTGCCCCAGCACATAGTCTATCTGCTTGCCGCGGCTGAAGTTGTCGCCCACGCCCACGCGCAGACGGCAGTAGTTGCTGTTGCCCAGCATCTCTTCGATGTTGCCCAGTCCGTTGTGTCCGCCTGCGCTGCCTTGTTTTTTCATGCGCAGGGTGCCTACAGGCAGTGCTATATCATCGACAACGACGAGCAACCTCTCTTGCGTAACCTTCTCGGCCTGCAGCCAGTATTTCACCGCCTTGCCGCTGAGGTTCATGTATGTGGTGGGTTTTATCAACACCAGAGTGCGTCCTTTGATGCGCACTTCGGTGCGGTAGGCATGGCGTTCGAGCGTCCACGGGGCGTCGCTTTTCTTTGCCAGACGGTCCACAACCATAAAGCCGCTGTTGTGGCGCGTGCCCTCGTATTCTGTCCCTACGTTACCCAGTCCTACTATAATGTATTTCATATCATCAACGACCGTTTCAACATGATTATCACGCCGAAACAGCCACTTTAATAGGTTCATTTTTTTCTTTATATATCCATGCAAATTTACAATATTTTCTTGAAACACAATAGCGAATTGTGATAATGAGAAACAACCATTGAGAAAATGGCTTTTTCATGTGCGAAAAATGGTAAAAAAAGATGTGTCGGACGGGAATAACAGGTGTGAGGATGTCACCCCCTTCTCTCGTTTGTTTTCACAAAAATGTGTTTCGCCTTCTGTGAAATGCGGTAGAGAAATTGAAAGGATATGCAACAAAAAAACCTTGTGATAATGTCACAAGGTTTTTGAGGGTGGGAGGTGGGATTCGAACCCACGACCTTCGGAACCACAATCCGGCACTCTAACCAGCTGAGCTACGCCCACCATATTTGCCCGAAAGCGGATGCAAAAGTACAACATTTTTCTAAACTGACAAAATTTTTTTGAAGATAGGTCGCTTTTCTGTACTTTTGCACCATGATTTCAAAGGCTCTTCTCAAAGAATTGTGTGGCTACAAACTGCAGAAAAAGTGCGATGCAGAGGGTCTTTTCGTTGTCGAGGGGGTGAAGATGGCAGGCGAGGCTATGGCTTCGGGGTGGCGCATCGCTGCGGTGTGTGCTACGGAGCAGTGGATGGCTGCCAACCGGCAGCAGCTTGTCGCCGACAAGGCCTATGAGGTGACGCAGGGCGACCTCGAGCGGCTCAGCGGCATGCAGAGCCCCAACGAGGTGTGGATGCTGGTGGAGCGTGGGACGCTGCAACCAGCGGAGGACGGCATGGTGATAGTGCTCGACCATCTGCAGGACCCCGGCAACATGGGCACCATCATTCGCACCGCCGACTGGCTCGGCATACGCCATATCGTCTGCAGCCGCGACACGGTGAGTTGCTACAACCCTAAAGTGGTGCAGGCCTCTATGGGCGGCATCTTCCGCACAGCCATGGAGTACTGCGACTTGCGGCAGTGGCTGGCCGACTACAGGTATCCCATCTATGGCACACGCCTGCAAGGTGACGACCTCTACGGCACCTCGCTAACTGTGCCGTGTGCCGTAGTGGTGGGCAACGAGTCGCGCGGCATCTCTGCTGAGGTGTGCGCACGGCTCACCCGCTCCATCACTATCCCCAACCGTGGCGGCAGCTGCGAGAGCCTCAACGCCTCGGTGGCGACGGCAATAGTGTGCAGCGAGATTATGAGGCAAAACAGTTTGCAATCAACTGGTGATTAACCACTGGTCAACTGCTGGTTGACCAGCGATAGACCACCGCTCTATTGAAAAAAAAAGAACAACAATATATAATATGGCAGAGAATGATGAGAGAAGGACCGAGTTGTCGAGCTTGGGCGAGTTTGCACTGATACACCGCCTCACCGATGACTTTCCATTGCACAACGACAGCAGTTTCCGCGGCATAGGTGACGACTGTGCCGTGATAGGCACGGGGCGGCATAAGACGCTCGTCACCACGCAGACTATGGCGGAAGGTGTCGCTTTTGATATGACATTCACCCCGTTGCGTCATCTGGGATATAAGGCTGTCACCATAGCCTTGAGCAATATCGCCGCCATGAACGGTACGCCGCGGCAGGTGCTGGTGAGCATCGCCGTGAGCAACCGTTTCTCGTTGGAGGCCTTGGAGGAGCTCTATGCTGGCATACGCCTCTGTTGCGACCGCTACGATGTGGACCTCGTGGGGGGCGACACCTCCAGCAGCCGCTCAGGATTGGTGATAACCGTTACGGCGGTGGGCGAGGCAGAGGAGGGGGCTATCACTTACCGCAGCGGCGCACATGAGAAGGACCTCATCTGCGTCAGCGGCGACCTCGGCAGTGCCTACAGCGGGCTGCTCATCCTTGAACGCGAGAAGGTTACCTTCCAAGCCGACCCCAACTTCAAGCCACAGCTGGACGAATACAGCTATGTGCTGGAACGCTACCTCAAGCCGGAGCCGCGTCTCGACATCGTCGAGCGGCTGCGTCAGCGCGGGATAGTACCTACATCAATGATTGATGTCAGCGACGGTCTCGCCAGCGAGCTGCTGCACCTCTGCGACCTCTCGGAGTGCGGATGCGAGGTCTATGAGGAGCGACTGCCCATAGACTATCAGACATCGCGCGTATGCAGCGAGATGAGCAAGAACATGCTGCCTGTGAGCAACGCCCTCAACGGCGGCGAGGACTACGAACTGCTCTTCACCGTGGCGCAGAGCGACTACGAGCGCATCAAAGACCTCGAAGGCATACACATCATAGGCTATATGACAGAAAAAGGTGCACCTGCCGTCATGGTGACACCGCAGAACACCACCATTACCCTGCGCGCGCAAGGCTGGCAAGCCAACGTGTGATAAGAGCCTTTTATTCATATAGTATCACCATTCACCATCTCATTATGCCTTCACCCACTAACTATACCGACACTTATCTTGACAAAGGCCGTCGCAAACGCATGTGCGAAGAGCTGAAGCGGCACGGCATCAGCGATGCCCTCGTGCTTGCCGCTATGGGCGAGGTGCCGCGCCATTGGTTTCTCGACCCATCCATAGGCGCCAACGCTTATGAAGACCATGCTGTGCCTATAGGGTGCGACCAGACCATCTCGCGGCCCTCCACCGTGGCCATGCAGAGCCAGCTGCTCGCTGTCAAGAAAGACATGAAAGTGCTGGAGATAGGCACTGGCAGCGGCTATCAGACGGCGGTGCTCTGCGCCATGGGGGCCAAGGTTTTCAGCATCGAACGTCAGCATGGGCTGTTCGTAGAGACCAAGGTCAAGCTTCTCAAACTCGGCTACCGTGCCCAATGCTACTACGGCGACGGCTACAAGGGCACGCCGTCGCTCTCCAATGCCCCGTTCGACCGTATCATCATCACCTGCGGAGCCCCCTTCATCCCGCTGCCCCTCATGCAGCAGCTCAAGGTGGGCGGCATCATGGTGATTCCCGTTGGGGAGACGGAACAGGAGATGCTGCGCGTGACGAAGAACGGCGAGACGCAGGAAGAGTGGGTGGTAGAGAAATGCGGCACAGGCAGCTACCGTTTTGTCCCCATGCTCGAAGGCCGCCAAGTGAATCGATAACCGTCACGGACACTCAAAATATGGGATTTAAGGGGCAGAAAGAGCTGTCCGCAGTCTAAAAATTACCGCAACGTGCGGTAAGCAGGCAATATGGTAGTGCAGCAATCATTACCCCAGCGCGGTATCATATCATTCTGACGACTCGGCGGCCATCGGTAGGTCACTCTCATCTATTTGATGGTACGCCTCAACAAGATACATCTTTGGTCCTGCGACAACATTTTCATCATCGTCTGCCCATTTGTTGCACTGTGCCATTACCGTTTCCAGTGCTTTTTCCTGTCCTTCTGGAGGGTACCCGTATTTCTTCAGCAGCCGTTTCACCAGCACGCGCATCTTGGCACGGGCTGTCTCCTTTCGATTCCAGTCTATAGTGCGGTTGCGGCGCAGCTGCTCGGTCAGTTCATGGGTGAGTGCCACAAACTGCTCGTCGGAGTACGCCTCGCGTATTCCTTCCGGAGAGCTGAGCGCATCATAGAAAGCTTTTTCCTCAACGGTCAGCCCCAGTTTGTTGCTTTCCTCCTCATTCTGCTTGATTTCCTCTGCCATCTTCAGAAGTTCCTCAATGACCTCTTCATTGGTAAGCATCCCTTTCAAATAGTTGGAAAGAGCCATATTCAGCAGGTCTGAGAACTTCTTGCTCTGCACCACGTTGGTTCGCTCGAAGTTGTGGATGCGCTCCTTCAACAAGCGTTCCAACAGTTTCACTGCCAAGTTCTTCTCTTTCATCTTCCGTATTTCTTTTTGGAATGCTTCTTCAAAGAGTGAAAAGTTTGCGCCTTCCGACTTAAAGAGGTTGATGACGCCCTGGCTATGGATGCTCTGTTCTAACAAATGGCTGATGCGCTCGTTAATGTCCTGCTTGGTAATCTTACCCTTCTGTGCCAATCTTGCCAGCAGCACACGCACGGCATCCATGAAGGCTACCTCCTGTTTCTCCTGTGGCTCTGCTAACGAGCGACAAAGGGTTAGCGCATTATGAAGTATTTGGCTTTCCTTCATAAAGTTCTTCATCTGCTCTGCTCGCTGTGGAGCCAGCATGAAGTTGACACCACCCTTAATAACCTGCGCCCGTTCAGTGTCAGTGCCACTATAGAAGCCGCTGTAGTCAAAGCCGTAGAGCAAGTCGCGGCATATCTCTAGCTTCTCTTGGAATTTCACGCGGGCCGTCTTGTTGATGTCAGGGTCACCAAATTGCTGACGGTCGCGCTGGGTGTAGTCCTGCATAGCCTGTTTCAATGCTCCTGCTATGCCCACATAGTCAACAATCAAACCACCTTCCTTCTCAGGGAACACACGGTTGACACGGGCGATGGCCTGCATCAGGTTATGCCCCTTCATCGGCTTATATACATACATCGTTGCCAGCGAAGGCACATCAAAACCGGTCAGCCACATGTCCACTACTATAGCAATTTTCATGGGCGATGAGTCATCCTTGAAAAGGGCTGCATACTCCTTGTTCATCTTAGGCTGTATCACATCGTGCCACTCTTCCTTATCCGTATTGGCAGCACTGGCCACCACATGAACTTTCTCCGTCCATTCGGGGCGAAGTTCCAGCATCTTACGATATATCTTCACCGCCGCCTCCTTGTTATACGCCACAATCATGGCCTTGCCCGTCAACTCCTGTTGGCGGTTCTTCTCATAATGCTCTATGATGTCGCGGCAAAGGCTGTCGATGGTATCAGGATGACAGAGTATCTGCTTGATGCCGCTGTTATCCTGCCGTGCCTTATTGATTTGTTCCTCGGTAGCACCTTCTTCTGCCAGTCGGTCAAACTCATCATCCAGTTTCCTCAGCACATCCTCATCCAGCTTCAGATTGACCACACGACTCTCGTAATAGACAGGACGTGTGGCACCATCCTCCACTGCTTGTGTCATGTCATACACATCGATGTAGTCGCCGAACACCTCCTTGGTGTCGCGGTCGGCTTCACTGATAGGCGTACCCGTAAAACCTATGAACGATGCATTAGGCAGCGCCTCACGCATCAACAGCGCATAGCCTTTCTTCATGCGCTCGGCTTTCACGTCCCAATGTTCGTCACCATACTGTGAGCGGTGGGCTTCGTCGGTGATCACGATGATGTTCTCACGCTCTGACAACAAGCCTGTTCCTTCCTCAAACTTCTGTATCGTAGTGAAGATGATGCCGCCCGTCTGCAGGTCTTTCAGCTTGCGCACCAAATCTTCGCGTCCGGCAGTCTTTGTCAGCTTTCCTTTTTCGTTCAGGTCGAAGCCTACGCGCTGCGGTTCCTGCCGCAGGAACTTCTGACAACCTGCAAACTGCTCATACAGTTGCTGATCCAGGTCGTTGCGGTCTGTCACCACTACTACAGTGCATTGAGGAAACTGCTGAATCAGCCTATGGACATAGAACACCATCGACAGCGACTTTCCACTGCCCTGTGTGTGCCAGAATACACCAATCTTGCCATTGCCGCCAATTGCCTCGTGCGTCTTGGCAACAGCCTTGTTGACGGCAAAGTATTGGTGATAGGCTGCCATAATCTTTGCTGTGCGTCCGTCTTTATGGTCGAAGTACAGGAAGTTTTGCAATATGTCAATCAACCTCTCCCTGCGGAAGATGCCTTCAAAGAATGTCTCATAGTCAATGACCTCAGCAGATTCAGAAACACCGTCACGGCTCTTCCATTCCATATAGCGGTTCTGATTGGCGGTGAGTGTTCCGGCTTTCGTGGTCAGCATGTCGCTGGTCACGGAGAAGGCGTTATAGACAAACAGCGAGGGACATTTCTGCTGATACTGCTTGATTTGCAGATAGGCATCGTCTTCCTCCACATTATCGTTGGCAGGCGATTTCAGCTCTATCACCACCAACGGCAGACCATTCACGAAGACAACGATGTCGCAGCGTATCTTCTCTTTCTCTACGACGCGCCACTGGTTGCATACTTTGAACAAGTTCTGTGTGGGATGTTCGAAGTTCATCAGCCGCACAAGTGCCGTCTGGTTACGTCCATCGGTCACAAACTTTACCTCCACACCATTTTGCAGGTAGTCCATCATCTGCTCATTGCGCTGCTCCAGCGTGCCCTCGTTCACATGGGTCACGATACGGTAAGCCTCTGTCAGCACCTCATCGCTCATCTTCGGGTTCAGCTTGCGCAATGATTGTTGCAGGTCAGCCACATACCACGGCTCGCGGAAGTCTCGTTCCACGTTGTAGCCACACTCATACTGGTAGCCCATTCGCTTGAAAAGGTCTATCAGTGTCTGCTCGTAGCTGTCTTCTGTGAATTGGTTGATGCTCATATCGCGTTTTCTATTTCGTTTACTTTAAGTTCGCCTGACATCAAGCGAGGAAGAAGGGTGTCGCGAAGAGAGGCAAGACGGCGTGATTCTATCTTATTTGAAATGATTTGGCGATGTAGCGGTTTCATCATCGTATCAATCGCAGCCATGCTTGTTCCGTCAGGTACTACAACTTTAGCTTTGTCAAGTTCACCTCTTTTTATATGTCCCATGGTAACGGCTTTATCTTTTGCAATATGGATAAAGTTGTCAAGATGGTGCTTTGTCCATTGGTATGCAAACCAATGAGGATAATCTTTAGGCTCTACGACAAACAGATGTTGATTTAATCCACATTTGCCTCCACACCATACTTTAACCATAAGCGTGCCAGACCATGAGAAGATAATGTCTCCATCGCCAATGATGTATTTCTCACCGATTAAGGACGGCGAGCACAATTCAGAACTATCGTCAGTGTTGCCTTGCCCGAGCTCTTTTATTTTCAGAACAGGTAAGCCCTTTTCTCCTTCTATTGGGCGGTATTTCTGCATTGCTAAGCCATTGATGTAATCTGCAATGGCTGATAAAGATACGACTCCCCAAGCTTTGGGAATTAAGCCCAACTCCGTCTCTTCAAGTTCTCCATCTTTAAAGGGCTCAAAGTCCACGAACCAAGATTTGAACAATGCCTGAGCCTGCTGCTCTAAATTATCATTTATCCGCCTATTAATCTCGATTTTGTCGTCAAGGGATTTGAGAATTGAAACGATTTTGTCTTGTGTGAACTTTGACGGAAGTAAGATATCAACATCTTCAATAATGGGAACTGTAAGACTTGGTACGGCAGAGCCTACATTAAGACTTGCAAAGTCCTTTTTGCATACTGAATAGTAAATAAATAGTGGATTTGCGACCTCGATATTTATGATTGTCCAGAACATTGTGTCAACAGTCCAAAAAGGCTTGTCAGAATAAATGATATTATTCAAACTTCCTTTTCTTGGAATTAAAATTGACGGACCTTCAGATATCGGACGCTCACCATAGCGTATAATTCCTCCACTGCCATAAATCGGTATATTACCATCTGCTAATTGCTTATGGTCTTTTCCGTATTTGATAGTCAAGACCTCTCCCAATTTATATTCTTTCCATTCTTCCATGGTCAATCCTCCTTATGTTGCAGACGGAAGAATTCCTTCTGCTGTTCTATCTCGCGGCGTAGTTCCTCTTCTGTAGGCATATATGTGAGGTACTTGGCTGCAAATAGTTGGTCATTGTCATTCAGTATGGAATAGCGTGCAATGTCTTCGTCGGTTTCAGCACAAAGTAAGAGCCCAATGGTTGGGTTGTGTCCCTCTGGCCGCACCATCTCATCGTACATTCTCACATACATATCCATCTGCCCCACGTCTTGATGACGCAGTTTTGAAGTTTTGAGGTCGATAAGAACAAAACAGCGAAGATGATAATTATAAAACACAAGGTCTATGTAATAATCTTCCTTCTCGGTATGAATATGTTTTTGGCGGTCAACAAAGGCAAAGCCTTTGCCTAATTCCATGAGAAACAGTACAAGATGATCGATGATGCTTTGCTCCAACTTGCTTTCTGTGTAATCGGTGTTGTTTTTAAACCCAAGAAACTCTGCCACAACAGGGTTCTTCAGATATTCCAGTTTGTCTTGCAAAGGTGCTGTGAGCGTTTGCATTTCATGATGCACTATCTCTTGGTTCTGTGACTGCAACAGCCGATGGTAGTATTGCGAAGACACGTTGCGCTGCAAGGTGCGTGTACTCCACATTTCGCGTGCTGCCTCTTGCTCATACCATACCCTACCTCTATCCGTATTCTCCTGCAAAATAATACGGTAATGAGTCCATGACAGTCGAATAGGCGATTGTGAACGCAGTGAGTTCAAAATGTCAAAATCCTCCACAGTTTTTCCACGCAACGCGTGGAAAATGTTGTCGTAAGGGTTCTCTGTTGATTTTCCACTCAATGCGTGGAAAAAGTCTGGCCAAGCGACATAGAAGCCGACATAGTTATAGAGATTGGTCTTTGTAAATCCTGTTTTGTATCTTGCGGTCAATCCTTTTGACAATTGTTTGATAATCTGTTCACCATATTCTGCACGCTGACACTGCAGTACTTCATGCTGAATGCGCATGCCTAACAGCCAATTTCGCTTGATAAGTGTTTCATTAACCAAACGGTAAGCGAAAGCTTGAGCTTGATCTATAATCAGACATGCATCCTGAAACAGCTCATTATTCTGCTGTTCAGCCATCATTGTAGTGCTTTTGTTCTCTTCCATAAATGAGAATTTACATATTCATTGTTCTGCTCTTAGCCCCCCCTTCAGCAAAGCCTTTTCAGTTGGCTCAGCTGATGAAGCGCCGATGAGAAAGTTTTACGTTGTTTTGACTCACCATCGCATAGTGCATGGTGGTGTCTATCTTCACGTGGCCTAATAGTTTCTGTACTTGTTCGACGGGCATACCCTTATCAATAGCCATTGTCGCCAGTGTACGACGGAACTTGTGAGGATGCACTCGAGGCACGTTGGCTTCACGACCAATCTTGCGCAAGCGAACCTCCACACCAGAAATCTGCAACCGTTTCTGTGGATCGTTGAGCGACACAAACAGTGCCTCGTTCTGGTCGCTTCGCTCATTCAGGTACTGCAGGAGATGAATTTTTGCACGAGCATTGAAATAGACGATGCGCTGTTTGTTTCCTTTCCCGAATACCACACATTCACGCTCCGTGAAGTTAATGTCCTCACGGTTGAGCTTCACCAACTCGCCAACACGCATTCCTGTGGATGCCAGAAGGTCAATCATAGCAAGGTCGCGTGAACGTGTGCAAGTGTCACGAATACTCTCTAACGACTCGTCTGAAAGTATCTCACGAACTTGTGTGCCGGTCTTTACTTTGTGGATGCGACGCACAGGATTCTTCAAGATATAGTCCTCCTCTTCAAGCCAAGAGAAGAATGAAGAGAAGATGCGACGCACGTTGTCAACTGTTACCTTCGTAGCATTATGCTTCTGCTGGAATACGGCCAGATATGCCCTAATGTCCTCAGTTGTATAATCGGTAAAACGTTTGGGCATGTTATCAGCAAGCTGCTTGATGGTGTTGCCATAATAGCGAATGGTGGGCTGGCTACATCCCTCCACCTGCTTGGCAGAGAGGAAAGCCTTCAGCAGCGTTTCGTTGGATGTAGCCAACGATGGCGCCTGTTCTTCGCCCATGCTGACGGTGTACTTGCTGATGGACTTCAGCAATACTCCATTCAGTTTTGCTAATTGTTCAACACTCAGAATGTCTGTCATTGCATTGCTGATTTCTAAAATAAGTTTCTCTTTCATTGTTCTTCGATATTATGATGTGATAGATAATAGCGAAGAATGTGTTTTGCGCTCTAAATTTCGAAACCGATGCTACCCAGTTGTTTTCGGATTTCATCCTCTAACTGATGGCTCTGTTCAAAAAGTCTGCTGAGTTCCGAGGTCAGCTGGTGCATCTTATCCTCAAAGGGTTCGCTGTCATCTTCCTGTTCTGCAATGCCTACATAGCGGCCTGGGGTGAGGATAAAGTCCTGCGCCTTGATATCCTCGATGGAGCGCACGGCACAGAAGCCCTTCTCGTCTTCAATCGTACCATTACGGAACTGCTCAAAGGTGTCTGCAATACGGGCGATGTCCTCCTGCTGCAACTCACGAACGGCACGGGTCACCATCGTTCCCATCTGGCGGGCATCGATGAAGAGCGTCTTGCTGGGCTGCTGCTTGTTGCGTGTCAGGAACCATAATGATACGGGAATGCCCGTAGAATAGAACAACTGCGAAGGCAGGGCGATGATGCCTTCCACCAAGTCGGCTTCGATGATGCGCTGACGGATGTCGCCCTCGCCACCTGTCTGCGAAGACAAGGCACCATTGGCCAGTACCAGACCGATGCGACCCGTAGGAGAGAGGTGGTGAATCATGTGCTGCATCCAAGCGAAGTTGGCGTTACCAGCAGGCGGCAAACCATATTTCCAGCGTGGGTCTTTCTCCAGTTTGTCGGCTCCCCAGTCGCTGAGATTGAACGGTGGGTTCGCCATGATGAAGTCAGCCTTCAGCGTAGGGTGCTGGTCGTTGAAGAACGTGTCGGCATAGGACTGGCCGAGGTTGGCTTCCAGTCCACGGATAGCCACATTCATGTGCGCCATCTTCCATGTGCTGGGGTTTGCCTCCTGCCCATACACGCTGATGCCAGAGAGTTCCTTTTGATGATTCTTGATAAACTTGGCACTCTGTACAAACATTCCACCAGAGCCACAACAAGGGTCGTAAACTCGTCCTTGGAAGGGTTGCAAAATCTCAACGATGGTGCGGACAATGCAGCTGGGCGTATAGAACTCGCCAGCGTTCTTACCTTCCATCGAAGCAAATTTCTGTAGGCAGTACTCATAGACACGACCCAGCAGGTCTTTTTCTTCGCCGGAGGCATACATCTCGATATTTGAGAAAAGGTCAACCACATCACCCAGACGGCGTTTGTCCAGTTCGGGACGTGCATAATTGCCGGGAAGTACACCTTTTAGCTTCGGGTTTTCACGCTCAATCGCTTGTAGTGCATCGTCAATCACACGACCCACTTCCGGCGTATGGGCAGCCAGAGAAATAACGTCCCATCGTGCCTTTTGTGGTACGAAAAACACGCCATCGGCCTCGTACTCGTCTTTGTCTTCTACGTCAGCATATTCATCTTCTGTTAGTTCCTTGAATTTCACTTCAAACTTGTCGCTAATGTACTTCAGGAATATCAAGCCAAGCACCACGCCCTCATACTCCGAGGCATTCAGATTGCCACGCAGTTTGTCGGCAGCTCGCCAGATTATCTCTTCAAACCCTATTGAGGTTGTATTATCGTTCTTTTTCTTTGACATATTTATAGTTGTTTGATTTCATCAATTATTGCAACGCAAAAATAATCAATCTTACCGAATTGTGCCGATTTATTTTTTGGGGGCAAAAAAAATGCCGAATATCGTTCGGCATTTTTTTCAAAGATGAACTAAGTATTTATGCTCTTGCTGCATCATGCGTAGCTGTGCATGCCGCCGAGGAGGAGGTTGACACCGAAGTAGGTTATGAGGACAGAGAGGAAGGCGAGGACAACATAGATGTGGAAGGCGCGGGGGCTGCGTATGAAGGGGAGGCTGCGCGCATGGAGCGGCAGGGCATAGACAAGGAGGGTGATGAGTGCCCATACCTCTTTGGGGTCCCACGACCAGTAGGTGCCCCATGAGACGTTGGCCCAGACGGCGCCGATGAAGATGCCGATGGCGAGCAGGAATACAGCCGGATAGAGTAGCAGCTGCCCTATGCGTTGGAGCGATGCCATCACCTCCGCGGCACGTTGTCCGACGATGAGTGCGGCGATGCCGCCCAGCATGACGAAGGCCAGCAAGGCATAGGAAATCATGATGACGGCTACATGGATGGAGAGGAGTGGCGAGTTGAGCACCGGCATCAGCTGTGTGATGGCAGGATTGGAGCCGCCAATCATGGCCACGAGGAGTGTGAAGCCTACAAGGAGAAGGCCTGCGGGCAGGGCTATGAGGTGGCGGTGCTGGATGGCAAGAGCCAGGACGGCTATGCAGAGGGAGAGGAAGAGCATCGTCTCGTAGCCATTGGAGAGCGGTACGTGGGCGGAGACTACCCAACGGAGGACGAAGAGGAGTGCCAGATAGAGTGCCAGGGCCGAGAGGAGAATGATGATGAGGATGCGCACGGGTCGGTGCATATCGGACTGGCGTGCGGTGCGGACAACATAGTAGGCAAAAGCAATGAGGCCGAGGGTGATGAAGAGCATGGCGAGCAGGCGGCTGTAGTTGAGATTGTTGAGGAGCCGTTCGGCGGCTATGCGTTGCGATGAGGGGAGCGTGGCAGTGGCACGCTGCTCTTGGTAGCGGCGTGTCTTGCCCAGCACGCTGTCCAGTTCGTCAAAGCGGCCGAGTGCTACGAGTTCCTGACAATAGGAGAGATGGCGTCGGATGAAGATATATTCGTCGCCGTCGGTGTCGAGTGGCAGGTCGTCGCTCTGCGAATACCAACGGAGGGAGCCTGTGCTGTCGGTGATGGGGAAGAGTTTCAGCAGCTGTCCGCCGTAGAGCATGGCTATGAGGTTGTATTTCTCGTCGGCAGCGAGGAGTTTGGAGCGTGCGGGATCGTCGAAGGGGAGGCTGTCTATGGGGTGTTGCAGCTTGTAGGTGCCTTGAGGTGTGATATAGTCGTTGAGCGAGGCGTAGCGTCCTGTGATGCCGAGGGCATGGCGTGCGGCTTCGCCTTTGATTTTGAACATTGGTTCGCGACACCAGTCGGAGTAGAAGAAAATCCATCCGCTGAGGACCTGCTCGGCGGAGAGTCCGCGATAGGAGGGTTTGCCGTAGAGCTTGGTGGTGAAGTCGATGGCCAGCGTCTGCAGGGGGCAGATGCGGTCGGAGTAGGAGACATAGAGTTGGCCGAGGCGTTCTGCCTGTTCGGCAGGGAGGGTGCGAGGTGTAGGCGTGGCAGCCTGCGCGGAAGATGAGGTGAGGGCTACGAGGAGGAGGACTGCAGCACTGCCGCCGCGCAGCAGCTGACGGAAGCGACTCTGCTTGTCGAAGAAGAATCCGAAGAAGGAGAGCAGAAGGATGGCATAGCCTGTGTAGGAGAGGGCGATGCCCCAAGGGTCGTGTGCGATGTTGAGGACTACTCCGCCTTCGTCGTCGAAGCCCGCCTGATAGAAGCGGAATCCGTGGTGACGGGCGATGTGGTTCATTGAGATGGTGGCCTCTTCGGAGGAGCCGTCGGGGTCGAGGAAACGTACATGGCTGACGAAGTCCTGCGGGGCATGGGTGCCGGGATAGAAGACGATGTCGAAGTCTATCAGTTGTACGGAGAAGGGTAGTGTCCCACCTTCATGGCGGTCGTCTTTGGGCTCGTAGTGGCTCTCGGCGATGGAGGGCTTGAGTTCTATCTTGCCGGAGCGTGCCGTGAGGGTGGTGACCACAATGCCGACTACGATGAGGGCGAAGGCGGCATGGATGCCTGCCGTAGCCAGCCGCCGATAGAGCTTGGCACGGACCACCGTGATAAGTCCGAGAACAAGCAGCAACACCAGCAACGCCATGAACCAAGGCGAATTGTATATATGGGCTATGGCATAAGCCGAGCCATACGACTTTTCAAGGAAAGTGCCCACAATCATGGCGATGATTGTGAGCACTATGGTGATAAGTGTGATACGTTTCATTGTATCAAGCCGATTAGATGGCGTTGATGAATTTTACAACAGCGTCGCGGTCGCTCTTGGAGAGTTTGCGGAACTCTTCGACTGAGCGTCGAGCATCGCTGTTGGGATCGCCATGCCACATGATGGCCTCGATGACGTTGCGTGCGCGGCAGTCGTGCAGACGGTCGGCAGCGCCGGTGCATACCTGCGAGAGTCCGCGGCCCCAGAGCGGGGTGGTGCGGCACCAGCCGGTACGAATGTCGTTTTTCATCATGAGTTTATGCTGCACATAGTCGCTGTAGGGCCAAATCTTCTGGTTGGGATAGCGCGGCAGGCGTGCGTCGGCCACCTCGAAGAATCCGGCAGGGTCGTGGAACTCGTCGCTGCCCGTGGTCCATGAGGGGCGGTGGCAGTAGGCGCAACCCATATCGCGGAAGAGCTGACGGCCGCGCTGCACATCGGGGTCGCCGAGGTTGCGGGCGGCAGGGACGGCGAGGCCACGATGCCACACCATGAAGTTGGTGTAGTCTTCGGCACTCATCTCAGGGACTTTGAGCTCGTCGGGGATGTCTTTCATCATGAGATAGTTGTAGATGTCGGTAGTGGTGTCGCCCGTCAGTTTGTAGGCTGGGAAGTAGCGGTAGAAGTCGCGACGCACGTCGGGGTCGTTGGCTGCGGTGTTGGCATAGGCTGCGGTCATATAGTGTCCCATCTTGGTGGGGTGGGTGACGTTAGTGATGTTCCAGATGGCGTTGGCGCCGGGAGCATCCTGCAGAGGTCCGCGGGTGAGGGCGTAGGTGTAGCGTTTGGGGTGCCAGTGGCTGCCGCATTTATACTGGGCGGCTGCTTGAAATTCGCCACCAGCGAAGAAATTGGTGTTGAGACCGTTCTGCATGAAGCCGTCGGCCTCTTCCTTCAGATATTGAGCTTTGAGCGAGTCGTCGGGGATGGCGTCGATAAGGCCTGTGCCATAGACTCCGATGGTGCTCTCCAGCAGTACGCCGATGTGCTCATAGGGTACAGGCTCGCCGTCCTCGCCGAAGGGGATATAGTAGGCGTCTTGTGGGATGGTTACCTCGGGATAGATGAGCTGGTAGGTCTCACCGTCGTCGAACTTGTTGCCCCACTCGTCGGTGTAGTTGAGCCATGCTATGTTGATTTTCTCTTCGTCGAGGGGAGCTTTGAAGGGTGCTACGGCCTGCGTCTGCGGCATGCCGGTGAGAGAGGTGATGTAGGCGTTGTTGCGTTTGTCGTAGCATACGAGGAGGTAGCCGTTGCCCCAGTCGTTGGCACGATAGCGGTCCATGCGTTTGCCGTGGCCGTAGCCGGGGTGGCAGGCGATGCAGGAGTTGCGGATGTAGAGAGGGCCGAGGCCGTTGAACGGCTTGCTGCTCTGCGTGATGGTGCGTTCAAAGAAGTATTCGCCATACTTGAAGGCGTTGCCCATGCCGGCCTCTTCTACGGCGAGGGTGGGGTCTTCGTAGGCGGAGGCGGTGGCGTTGAAGGTGGTGCCGAGCTGACCGCCGGCATACACCTCCTCGCGAAGCTCCTCGGGCACCTCAGAGATATCCTGCGTGGGCATCTCGTCGTCTTTGCAGCCCGTCATTGCTGTGGCGATGAGGGCCATAGCAGTGATGAGGCTCATTGTGCGGAAATTTTTTCTCATAGTGGTAAGTTGTTTTATAGTTTTTGGGGTTACTCTATAAAAGTGAGCATGGAGCATCCTGCTGCCAAGGCCGCAGGACACTCCGCTCATAGAAACTGTTATCGCGTGTTATTTAGCGAGATAGGAGCTAAGCTCTTGCAGCACCTCGTCGAGGGCAGCGCAGGCGTCGATAGCTGCCTCGTTGGCTTTTTTGCTATAGTTTTTCACGAAGGGAGCGGGCATGGCATCGATTTTGGCCAGTGCGTTGTTGATAGCGTCGATAACCTTGGTGTCGAGGTCGGCGTTGACACTCTTGACATAGTTGTGGAGCGATTTGGCTTCGTCGCGTGTCTCGCCTTCGAGGCCGCCCATGTAGGCGTTCTGGATGGAGATGATGTTGTCGTGGAAGTCGGTGATAGACTTCTGGCTGTAGGGCGATTCGATGTAGGTAATGTCCTCGCCGTGGTAGGCTTTGCCAATCTTGGAGGCGCCCACCTCGTCGGCAATGGTGGAGCCGCCGCCGCATATCTCTTGCATCACGGCGGTGTAGTTGACATAGATGCTGCCAGCCTTGCCGGCGCGCAGCATGCTCTCGCCGTAGCTGAGGCTGCCGCCGCCTACGGTGCAGTTGAGCTCGAGGTCCTCCACCTTCTCCACATGAGCGGCGGGGGCTGCGTCGCCAGCCCAGCTGACCTCGAGCTGATAGCAGCGGTTGCGCAGGTCGCCAGCCACGGCTATGGCGTAGATGAGCTCTTTATCGCTGATGTCGGCAACGTTCTTGGCGTGGCCATCGGTGAAGAGGATGTACTCGATGCCGTGGAAGCCGAGCAGTGCTCGGCCCAGATATTCGCCAGCGTAGGAGTCGCCCTCTTCGCCAGCGAGTTGAGCCATCTGAGCGTCGTTGGCCATCATGGTGTTAAAGCCATCCTCGTCGAGAGGCCAGTTGTCGATATGGGGGTCGATACCAAAGTCGTTGGCAGGTCCGAAGAGGAAAGCTTCGCTGCGCTCCCACCATTGGCGTGCTGTCAGGAAGGTTACTGTAGCCTTGTCGAGATTGGCCTGTGTCTTGTCATTCTGAAGTGTCTGCAGGTCTTCCACCAGCTGTTCGGTGTTAGCGGCCAGCTTGGTATAGGTGGGAATTACCGTGCCGTTTACGAATTGGTCGGCGATAGTCTGATAGGCTGCGGGCTCATCGGCAGATGTGGTTTTGTCGTTGTCATTGTCCTTGTCGCCGCAGGCGGTCAGCGAGAGCATCATGACCGAGGCAAGGGCAAACATTGCGTTACGGAATAGTTTTTTCATTGTTGTTGTGTATTTTGTTAGTGTTTAGTTTTGCTTGATGATATGTGGGGATTTCTATAAATTACTCCATAGGAGTTACATTATTAGATACTATTTGTTTTCAAACCTTTCAGCCTCGTAGAGATTGCATAATCTATATAGAAGTCACCTTGTTGTATGGGCTTAATCGAACATGGCTGCCCATGTGATGCCGAGGGCCACCCACGGCTCGTTGTTGTACTGCTCGGCAAGGAGGCGTATGCCGCCTTCTGCCTTGACAATAATCTGAGGGATGGGGCGGAAGTTGATGCCGCCGCTGACGCAGTTGCGCTCGGCCCACTGCACGTCCGACAGTTCGGAGGCAGGGACGAAGGAGTCGTAGCGGTCATAGCGTGCGAAGATGTCGAGGCGTTTGCCTTTCATCACGCCGGTAGCATGCTGCAGGACGTTGTAGCCGGCCTCTATGCCTATGGCGTAGGCCTGCTTGCCCACCATGTCGCGTGGATAGGGCGAGTTGTTGCTGTGCGAGAGGCGTTGGTTGAATGACGAAATCTCTTTGGTGTCGCCCAGAGTGCCGATGTCGGCATTGCCGCGTAGCGTCAGGCCTCTGTGGCGATAGCTGAAGTCGATAGCACCTATGGCTACGAGCCCTTTGACGGAGGCGTAGCGCGATTGCTCGTCGGTGACGATGTCGTTGTAGAAAGTGCGTCCTATGTAGCCGCTCACGCCAATGCGCAAGCCCATCAGGCTGTAGTTGTCCACGCGTGCTGCCACGGCCAGATTGTTGGCCACGCGGTATTCGTAGGGCGATGCCGAGGCATCATGTGCCCATCCCGACGTGGTGAAGTAGCTCGAGTTGAGAGCCGGCAGCAGCAGCAGGTCGTAGCGCCAGTCGCCGGCGCGTCCCCACAGTTCCACGCCAGTCTCGTGCCATGTGCAGGGCATGATGGTGTTCTCGCCTTCGGGCCGATAGACGCCGAAGAAATTGTTGGGCTCATGGGCATTGTTGGTGGCGCCGACGGGGACGACGACATGTCCGGCACGCACGTTGAGCCACGGGCCAAAGCTCTTCTGCACCCAGAATTGCTCTATGGCTACCTCGCCGCCACGCTCTATCTCTTTCTCAAATTCGCCGCTCTCTTCGGCTTCCACCTCTATGGCAGCCTCGGTGCCGCCATGCTCGAACTCTATCTCGCTGCCGAACGACCATCCGCGGCCGAAGTCGTAGCCGAGATTGATGACGGCATGGGGTATGTCCACCATGCCATGACCTTTAGAATCCTTGTAGCTGTTAGCCTTGGAATAGCGAAAAGGATTGTCGCTATAGAAATTGTAACGATATACGGCCTCGCCGTAGGTGCCTACGCTTAGCCGGTTGCGGTGCATGATGCTCGCTGTGCTGTCCGCTGTCTGTGCTATAGCGGCAGATACCGTAAGGACAATAGCAAGTAAAAAGGTGATTTTCTTACTGTAATTCAGCATTTTATTATGTTTTTTTTGTCTCTTTTCGTTATGCAAAGGTACTGTCATACAGTCTTATAGCACCTCACTAATATTAGTTATTTCACCTCTTGAGCATCACTAATTATGGTTACCCCTCCTGTCCGTTGTCTCCATGAGTCCCCTGTTATGGGGCACTTGAACTAAAAACGAGCAAGGGCGAAAGGACAAATGCCGATTAACAAAAAAAATGTATCTTTGCAATTCAAATATGAAAACGCGCTACATACTATTATCTCTCGTCGTGGCGTGCCTTGTTGCGGCATGTGGCGACGGGCATTATGCGCCTAAACCTACAGCCTATCTGCGTCTCACGTTCCCGCCCCACGCCTACCAGAGCTACGACACCCTGCCACTACCGTTCACCTTCGAGCTGTCGCAGCAGGCCTCGGTGCAGTGGAAGAAAAACGAGCGTGGCGACAAGTGGCTCGACCTCGAATATCCCGCCTATGGTGGCGTGGTGTTCATCAGCTACAAGGCGATGCGTGACCGACGGGACCTTGCCAAGTACATTGACGACAGCTATGAGATGCTCAAGACGCACTACGGCATCGCTTCGGGCATTGACGAACAGGTGTTCTGCAACGCCGACCGCCGCGTCTATGCCACCACCAATCGCCTCGGCGGCAAGAATGTGGCCTCTACCTATCAGTTTTGGGCTACCGACAGCCTGCATCATTTCCTCCACGGCTCGTTCTATCTCGACCGCACCCCCAACAACGACTCGCTGCAACCGCTGATACAATATATACAGACTGACCTCGACCACATGATAGAAACGTTGCAATGGAGAGAGGATTAGTGAATAAGAGAAAGGCTGAGGAGGACATGTGAGGTTCAGCGAAAGCCTAAAACAAAGATAACTAAAACATAAAAACACTAAACATAATGGCAAAAACACTTCTTTTGGGCGATGAAGCCATAGCACAAGCATTCATTGATGCTGGCGGCACCGCCATCAATAGTTACCCTGGCACCCCCTCGACACAGATAACCGAATATGTCATGAAGTCGAAAGAGGCTGCCGCTAAAGGCATCCGTGCCAACTGGTGCGCCAACGAGAAAACGGCCCTCGAAGCCTCTATAGGTGTGGCCTATACGGGCCGTCGCGCCATGACCTGCATGAAGCATGTGGGCATGAACGTCTGTGGCGACCCCTTCATGAACGCCGCCATCATCGGCACGCGCGGCGTCCTCGTGGTGGTGGCAGACGACCCCAGCATGTTCTCCTCGCAGGACGAGCAGGACAGCCGTTTCTACGGCCATTGGGCTATGATTCCCATGCTGGAGCCCTCCAACCAGCAGGAGGCTTACGATATGGTGTTCCACGGTTTCGCCCTCAGCGAGCAGATGGGCACGCCCGTGCTGATGCGCATCCCTACGCGTCTGGCGCATAGCCGTGCCGGCGTAGAGCGCCGTGAGGCGTTGCCGCAGAACCCCGTCTCCATGCCCAGTGACCCCAAGAGCTTTGTGCTGCTGCCCGTCAACGCCAAACGCCTCTACCGTGAGCTGATAGACAAGCAGCCTCGCTTCGAGGAGTCGTCCGAGAAGAGCGGCTACAACCAATATGTGGAAGGCAAGGACCATTCGCGTGGCATCGTCACCACCGGCATAGCCTACAACTACCTGCAGGAGAACTTTGCCGACGGCAAGTGCCCTTACCCCGTGGTGAAGATTACGCAATATCCGCTGCCCATGCAGATGCTGCGTCGCCTCTATGACGAGTGCGACGAGGTGCTGGTGCTCGAGGACGGACAGCCCTTCGTCGAGGAGCAGCTCAAAGGTCTGGCTGGCGGCAAGCCTATTCACGGCCGTCTCGATGAGACCATACGTCGCGACGGCGAGCTCAACGCCGAGAAGGTGGCACGCGCCCTCGGCATGGCGGTGGCACAGGGGCCCGCAGTGCCCGACGTGGTGGTCAACCGTCCGCCGGCACTCTGCCAGGGATGCCCCCACCACGACAGCTACAACGCCGTCATCGAGGTGATGAAGGACTATCCCGACGGACGCGTCTTCGGCGACATCGGATGCTATACCCTCGGCTACAACCTCGGCGCCATCAACACCACAGTATGTATGGGTGCCTCCATCACGATGGCCAAGGGTGCTTCGGAGAGCGGCATATTCCCCTCGCTGGCAGTGATAGGCGACGGCACCTTCGGCCATAGCGGCATGACGGGCCTGCTGGACTGCGTCAACGAGAAAGCCAACGTGGTGGTCATCATCCTCGACAACGACATCACCGCCATGACGGGTGGACAGCCATCCAGCGCCAACCAGAAGATACGCAATATCTGCATAGGCATCGGCGTGGAGCCCGACCACATACGCAGCATCGTGCCGCTGCCTAAGAACCATGACGAGTTTGTGCGCATACTCCGTGAGGAGATTAGCTACAACGGCGTCAGCGTCATCATCCCGCAGCGCACCTGCCTCGTAGAACTAAAAAAACATCTGAAGAAGTAAGCATTGAAATTGCCAGGTCATAAGACACTCTGATTTTCAGATAAGATATCATTCGGTACGGATGCAATCTTTTTATCAACAGTACGAAAAGCTGACAATCTCAATATCAATAAAACGACAATCATTCTTTCATCCATGAAAAAAGACATCATACTTTGTGGCGTAGGAGGCGACGGCATCGTCTCCGTGGCCAAGATAATAAGCGATGCGGCCCTCAACCTCGGCCTTAACGTCAAGCAGAGCGAGATACACGGCATGTCGCAACGCGGCGGCTCGGTGTTCTCCCATCTGCGCATCAGCAGCGAGCCCATCTTTGCCGATGTCATCCCCGAAGGCAAAGCCGACATAATCCTCAGTAGCGAGCCTATGGAGGCTCTGCGCTACCTGCCTTTCCTCGCTCCCGATGGTCAGGTCATCACCAACAGCGACCCCTTCATCAACATCGGTCACTATCCCGAGGTGGAGAAGGTGCAGGCAGAGCTGAAGAAGCTGCCGCACTGCGTGGCTTTCAACGCCAACGCCATAGCCAAAGAGCTCAAGGCTCGCGGCAACATGGTGTTGCTTGGTGCCGCTGCTCCCTATCTGGAGATAGACTTTGAGGAGCTGGAGAAGGCTATCCACAACATCTTCGGCCGAAAGGGCGAAGAGGTGGTCAACACCAATATCGCCGCCATCCGCGAAGGTCGCAAGCAGACGGCGTAACGCCTTTAGGTTATGATTGATAGACAAGGCTTATGGACTGTTCTCCCGTCTGTAAGCCTTGTCTTTATAGCAGCTGCCGGCAAACTGTTGTCACTGAACAGAAGTATAAGTGGTGTGCTATTTGAATTGACGCAGCATGATGACTCCTTCAGGGACTTCTATAAACACCATGTTAGAGGTTCTATCTAAAATGGTTAATGTCAGATGTTCAGACTGCCTAACTCCGTAGAGGTTGCATATTTTATAGATACCACAATTTAGTCTGTTTGCCGTTTAGCGCGTTATTATTATGTATTCAGTTTGTCCCCAACTATGAAACACTATGCCCTCATAGGTCATCCTGTTGCCCACAGCCTGTCGGCAACGCTGTTTGACGACTACTGCCGCGAGCATGGCATAACTGGCAGCCGCTACCTGCTGTGCGATATGCAGGAGGAGCAGTTGCGTCCTGCGGCGTTGCGCCAGTGGGTGACTGATAACGAGATATATGGCTTCAACGTTACCGTGCCCTACAAGCGAACCATCATAGCATCCCTCGATTATCTCACGCCAGCTGCAGAGACTGTGGGTGCCGTCAACTGCATCGCTGTGAGCCGTCAGGGTGGGCGAGTGGTGCTGACGGGGCACAATACCGATGCCGCAGCCTTCGAGCAGACCCTCCGTCCGCTGCTGCTTCCGCACCATCGGGCAGCCATCATCCTCGGCACGGGCGGTGCCGCTCATGCCGTAGCGTATGCCCTCAGGACGCTCGGCATCGACTACCGCTATGTTAGTCGCCGCCCCGAGCTGTCGCCCCTTGCCGGCAGCGTCATAGGCTATGGCGAGGCAGCGGAACAGTGTGGCTACCGCCTGCTGATAGTCAATGCCACACCTGTCGGCATGGCTCCTGCCGTGGAGGCTACGCCGTGGCCCTATGCCTACCTGCTCGACGAGCGGCACCTATGCTACGACTTGATTTATGCGCCTGCCGAGAGCCGTTTCCTCTGCGAGGCGCGCCAACGCGGTGCCGCCACCTGCAACGGTCTCGCCATGCTCCACCGTCAGGCCCTGCTGAGCTACACACTGTGGGATGTCAAATAATTCAAAAAGAGATATTGGTGTCCGATAAAATGAGAAAAAAAATGCCACTTGAGAAAATCAAGTTATTGAAAGACGGAAAGAGTGATATTCAGAAAACGTCGGTATGAAAAAGTAAGCCCACTTCTCAGAATTGTAACATGGAAGCAGAAACATCCAGAAGAATACTCACGTTTCTCCTTAGATATGATGAAGGTCGAGCGCAACGACTTCAGCTGCTTTGAACGTATATTCAAGATGGCAGTAAACTTTGTGCCGATATACGTTCTTGTCGAATGCTGCAAATTGATAGTACCTGATTCTGAAGAAGTGCTGTCTGCTGATGAAAGTACAGCAGTTGCCAGCCGAGTAGTTGATGAATTGATGGGACTGAAGGGCTATCTGAGATTTGGAGTGTACACAGAAACAGTAGGGGAAAAAGATGCCACTGGCCCATCTGAGCAGTTCCTAATAAGGGAGTTTAGTTTGGCTGACAAGGACCAAAGCGAGGTGGACGACGAACATATCTATGTTCCTTCCGTGACCGCCCAGGAGTTTTGGGAGTCGTTGCCGTCCTTTGTTCAGATGGCAATATTCACTTTTGGGAAGGGACATTCTGCCGATGAGCTTGCAACTCAGTCAAAGAAAATTATGCTGTCAGCCATACAAGCGTTGAAGGAGGCGATTCTGACGGCTCTCAACGATATGGAACACGAATACGAAACAGCCTATATCAAGGCCGCACTCATCCGTTCTCATCATCTTGAACCGCACATTTCCTTTTCAGTATTTCTCCGTGCCATCTGCAATTTCTCTCGCAGAGAGTACAAGTACGACCCTGCCCAAAGGGTTGATACCGTCATCTATCATGATGAAAAGGAGTTCATGACATCCAAGAGTTCAAAGTGGCAACGAGGTAGAAGGATTGTGTAGTATCTGACAGAAGTGTTTAGGGCAACGCAAATACAATAGGCAAACAAGGAAAATGGTGATTTGTGATAAAAAAGTGTGAAATTATCGCAAAAAGTCTGGGTTTATTATTTTTGTTTTATAAAAAACACCTATCTTTGCAAATCAAACTTTATAAAAATACACTATTCTTATAAAATATAATTTATATGAGTGTCGGTAAAGATGTCATCAAACAATGCCTAATCAGTAAGCAACGCGAGGTGGATGAAGCGGTGATAGTGAACCGTCCCGTTGAATTCGAAGAGAACGGCAACTATGTGATAGTTGGTGTGAGACATTCGGGTAAGTCGTACCTGCTTTATCAGCGCGTGCGTCAGCTACAAGCAGCCGGAAAGGGATGGGACGAGATATTGTTTGTGGACTTTGAGGATGAGCGTCTGGCGGAATTCCAGACGGAAGACTTCAATAGTCTGCTGGAGGCTCATCTGGAACTGTATGGTAAGAAGCCGGTGGTATTCCTGGACGAGGTGCAGAACATTCCTCACTGGGATAAGTTTGTGCGCCGTCTGGCTGATGCTAAATACCGTGTTTATGTGACGGGCAGCAATGCAAAGATGCTGAGCAAGGAGGTGGCAACCACGCTGGGCGGACGGTTCTTTATCTATGATGCGTACCCATATTCATTCAAAGAGTATCTGGCAGCGCAGCAGGTGGAACTGAAAGAGCATTGGGAGTATGACACGATTCAGAGAAGTGAAGTGAAGCGACATCTGAATGAGTACTTTTATTACGGAGGTCTGCCAGAGATCCTGTCGTTTAAGAACAAAAGGATTATGCTTTCAAGTCTTTACCAGAAGATTTACCTGGGTGACATCTGTGCGCGAAACAACATTAAGAACGACAGGGTACTGAACATTCTTATCAAGAAAATGGCAGAGAGCGTGAAGCAACCATTGTCGTATAACAGGCTGAAAAATGTAATTGTGTCAACGGGGTCGCCCATCAGTGTGCCTACTACGATAGACTATGTGGGTTATGCCGCTGACAGTTGGCTTATATTGCCTATGGAGAATGAGGTGGGTAAGCTGACTGAAAAGGAGATGCAGAAGAAATACTATTTCATAGACAACGGATTGCTGAATCTGTTCCTGATGAACTCAGAGACATCATTACTGGAGAACATGGTAGCGGTGGAGTTGTGCAGGCGGTTTGGCAAAAAGAATGTGTTTTTCCTGAACGCGGAGAAGGAGATAGACTTCATAGTACCTGACGAGAAGTTGGCGATACAAGTGTCCTACAGCATCAAGGATGAGACCACTTACAACAGAGAGGTTCCGCTATTGGCGAAGTATGCCAAAGCGCACGAGGACTGGAAGTGCCTGCTGATTACGTATGATGAGGAGGGCACAGAAGAGGAAATACCCGTGGTGCCAGTGTGGAAGTGGCTGATGAAGAGGTGAGTTTGAAGGTAAGGAATATGACGCAGGAGGAGAGATGGTTGGTACAATGGAAGGCAGTTATGTACTTCGTGGCGTCCAATAGATGTAGGCCGTCGGAGTATAATCCTGAAGAACGTAACTCTTGGAACTGGTTCCAGCATACTCAAAAGCAATTAAACACGGGGTCGTTAAAGCAGGAACGGGTAACGCTTTTCCAGAAGTTGTTGGAATATGGAGAGAAATATTGGAGAGTGAACCAGTGGGTGTTATAACTATGGCAATAACTTATAAAATGAAAAATAGAATGTGGAAAGATTCCGAAGCGGATCTTGATTTTCTGAATTTCAATTACCTTGCTGAGCAAGTGGTTGAAATCTCCAAGGATGACAATCTAAGCCCGGCTACCATAGGAATCTATGGGGACTGGGGTAGCGGTAAGTCTTCCTTGATGAAGATGGTAAAGAAGTCTTTGGATACTGACGAAAAGACGCTTACTGTTGAATTCAATGGATGGCTCTTTGAGGGCTATGAGGATGCAAAGACTGCCCTTTGCGGAACCATCCTTGACGAGATGCATAAGCATGAGAAGCGTTTTGCTAAAGCCAAGAATAAAATAAAAGCCTTGCTCGATAAGGTTGATGGAGGCAAACTATTAAGCAAAGGAGTCAAGTATGGACTTGATTTTCTGCTGACAGGTGGTATTGGAACGGTAACAGAACTAACGCTTACCGGTTTAATCAGTGCTGTGAAGCAGAAGGTGGGCGATGTATCAGAAGATGAAATCAAAAAGGTCGTTGATGCCTTAAAGGCAGACGACACCAAGCGGTCTGAAATAAAGAACTTTCGTAAGACTTTCAAGGAGGTTTTCGAAGAATGCAAGGGCGAGCGTCTTGTTGTGTTCATTGATGAACTTGACCGCTGTATCCCAGATACCGTTCTAGATATATTCGAGGCAATCCGCTTGTTCCTTTATGTTCCTGGTACAACTTTCATTATTGGTGCAGATGAGCGTCTTGTCAGTTACGCTGTCAAAACCAAGTACAAGGATATTCCTGGTCACGATATTGACATCAGCAAGGAGTATTTAGAGAAGTTAGTTCAGTATCCAGTAAAGATACCTCAGCTCAACGAATCAGAGGTTAAGCAGTATATTACCTGCCTATTACTGCAAAATGAAGATTTGGATATGAAAAATGTGGCAGAAGCTTTACCTAAACTGAGTATCAATGAGGAGTTCACCATAGATACGGTAAAGTATGCCACAGGGAAGGAACCTACCGAAAGTGTCAAGGAGGCCTTTGACCTGTCCAATCAAATATACTCTGCTCTTGCCACTTTGATGAAAGGTAATCCCCGTCATTGCAAACGTTTCTTTAACACCCTTATGATGCGTATAGCTTTGGCAGATCGCAGGGGTATAACGTTACAGAAGAAAGTTCTAGCCAAACTGATGCTGGCAGAATACTATAAACCTAGCTTCATAGATGCATTGATGAAACCAGAAAGCAAGGAGGAGTTAAAGCAACTGGAGGGCGGCAGTGGCGAAGCTACTTTCACGGCTCTGAAAGACTGGGGCAATGACGAATGGTTGAAGAAATGGGCACAAGGTGAGCCAATGCTCAGCAGAATAGATAATCTTGCAGATTATTTCTATTTCTCCCGTGAGAGCAGGAAATTCTACTCGTCGAATTCTGAGATACTTAGCACTGAGGCAAAAAGGTTGCTACAGGATCTGTTAGATTCTTCCGATTCTGCAAGAAGCAAGGCTGTAGAATCAGCCAAACAGTTGGCACCTGCTGAGCAAGTACTCCTATCAAACGCTATGTTTGATGAAATGGCCAAGGAAGAGGAAATTGACAATAAAAAGTTCAAGACGTATTTGGAACTATCCGTTGGACTCAATCAGCAAAAAGAGACAGTGGTTAGGATTAAGACACTTCCGGTAGCTAGAATAACGGCAGGAATTGTCGGTCAGATGACAGCTTTCGTCAAGACACTTGACAATGAAACGAAAGGAAACCTCAAGGTATTCTTGAATACAAATAGCAAACTTTCAATGGCAATCAATACCGTCTTTAAATAATAAGTCATGGGAACATCCAATCTCTATAAAGGACCCAAAGGTTCTTCTTTATTACCTGCTGACTATTCGGGCGAGCCAAACGAACAGCCCATGGCTGCACCTGAAGGCGAAGTCCCGGAAAATGAGCAGTCGGAAAATGAAGACCAAGTCTCTCAGGAAGAAGAAAAACCGGAACAGGAAGAACCCCAGCAGGAAGAGAAACCAAAAGTAACTTGGACACAGGCCAAACGGGCGTTTTCCAGCCAGATAGGAAAACGTAGCCCTAATGTGCGGTGGGTTGTAAAGACCTATATCAAAGCATCAGGTGGCTACAAGCATGCCGCCAAGACTTCTAGTTCATCCAAGCGAGTTGCCAGAGGTATTATCAACTTCTTTTCAGGTACGCCTGAGGCAATACGTCAGCGTTTAGAACAGATTGGAATTGTCTTTGAGGGCCGCAGCACTCAAGAGATATTTAATGACATCTATTCTCATCTCAGCACAGGAGCCTCGTCACGCGAGGATGCTGTGGCAGACAAGGCCCTGTCTCAGACTTTCTCTGAGTTGTTTGAAAGTGAGTTGATGACAGAACTAGGTTTGGATGTTTTCAAACCTGAATTACTAGAATTTCTGGTATCCCACTTTGTTGCCAATACCGTCTATTATAGGCTGTTGAACGAGGTGTTGTTTGGAGAATTGACGGGCAACAAGAGTAATGAGGACATAGCAAGGATCGAAGAGGACTTGAAGTCTTTCATTGAGGGTCTTGTTAGTGGAAGGGTGCCAGAACACTTGCATGAAGGAATCACAGCAAACGAAGTAAACAGTCTTGTTGACAACCTTTATGAAGATTGTTACAAGGTAATGGAGTGTATAGCAGAATGAATATGGTCTTTAATTGTCATTTGAATGAAGGCGACACTTTTCAGGTTGCAGGATCAGAACATGTACCCCTGCATACCAAGGAAAAGTACGCTTACACCCTTTGGACACGGAGGAAAAGTCATCTGAACATGATACCCCATTTCTTCATGTCCGAGGCAATAGATTTGTTCTATATTTCGTTGATGGTGTTCTATGCAGACCGAAAGGTGCTTCGCAGAACTCAGCCCGATGCATGGACACGGAGTATTACTATATATATGCCTGTGTTATGCCTTGACAAGTGGAATGCAAACAAACAACTTCTTGAATCTATGCTTGATTTCCTAACTGGCGACCATTGGCATTTCTTGTTCCGTGAAAGAATACTCAATAAGTATGAAAAACAAAGGCGTGAGGTAATTCAAAAGAGCAAGAAAAAGCTCTCTGCAACAGAGTTTTGCATGTTGTCTGGCGGTCTTGACTCTTTCATTGGAGCCACCGACTTATTGGCTTCAGGCCACTGTCCTATTTTCGTTGGCAACTATAATGGAGGTAAAGGAGTGAGTGTTTATCAGAAGAAAGTCATAGACCTTCTTAGCGTACATTTTGCCTATGATAAGAACAGGTTTTATCAGTTTTATGCTGCGCCTAAAAGCGGTAAAGAAGATACAACACGTTCACGCTCGTTAATGTTTTTCGCCCATGCTATTCTGCTGGCATCAGGAATGGGTAACCCTATTTCTTTATTTGTTCCAGAGAATGGAGTTATCTCTTTAAACATACCGCTGACTGTTCATCGGTCAGGGAGTTTAAGCACTCGTACCACCCATCCGCATTTTATGGAAATGTTACGGCTGCTACTTTCAAATATGGGACTGCCAATAAGTATTATTAACCCCTATCAATTTAAGACCAAGGGCGAAATGATACGCGATTGCTTTGCACCACAATTTTTGAAAGACAATGTGAAGTGGACCATGTCATGCTCACATCCCGACTTGGGAAGATATTCGGGAGACCCCGAACCGTCCCATTGTGGTTGTTGCCTGCCTTGCACTATCCGTCGTGCCGCTATAAAGTTTGTAGGGATAAAGGATGAATCCAAGTATAGGGATTCAGTATATAAAGATCCGGAACATGCAATTAACTTGAAGTCCTATCGTTTGGGGCTAAAGTCTTATATAGAACATCCTATGCATCCTCTGATGGCTATTCAGCAGTCTGGTCCTATCACTAAACGCAACGAAGACTATGCTGATCTTTACAAAAGAGGAATGGAAGAGTTAAAGAATTTTATAGAATCCCTCTAATGGAGCATTTATATGATACCCACTTTCATCTGGATTTACAGAAAGACCGTACGGCGGCCATCTGTGAGATAGAAGAGAACCAGATATATGTGATTGCTGTAACTAATCTACCAGATTTATACAGAAAAGAGACGGTAGAGATAAAGAGTAAATATATACGCATTGCACTTGGGTTCCATCCAGAATTAATTCATCAATACCAGAAGCAGATTCCGTTGATGTGGGAGTTGTTGCCCGAAGTTCGATACATAGGTGAAGTAGGATTGGATTTAGTTAATAAAAGTTATGAGAAAGAACAAGAGGCCTTCTTCAGTGAATTAGTTGAACGATGCCGTTACGATAGTAATAAGATATTTTCCATTCATACTCGCCGTTCAGTTGATAAAGTATTGGATACATTAGGAGATAACTACAGATTCAAGGCAATATTGCATTGGTTCTCTGGAAGTAGAATGGAATTAGAAAAGGCCATCGAGAATGGTTGCTATTTTTCTATTAATGGCGCGATGATGAAATCAAAAAAGTTTCTTGACATGTTACCAATGATACCTTCTAATCGACTTCTTATAGAAACAGACAGTCCTTTTATCCGTTACATAGGTTCGTACGATGAACATCTGAGATGTATTAAGGAAGACTTACTGTCTTATAAGCATGACGTGGATGTTTGGGCAAACTTTAGAAGAGTGCTTGGCGGTTAATATTATGAGTGTTAAGATATCAACTATGAGGCAAAATGAACGTTAGCTTACGGGGTATAAGGAGGTGATGGGGCTCCTAGAGGAAAACCATAGGATTCCATCCTAATATTATCTAGAGGAGAAACTAAAGTTTCACTTCATTCATCAAGAAGTTGTATAATGTGGATAATATGAAGTCTGAAAGGACGGGAATATTTGAGAAGTTGCAGACGTTCTACGAGTTGTACAAAGGAAAGAATCAACATGTGTAGGTAATGATAAGGTAATGGGCAATGCAGTAACGATAATAGTAGGTGCAGGTGCTATTCTGGATCTTGATCCACACTTTTCTTTCTCAGTATTTCTCCGTGCTATAAGTATATTCTCAGGAAGGGAGTGCAAGTATGACCCTGCTCAGAGAGTTGATTCTTTTATTTTATATGAGAAGAAGGAATTTGAAACCTCTAAGAGTTCAAAGTGGCAACGTGTAAGAAGAATAGTGTCGTATCTGACAAGTGTATTCGGCATTTACCGATGACAATCGTTAGTAAAATATTAAGTGCTAACTAGTTATAAAGACAATATGAAACAAGACAAGAAATATTATGGAGATACCAGGCTAAATCACTTTTGTGCGTTCTGCAGTTGCCCAACAGAAACGGAAGACCACGTTCCATCCAAATGTTTCCTTGATAAGCCTCACCCTCAAGATTTGCCCGTTATCCCTTGTTGCTGTAAGTGTAATAATGATTTCTCTTTAGATGAGGAATACGTATCGTGTATGATTGACTGCATGAAGGCTGGCACAGCCTCTCCAACCCTTGTGGAAAGAGAAAAGACTCGCAAGTCCCTTCTGCATAATCCCAAATTACAAGAGAGAATTAGTTCTCAAATAAGAGATTTTGGAGGAGTGCTTTTATATGATATTGAGAAGGAACGATTTGAAAAGGTCTTTCGAAAGTTAGCATTCGGACATTTGGCTTATGAGAATGATACGCTTGCATGGAATAGTCCCTATAGTATTGACATTCATTTATTGTCTGAGATGTCTGATTCTCAGAGGAACGATTTTTTCCGCCCTTATAGAGGTGAACTATTGCCAGAAGTGTGCAGTCATGGTTTGGAACATGTAATGTTGTGTTGGGAAGATGGACATTTGGACTCCTGCATAAGTCCTTGGATTCCCATTCAAGAAGGCCGCTATAGATATTGCGTATCGCCCAATGGCAATATTGTTAAATTCGTCATTGCAGAGTTCCTTGCGGTAGAGGTTAACATAGAAATGTGATTGTGAAATGCGCCAA
>JAFSPS010000015.1 GCA_017451385.1 Bacteroidales bacterium
AGCTCCGCTATGCTTCGAACTGCGCGACAAAACTACACAATGTTTTTAGACTATGCAATCGTCCGCCCAAAATTCGAACCTGCAATTTGACTATTAGTACAAAACTTGCAAATTTCAGCCTGCAAAATGACTATTACGCCTTAAATTATGTCAAGAAAAGCAAGATGGTTGTTTGGGGTAATTATTGACAAAAAAAGCACCGAGCTTCATATTACTTGTTGCTCGGTGCTTTTTGCAATAGGAATACTTTTTACTTGATAATGTCAATGGAGCGTTGGACGAATTGGGTTAGGGCTTCGCCTTTCAGCAGGCCGTTGGCTAGGAGTGCGAGGTCGGTAAGCTGGTGGACGAGCTGCTTCTGTTTGTCGGCGTCTTGTTCGTTGAGTACTTGTTCTATCAGCGGATGGTTGATATTGACTACGAGGTTGTAGCGTTCGGGCATCTCGCCGTAGAAGTTCATGCCGCCACCGCTGGTGGCCGCCATCTCCTTGTAGCGGCGCATCCATTCGTCCTGCGTGATGACCATAGGCTGGTCGTCGCTTTCGAGGCTTGCCATCTGCACTGTGTAATGCTCTTTGTCTATCTCTGCTTCGATGATAGGTTTAAGTGTATCTTGCTGCTCCTTGGTGAGTTTCTCGGGGATGTTGTCATCGTGAGGTATGAGTTTCTCTACCACGTCGGCATCAACGCGCACAAAGTGGGTCTTTTCTTCCTCGCGTTCGAGGAGGTTGATGAAGTGAGGAGTAAGGACGCTGTCCATGAGGAGGATGTCGTAGCCTTTGCTCTTTGCCTTGGCAATGTAGGAGTGTTGCTCGGTGGTGTCGGTGGAGTAGATGTAGCAGACTGTGTTGTCCTTGTCGGTCTGCAGGGGTTTAATCATGTCGCGGTAGTCGGCGAG
This sequence comes from Bacteroidales bacterium, assembly GCA_017451385.1. GTDB lineage: Bacteria > Bacteroidota > Bacteroidia > Bacteroidales > P3 > Colimorpha. Next base: position 899 of record JAFSPS010000015.1, read on the forward strand.
GGAGTAGTATTTGCCGTCGGTGTTTTTGAAGAGGTAGAATTTCAAGGCGCGTTTCTTGAAGTCCTCGTCGGTGAGCATGCCGTATTCTACGAAGATTTTGATGTCGTCCCATTTCTTCTCGAAGTCCTCTCGTTCGTTCTTGAACATCTCTTCAAGCTTGTCGGCTACCTTCTTGCTGATATGTGAGGAAATCTTTTTCACGTTGCTGTCGCTTTGAAGGTAGCTACGGCTGACGTTGAGAGGGATGTCGGGCGAGTCGAGTACGCCGTGGAGTAGCATCAGGTAGTCGGGTACTATGCCTTCGACGCTGTCGGTGACGAACACTTGGTTGCAATAGAGCTGAATCTTGTTGCGGTTGGGGTCGATGGTTTTACGAATCTTGGGGAAGAAGAGGATGCCAGTGAGGTTGAAGGGGTAGTCCACGTTGAGGTGGATTTGGAAGAGCGGCTCCTCAAAGTTCATTGGATATAGCTCGTGGTAGAAGTTCTTGTAGTCGTCGGCTGACAGGCTGGCAGGTGTTTTGCGCCAAGCGGGTTCGGTGTTGTTGATGATGCGTGGTTTCTTCTGTTCTACGCGTTTGGGACGAGAGGTCTTGCCTCCTTTGCCGTCATCGATTTCTTCTGTCTCCGTTTCGCTGTCCACCCATTCGGATTCTTCGCCAAAACGGATGGCTATGGGCATGAAGCGGCAGTATTTGCGCAACAGTTGCAATACTTGCTGTTCTTCGAGAAATTCCTTGCAGTCGTCGGCTATGTGGAGCACTATAGCGGTGCCGCGGTCGCTTTTGTCACACTCCTCCATGGTGAAGGAGGGGCTGCCGTCGCATGTCCAATGTACGGCAGGTGCATCGGAGTAGGACTTTGTGAATATTTCGACAGAATCTGCCACCATGAATGCGGAGTAGAAACCGAGGCCGAAATGACCTATGAGGTTTTCCTGTACATCTTTGTATTTCTCGAGGAAGTCGGTGGCGCCACTGAAAGCTATCTGGTTGATGTATTTCTCGACTTCATCACCAGTCATGCCTACGCCGTGGTCGATGACGGAGAGTGTTTTTGCCTCGCTGTCAATCTTGATTTCCACTGTGAGGTCGCCCAATTCGCCTTTCACTTCGTTGCGCGAGGAGAGGGTCTTTAGTTTTTGAGTAGCATCAATGGCGTTGGAGACGAGCTCGCGAAGAAAAATCTCATGGTCTGAATAGAGAAATTTTTTGATGACTGGGAAGATGTTTTCAGTCTGAACGTTGATATTACCTTGCATAGTGTTTATTGTTTTATTATTTTTTTTATTTATTAGACAATCAATAATAATACCATAGGCAATGTGCGCCATTTTGGCAGAAAAAAAGCAAAGCCAACAAAGGCTTTGCTTTTTTTTGTTTTTGAGTAGGGATGGTTGGTTTTATACCATCTGCTCGATGTTCCATACGAAAGCGCGGACGCCGACTTCAGGATTGCGTTTGTCGAGTTTGCGGATGTTGGTGAGTAGAGGTTCCACCTGAGCATCGTCAACGACGACGAGCATTGCGCTATTCATCTCGGGCCATGTATGTGTGCCGCGGTGCGGAGTGCCGTCGATGTGGCCGCGTCCCTGCACGTCCTCCCAATAGGTGAAGCCGCGTATGCCCAGCTCGTCGAGCATATACTCCACACGTTCGGTGTTAGCTTGGTTGTATGCTATAAAAACACTTTTCATTGTTATTGTGAATTGTGAATTGTGAATTATGAATCGGCAATGGCTATATTGTCGTTTCTTAAATCACAATGCTGTTTCTGTTTATACTTGTTCTGTATTTGTTGTATTCTTCTCGTCATTGTCCTCGTTGAGGTCTATTTGCATGAAGACGAAATTCTTGCGAAGCTTGTCGGTCTTGCTTGTGGCGCTACGGCGTGAGAATACGCCATAGAGTACGGGTACCACGATGAGCGTTACGAGTGTAGAGATGAGGAGTCCGCCGATGACGACGATGCCCATAGTCACCCAGAGTTCGGAGCCTTCGCTAGTGCTGGTGGCCATAGGAATCATGCCAAGGATGGTGGTGAGTGCCGTCATCATGACGGGACGCAGACGGCTCTGTCCGGATAGTGCTATAGCCTCATAGAGTTCTACGCCGCGTTCGCGCATCAGGTTGATATAGTCCACCAGCACGATGCCGTTTTTTACCACGATACCGATGAGTAGTACGATGCCGAGCATACCAACCATGTCGAGGTTTTGACCTGTGATGAGGAGCGCAAGGACCACGCCTGTAAGTGCGAAAGGAACGGCAGCCATGATGATGCCGGGCTTGATGAAGCTCTCGAATTGCGATGCCATGACGATATAGACGAGCATGAGGATGAGCAATCCGAGCATCAACATATCATTAGATGTTTTCTGTTGGTCCTCGTAGTTGCCAGCAAGTGTTACATGTATGCCCTGAGGTATGTTCATTTTAGATAGTTCGGAGTTTACGCCATTGGCCAAATCGGCGAGAGAGGTCTTGTAGGGTGTCACTGCGATGGTGAGGTAGCGTTGGCGGTTCTTGCGCTCGATGGTCGGCGGACACCAGTATTCGCTAATGGTGGCGAGTTCTTTCAGTTTGATGTTTTGTCCGCGAGCGTTCATGATGGAGAGTTCTTCGATGGAGCTGATGCTGCTGCGATACTCTTCGCGCAGTCTGACAACGATGTCGTACTCCTCGCCGTCCTCTTTGAGATAGCCTGCCGTCATTCCGTTGACGCGGTTACGCACATACATGGCTACCGTGGCACCGTTGAGTCCGTGGTAGGCTAACTTCTCTTTATCAAACTGTATCATGAGTTCGGCACGGTCCTCGTCACGACTAACTTTCACGTCACGCGCACCATCGACGTTTTCTTGTATGTTGCGTTTGAGTTCGGCAGCAAACTCGTTTGTAGCATCGAAGTCGTAGCCATATACTTCGACTGAGAGGTTATTGCCGCCAGCGCCCATGCCGCCAGCCGTGGAGACTTGGTAGTTGATAATTTCGGGATAGGTGCTGAGCTGAGAGCGGACGGCTTCTGCCATTTCGAAGATGGTACGGTCGCGGTCGTACTTTTTATTGGTACGCACGGACATGCTTATCTTGTTGTTGGTCGTGGAGTTGAAGAGTGCCGCCATGCCGGCATCGTCGTTGGAGCCTGCCGATGTAGAGATGACGTACAGGTCTTCGCCGATGATGGAGCGTATGTCGTCCTCTATGGCGCGAGCCGTCTTGAGGGTCTCTTCTATGCGTGTGCCACGTTGCAGCTCGATGGTTAGTGTCATACGTCCGTTGTCCTGCTCTTTCATGAAGTCCATGCCTATCTTGCCAGCGGCGAAGGGTATCATGGAGACGATGAAGAATGCCAGAGCGATGAGCAGTGTCACGCGTTTATGGTGCAGGCACCAGCGTAGTAGGTTGGCGTACCATGCCTCGATAGATTCGAATGTTTTACCTATGGTTTTCTCGTGTGATATGCGACGCTTAGCGGCTTTGGCCTCGGCAGCCTCGCGGTCTTCTTTGTTAAGGAAGAACGGTTTGGCCTTGAGCATCTTGGAGCATAACATGGGGGTAAGAGTGATTGCCGTGGTCGTAGATACGGATACGACGATGGTTACTATCCATCCCAGTTCTTTGAACATGATGCCTGCCATGCCCGAAAGCATGGTGAGCGGTACGAACACAGCCACGAGCACCAGTGTTGTTGCGATGACGGAGACCCACACCTCGTTGGTGGCATAGATGGAGGCTTCGCGTGGGCTCTCGCCGCGTTCTACGTGTTTGGTGATATTTTCCAACACCACGATGGCGTCGTCAACCACCATACCGATAGCCACGGTGAGCGATGCCAACGAGATGATGTTGAGCGAACTGTCGGAGATGAAGAGGTAGATGAATGACGTTACGAGAGAGATTGGGATAGTGATGCCGATGATGATGGTGCTACGCCAGTCGCCGAGGAAGATAAAGACCACGAGGACGACGAAGAGCAGAGCATACATGATGGATTCTGCCAAACCATTGATGGCGTTCTTGATTTCCTCGGAGCCGTCTCTGATGATGGTGATGTCGATGTCGGGAGGCAGGGTCTTCTTGATGCGTTCCATTTCGCTACGCACCTTGTCGGCGATGGCTACGGTGTTGGCACCAGTCTGCTTGGTGATGATAAGGCGAGCGCCGTCTTTACCGTTGATTTTCTCGTCGAGCGAGAGGTCTTTGATAGTGTCGCGCACGGTAGCGAGGTCGCGCACGAAGACTTCTTTACCAGCCACGTTAGCTACCACAATGTTGGCAATTTCTGAGCTCTCCACATATTCGCCTTTGACGCGCATCTGATATTGTTCTTTGCCCATCTTGACGGTGCCTGAGGCGAGGTCGAGATTGTTGGTGCTGATGGCGTTGCCAACCACTTCAAGGCTTAGGCCGTAGGCATCGAGCTGTTTGGGGTCAAGGTCGATATATATGTAACGCTGAGGAGCACCGCTGACGGTGATGTTGCCGATGCCATCGATGCGGTTGAGCTCATTGGAGATATTGTCCTCGATGATTTTGTCGAGTCCTGGGTAGCTCTCTTCGGCCGTGAAGCCATAGACCATGATAGGCATGGCACTGCTGTTGAGTTTGAGAATCATAGGACGCGACACACCGTCGGGCAGATTGTCATAAAGCAGGTCAACGTATGAACGTATATCGTTCAGTGCTTCATCGATATCTGCCCCCCATTCGAACTCAAGTGTGACAACGGATATATTGTCACGCGACTGCGAGGTAATGTTTTTCAGACCATCAACAGAGTTGAGCGAGTTCTCTATGATTTTGGATATGTTGGTCTCTATTTCCGTGGCGTTGGCACCAGCGTAGGTTGTCATCACTGTGACGTATGGCGGGTCCATTTCGGGAAACTGGTCGATGGGCAGCCGTGTCAGTGAGAAGAGTCCAAGGATGATGACCGCCACAAAAATCAGTGCCGTTGTGATGGGCTTATTGATTGCTGTTTTGTAGATTGCCATGTTTTATTGTGTGAATTGTGAATGGTGAATTGTGAATGGTGAGATGTGAATGGTGAGATGTGAATGGTGAGATGTGAATGGTGAGATGTGAATGGTGAGATGTGAATGGTGAGATGTGAATGGTGAGATGTGAATGGTGAATAGTATTAGATTAGCTGTGTTTGCGTGTAATGTGTGTAATGGTGTTCATCATTGTACTATGTTCAGGATGCTGCCATCGACGAGGCGTGCTTGTCCGGAGATGACGAGTTCGTCGCCTTCCTTGATGTCACCGGCAGTGACGGGGATGATTTCCTGTCTGTCGTCAAAGCGTTCGCCCAGAGTTACAGAGATGCGACGTGCGACGCCGCCATTGTTGATAAAGACATAGCGGTCGTTGCTACCTGTGAGTTTCAAGATGCTCTGGTAGGGGACTACGATAGCGTTCATCTGTCCGAGTGCGAGGGTGGCGCGTGCATACATGCCGGGGCGCAGTTTCTCGTTGCCGTTGGGGATATTGAGTTTTACTTGGAATGTGTGCGTAGTTGGGTCAATAGTGGGATAGACTATCTCGATAGTGGAAGAGAAGGTCTGTTCTGGGTAGATGTCGCTGCGAATCTCCACGTTCATGCCTTTTTTTACCTTGGTGAAATAGCTTTCGGGAATGCTGATGATGGCTTTGAGGCGGTTGATTTGAGTAAGGGTGAGGATAGGCTGGCCTGCATACATCTCACCGTCCTCATAGTTCTTGGCACTGATGATGCCAGCGAACTGGGCTTTGACGTGGGTGTTCTCGTTTTGGAAACGCTCGGTCTCCACCAGTTGGTCGTAGGCGGCCTTCAGTTGGTCGTAAGACTGTTGGCTGGCGCTGCCGGATGCTTTGAGAGCAGTGACGCGGTCCAACTCGGTTTTAGTGCTGTTGAGGTTGATGCGAGTGGTGTTGAGCTGCGTCTGGTCCATGCGTACAAGGTTGTCGCCTTTAGCCACGCGGCTGCCCACCTCGACAAAAATCTTTTCGATGTGTCCGGTTATAGAGGGAGATATGTTCATCTTCTCATAGCCTTCGAGTGTTGCTGCAACTTCGAGATGTTTAGAAATGACTTCCTGTTGCAGTTTCATCACTTTTACGTTTTCAACCTGCTTTTCTACGTTTACTGCAGTCTGCTTGTCCTTGCTGCCGCCACATGCCACTAATGCTATAGTAGAGAGAATTATTGTGGCGGTTGAGATAATTTTGTTCATATTTTTGTGTATGTATTTTTGTTTCTTTTTTTATTCTTCTGCCATCATGTCTTCGAGTGCTACTTGAGCATTGATGACGTTGAGGACAGCTTGTATGTAGTTGCTTTGGGCGGTTATGATGTCGGTGCTTGAGTTGGTGACATCGACATTTGTCGCGGTGCCGTATTTGAATTTCTCTATGGTGTTGTCGAATACTCGTTTGGTGACCTCAAGGTTGTCTTTTTGCGTCTTGTAGCTGTCAATGGCAGAGGCGAGGTCGTAGCGCAGCTGATTGTATTGTACACGCAGGCCGTCCTCGGCTTGACGTTTGCTGTTGAGGGTCTCTTGGTAGGCGATTTTGGCGGAGCGAATCTGCGCCATCACGTTACCGCTCTTGAAGATGGGTTGGCTGATGGATATTCCAACCACGTTTGGCGGAGTCATGTTCATGCCTTCAGCCTTGCCGAAGTATGTTTTCTTGCTGTACTGGTAGTATGCTGAGATGGTTGGCGTGATGTTCATCCAAGCCAAAAGGACCTGTTTCTTGGATAAGCGTTCGCTTTCGGACAATAGCTGATAGCTATAGTTGCGGTTGATGTCGAAATCCTGCTGACCGAGAAGTGCTATCTGGTCGATATTAAGCAGTTGATCTATGCTGGTTGTCAGCTCTATATGGGTGTCAACATCAGCACCGAGAAGTAATACCATTGAGTTGTAGAGCAGTTTGAGCGAGCGACGCATGGCGGTGATGTTATTGCGCATCGAAGCTACCTGCACCGACAGTTTGTCGGCACTGATTTGTTCTATTGCACCGGCATCCACGGCGGCCTGAGTGCTGCGGAGCAGTCTTTCCATATTTGCCACGCTGGAGTCGAGCAAAGTGACGGTCTGTTCCATGACGAGGATAGATGTATAGGCGTTCTTGACATTGGAACGTATTTCCTGACGACTTTGTTTTTGCTGTATGTTGGACATCTGTATTGCGATGTCGTTCAGCCCCTTCGATACAATTTGTGCGCCGGTGAGAGCTATAGCAGCCTGCAGGTTGAATGTGCCGTTCGGGTTCATAGGGATGGACATGCCCATGCCGCCAAAGTTCATCTCGTAGCCACACATATTCTGGTAGTCGAACCCTGCTGTTACCTGTGGCAGCATGGTAGAGATGGCTTGCCAGCGTTTGACTTCGGCATTCTTTATTTCGAGTGTGGCATTTTGTAGTTCGTAGTTGTGTTGTTCGGCGTAACGCTGCGCTTCGTCAATGGAGAGACGCAAGGTCTGCTGTGCTGTGACGCTACTGGTTAATCCTATTGCAGCGATAGCTATTAGTAATAATCGTACTGACATTTGTCTTTTAGTTCTTTATTTGCGTTATATGATTATGTTATATTTTTCTTTGTTTTATAAAAAGGTTTGCAAAGATATATTTTTTTTGTTTTTTTTACATCTATAAAGTATTGTATTCTCTTTAATTATGTTTTTTTAACAATGAGACAACGATGTCGGATGAAAGGTTCGACATAAATTAGTATGCGAATATTCGTTTTATTGCAAAGGAGTATAGGGAAATTGTTACATCCTTTATGTTAAAGGATGCCAAGTGTTGTCTTGACGCGTTCGGCAACGGCCTGAGGCGTTATTTGGTATAGGCAGCGATAGTCGGCGAAGCGACATTCTTTTTTGCCGTACATGGAGCACGGTCGGCAGGGGAGCGTGGCTTGCACGGCGTTGTCGGGGTCCTGCCGCCATCCTGCGAAGCCACCGGAGGGGTGCGTGGCGCCCCAGATACTAACAACAGGAATGCCGAGGCATGATGCAAAGTGCATGTTGGCACTATCCATGCTTATCATCAGCGACAGAGATGCAATAATGTGTAGCTCTTGTTCGAATGTCTGTTTGCCGGCGGTGTTGATTACGTTGTCGTAGGGGTCTGCCCACTGTTCGAGTGTCGAAGCTTCGTTGCGGCTGCCGAATAGCATTATTTCTGTGTCCTGCCAGTGTGAGAGCAGTGCTATGAGCTGTTTCATTTTTTCGGCAGGCCATATTTTGCCTTTGTGTTGAGCGAATGGCGCTATGCCGATGCGGATAGGGGTGCCGTAGCGTGGCTGCCAGTATTTTCTGCTTTCAGCTTCGAGCGTCTGGTCGGGAGCATTTAGTCCCAGATGGCGAAATACATCGTCATAGCGTTGCCACGATGGGCGCAGCTGGCGGTTGTATTTTACTGCGCCGAAGCGTGTTAGCCTCCGGCGTTCGGCACGGCTTTTGTCTATATGGTGTAGTTTGGTGCCGTGCATTAGGAAGAGAAGGTCAACAGCAATAGTGCGATTTACCCAGTGCATGTCCGCCACTGCAGTGGGATGTACGGAGGCGAGGTGCTTGTAGATTTTTATTGGCGACTGTTTTTTTTGAGTAGGGAGGAAGCGGATGTTGTCCGTCTTGTCGAAGAGTGGTTGTAGGATTGGAGGTGCCGCAATGGTGAACAGTGTCTCAGGATTGGCAGCAGCCCATTGTCGTACTACGGGTTGCAGGATGGCAACATCGCCCAGTGCCGAAAGGCGTATGACGAGGATGTGCTGACGGAAGCGAGACGTGGAGGAGCTCACGGCGTGGGTGCTTATTGTTTCTTATTGTAGAGCATTGGGTTGAGCGATGGGTCGTTGTACATCTTCATCTGTCGGTAGAGCTTCATTATCTTTTTGCCGTTTTCCAGTTCGAGGAGTAGTTGGTCAATGGCCTGCGTGAGGTCCTGCTTCTGCGTTAGGAGCACATCGAGTTTTTTCTTGCAACGCTGGCGGTGTTCTTCGGAGGCTTCGCCGCGCTCTGCCTCAATGGTGAAATGGTATATTTTCAGTGCAAGGATAGATAGTCTGTCAATAGCCCATGCTGGTGTCTCGGTGTTGATGGAGGCATCGGCCTGCGGTGTTACGGAGGCGAAGCGTGCGAAGAAGTAGTCGTCGATGCGTTCGACGAGGTCTGTGCGCCGTTGGTTGGAGGCATCGATGCGCCGTTTGAGTGTGAGTGCGTAAATGGGGTTTACGTCGTTTGGGCGTATTAGGTCTTCGAGATGCCACTGCACGGTGTCTATATGGCTTTTATCCCATAGGAGAGCCTCGAACGAATCCTTTGTGTATGGATTGACTGTCGGAGTGTCGATATTGTCGGTCTTATGATAGTCAACTATTTGTCGTTGAAATATGTTGAAATAATCGTTGCTCTTCATGCTGTGCGGGTATATGTGCGTTGCTCTGAATTTGAAGGTGCTTTAACTGTTGCTGTATCCGTGCTGCGTGAGTCTGCGTCGCAGAGCTGCTACGAAGTCAGAAATGTCCTGCTCGGTGGTGTCGAAGCTGCACATCCATCGAACCTCGTTGTTGGCTTCGTTCCAGTCGTAGAAGAAATAGTCGTTCTGCAGGTCTGTCCATACCTCGCGTGGCAGACGTACGAAGACGCTGTTGGCCTGCACGGGGTAAAGGATTTCGGCCTGCGGGATGTCCTGCAGGGCTTTTGCCAGCTGTTGTGCCATGAGGTTGCTGTGTGCGGCGTTGCGCTGCCACAGGTCTGTGGCGAGATAGGCTTTAAACTGAGCAGCCACGAAGCGCATTTTGGAGCATAGCTGAGTCATCTGTTTGCGGCGGTAGCGCATATCGACATCGAGTTTTGGGTTTAGTAGCACAACGCTTTCGCCCATGAGCAATCCGTTTTTGGTTCCGCCGAAGGAGAGGCAGTCCACACCGCAGTCGGTGGTCATAGAGCGGAATGAGCAACCGAGAGCCACGGCAGCATTGGCGAGGCGTGCTCCGTCGAGATGCAGAAACATATTGTGGGCGTGTGCGAGGTCGGCAAGGGCACGAATTTCGTCTATGGTGTAGAGGGTGCCCAGCTCGGTAGATTGTGTTATGCTGATTGCTTTGGGTTGCGAGTGGTGCTCGAAGCCGAAGCCATGCAGCCGTCGAGCCACAAGGTCGGGCGTCAGTTTGCCGTCGGAGGTATCTACAGTAAGCAGGCGGCATCCTACGATACGTTGCGGCGCACCACATTCGTCAACATTGATGTGCGCCGTTTCGGCACATACCACCGCCTCGTGCGAACGGCACATGGCATCGATGTTCAGCACGTTGGCACCGGTGCCGTTGAAAACGAAATATACGCGAGCCTGTTCGCCGAAGATGGTGCGAAACAGTTGCTCGGTGCGTTTGCAGTACTCGTCATCGCCATAGGCGAGGGCATGATTGATGTTGGCATTGCTTATTGCCTCTATGATTTCTGGAGAGATACCAGAATGGTTGTCGCTACCAAAGCCACGCTTCATGAGGATGGATGTTTTTGTTAGTGAGTGTCTGAGTTTAGGAGTGTCTATGTGCCCGGATTGTTATTGCTGCTATATTGCTTTGTTATTTAATAGACATCATTATTTATCTATAGACATCAGCAGTTCGTTGTTATCTTTTGTCAGAGCGAGGCGTTTAAGTAGAAACTCCATAGCCTCAATGGAATTGAGGTCGGTAAGGAAGTTGCGCGTGATGAGCATGCGGCTGAGGATTGTTGGGTCCACGAGGAGGTCGTCGCGGCGAGTGCTTGATGCCGTAAGGTCTATGGCTGGGAAAATGCGTTTGTTGGAGAGTTTGCGGTCGAGTTGCAACTCCATGTTGCCAGTGCCTTTGAATTCCTCGAAGATGACGTCGTCCATCTTGCTGCCGGTCTCCGTCAGAGCTGTGGCTATGATGGTTAGCGAGCCGCCGCCTTCGATGTTGCGTGCAGCACCAAAGAAACGCTTAGGTTTCTGCAACGCGTTGGCCTCCACGCCACCCGACAGCACTTTGCCCGAAGCGGGCTGTACGGTGTTGTAGGCGCGGGCGAGACGTGTCAGCGAGTCAAGGACAATCACGACATCATGACCACATTCCGTCATGCGTTTGGCTTTTTCGAGCACGATGTTGGCTATGCGCACATGGCGGTCGGCGGGTTCGTCGAAGGTGGAAGCAATCACCTCGGCTTTGACGCTGCGCTGCATGTCGGTAACTTCTTCGGGGCGTTCGTCGATGAGCAGCACCATAAGGTATGCTTCGGGGTGGTTGTAGGAGATGGCGTTGGCAATCTCCTTGAGCAGGGTGGTCTTACCTGTCTTTGGCTGTGCCACGATAAGGCCGCGCTGTCCTTTTCCTATGGGGGTGAAGAGGTCGATGATGCGAGTAGAATAACTCTCGGTAGGATGCCCTGTGAGTTTGAATTTCTCGTTAGGGAAAAGAGGGACGAGCGACTCGAAGGGTATGCGGTCGCGTATTTGCTCGGGCGTTAGGCCATTGATTTCTATGGCTTTCACCATGGGGTAGTATTTCTCGCCGTCGCGAGCTGGGCGGATGGTGCAATGCACGGTGTCGCCCGTTTTGAGGCCATAGAAACGCACCTGCTGCTGAGTGACATAGATGTCGTCAGGCGAAGAGAGGTAGTTGTAGTCTGAGGAACGCAGGAATCCAAAGCCTTCGGGAGCAAGTTCTAATACGCCTTCAGCATCAATGACGCCTTCAGCATCAAAGGGGTATTCTTTGTGCTGCGTTTGCTGCTGGCGGTCCTGCCACGGTTTGTTCTTTTTATGATGCTGGTTGTTCTGCTTTGCCTCGTTGTTTTCAGGGGTGGTGCTTGCCTCGTTGTTTTCCGATGGTTGTATCTCTTCTGTTGTATCTTTCGCGGGCTCTTCTTTTGGTTCTTCTGTTGTGTCCTCGAGAGGCAGTGAGGGCTGGTCTGCAGAGGCGTTTTTTTGTTTGCGGCCGCGTTTGTTTTTCCCTTTGGGTTGTTCGGGGATAGTGGGCTCTGCTATCGCCTCATTCGTCTGCGTTGAGGCAACCTCATCAGGCGCAGGCACGGTGATGTTTTTTTCTGTGTTGCTGTCTATATCGGCTGCAGGGGTCTCTTGCTTCTTCTTTGGCTTTCTGCCACGTCGTTTTGGCTCAGGCTTTTCCTGAGAGGTAGAGTCCTGAGTATGTTCTGTGGTTGGAGACGTGGTGCTTTCAGCCGTCTTTGCCACCTCCCTTTCTGCTGTGGCCGGTTGTTCGGAGGTTGCGGGAGCTGCCGAACGCGATGCTGCGATGCGACCAATAGGCATCACTACGTCTGGGATGACAGGTACTTCAGGTATTTCTACATCAATATTGATGTTGTGAGGATTGTAGGGTGCGGGGGATGGCTCCGCATTGCCTTTTTTCTTGTTTTGTCGCCCTATGCCATCGCCGGGTTTCACGTTGGATTCTGCTAAAAGTTGGGGTTTTAGGCGTGTGCGTCGCTGTCTCACTGGCACTGCCGGCTGTTCTGTTTCTTCTTTCTTCTCCTGCGGCATGCTATTTTTAACAGCATCGGGGTTTACAGATTGGAAATCAATAATTTTATATACAAGTTCCTGTTTTTCGAGGCGGCGATAGCGTGGTATCTTCAGTTTCTCAGCTATCTGCATTAATTCAACATGGGCTTTGCCGTTTAAATCGTCAATTTTGTACATTTTTTATATCGGGGATTATTTTTTCTTCCTTGTCAAGCAAGCAATAACGTGCAATAAAAAAGATATTTTTGTTGTTAAATTGCTTGTTATTGGTGTTTTAGGGGATGAAGATACGAGAAGAATCGTTCTTGTATCTGATGCAAAGATAAAAAAAATGTTTGAATAAAAAAATTTTGTCAGTCGTATGGAAATATGTATATTTGCAAATATTATTATGGTTATGAGTGTAACCTATTATTTGATATACAAGAAACAAACAACATCAATAACATAATAAAAATAAAACAATGAACATTCCTCAGAACTTGAAGTACACCCAGGATGACGAATGGGTGAGAATCGAAGGTGAATTTGCTTATGTTGGTATTACCGACTATGCACAGCATGAGCTTGGCGATATCGTTTTCGTTGACGTAGCCACCGAGGGCGAGACCATCAGCGCTGGTGAGAACTTTGGCAGCATCGAGGCTGTAAAGACTGTTGCCGACTTGCTGATGCCTGTGGACGGCGAGGTCGTAGAGTTTAACGCAGCTTTGGAAGATGCTTCCGCTATCAATAATGACCCCTATGGCGCTGGCTGGATTATCAAGATTAAGCCCGCCAATATGGCTGACATCAACGGCCTCATGGATGCTGCTGCCTACACTGCTAAGATTGGTGCATAAGCATTGCTGCTTACAAACAAAAAAACTTTCTCCGCAAAAGGAGAAAGTTTTTTTTGTTTGTATAAGGATTGATTATGAGGATTTGCGTCTGTCGGAGATGATATACAAATCTCGTATGCTATGGTCTCGGTATGCGAGGAAGGAATGGGTAATGTCTTTGAGTGGAATTGTTCAGAGGCAGGAGGGTTACTATTTTGATGTTTTTTCTGTCGTCTTGTTGTTCATCTCGTTGGCATTGGCTTGTTCCTGAACCAATTCCAGCAGTTCTTCGGATGGCATACCGACATAGGGGAGCATCTTGCGTGTACTTTCGGCAAGGTAGTGGTCGGGAAAAAGATTGAGGTAGGTGTTGTAGGCTAATATGGCATCATCGTAGCGTTCGTCTATGTCGTAAAAATGTCCTTTGAGGAAATAGCATAGAGCTATGTCCTCGTAGTTTTCATAGTCGGAGATGATGCGGTCGAGGTATTCTATAGCCTCGTCGGTGTTGCCCATCTGTGATGAAAATTCGGCTGCGTGCATGAGATACTGTGGAGCCAAGCTGTCCTTAGGGAAAGCATCTACAAACTCGATAAAATGTTTCACGAGATTTTGGGCTTTTTCGTCGTCGGCAGTAATGTCGGTCATCAGCAGGTCGGCTTGCTCTTGATTGATGGTTTCAATCAGTTTGTTGCGGTCGGGTTTGCATGCGGAGATGACAAGTACGAGGATTGCACAGAGTAGTATTCGGGCTTTCATGGCTATTGTTTTTATTCAGAATGTATACGGAACAGGTTTGTTTTTGTTTCGTCTGATGTTCTATTTTATCTTGTTGCCGTCCGCATACGATAAGCTGTTCGGACCTTGCCAGCCACCACGTTGTTTATTTTTTTCTTAATCATGGCTTTGCGTAGAGCACTGAGGTGGTCAGTGAATACTATGCCGTCGAGATGGTCTATCTCATGCTGTGCCACACGGGCAAACATGCCGTCGATTTCCTCAATATGCTCTTTGAATTCGGCATCATAATACTTCAGGACGATGCGTTCGGGGCGTAGCACATCCTCGTGGATGTCGGGGACGCTGAGGCATCCTTCGTTGAAGAATTTTTTTTCGCCCTTGAATTCCAAAATCTCGGGGTTGATGAGGGTGTGCTCTTCGGCTACGGGGCCATAACTGTCGGTCTTCTCATCGTAAGGGCGGAAGCCAATCACTACGACGCGAATGGAGAGGTTGATTTGCGGTGCTGCCAGACCCACGCCATCAGCGGCATACATTGTCTCGTACATATTGGCGATGAGGGCCTGCAGGTCAGGATAGTCGGGAGTGATGGGTTCTGCCTTCTTGCGCAGTATGGGGCACCCCAGTCCCACAATAGGAAGTATCATTTTGTTTTTTATTTTAGATGTGTATTGTTTCGATGAATTGAAAATGGGTGTTTTATTTGTTGGTGTTGTCAATTTGCGACATATAGGTCTGCAGGATTAGCGTTGCGCTGACCTCGTCAATCAAAGCCTTGTCTTGTCTTTTTTTCTTTTTTAGTCCGCCGTCAATCATGGCTTGGAAGGCAATTTTGGAGGTGAAGCGTTCGTCCACACGCTTTATCTCTTTGTCGGGGAATCGTTGTGCAAGGGTTTTGACGAAGGGTTCGATATACTGTGCTGATTCGGATGGTGTGTTGTTCCAATGCTTGGGTTCTCCGACTACGAGAGTGTCCACCACCTCGCGAGAGCAGTAGTCGGTAAGGAAGTCCATAATACGAGGTGTCTCTACGGTGGTAAGCCCCGAAGCGATAATGCGTTGAGGGTCGGTCACAGCGATGCCGCACCGACGTACACCATAATCTATAGCGAGAATACGTCCCATATTGTTTGCGTTTGCAAAAGTAAGAAAATAATTCAATGATAGACAAAATTAACGCTAATGTTTTTAGCACCAAGTTGTTGATGATATATATAATCCCTGTTTTTGCATGGATGATTTCTCTTTATTGTGAATGTTTGTTTTCTATTTTGTTTTAAGACCACTAAAAACTGTTTTTTTTTAGTGCTGTTTTTTATCAGTTGTGCAGTGATTGTCTTGTGGTGGCAGACTTTGGAAATGGCGAGTCAGCCATACTTGGAAGATGAATATCAGGCAAAATATTGTTCCAACTTTGTAGGGAGCAGCAATGTCGGACTCGGGGAACAGCAGGTTGGAGAGAGGCAAGACGATAAGGGGTGAGATGAACTGTCCGAGATAGAGAGCGGCAGAAAGAAGAGGCATGACAGTGGTGGCGGAGTTTCGCCCCCCTTTGATGCTTGCGATGGTGTTGAGGTATGGTACTCCAACGCCGTTGGCAATACCGATGAAGAGAGAACCCGCTATGACGGTGACGACGGATGCTGTTGTGTTGCATGACGGTAGTAATGATGGCAAAGACAGTACAAGGTAACCGAGCAGGAGGAAGAGCGGTGCAAAATATTTTATTGACAACCGGAAATGGCGCATTAGAGGGCCAAAGGCAAGGCCTATGAAGAAAGCAACGACATCGAGTCCGACCATTATTAAGGTTGTCATCTCGGAAGAGAGAGAGGTCTGTAGTCTTGAGATGATGGCGAAGTTGGTTGGATAGATGAAAAAGATAGTCATGAGAAGGAGCATGCCGATGACTGAGGGGTGGAACTTGAGCAACTGTCGGGGTGCGAAAGGAATACCGCGCTTGTTGGAAGAGTCGAGTTGCTCGTCGGGGAGCCATAGCCATACCATGACTAACGCGATGAGGCCTAAGAGATAGACAATGAATGCGTAGTTCCATTCTACGGTGGCTAACATTCCGGCAAGAAGTGTTGCTACAACGCCGCCCATTTGATTCATGGCAGCCGAAAGGCCCATGAGGTGTGCCTGTTGCTCTGGCGGAAAGTAGTAGGCGAGGAGACCTGTGGAGAGCGGCATGATGAGTCCAACGCTGACGCCCAGCAGGGCGCGCAGTAGGAGTAGAAGGTAGATGTCGTCGATGAAGAAACATCCGGCACCAGCGACGACATATAGTATAAGTCCAGAGGTGGCAATGGCACGCGTGTGCAGATGACGGCTGATGGGTAGGAAGAAGAGGTTTGTGATGATAATCAGCAGGGCAGGGATGCTGACAATGAGTTGTATCAGCAATGCGGGTGCAGAGGAGAAGTGTGCTTTGATGATTCCCAAAGCTGGAGCGATAGCAGCTCCTGCCATCACGGTGAGTAGCGACATCGAAAGGATGGTAGCCGTCACCTTTTTTGTAACGTGTTTTTGTTCCATAAATGTTTGGAGTTGTATGCTCTACCAAGCTTTAGAGTCGTTAGATAATTGTATTGCAAAGATACATTTTTAATTTGATGTGATGTTGTGTTTGAATACGGATATTTTTAGAACGGATGATTGTTGGTAATTTGTGTGGTTGTAAGGCATCTATGTTTGATTTAAAATTTATATATTTGCATCTGCTATGTAACGAAGCAAGGTTATTGGACTACGTTTTATAAGAAGTTAGATATGACACTACAAGAAGCAATAACGGTACGACACAGTGTTAGGGCATATAAGCACCAGCCGCTGGCGGAAGATGTCGTCAAAGCATTGTCGTCAAAGATAGAGGAGCAGAATAAGTTGGGGCGACTTCATGTGCAGTTGGTGATGAACGAGCCACGAGCATTCAGCGAAGGCAAGGCCAAATATGGTCGTTTTCGTAATGTGGAGAACTATATCGTTATGGCTGGCGCTAAGGCTGATGACCTTGAAGAACGTATAGGCTACCATGGTGAGCAGATAGTGCTTTATGCACAGACCCTCGGGTTGAATACCTGCTGGGTAGGTCTCACCTACAGCAAGGTGGCTGGGACCTATGTCCTTGACGATGGCGAGGTGATAAAGGCTTATATAGCCATAGGCTACGGCGAGACGGGCGGCACGGCGCACAAGGTGAAACGCGTGGAACAGGTGAGCAATGCCGACGCAGGCAGCCCTGAATGGTTCCGTCGAGGTGTGGAGGCGGCTTTGCTGGCACCTACGGCAATCAATCAGCAGAAGTTCTATTTGGAGTATAAGCCTGTGGAGGAAGGAAGAAAGGCTCGCGTGGTGGCGAGGCGGCAGTTCTCGCTGGCTGGCTACACGCATATAGATATAGGTATCGTCAGATGTCATTTTGAGATTGCGGCTGGCGGAGAGGACTACATGTGGGAGGAGGTGTGATGCTGCTGCCGAAGTTCGTAATAACGATGGAAGGAATCCTTCGCATGGGTATGGTGGCACAGCACAAGGATTTGCTGCTACCGGGGGAGCAGAGCATTGGTGGCGGCTACTACAGGATAGACCCAGAGGAAAGGCGTATTATCTTGGACCGTAGCTCATACGATTTTGGGAAACCTTTGTGGCATCTGCTGAAGGTGCTACATGTCCCGTCGAAGTGTAGGGGGATGGAAATGGTGTATGTCTATGACGACTCTATGCACGAGGCCTTCAACGTCAGCGACGAGCTGAGGATAGAGTACTATGAATGACATATTATATGAATTTTTCTGTTAAACAATGATAGACCAAATAATAGAATACAACAAGACCTTTGTGGTGCGGAAAGGGTACGAGAAGTACCTGACCGACAAGTATCCCGATAAGAAGCTGGCTGTGCTGTCGTGTATGGACACGCGTCTGACGGAGCTGCTACCGGCTGCCTTAGGGCTGAAGAATGGCGATGCCAAGATAATAAAGAATGCAGGAGGCTTGGTAATCTCGGCTTTTGACTCAGCCATGCGCAGCCTCATAGTGGCAATATACGAGCTGGGTGTGGAGGAAATCATGGTGGTGGCTCATTCCCATTGCGGCGCATGCCACATGAGTTATGAGCATTTTCACGATGCTATGCTGGAACGAGGCATAGACGATGATACGCTGGACACCATACGCAAATGTGGCATAGACTTGAACAAGTGGCTCGAAGGGTTCAAGGATACTGCGGAATCTGTGCGACGGACGGTTCAGACTATAGCTACGCATCCGCTGGTGCCACAAGACATCGTGGTGCGCGGTTTCATCATAGACTCTGAGACTGGGGCACTCGAAGAGATTGTGGAGAGGTGATTGATGAAGAATGCGGTCTGCATAGTATAGTTTAATCAAGAAGTTTTTTTTTATGTTTATGACAGTACAAGAGTTTAGAGAATATATGGCTTCTGGCAAGCCTATTGATGCCAACTCGCCAGTGCATAAGATGTTTCACGAGCTGTCGCAGGAGGCTCTGCGTATTACTGCCGAGATAAACGGCAAATACCATACGCCCGATGAGTTGCACGCTCTGTTGGAACAGCTGCTGGGTAAGGAAGTGCCAAAGAGTGTAGGCCTCTTCCCGCCATTCCATACTGACTGTGGCAAAAATACTGTGCTCGGTGAGGGTGTTTTCATCAATATGGGATGTAAGTTTCAAGACCAAGGAGGCATTACTATTGACGAGGGTGCGCTGATAGGACATAACGTGGTGTTGGCGACCCTTAACCATTATATGGACCCGGCACATAGAGGTGGTATGACGGCAGCCAGCATCCACATAGGTAAGAATGTGTGGATAGGTGCTAACGCCACAGTGCTGGCAGGCGTCACGGTGGGGGATGGAGCAATAGTGGCGGCAGGGGCTGTGGTTACGAATGATGTGGAGCCTAACACCATTGTTGGCGGTGTCCCTGCCAAGCTGATTAAGCGGATTGAAGTGTAAACGTCATAATCGGCGTTTAGGCATGGCCTATTTAGGCCGCTTGATATTGGTTATGTAGTTTTCATAATGTTATTCCCACAAAATAATGGATAAAATCAAGATACACGTTTTGCGAACCGGCGAGGTCTGTGTGTCGCCATATTTGCCGTTTGGTGGCGACGATTGTAGTATCATTAAGGCTTCCGGCCTCACTACGCCGAGAAGTAAATGGATGTGGCTGCCGGTATTCTGCTTTCTCATAGAACACCCGAAAGGAATGGTTCTATTTGATACCGGATGGCATCGTGAGATGTCGCCAGATGGAGTATATGATAAGAGTGCGCAGATTAAATCGCTTGGCTCGTGGTTTCTCTATCAAATAAATCAGGGACGCATCGCAAAAGGAGAGGCTATCAGTGAACATCTGGAACGTATGGGCATAAGGCCGGCAGACATTGACTATGTTCTTTTGTCGCACCTTGACTGTGACCATGCTAATGGGTTGCGACAGGTGAAGGATGCTAAGCACATCCTTGTTTCAAAGGCAGAGTTGGAAGGGACGAAACGCAAAAACATACAGATTGCTATACGATTCCAAAAACGCTGGTGGCAAGGGGTCGATATGCATACTTTCGAATGGAATGGCAACGAAGGCCCCGTAGGAAAATCCTATGATGTGTTGGGCGATGGCAGTCTAATGATGGTGAATATCCCAGGGCATAGCGAGGGACTATGTGCATTGAAGATTAGAAATGAAGAAGGCAAATACGTATTGCTTTTTGCAGATGGTGGATATGCTACAAAATCGTGGAGAGATATGATAACGAGTGGTATAACGCTTGACAAAAAAATGCAGCGGCAGTCCTTGCAATGGATTAGGGAGCAGAGCCTTTCTTCGGACTGCGTTGCCTCGTTGGCATCGCACGATGTGGATGTTCGTCCCCATATTATAGAATTGTGATTATTGTCTAACTTTTTTGTTTTATTATGTGACATTATGAGTAAAAGAATAATGATAATCGACGGAGGTCCGAGAAAGAATTTTAATACGGCCTCCATGCTGCAGAAGTTTGCAGAAGGCGCTTCGTCGATGGGCGAAGAGATAGAGGTAAAAACTGTACGCCTCTACGGGACAGACTATAAGGGATGTATGTCGTGTATGGCGTGCAAAATTAAGGGCAGGGCCTCCAACGTGTGCAAATACAAGGATGCGCTCACACCAATCCTCGAAGATATAGCTCAGGCTGATGGCTTGGTGCTGGGTTCGCCGATATATTTTGGCGACATAACGGGACAGATGCGAGCTTTCTTGGAGCGCTTGGCATTTCCGTGGCTGTCATATAACGACTACAGCCTAACGGCTCCTAAGCGTATGCCCGTGGTGCTGATGATTACTATGAACGGCACACCAGAGCGCAACAACAATTCGGGCTATGGCTCGATGGAACACTGCATTGCTGCCGCCCTTGGAGAACCGCAGCACATTATCGCATACAACACCTATCAGGTGAAGAACTATGCCAATTTCGAGCTTGCTGGTTTTTCGGAGACAGCAAAGCGACAGTATCGCGACGAGCATTGGGAGCAGGACCTGCAGCGTGCATACGATGCCGGCAGGAGTATGGCAGAGAATATCCTAAAAAGTCTATGACTATGAGGATAATCATCACAGGAGCCACAGGCTATGTTGGCGAGGGGACGCTGCTGGAACTGTTGAATGTGGACGAGGTGGAGCGAGTGTTATCCGTCAGCCGCCGACCCACGGGCATACGACATGCCAAACTGGAAGAATACATCGTGGGCGACTTCATGCAACTCGCCGAAGGCGATGAGCATTTCAAAGGGTATGATGCGGTGCTTTTCATTGCCGGAGTCACATCGGTAGGTACGCCGAAGGATGTATATGTACGCATCTCGCAAGAGATACCGCTCCATTTTGCTGATATTATGCCCGACAAGGAGCTGATGACCTTCATTTACCTCAGCGGTGCAGGGACCACGCCGGACGGCAAACAGTTCTGGCAGAAAGTGAAGAGCGGCACGGAGAACGCAATAGCGAGAAAAGGCTTCAAACGCTCCTTTGCGTTGCGTCCCGCCATAATGCTATGGGCCAAAGGACAGCGACACATACAGGCGATGCAGTACATAGTTCTGCCGTTCTACCCGCTGCTGCGACTTATGGGGCAAGCTAACAGCATGAGGGAGGTGGCTCTTGCACAGCTGGTGCTGACGCGTGACGGCTACGACAAGTTCGCCATTGCTCCTAAGGATATAAAGATATTAGCCAAACAATATTGAAAAATGAAAAAAGCATTAGAGTTTCTGCAAAGCCATAAGGATGTGGCGTTTGCTACATGCGGAGACGGACGGCCGAAGATTAGGGTATTCCAGATAATGAAGATGGAAGGCACGACCCTCTTTTTCGCCACGTCGCCAGTCAAAGAGGTATATAGGCAACTGCAGAAGAATCCATATATAGAGATACTTGCGCAGGATGCTGCGGTGTCTGTTCGCTGTGTCGGCAAGGCAGATTTTGATGTGGATGATGAACGCAAGCGGTGGATATACGACCACAACGACGTTCTCTCGCGTCTCTATACGTCTTACGACAAAATGGTATATTTCAAGATGTCGATAGAGCAGATGGACTATTATGACCTTGCGCCAACGCCGCCCATTCTCAACCACTACGACCTGTTGCACCACACCGCAGGCTCCGGCTATGTCGGCGAGAGGTACAGCAGGTGATTTTTGTATTTTGACTTTTATGTTGAAATCTTGCAAGCGACACGTGCCGAAAGGTTTGCGACTCCCAAGGCCGCCTTACGGCAGCCTTGCATTTATTAGGCTAAATTTTTCTTCGAAGTAGAGGTAATCATAAGACAACCCGATGGCGAGCCTACCAAAGTATCCTACGGCACATCAGGAGCAAAAAAAAAACTCCGCTGCACCGACGACAACCCTGCCACAGCGCAAAAAATAGCTGAAGAACAGCACGGCCGGCTCTCCGCCACAGGCTACGAAGGCTCCATCACCGTATGGCTCATACCATTCGTCAAACCCACCATGGCCGTACACCTCCACGACAAAGACCTACCAGACCGCGACGGCAAATACTACGTCATCGCCACCGAGACAACATACAGCCGCAGCGGCGGCCAACGCAAAATAACCCTCGG
The DNA here is from genome assembly GCA_017451385.1 of Bacteroidales bacterium. Classification (GTDB taxonomy): domain Bacteria; phylum Bacteroidota; class Bacteroidia; order Bacteroidales; family P3; genus Colimorpha. The sequence goes on from JAFSPS010000015.1 coordinate 23,105, forward strand.
CCGCCGACTCGATGTCCAAAAATAAAAATAACTACTTGCAAGGCTCTCGCTTGCCACTGCTATAATCCCAACACGGCAAATCTGTATTATGCCTGTTCTTCTCACCATCTTCAAACTTCACAATCATATGTTCTTCTCCAACCTTGCTCACAAACTTCACCGTGAACCATGCCTTCTTCCTGTCGTCAGTCCACTGCCACAAACCGCACTCATCCGGATACTTCTTCACTATCCCCACCCACATATCAGGCGTCTCGCCCTTGCGAGCCACACGTATCTTCAAATCATACGGCTCGCCCTCCTTCGCCACATACACATAACCCTCTAAGGGTATAAACTCGTGCGGAACTCGGTCCGACCACTCCCACTGGCACTGCTCCGCAACTATATTAGGACAATAACGGTCTACATCACTCCTAAACTGCGCTGAAGCCGACATCGAAGCGGCTGCCAGGCATAGAAGAAATACAATTTTTCTCATCATTCAAACGACGTTTAATCAGCGGTTAAACACCGTGCAAAAATAACAAAAAACATGGAAAACACAACAAAAATAAAACAATACATCCGCCACCTCGCCCCTCAGCCCTACACCGAGGTGCACCTCGCTCAAGTCCTATCCGTCCAGCAAGACACCTGCACCATCCTCCTCGACGGCCTCGAAATACAAGGCGTCAGCCTCCGCCCCGTACAAGACCAAACCAACCAACCACTCCGCATCACGCCCGCCCCGGTGCCTTCGCCATCGTAGCCGACCTCTCCGAAGGACACCTCCGACAGCTGGCAGTGATAGCCGCAAGCGAGGCAGAAAAGATAGAACTGCACGGTGGCGACAACGGCGGACTGGTGAACATCGAGAGCCTGAAGAACTACCTGGACGCATTCAAAAACGCCGTCATCCAAGTCCTGCAAAACTTTGCCACACTACCCACCCCCCCGCAAGGCACCCTCCTCGCCCCATCCATTATACAAACCTTCGAAACAGCCATGCAGCAAGCCGCACAACACCTCCAAACCCTCGAAGACCCCACCATAACCCACTAAAAAAAATGCCTGCTATTCGTTTCCTTGCTCTTCAGAATTCCTCATTTCCTTCTATTCGCAATAGGAGCACTATGCATTAAGTACCGCCCAAAACAATCTTTACAAACCAAAACAATCTTTACAAACCAAAACAATCTTTATAAATACGGACATTCCCAAATATCCCAGTTTCAATCAGACCTTCATTGGGAACTACGAGCAATTCCGCCATATTAGTCCATTGTTTATAACACCAGATTTGGAGACGTTTTAATCCAAATATGGTGACATTTTAATCCGC
>JAFSPS010000016.1 GCA_017451385.1 Bacteroidales bacterium
TACTTCATGTGAATTGCATGAATGGATGTTCCTTCTTTGATCATTTGCATGTACTTCAGACATTCTGCATAACCATGCTTCTTTCTCTTTTGCATAATAAACCCCGAAAGTTTTTTGTCTAACTTTCGGGGTTCACTTCATCTGCGAGACACCCTCTTCAATGCTAAAAGTTCATCATATAGGTGGCGATAAAGCGATACGTATATGTGAGGCGTTGTTGATTAGAATTTAACAACTTCGTCCACTTCCATCATCTTGTAGAAGGTAGCAGTAGCGTTTTTCAGATAATACATCACGCCGTTTTCACCATTCTCGCCGAGGGCAGGTTTCAGCACGGGCATCTTGTCAACGAGTGCCTTGCCTACCTCGGGGCGGTTGTCCTCAACCAGTTGGCACTCTATGCGCAGTGTTCTTCCCTTGAAGGCGCATAATTCAGCCTTGTTGTTTGCAGCAATTTGCCGTGTGGCGTTGGTCTTGCCAAAAGCCATGATGTATATCTTACCCTCAAAGAACATCATGGCGCCATAGGGGCGAACGCGCGGCTGGTCGCCATCGGCGGTTGCCAAGAAAAATGTTTTGGCATCTTCGAGGAAGTCATATACTTTCTTTATCGAATCCATAGTTGTACTTTTTTTATGTTGCTATTAGAGTGCGTGTTTCACAATCCAAGGCTTTCCGCCTATGATTTCGATGAGGCCCAGCTGCTCCTCGCTCCAGTACATATCGTCCTCTTCGTCTTTGAGGTACACTTTCATCATGTCGAAGGTGGTCAGGTCATCCTTGATGCCGTCCATACATTTGCGGAGCAGCTCAATGCCGTCCACGGACACCTTATAGTCGGCTTTCAGGAACTCTATGGGGTCTTTGTAGAGTGGCAGTGCGCCCACGGCTTCCTGCTTCAGCTCGCCACCCAGGTCGAGAAGACGGTCTATGAATTGATCTACAAAGCCGCTCTCTTCTGCTGCGTGCTCCAGATATTTGGTTTCCAATTTTTTGTAGCCTATGGAGCCAAAGAGTTTGGCCTGCAGTTTGTGTTGGAACGATTGTGCGTTCAGGTTGGTGATGAAGAACTGCAGTGCGTCGATTGATTTTTGTTTGTCCATCATGAATAATATTGTTTTTTGTGGTTATTGTATAATTGTATGATATTTCCTTTTTTAGTAGAACCCTTTTTTAGGGTGTGGATTGAATTACGTTGCAAAGGTACGTTATTTATATCATTGTATCAAATTTTAAACGATACAAAATTTGTCCGAGACGATACGGCTCAGTGCGAGGACTACATTTTATGCTGGAAATCTGCAAAAAAAAGTATTTTTGTTCCACCATTGTAATCATGGTTGTATTAAGAAACATATAATTATCAAGTTGTCTATGATTATCAGACCAGAACAGCCACAGGATGAACTCATAGTGGAGAACCTTGTTCGGGAATCATTCTGGAATGTCTATCGCCCTGGATGTACGGAGCATTATGTGCTACATAGGTATAGGAATAATCCTGACTTTGTGAGGGAGCTCAATTTCGTGATGGAGGAGGACGGACGTATAATAGGCCATGTGATGTTCTCCAGGGCGGAACTTGTGCATGATGATGGCACAAAACGTCCCTCGTGGACCTTTGGACCTATATGCATCCACCCCGACTATCAGAAACGGGGCTATGGTCTGCATCTGCTGAACTATGCGTTGCAGCGTGCTCGCGAGATGGGGGTGGGCTTTCTGTGTATGGAGGGCAATATCGACTTCTATCGTCATGCCGGTTTCGTTGTGGCCAGCAGTCTCGGCATACATTATCATAGCGAGCCGCGCGATGCCGAGGTACCATATTTCCTTGCACAGGAGCTTGTCGATGGATGGCTCGGTGGCAAAGAGGCCACCTATTGTCCTCCCAAGGGATATTTTGTTGCAGAGGCTGACCCTGCGGATTTCGAGGCGTATGAGGCTACATTCCCTAAGAGGGAGAAATCGTTTCGCCAAGGCCAGTTGCCACAGTTCTGCCAGAGCTGCGGTATGCCGCTGACGTCGGTGGATGACTGTGGCACCAATGCCGACGGCAGTATCTGTTACGACTACTGCAAATACTGCTATCAAGGCGGCTCTTTCGTTCAGCAGTGCACCATGGATGAGATGATAGAGCATTGTGCGCAGTTTGCTGACGAGGTAGCGCAGCAGATGGGCAAGCCTATGACTGCTGATGAGTATAAAAAGATGATGCGCTCCTTTTTCCCTGTGCTGAGGCGATGGAGACAGAAAGAATAGTGTTACGTCCATGGCGTGATGACGATGCCGAGGCGCTGTATAAGTATGCTTCGCATCCCGATGTAGGTCCTTGTGCCGGCTGGTAGCCGCATGGGAACATTGAGGAGAGTCGCGAGGTGATACATACCGTTTTCAGCAACGGCACCACATGGGCCATCGTGCTGAAGGCTACCGACGAGCCTATTGGTGCTATAGGCTATATGATGGAGAATAATATCACCGACCGCGATGATGAGCCTATCGTGGGCTACTGGATAGGAAGACCCTATTGGGGGCAGGGGCTATGCACTGAGGCATTGCGCCTGATGCTGAGTTACATACGCTCTACAACGCAGATTGCATCGCTGGCAGGCAGCCACTATACGGACAATCCTGCCTCGGGACGCGTCATGGAGAAATGCGGCTTCGTGGCCACAGGGGAGTTCCGTAAAGATGAAAATCAGTATCAGGGCAATGGAAAACTGATGCGAATATTGCGCTTGCAGTTGACCGCTGGTTGACTACTGGTTGACCAGCGGTTAAATGATGATAAATATCGCCGCTTATCACTGATAATGATAGTGTTTGCGACGACTGAGATAGGTCAAATCATCTTGATGCCGATACGCCTCCTTCTCAAATCGTATATTCCTGTATGCCTTCATCCTGTCCCTGTATTTCAAAAGTAGGACAAGCCACTCCACGACATACCAGACGAAGAACGGCAGATACAGCAACTCGCGTTGCTGGTGTACATGTATCAGCTCGTGGTTCAAATCACGCTCGCTAAGCGGCGCAACAGTCAGTATCACCTCGCCCAGAGTGATAGCGAGAAACCCTTTCCACAAAAAGCACTTATTTACTCGTATGACCTTCGGCATATTCCAGCGACTTATATATACATCTTCTGTCTATCGGCAAAATATTGCTTTGTTTTGCCTAAAAAAATATTGCGCACGTAATACGTTGTCATTGTGTTCATGTTTTCCAAGTATTTGCGAGTGGGAGTGTGTCCTATGGTTATAAGGCATTGCGTCAGATAACTTCTATCGTGTACGGAAAACGACAGATGGTGCCAGCGGTGACACTATCTGTCGTTTTGCATGACTGTTTGGGGGTTGTTATGCCAGGCGCGAAGCCACTATCTGCCAGTCCACTATCTGCCAAAGGGCGGCAAGGTAGTCGGCGCGGCGGTTCTGGTAGTCGAGGTAGTAGGCGTGTTCCCATACGTCGAAAGTGAGCAGCGGATGCAGGCCGCTACGCAGTGGGTTGCCGGCGTTGGCTTCCTGCGTGATAACGAGGTGTCCGTCGGCTTGTTGCGAGAGCCATACCCATCCGGAGCCGAAGAGTGTTGCGCCGCGTTGTTCGAACTCTTTGCGGAAGGCATCCACTGTGCCGAAATCGCGTTCTATGAGTTTGAGCATTTCGCCCTGCGGGTTGTGGTTGGCGTTGCCGAACTGTTCGAAATACATGATGTGGTTGAGTACCTGTCCGGCGTTGTTGTATAGTCCGCCTTCGGCGCGGCGTACCACGTCGGAGAGGGGCAGCCCTTCGAGGCCGCTGCCAACGAGCTGCTTGTTCATGTTGTCAATGTAGGCACGCAGATGTTTGCCGTGATGGAACGACAATGTCGAGGCACTGATGACTTTGAGACTCTCGGCATCGTAGGGCAGAGCCGGCATGTCGAAGACTCCGTTGATGGGCATGATTTCTTTCATAAGGTTTTCGGTATTATTTGGTTGATGATTTTAAGCGGATTATTGCACCATTAGGCGTAGCAGGTCTTGTCCTATGTCGCGACGTTGGAACTTGCCGCGCCATTGTATGTGGGCTGCCGACTGGTAGGACTCGAGCAGTGCCTCGGGCAGCGAGGGTGCGAGGGATGTGACGCAGATGACGCGTCCGCCGTTGGTCACATAGTGTCCTTGTCCGTCGCGCTTGGTGCCGGCATGGAATATGAGGCTGTTGCTGACATTCTCGATACCGTAGATGATGTCGCCTTTGTCGTAGTGGTCTGGGTATCCGCCCGCCACCATCATTACGCAGGCTGCTGTGTGTGGGTCTATGAGCAGTTGCTGCTTGTCCAGCTCGCCTGTGCATGCGGCGCGCAGCAGTTCGGCTACATCGCTTAGCAGGCGTGGGAAGACGCTCTCGGTCTCGGGGTCGCCCATGCGCACATTGTATTCGATGACGTAGGGGTCGTATTGGCCTGTCTCGTGGTCGGGCACTGCCATGAGGCCGAAGAAGATGAAACCGTGATAGTCGATGCCGCGTTCTTGCAGGCCTCGTATGGTGGGTTGCACTATGCGCTGCTCTACTTTGTCTTTGAAGGTCTGGTCGGCAAAGCATACGGGGCTGACGGAACCCATGCCACCGGTGTTGGGGCCTTTGTCGCCGTCAAAGATGCGTTTATAGTCCTTGGCTTCGGGCAGCATTTTGTAGCTCTTGCCGTCGGTGATGGCGAAGGCGGACATCTCAATGCCCGTCAGGTATTCCTCTATGACCACCTTGGAGGAGGCGTTGCCGAACTTGGCGTCAACCAGCATGTTGCGTAGCTCGCTCTTGGCCTCGTCGAGGTCGTTGATGATGAGCACGCCTTTGCCTGCCGCCAGTCCGTCGGCTTTCAGCACATAGGGTGGTGTGAGGGTGTCGAGGAAGGCGTATCCCTGCTCCAGCGTGTCGGCGGTGAAACTGCGGTAGCGCGCTGTAGGTATGCCGTACTGCTGCATGAACTGTTTGGCGTAGGCTTTGCTGCCTTCCAGCTGGGCGCCCTCACGGTCGGGCCCCAGCACCATGATGTTGCGCAGCGTGGGACTGTTGCGGAAAAAGTCGGTGATGCCGCCCACCAGCGGGGCTTCAGGACCTACTACCATCATGGCGATGTTGTTGTTTATGGCAAATTCGCCAATAGCGGAGAAGTTGTTGATGTCCAGTGCCACGTTGGTGCCGTGGGCTGCGGTGCCAGCATTGCCGGGGGCAATATAAAGGTGTTCGCAGTGCGCACTCTGTGTGAGCTTGTAGGCTATGGCGTGTTCGCGACCGCCCGAACCGAGGAGAAGGATGTTCATAGAATAGGATTAAAAGATATGATGTTAAGATATTAAGATGGAATGGGGATTAAAAGATAATGATGTTAAGATATTAAGAGAGATTATAAAATATGATATTATGATAGTTAGGCTTTTAGATTAGTGTCTTGCCAGACGTGTAGTCGTAATATGTTGCCAATCGCGCAAAACTATTTTTTTGATTTCTTTATTTTTGCCCATTCTTCGCGTGCGCGTCGCATGTCGTTGAGGAAAGCCTCGCTGGTGTGGAGACGCGCTATGACGGCGGCAGCCAGCATACGGGAGGCATCGACATCGCTCTGCCAGTGGAATCCGGCAATCACGCGGCTCTGGCCCCACTCATAGCCCATGGCGAGGAGGGTATCCTGTGCCGAGGGGTTGATTTCGCTGAGGATGAGAGCCATGCCCCATCCTAAGAGGGTGTGGCCGGAAGGATAGGAGCCGTTGGTGCGCAGAATCTCCTCATCCTCGGGAACGAGGGTGGGCTCGTTGAAGCGCATATAAGGGCGTTTGCGCATATAGTGGCGTTTGGGGATGGAGCCTGCATCGTGCGAGGTGTTGCACGCTTTGGCTACCACACGGTAGATGGCAGGGGTGGTCTCTGGCGAGAGGTCGTAGCCGAAGGCACCGCTGAACAGTTTGAGCATGGTAGGTATGTCGGTGGCTGCCTCGCGGCGGGCGCGTTCACCGCGTTCGCCGGCGCGTTGCGTCTTGCCCCACATATACTGCGATATGTCATACATGAACTGCGTGGTGCAGGTGTCGGGTGGTGCAGGAAGGAAATGGAGGGCGTTGGGCAGTTCCTCTTTTTTGAAATAGGACGATTCGTCAATCTTCTGCTGTGCGAATAACACGTTGGGCAAGAGCACTGCTAATGCCAGAAAGAGTGGAAATAGTTTTTTTCTCATGATGCTTTTTTTTATGATGCAAAAATACGTTTTTTTGTAACAACTAAAGCACTTTGTTGTGCAATAAAGCAAAAATCATGGCGTTATAAAAACAAAACTATACAAGGTAATCATGGCAAGGAAATATTATATGATGCTTTTTGCAGTGGTTTTCTGTACTTTTGTGGCGCAGGCTCAGTATGAAGGATGTCCGTCGCGACCTGCCGACAGCTACTCTGACGGCAAAGGCGGTCCGTCGCTGCCTGCCGAGATTGTCAAGGCCTTCCCCCAAGCGCAGAGCGTCAGCAAGCAGGAGAAGTGGACAGCGGTGTATGATGGCGGCAAACACCTGATAGGCTATGCTGTCTATTCCAAGCCTGCCAGCGACGGCATCACGGGTTTTGCTGGCGAGACGCCGCTGCTGATAGCGTTGGATGCTGAGAAAAAAGTCGTAGCGGTATATCTGTTGGAGTGTGAGGAGACCCATTTCATCGTTGACAAGGTGCTGGAGAGTACGCTGCTTGCCAGCTGGAACGGGCTGACAGCCAAGGAGGCACGCAAGAAGCGGGTGGATGCCGTCAGCGGTGCCACATACACCTCCAATAGCATCATACAGAGCATGCGTGCGGCGATGAAGAAACTGGCAAAATAGCGACAGCGCAGCAGCATATGACGTGCCAGAGCAATGCGACGGGTATCAACATTCTTGTTTCGTCACTAAGGCGATGCTCATGGCTTATGGAATTGTTAGATAGTCGTTGCACACATATCGTCAAACAGGGATGATAAAGTACATAGCTGACGAGGAGCATTATGGCGAGGTGCTGAAGCAGGTGACGAACGTTCGTCGCCAGTTGTGGATAGGCACTGCCGACATCAAAGACCTCTACATGAAGAGCGGGGGAGCAACGCTGCCCTTCGTGGCGGTATTGGCCGACTTGGTGCATCGGGGTGTCGAGATACGCCTTATCCACGCTAAAGAACCGGGGCCCAACTTCCAGCAGGACTTCGACCGCTATCCCGAACTGCTCGAAGGCATGGAGCGTCAGCTCTGTCCACGCGTCCATTTCAAGCTGATGGTGTTCGACTGCCGTCTGGCATATATAGGCAGTGCTAACCTCACGGGTGCCGGCATAGGCATGAAGGGTGTAGGCACGCGCAACTTCGAGGCTGGCATCCTCACCGACGAGGAATTGCTTGTGGACCAAGCCACGACACAGTTTGACAACGTATGGATGGGCAGGCACTGCCGCACCTGTCGCCGCCGTGCCTACTGCCCCGATCCGATAGGGTAAGGTGCATGAAACACATCCTCAATAGGCTGCAATACAGGGATGTTAAATCGTTTTTTTGCATTTCTTAATACAATTTAATACTTTTGTACGTTTTACATCCTGTATGCAGGGTGCGTTAATGTATTTTATAATAGTGAAGTATGAGGATAGCCAAACCTAAGCGTAAATGATAAATGCAGCTATTACGACAAAGCAAGGATCAATGAAGGGAAAGTCTTAATAATTCAAAATCAAAGAGTGAAAAAACGGAACATGTTTCAAAGAAATATATGTATAACAGAACAAAGAATGATAGTGGTGAAGGGGGTAGGAGGAAATAGATGAAAACATGAAAGTAATGTATGACTTGTGACAGATGGTAAACCATGAGAACATGATCACCAAAGTAAGCGGCTGAACATCGCGATGGCGAAGTGCATCGATGTTTTTTTCTTTGATAGATAAAAATAGAGAAATATGGACAAAATAAAGATACACAACTTTGGACCAATAAAGGATATAGACATTAAATTGTCGAAGTTGATGGTGTTTATCGGACCTCAAGGCGCAGGCAAGAGTGCTTTCGCAAAGTTGCTAACGATATTTTCAGATATTTATTGGTGGACAAATATCTGCAAAAACAATAATCCATTGTCCGAATTTAAAAAGATGGAAATTGTAAATTATTTCGCACCAGACACATATATAGAATACTATGGAAGAAACGATGTAAATATACGCTATCGCGACGGAAAATTCAGCATTTCAATAAAGGATTTATCACAGCAGGAGATTTACGATTATTGTAAAATGTTGATAAGTTCTTCTTATTCTGACAATATAATTGACATGGGTTTGGATATCGTAGATAATCAGCAGGTTGAGAAATCAATAAAGGATAATTTGAATTTTCTTAGGGCCAATCTCAGATATGCGTGTTACATACCAGCCGAACGCAATTTGGCAGGTGCCGTTTCATCGTCATTGGCAAATATCATTCTGTCAAAAATACCTTTGCCAAATACACTTATGGAGTATTTGTCTTTATTTGAACGTGCAAAAAATCATTTTCCGATATATAATGCCACGTTCTTAGGTGTAGAATACGATAAGAATCATGGTTCGAATTGTATCTCTGTTTTAGGTGATATAGAGAAATACCTATCATTGGAAGAATGTTCCTCTGGAATCCAGTCAGCATTGCCGATGCTGATGATTACGGATTTTGCTCGTGAAGAGAAATATTTTGATTCATACGTTGTAGAGGAGCCAGAGCAGAACCTGTTCCCCACTAATCAAAGGGAAGTATTGAATAAACTCATTTCAATTGCAAATAGTGACGAATGCACGTATATGGTAATCACGACTCACAGTCCATATTTGCTATCTGCCTTGAATGTCAGTATGCTGGCAAACAATTTAAGAAAAGTAGATGTTAACAAAAAAGAAGAAGTGGATAGTATTGTACCTCCTCAGTTTCAAATTGACAGTGCTGATGTATCTGTGTACTCGCTTGGAGGTCGAGAGTATTGTGAGTCAATAAAGGATGAAAGGACAGGAATCGTATCTGTCAATTATTTGGATGTGGTGTCGGATTCAATCGGTGCTGACTTTAACAAACTATACCACCTATACCTAAAAACGCTTCAGAAATGACTTTTACTGACAATATACCAGAAGTTGTAAAGCGACTGAAGTTGGTAGATGCGTTCAAAGGATACAATCCTGGAGTACTTGACTGCATTGAAGTATCGCGCGATAGTCAAATAATGATTGTTGATGATGCCAAAGGTACCTGTATCTCAAAGCGAGAGGCGGATGCATATCGCTGTTGCTTGTGTATAAATCCAACCAGCAGTGAGATTGTTCTATTGCCGTTGGACAAGAGACTCATCAAGCAACGGGCTGGAGGAATGGCAGATGGAGCGATATTCGACGAGCAGAAGTTTGTATTTTTAGAATTCAAGGATCAGGCTAAGGGCAATTATCAGACATCAGTAGAAGGAACCTACAAAAAAGCCAGCAGCCAATTATCTGCTGCTCTACAGTTGTTTATTGAAATACTAGCAACAAATAGCATTTGTGTCGATTTTCTGTCCAATATCAATGTGAGTTGCCATATTATCGTGTCAGATAAATTTCCAAGAGTCTCTGCTTTGGAGCAGAATATGAGACTCCTTTTCTCCATGAAAAATCATGGTGTGGAATTGAGCTTTGAGAAAAAGATTTTTTTTGGTAGATTTACAAATAGTCATGCAGGAAGTGGTGGGGAATATAAAACTAGAAAAACTAATAATAATGAGCAGGAGATACAATAGAATAATGCTAGGACAACATGGAATGTATGCTGACCACTGCTATGCACATGGATTTATTGGTGCTGGTTTTCTACATGATGTGGACCTGACTGATGATTTATTAGATACATACCAAGATTTTAAAAAAAAATACATTCCAGTATGGTTGAGTGTCAATCCAGAAAAAAGTAAAACATCTGCTGCTATATCATGTGGCAATTTGTGGACAATCTGTAAGGGTTTACAGGTAGACGATGTAGTAATAACGCCAAATGGACGAGGGGAATATTATGTAGGTCAGATTAAAGGAGATTATTACTATGTATCTGGAGGAAACCTACCCCATCGTCGTAAAGTCGTGTGGATTGATGGTGTAATTAGTAGGAAGCAGATGTCCCAGAAACTGCAAAATTCTACCGGTTCGATAGGTACATGCTGCGATGTATCAAAATATGCGGACGAAATAGAAGAACTTATAGGACAATGTAAGCATAAAGAATCTTCATCTCACATTATAACGTATAATGTTCAAAAAACATTCAACGAACGTTCCCTTCACCAATTATTCTGTAGCTCACTTCGTAACAACAGTATTTATGCCCAAACGATTTTTCATGAAAAGTCCTCAACTAAAGCAGATCAAACGCAAAAATGGGTTCATCCAGACATCGTTGGCGTAGAGATAGAACTATTTGAGGACGAAAATACCCTTGCCCTTCTTAAGGCTACGGCTCCTCGTGAAGCTGTAAAACTATACTCTTTTGAACTTAAAAAGAGCATTGATTCTGACTACCAGCTCAAACAATTTTTTTTCCAGGCACTATCAAATTCGAGTTGGGCAAATCTGGGCTACCTTGTTGCTTTTGAAATTTCGGAAAATCTGAATGATGAAATGGCTCGACTTAATAATGCGTTTGGAATAGGTATAATACTAATGACCGCAAGAGACTATCAGATTCTTTATCCTGCAAAAGAAAGAACATTGGACTATAATACAATTCAAAAATTAAGCAAGGTAAACCCCGATTTCAATAAGTTTATTTTTCGTGTGGCAAACTTTATTACAGCACCACAACAACTTATCGAAAGTGCTAAACTTTCTTTAGAGAGGTCATGTGATGATGTATTCAAGGCCATCAGCGATATAGAAGACTATTGCAATAAGAATAACATTCCATATTAGCCGTATAAACGAAATCTCAAACTAAAATACAAATTAACCATAAAATAAATCCAAACTAAAATGGCACAAGAAAAGAAATTTATGACTTGTGACGGCAACCAGGCGGCTGCGCATGTGGCTTACATGTTCAGCGAGGTGGCTGCTATCTATCCCATCACCCCTTCGAGCCCCATGGCCGAGTATATCGACGAGTGGGCTGCCGCAGGACGTAAGAACCTCTTCGGCGAGACGGTACGCGTCGTCGAAATGCAGTCAGAGGCTGGCGCCGCTGGTGCTGTCCACGGTTCGCTGCAGGCTGGCGCGCTGACCACCACCTACACCGCTTCACAGGGTCTGCTGCTGATGATTCCCAACATGTACAAAATCGCTGGCGAGTTGCTGCCCGCCGTCTTCCATGTTACGGCTCGTTCGCTGGCTGCTCAGGCTCTCTCTATCTTTGGTGACCATGCCGACGTGATGTCTGCCCGTCAGACCGGTTTCGCCATGCTGGCTTCCAACAGTGTGCAGGAGGTGATGGACCTCGCCCCCGTGGCACACCTCGCCGCTATCAAGGGCCGCGTGCCTTTCATGCACTTCTTCGACGGCTTCCGCACCAGCCACGAGATACAGAAAATTGAGGCTTGGGACATGGAGACGCTGCGTCCGCTGCTCGACCAGCAAGCTCTGCGCGCCTTCCGCGACCGTGCCCTCAACCCCGAGCACAACGTGACCCGCGGCACCGCCCAGAACGGCGACATCTACTTCCAGACGCGCGAGCTGCAGAACAAGTACTACGATGCTCTGCCCGACATCGTGGCCGAGTATATGAAAGAAATCTCGAAGCTCACGGGTCGTGAGTACGCCCCCTTCACCTACTATGGTGCAAAGGACGCTACCGACATCATCGTGGCCATTGGTTCTGTAACCGAGACTACCAAGACCGTCTGCGACTACCTCAACGCTCAGGGTAAGAAGACTGGCGTCGTTTCAGTCCACCTCTATCGTCCTTTCAGCGTCAAGTATTTGATGGCGGTGATGCCTAAGACGGCGAAGAACATCTGCGTGCTGGACCGCACCAAGGAGCAGGGTGCCAACGGCGACCCGCTCTACCTCGACATTGTAGAGGCCTTCAAGGGCAATGCCGGCGTGAAAATCATCGGCGGTCGCTATGGCTTGTCGTCGAAAGACACTACGCCTGCCCAGATTATCAGCGTCTTCCAGAACCTCGAGGGCGAGCAGAAGAACCAGTTCACCATCGGCATCGTCGATGACGTGACCTTCAAGTCGCTGCCCGTGCTGCCCGAGGTCTCCATCCTACCCAAAGGCACCTTCGAGGCTCGCTTCTACGGCTTGGGCGCCGACGGTACGGTGGGTGCCAACAAAAACAGCATCAAGATTATCGGTGACAACACCAATAAGTACAGTCAGGCCTATTTCGACTACGACTCGAAGAAGAGTGGTGGCTACACCTGCTCGCACTTGCGCTTCGGCGACCTGCCGCTGCCCGCACCCTATCTGGTTGGCACGCCCGACTTTGTGGCTGTCCATGTGCCCAGCTACCTGCGTAAGTACGACTGCCTGCGCGGATTGAAGGATGGCGGCACCTTCCTCTACAACAGCCCGTGGAGCGTGGAGGAGACCAAGGCACAGCTGCCCGACTTCGTGAAAAAGTATCTGGCGGTGCATCATATCACCATGTATATCATCGATGCTACGAAGATAGCCGGCGAGATTGGTCTGGGCAACCGTACCAACACCATCCTGCAGAGCGCTTTCTTCAAAATCAGCGGCGTGATACCCTACGACCTCGCTGTCGAGCAGATGAAGAAATTCATCGTCAAGAGCTATGGCCGCAAGGGCGAAGACGTGGTCAACAAGAACTATCAGGCTGTTGACCGTGGTGGCGAAATCGTCAAGATAGATATCCCTGCCGAGTGGGCACAGCTGCCCTGTGGCACCGAGTTTGTCGCCGAGAAGCATGAGGACGACCCCGAGTTCATCCACAAAGTGATGCGCCCCATGGTAGCTCAGTGCGGCAACGACCTGCCTGTCAGTGCTTTCCTTGGATATGAGGACGGCACCTTCCCCGCTGGCACCACCGCCTACGAGAAACGCGGCGTGGCCACGGCTGTCCCCAGCTGGACGGCAGCCAACTGCATACAGTGTAACCAGTGCTCGCTCATCTGCCCCCACGCCGCCATACGCCCCGTGGTGATGACCGACGACGAGAAAGCCAAGGCTCCTGCCTCTATGGAGACCGTGGCTGTGAAGGTCCCCAAGGAGCTGGCTGGCATGCATTTCCGCGTGCAGGTCAGCGTGATGGACTGCACCGGCTGCGGCAACTGCGCCGATGTCTGCCCCGCCAAGGAGAAAGCCCTCGTCATGAAACCCTTCGAGAGTCAGATGGAGCAGGCTGCCAACTGGGACTACGCCCAGAAGCAGGTCAGCTACAAAGACAACCTTATCGACAAGTTCGCCAGCCCGAAGAACGCACAATTTGCTCAGCCGCTGTTTGAGTTCAGCGGTGCCTGCGCCGGCTGCGGTGAGACACCTTACCTGAAGAATATCACCCAGCTCTTTGGCGAGCAGATGATGATAGCCAACGCTACGGGATGCTCCTCCATCTATGGTGCTTCGGCTCCTGCCACGCCCTACTGCCGCAGCTATCGCAGCGGACGCGGTCCCGCATGGGCCAACTCGCTCTTCGAGGACAACGCCGAGTTTGGTCTCGGTATGGCCACCGGCTACCGCAAGCTGCGTGACGCGCTGAAAACCAAGGTCGTCGCTATGATGGAAGCCCCTTCGTGCAACGCCGACCTCAAGGCCAAGGCACAGGCATGGCTCGACACCTACAACGACACTATCGCCAACCGCACGGCTACCGACGAGCTCATCGCCTGCATGGAGGCATCTATCACTCCTATAGATGGTTGCATCAGTTTCCTCTCGTCCGATATGGGCAAGCAGATTTACGGCGAAGGCCAGCCTGCAGCCCTCAAGGCTGCCGAAGAGGCCAAGGCTGCCGGTCGTCAGCATTGCACCTGCGGTGCTTGCAGCAACGCCTACGAAATCCTGCAGCAGAAAGAGTTCCTTGCCAAGCGTAGCCAGTGGATATTCGGCGGCGACGGCTGGGGCTACGATATCGGATTCGGCGGTCTGGACCACGTGCTGGCCAGTGGCGAGAACGTCAATGTTGTCGTTGTCGATACCGAGGTGTACTCCAACACTGGCGGACAGAGCAGCAAGGCTACTCCTGCCGGCGCTGTGGCCAAGTTTGCCACCAGCGGCAAGAAAATCCGCAAGAAAGACCTCGGCATGATAGCCAAGAGCTACGGCTACGTCTATGTGGCACAGGTAGCACTCGGCGCCTCGCAGGCACAGTACTTCAAGGTCATCAAAGAGGCCGAAGCCTACAACGGACCGTCGCTCATCATCTGCTATGCTCCCTGTATTAACCACGGCATCAAGATTGGCATGGGACGCACGCAGAACGAGGAGAAGAAAGCCGTCGAGTGTGGCTACTGGCACCTGTGGCACTTCAACCCTGCCGAGGAAGAGGCCGGTCAGAACGGCTTCCACCTTGACAGCAAAGAACCCGACTGGACTAAGTTCCGCGAGTTCCTCATGGGCGAGGTGCGCTACAACAGTCTGATGAAGACCTTCCCCGAGCACGCCGAAGAACTCTTCCAAGCCACCGAGCGCAACGCCAAGCTGCGCTACGAAGGCTACAAGAAACTGAGCGAGATAGAATAGCATTCGCTCACAATCCAAGCTGGGCAGCCCGAGAGGGCTACCCAGCTTCTAAAAAAAGTTCAATCTGGGATTGGTGTTTTTTTCTGCAATATCTTAACGATAGAGCGATTATTACAATCTCAACTGGAAGACTGGACGAGGTTTGAAGTTTGTGGCACAACGGTGATGAATGGAACGCCTCATGATAGAAAACCTGCTGTCAGGCTATTATACTTTCTTGTTGGAAGTAGGGTCTTATTGGATGCATGGTTAAATATTTGTAGCTTCATGCATATATAGTGTAAATTATTGTTTTGCATTATGTTCTTGAAATGGTATGATGCGTCTGTGTCTAATTACGAGAAATTATATATATTTGCATTCGTATTAACCAATAATTAAACCATTATGAAAAAAACTTTTCTTGTTTCCTTGTTAGCTTTTCTGTTTGTCGGGTTCGGCAATGCGCAGAAGGTGGACAACTCGGTGGTTAAGACATTGGATTTGAAACGCTATTTGGGGGACTGGTATGAAATTGCACGTTTCGACCATCGCTTTGAGCGTGGATTGGAGTTTTGCAAGGCTAACTATGCGTTGCGCGAAGATGGCAAGATTACGGTGACAAATACTGGCAAGAAGGATGGCAAGATAAAGACCTCCAATGGCAAAGCTAAGACTACCGATGTCCCTGCGGTGTTGCGTGTATCTTTCTTTGGCCCGTTTTATAGCGATTATCGCGTGATGATGCTCGACGGCGACTATAAGTGGGCTCTTGTAGGAAGCAAAGATGCTGACTATTTGTGGATTCTCTCTCGCACTCGTGAATTGCCTCAGGAGACGCTTGACGCGATTCTTGCAGAAGCCACACGGCGCGGTTATGACACTTCTAAGCTTATCTGGGTGAAACAAAAATAATCTCTTGGTGTAATTTTGTCCTTTCTCTCTTCGTATGGTTGACTTGCTTGTTCTTTTTGCCGTCTCTATGGCTGTTTCGGCTGTGGGATGGAAATATTTTATCTATTTCTTCAGTCTGGGCTATGGTTATGGTGTTGCTGCTCTTGCCGTCACAATGCTCGTTATGTATTGCAGCGTCTTGTCGTGGCCAACGGTGATTCTCTGCGGGTTGCTTGTTGTCTTTGGTTGTCGTCTGGCAACATACCTGTTGCAACGTGAGCGCCGTTCGTCGGGCTATCGCAAGATACTCTATGCTCCGGAGTTGCAGAAACGCAAACCCGTTGGCGTTGTCCTTTCGGTGTGGATTTTTTGCGCTGTGCTCTATGTCATGCAGGTATGCCCCGTACTGTTCCGGCTTTCCAATACCGCTATAGGTGTTGCTGTTAGCGACTTCTGGGCATGGATTGGTGCTGGCATCATGCTCTGTGGCATTCTTCTTGAGATGTTCGGCGACCAGCAGAAAGCGAAGGCCAAGAAGCATAATCCAAAACGTTTTGTCGATACAGGGCTCTATCGTTTCGTCCGTTGTCCCAATTACCTTGGTGAGGTGGTCATCTGGACGGGCGTTCTGCTCAGTGGCATCGGTGCAGGGCTGAGCGGCTGGCAGTGGGCTCTTGCCGTAATAGGTTATATGGGAATAGTGTACGTCATGTTCAGTGGTGCGCGACGGCTCGAACTACGTCAAAATGAAGTCTATGGCAATGACCCCGAATATCAGAGTTATGTGCGTCGCACACCGATATTGATACCATTCCTTCCCATCCATAGTCTGGTCAAATACAAATGGCTACAGGCGTAGATTAAGATTTTGGATTGGTGAGATATTTAGATTTATATGTAGCATCTACGGGTTGAGGAGGGTTGAAACTCAAATAGTTTCTATTGATAAGTAACTCCTACGGTGTTATTTATAGAAGTCTCTTTCCGCCTTCTTGCGGACCATGTTTTTGCTGAGTAGCATAGAGGGCTTGATGAGAGCAGTTTTTCTCAGACATGTTTCAACTGAGGTTGCTTGCTGGGATACCTTGTTCTTCCGCTGTAAATACGTTTTGCTTTTGTGGTTGAAAAAAAGTATCTTTGCTTTTTGCCTAAATTGTGGGTATGCAGTTTGAAAAGATTATAAATCAAAGTGTTTTAGCCAATAGGCTTACTGCTGTTATTGACGAAGGGCGCATCAGCCATGCTCAACTCTTTCTTGGCAACAGCAGCAGCGGCACGCTGGCTCTGGCAATAGCATATATGCAATATGTGTGTTGCCAGAACCGGCAGCACTACACCCCCGATGCCGATGGACATTGGCACAAAGCCGATGGCACCGCCATAGCGCTGCGTGCCGACAGCTGCGGCACTTGTCCCGCATGCCGTAAGATAGAGGCGCTACAACATCCCGACCTCCATTTTATTTTCCCCAACATCCCGACTGGCGACGATTCGGCAAAAAGCGCTTCGTCGGAAAACCTGCTGGAGCAGTATCGTGACTTCCTCATCAAGTATAACCAGCATGGCACTCTGAACCAATGGTTTGAGGAGATGCGTGTGGAGAACAAGCAAGGCATAATCCGTGAAAGAGATGCCGACAACATTGTGCGCTATGTCAATCTGCAAGCCTACGAAGCCCCGTATAAGCTGGTGCTGATATGGCATGCCGAGAAGATGAATCTCGCCGCTGCCAACACCCTGCTCAAAACTATAGAGGAACCTACGGGAAGGACCTTGATAATCATGACTGCCGAAAGCACCGAGCGTATGCTGGACACCGTCATATCGCGTGTGCAGCAAACCAATGTGCCAACGTTTGGAGGCATAGAGAACGTCAGTGCCGATTTTGCCCTCCTGTTTGTGGCATGGATGCGGCTGCTCTTCAAGCTGGACATGGTCAAGGTGTCGGCTTGGGTGGACGAGATGGCAAAAGAGGGACGTGAGCGGCAGAAACAGTTTCTGCTCTACTGCCTTGAGGCCATGCGCGTATGCCTGTTGCGCAACGTGAGCGGCGGCACCTACCGTGCCACCATGTCATTCGGCGACGAGAAGTTCGACGGCTCTTTCTATACCGTCGTCACGCCTAACAACATTGCAGCCATCAACGACGCTATCAACCACACCCTGATGGCCATAGAGCGCAACGCCTCACCGGGTCTTGCTTTCATGTCGCTGTCGTTCAAGATAAGCTCGGCACTCCGCAAGAAATAAAGAAATACATAGAGATTAAGATTGGTGAGATGTATAGATTTTAAGATGATTAAGATTTTAAGATTGGTGAGATGTATAGATTTTAAGATGATTAGGATTTTAAGATGATTAGGATTTTAAGATGATTAGGATTTTAAGATGATTAGGATTATAAGATTAGAGAGATGTTTAGGTTTTTAAGATGATTAGGATTTTAAGATGATTAGGATTTTAAGATTGGTGAGATATTTAGATTTTGCATTCCATAATTCATAACAATAATATAACCATCAAGATGTAAAGGCATAAGGTGACTTCTATTTTATATGCAACCTCTACGAGGTTGAGAGATATGAAAAACAAATAGTTTCTATTGACATGTAACTCCTGCGGAGTTATTTATAGAAGTTCCTATAACTACTATCGTCACGCAGCCTCATCATCCCTATTAACACTAAATCATTATGAGCAACGACAATAACCATCACGGCAAGCAAGAGCAACACGACAAAACCGATAAAGAAGAGAAAGTCATTCCCCCTACGCCAGCCGCAGCCAGTAGCAACGACGAGGATGAAGACTATATAGCCACCCCCGAAGAGATAGCCGCTGAGGCGCGCCGCTCGGCCGAGCGCCGTGCTCGCAAGCATGAGAGCGAGAAGAAAACCGAGAGTGAGTTCGGTGAGTTTGTGCCTGCCGACAGCCTTATAGACCCTTACGAAGAACCCGACCCCACTATCCCGTGGCCTGCCTTTGAAGAGAGTGCTTTCATGTCGCGCGGATGCCGAAGCTGCCCCAAGGCCTATCAGCCTGTGAGCATGACGGAGACCTGCATGTGCAGCAAGGTCACCAGCACCAACTGGCTCTCAGGAGTCCGCCAGCCCTGTGATGCGGCTTTCAACGTCGTCGAGGTGCGCTTCAAGAACAATCGTAAGGACTTCTTCCGTCTGCCCGACGGCATCGATGTGACCGAAGGCGACGTGGTGGCCGTCGAAGGTGCCCCAGGACACGATGTAGGCATAGTGACCCTTACGGGCGAGGTGTGCCGCCTGCAGATGAAGAAACGTGGTGTAGCCATCGACTCGCCCGATATACGCAAACTCTTCCGCCGCGCCAAGCCCATAGACATAGAGAAATGGGCCGAGGCTATATCCGAAGAACAGAACGCCATACGTCGCACGCGCAAGATAGCCGACGAGATGGGGCTGGTGATGAAGATTGACGATGTGGAGTTTCAAGGCGACCACTCCAAAGCCATCTTCTACTACACCGCCGATGACCGCGTCGATTTCCGCAACCTCATCAAAGTCCTTGCCGAAGAGTTTAAGGTCCGTGTGGAGATGAAGCAGATAGGCGTGCGCCAAGAGGCAAGCCGTATAGGTGGCCTTGGCACCTGCGGTCGCGAATTGTGCTGCTGCACATGGCTCACCAACTTCAAGTCGGTGACCACAGGAGCCGCCAAGGTGCAGCAGATACATCCCAATCCGCAGAAGCTGGCAGGGCAATGCGGCAAGTTGAAATGCTGCCTCAACTACGAGGCGGAGGTCTATGCCGACGCCCTCAAGAAGTTCCCCCCTGCCGGCCAGGCCATACGATTCCAGAAAGGGCTGGCACTATACAAGAAGACCGACGTGCTGCGCGGCATCATGTGGTATGCCTACGAGGGCGAGAGCGAGCTGATGGCCATCACCGCCGAGGATGTGAAGAAGGTCATTGAGATGAACCGCAACCAGCAGTACCCCGAACGCCTCGAGGACTTCCAAGTGCAGCTGATGTCAACTTCCGCACTGGAGCAGGAGTCGAGCAATGCCGAATTTGAGAGCGAGCTGCAGAAGCTGGCTGATGCACGCGACCGCCGCAATGGTGAGCAGAACGGCCGCCGCAACGGCAACGGCGAGCGCAGCAATCGCAATGGTGAGCGTGCTGACAGTCACAACAACCGCAAAGAGCGCAACGAAAGAGGTGAGCGCAACGAGCGTGGCGACCGCCGTCAGCCTCGTGAGCGCAACAATGCACCACAGACACAGCAGAACGCCGCCAACCAGCCTGCGCCACGCCAGTCCAACCCACGTCATCGCAACAAGCGCAACACGCCGCGCGACAGCCAGTAGCGTGGTTTGTGAATAGTGAATAGTGGATGGTGAGATATGTAACTCCTAAGGAGTTATTTATAGAAGTCCCTAAAAAAGAGCCCCGTATGTTAATAACGCCCCCCATAAGACGACTGCTGCTAATCCTGTCTGCCGCAATGCTGCTGGCGGCCTGCAGCTCCGATGTAATCTACAACGAGACCCACGCCGTGGACGAAAATGGATGGGATATCTCTGACACACTGCGCTATACCCTCAATGTCAGTGACACACAGACCATCTACAACCTCTTTCTCGACCTGCGTATCAGCCGCTCCTATCCTTACAGCAACGCCTTTCTCTTCCTCAACACCACTTTCCCCGATGGCGGCGTAGCCCTCGACACTCTCGAATGTCCGCTCGCCTATCCCGACGGACGTTGGCGTGGCAAGGAAGGAGGACGCTATGTGGATAACCGCTACTACTTCAAGAAGCAGGTCATCTTCCCTAACAGTGGTACCTACCATTTCGCCATTACCCACGGTATGCGCGACACCGTGGCATCAGGAATCAAGGATGTGGGGCTTACGCTCACCACATGCACCAACGACTGACGGGATTAAGATTATAAGATGATTAGAATTTTAAGATTATAAGAGAATAAAGATTTTAAGATAGGTGAGATATTAAGAGATTTAGATTTATATGCAACCTCTACGAGGTTGAGAGGTTTGAAAAATCAAGTAGTTCTTAACGATATGTAACTCCTACGGAGTCATTTATAGAAGACCCCTGAAGAAATATAACAACCTACATAACTGCAAAAACTCTATCTCTAAATATGGCAAGACGAAAAAAAGAAAAAGACTTACGCAGCATACTGTGGATTAGTTTCGGTGGCATGTGGATAGCCATCGTGCTCTTCTTTTTGCTTCTCTCCATAGGGTGGCTGGGATTTATGCCATCATTTGAGCAGCTTGAAAATCCCGAAAGCAAGCAAGCCTCGGAGGTTATTTCCGAAGACGGCGAAGTGCTGGGATTCATAGGTATAGAGAACCGCTCCAACGTTACCTACGACGAGATTTCGCCCAACCTCATCAACGCTCTCGTAGCCACGGAGGATGTTCGTTTCTTTGACCATTCCGGCATCGATGCGCGCAGCCTCGGCCGCGTGTTCTTCAAGACGCTCCTCGGTCGCAACCGTGGCAGTGGCGGCGGCAGCACCATCACTCAGCAGCTGGCCAAAAACCTCTTCCCCCGCGAACATAAGAGCAAGCTTGGCACTATCTATTCTAAATTCAAGGAATGGATTGTCGCCGTGAAACTGGAGCACAACTACTCCAAGCAGGAGATTATAGCCATGTATTTCAACACCGTTGATTTCGGCAGCAACGCCTATGGCATCAAAACTGCGGCACGCACTTTCTTCGGCAAGAGCCCCGCTGACCTCTCCATCACTGAGGCCGCCACCCTCGTAGGCCTCCTCAAAGCCCCCACCACCTACAGCCCCATCCTCAACCCCGACAACTGTTTTTCGCGTCGCAACACCGTGCTCTTCCAGATGCACCACTACAAATACCTCAGCGACGACGAGTACAACCGCCTTATCACCGAGCCCATTGATGTCTCCAACTACACTCCGCAGAGCCACAACGAAGGACTTGCCACCTACCTGCGCGAGTACATTCGCGAATATATGAAAGATTGGTGTAAGCATCACCGTAAGCCCAATGGCGAGTATTACGACGTGCATCGCGACGGCATGCGCATATATACCACTATCAACTCGCACATGCAGCTCTATGCCGAGCAAGCTGTCCGTCATCACATGAGCAAGGAGATACAGCCTGCTTTCTTCCGTGAGTTGAATAACCGCTCCGGCAACCCCTTCTGCGACATCACTGCCGAGCAGCAGGACAAGCTGCTGCGTCAGGCTATGAAGCAGTCTGACCGCTACTACCAGATGCACCAAGCCGGCATGAAAGAAGCCGCCATACGGCAAGAGTTCGACAAACCGGTCAAGATGCGCGTCTTCGCGTGGAACGACCGCGGACATATAGACACCGTCATGTCGCCTTGGGACTCCCTGCTCTACTACAAGAAGTTTCTCAACGCCGGACTGATGTCCGTAGAACCCGGCACGGGCTATGTGCGTGCCTATGTCGGCGGCATCAACTACCGCTATTTCAAGTACGACAATGTACGTAGCCATCGCCAGGTAGGCTCCACCTTCAAGCCCTTCGTCTATACTATGGCACTGCAGGACCTCGGCATGTATCCCTGTACCGAAGTGCCCAACAGCGAGGTATGCTTCGAGGTGTGGGGACAGCCCGACTGGTGTCCCAAGAACTCTACCAAGGAGCGTGAGAACGAGATGGTAACGCTCAAATGGGCTCTGGCTCATTCGGTCAACTGGGTGTCGGCCTACATCATGAAACAGGGGTCGCCAGAGCAGGTGATAGAGATAGCGCGCCGTATGGGCGTGACGAGTCCCATAGACGCCGTGCCAGCCATCAGCGTGGGCACTCCCGAAATCACCGTTTATGAGATGGCTGGTGCTATGGCCACCTTCGCCAATCATGGCGAATATGTGGAGCCTATCATCATCACCTCCATACGCGACAACAAAGGCACCGAGCTCGAACGCTTCATCCCCGAACGCCACGAAGCCATCAGCGACCGTACGGCCTACATGATGCTGCAACTGATGAAAGGTGTGGTGGAGAGCGGCACTGGTGTGCGCCTCAACTACAAATACCACCTCAACCAATACAGCACCGCTATCGCTGGCAAGACAGGCACCACGCAGAACAACTCGGACTGCTGGTTTGTAGGCATCACGCCCAAACTCGCCACGGCGATATGGACGGGCGGCGAGGTACGTAGCATCCACTTTCGCAATATGACCTACGGACAAGGTGCCAGCATGGCTCTGCCCATCTTCGGTTATTATATGGAGAGCATCTACAAGGACGACAAGCTGCACTTCCCCCGTAGCGATTTCGAGCGTCCCTCCGTGCCTCTCGGCGTAGAGCTCGACTGCTCCAAATTCCAACAGGAAATAAGTAACGAAACATTCGACTACAGCGATGTCTATCTTTGGTAGCACCCTTGACGAACTGCAACAGCTCTGTGCTGACGAAGGTCTGCCTCGCTACGTGGCACGCCAGCTGTGTGACTGGATGTACCAGAAGCGGGCTACCTCCTTCGAGCAGATGACCAACCTCTCCCTCGCTGTGCGCGCACGCCTTGCCGCCATGGAGAGCATAGAACCCAACTACCCGATAGATTGTCAAGTGTCGCGCGACGGCACAAAAAAATACCTCTTCGAGGAACAAGTCGTCGCCCCCGACGGCACCTCCTCTACCCAATATGTCGAGGCGGTATATATCCCAGCCGGAAATGCTACGGCCAGTCCACATCACGGCAATAGTCTCCACCTTGCAAGCATTGACCACAGCACTCCCGACAGGGCCACACTATGCGTCTCCTGCCAGGCAGGATGCCGCATGAACTGCTCCTTCTGTGTGACGGGGCGCGGCGGCTACCATGGCAACCTTACTACACGGCAGATTCTTAACCAAATCTTCGCCATACCCGAGAGCCAGCAACTGACTAACATCGTATATATGGGCATGGGGCGAACCCATGGACAACTACGACAACGTGTTACGCTCCACACGTGTACTTACCGAGGCGTGGGGGCTGGCCTGGAGCCCGCAGCGCATCACCGTCTCGTCGGTAGGCGTCATCCCACGCCTGCGTCGTTTCATCGAGGAGAGCCGTTGCCATGTCGCGGTGAGCCTCCATGACCCGCTCCATGCTGAGCGGCTGCGCCTCATGCCTGCCGAAAAGGCGTACCCGATAGCCGACGTTGTGGCTATGCTGCGCGAATACGACTGGGAAGGGCAGCGACGCATATCGTTCGAATACACCATGTTCGACGGCATCAACGACAGCATAGCCCATGCTGACCAGCTGCTGCGTCTGCTCCACGGTTTGCGTTGCCGTATCAATCTCATACGCTTCCATGCCTCGCCGCTCACACCCTATCGCACCAGTCGCCCCGAAGCCATACGTGCCTTCCAAGACTACCTCAACGCCCACGGTCTGACATGCACCCTGCGTGCCTCGCGTGGCGAGGACATTCAAGCCGCCTGCGGCCTCCTCGCCGGACAGGCAAAAAAGAAATAGCATCGTCCGACTCTTTTCTATTCACTGCCTACTGATAACAGTTCATCAAATAACAACTAACCCCTTAAGATAATGAATCTCTTTCTTATAGCCCTCGCTGTAGTCCCTGTAGCCATCCTGCTGCGCTATATCTACAACAAAGACACCTACAAAGAGCCTGCTGCCCTGTTGCGCAAAGCATTCATCTTCGGTGCTCTCCTTGCTGTCCCAGCCTCGCTCATGGAGTACATATTGCAATATCTCAATCCCATTTCCTTTATAGATTTCGACAGCCTGAGCCAAGCCGTCATCGGTGGCGTCTTCGAAGGCTATGTTGTAGCAGCTTTCAGCGAGGAGCTGTGCAAGTTCATGCTTTTCATGCTCCTCGTGTGGAAGAGTTCCCATTTCGACGAATACTATGATGGTATCGTCTATGCCGTCTTTATCTCGTTGGGCTTCGCCTGTATAGAGAACATACTCTATGTCCTTATGCCGGGCAACTTTGGAGCCTCCGTAGCCACGGCGTTTGTCCGTGCCGCTATTTCGGTGCCTGCCCATTTCCTCTTCGCTGTGGCTATGGGCTACTACCTCTCTTTGGCCAAGTTCGACCCCGCCAACCGCAGTCGTCATCTTTCCTATGCGCTCCTCGTACCCATACTGCTCCACGGCACCTTCGACGCCATCCTCATGGTGTCGGACAATATTGAGTCGCCTATCGAAGAGATAGCCTACATCGTCGGTGCCGTAGAGTTCGTGATATTCATCATCTTCGACGTCATGATGTGGCGCAAGGGGCTGCGACGCATTCGCAAGATGCAGGAGCTCTCACAGCGCGAGGATTTTAATCCGAGCAACCCTTTTGATGGTTTCAAATGGTCGGTGTAGCCAGATTAGGATTTTAAGAGGTTAGGATTATAAGATTGGTGAGATATCGCCCAGCAGCACATCACGGAAAGCCTTGTAGTTGCCCTCCTTGCTATTGGCAAAGGCGGCGTGGTTGTCGAAAATGGCAAAATGTATGCGCTTGTATTTGCCAACGAACTCTGGTTCGTTTATCACTTGGCTGAAGAGTGTGGCAATAAAGCGCGGCGGATTGCGGAAGGCACCGCATCCGAAGGCTCCGAGCACCAGCGCATCGTTGCCGCCGTTGAGGCCTAAGCGCATGATTGTACGCATCTTGTCGAGCGTGGTCTGCGTGTCGTTGGCACCCAGTGTGCCATCGGGCATGACGGGAGGCATAGCAAGCGCCGCTACGGTGATGATATCAATCTGATAGGGATGGTCCATCAGGCGGTAGCCACAATCTTCGGTGTGGCGGAATACGGTAACGTCCTTGCTGTAGATGCCGCCATGATGACGGTCCATAGGATAAGACTTGTTGGCACGCGGGACGCCGAAGTACTGTGCCATGTCGTGGAACTGATAGAGCGATGTATATAGATTGGTGCGGCGGAAAATGCTTTCCTCCTGAGCCCCCGACCCTTGCAACACGCATCCACCGGGGATATGACGGTCGGCGAGGTTGAGTACGGCAGGATGGTAGCCGTGCCGGATAAGCAGCAACGCCTCTTCAAGGCAGTCGTTGTTTTCCACACATATCTGCGTGTCATAAGCCGCCGATGCCGGTCCGATGGCGATAGGTGCATCGTAGAACTGCGACGATCCTACCTGTGGGATGTTCACTCGCTGTCCTTCCACATAGTAGTAGCCTTGTTTCACAAAATCAATAGTGTTGTAGTACTCTACGATGCGGAGTTCTCGTAGTCCTTCATAGTCCATCTTGTCTTTCATCTTGCAAAAAGCCGTATCATCCCAAGTAACTTTTTTATTGTTGGATATTGCAGCCTCTGAGGTCCACGGCATCAGAATTTTGACAAATGATAGCGGCAGCACCACATTGTCCATCATCAAGGCATTGGCAAAAAGCGGCGCAATGTCAGCATCATGGAAGCCGGCAATGCCGCAACCAATGCGTGTGACGATAAAGGTGAGTTCGGGATGGTGGTGGGCAAAGAGGATAAACTCGTCAACGTAAGGGCGTATGGTGTCTACACCGCCTTGCATGGTAGGTATGGCATAGCTCTGCCCCTGTAGTCCTACGCCCTGCCCCATGATGGCACCAAAATGTCGCACCGCGGCACGAGCGGCACCACCGCCATGCATACCGGCAAGATTGCTGCCAAAAACAAATATCTCGTTGGAAGCCAGCTTAGATATTTTTTCAGGAGTGAAACGTGTAATCATATCATTTTTTTATTAGTAATTGCTTATCAATTTATTGAAATCGTATCTTGCTTTTATGACTGGTTGTCTTTCCTATCTCTGCTGCTGAGAAACATCCTATTCCCAATCATACAATGCTTTTTCATTCGCCACATTTTTTTGCCGCCATAGCACGTTGCAACATCTCTGCATGGTCGAACGCCAGCGGAGGCAGCTCGTCGAGAGCAAACCAGCGTGCTCGCGCTGCGTCGTCTCCTCCATGCACGATGGGCGTGCCTTCCACCTCGGCATAGAAGGCAATGCTAATCACGCGTTCTCGTGGGTCGCGCTCAACGGTTGTGAAGGTGTGGAACTGATGCACCTCGCCAACCTCAAGTCCCGTCTCCTCCTTCAGCTCGCGGCGCACACACTCCTCCGCCGTCTCGTCAATCTCCATAAAGCCGCCCGGAAACGCCCAGAACCCCTTATATGGCTCATGCCCACGCTCTATCAGTAGCACATAATTCTTCCCCTGCACCCGAGCAAAACAGATGCAGTCTGTAGCTACCGCTGGATGAGGATATTCATAGCAGAACTTATTGTTTCCCATTTTGTTATATATTATATACCTTATGTTTCATTGTGTAATTATAACGCAAAGATACGTTTTTTCTATAAAATGAATACTAAATTCCTTACCTAAAGCCGTTGGTGTATCGTGATTTGGCACACCCGTTGTCTATCTTTGCAAAAAAAGATAGATTATGAATATTGTTGAATTCAACGATTTGTTTCCCAATGAGGAAGCTTGTAAAATGAAATTGAAAGAGTATAGAGAAAAAGAGGGTGTTATATGTCCGATGTGTGGATGCAAGCACCACTACTGGAAGCAGGACAAGCAGTGCTTCGAATGCAAGGAGTGCGGTTACAGGCAAAGCCTCAAGGCGAATACGGTCATGCATGGCAGCCAATTGCCGTTGCGGTATTGGTTTATCACGATGCATCTCCTCACAAGCACCCAAAAGAGCTATTCCGCCTCTGAACTTCAGCGGCAGCTGGGACACAAGAACTACAATCCAATATGGGCAATGCTTCATAAGTTGAGGATAGCTATGGGGAAACGGGACGAGAGATCTAAATCTGCGCGGGATGGTGGAACTCGACGAAGGCTTCTTTGTTACCGAGATGCCGGAAGAAGAAAAGGGCAAGCCGAGAAAGAGGGGGCGCGGAAGCCAGCGCAGAAGCAAAGTGCTTGTGATGGCGGAAACCGAGGAAGGGAAACCTCGAACACCCAAGGACAAGCCCACGGCAGTCAAGCATATCAAGATGATTCTCATTGACGACCTCAAAGCCGAGACTATCGACAGGGAGGTCAAGGACAACATCAATCCTGACTCGACAATATTGAGCGACGATTCTACTTCATATGTGCATTTCAAAGACATAGTGGCGACTCATATTCCTAAAGTGATTCCCAAAGAGGATATCGGCAATGTTTTGCCTTGGGTGCATATAGCAATCAGTAATGCCAAACGCCTGCTGCTGGACGTCTATCATGACATTTGCCCCAAATACATCCAGAACTATCTCAGCGAGTACTGCTGGAAATTCAACAGAAGATACTTCGGCGACAAACTCTTCGAGAGACTGATTATTACATCCATAAATTATAAGAACGAATTTAGGTATAACATTTAGTAATCA
>JAFSPS010000017.1 GCA_017451385.1 Bacteroidales bacterium
GCTCCGCTATGCTTCGAACTGCGCGACAAAACTACACAATGTTTTTAGACTATGCAATCGTCCGCCCAAAATTCGAACCTGCAATTTGACTATTAGTACAAAACTTGCAAATTTCAGCCTGCAAAATGACTATTACGCCAAGTTTTATCGGACACAAAAAAATCCTTTCGTTTTGTTCGTTTATTTCGTGGTTGAATAAATAAGCCATCCTCAACCCTTCGTTGTCAAAAAAATCCTACGCTCCGTTCGTTCCTTTCGTATTCGAATAATAATGAATCTATCCTCAACCCTTCGTTGTCAAAAAAACTTCGTTCCGTTCGTTCTTTTCGTGGTTGAATATTAAAGAAGTCAACCTTGTCCATTTCGTACTCAAAAAAAACAGACCTTACATCTCATTCATCGGCTGTCCGATTAATGTTTGCTGAATGTGTCAAAGATTATTAGTGGACACCAATAATTGTTTTTGTTCCGTTATTTTGCCAGCCAGTCTCTAACATGGTTGAAAACGATGTCGGCGCGTATGTCAAAAGCTTCGCGGGTGGCGAAGCCTACATGAGGCAAGCATATACAATTGGGAGCGTGAAGAAGAGGGTGGTCGCAGGGTAGGGGAGGTTCTTTTTCATATACATCGGTTGCTGCTCCGGCTATGGTGCCAGCCTGCAAGGCTTCGGCTACAGCTTCAATGTCCATCACGGGCCCTCGTGCAGTGTTGACAAGCAGTGCTGTAGGTTTCATCAGTTGCAGCTCTTTTTCCCCAATTAGGTGGCGGGTCTCTTCCGTAAGCGGAACATGTAGTGTTACGATGTCGCTTCTCTTCAATAGCTCTTCCTTACTTACATAAGTTGCTCCTGCCGTTATGGCTTCGCTGCGTTCATGGCGGCTGAAGGCAATCACATGGCATCCGAAGGCGTGGAGCAGACGTATTGTGGCGATGCCTATTGCTCCAGTGCCTATCACGCCTATTGTCTTGCCACGCAGCTCGCTGCCGAGGAATGCTCCACGCCCCTCACCATGGCGTATTGAGCCGTCAAAGAGCGTTATACGGCGCATGAGGTCGAGCATAAGTCCAAGGGTGAGCTCGCTGACGGCAGTGGTGGAATAGCCGGCAGCATTTTGCACTTCGATGCCGTGATTGGAACAGTAGGCAAGGTCGATATGGTCAAGTCCCGTGAATGCTACAGATAGATAACGCAGCTTGGGACATTGGCTGAGCATTTCACTGTTGATTTTTATATTGGAGACGACAACCACCTCGGCATCGCGCATACGCTCTACGACGATATCGCTCTGCTCCTGTCGGTCCATATAATACTCGAAGGCGTGTCCTTTTGATGCAAATTCTTTTTTCAGTTCTTCAAACTGTTGTTGATTGATGCCAAGTGGCTCTATACAAGATATCTTCATTTTTTTAGTAAGGGGTTAAAAATACCTTTGAATTTTTTTTACGTAATTTGATTTTGGTTTAATGGCTTTTTAAATGCCGAGTCAATATGTCTTTGTTCTTTTACACCCTATGAGCGGCGTAAACGTAGTGCTGCTATTTCTTCTTTTTTACAGAAAAACCGAAACCGCCCAATTTCTCCCCCAGTCCGTAGTATTTGCCGTGGGAGTAGGTGAGTGGTTTTGCGTGGTTGAATTGGAAAGCCCCTGTGCCTTTGTCCATGAGGCGCTCTTCTGCGTTGACGGCGACTACTTCAGACAGGAACATATCGTGGCTGCCAAGTTCACGTATTTCAACAACTTTACATTCTATGTTGAGAGGACTCTCGGCGATGAGTGGTGCATGGACAATTTGTCCTTGCTCCGGGGTGAGATGTAGCTCTTTGAATTTGTTATGTTCGCGTCCGCTGTTCACGCCGCACCAGTCGGTAGCATGAGCCAGAGCTTCGGTAGTCAGATTGATTACAAATTCGTGTGTACGAGAGATAATGGAGTGCGATAGTCGTTCTTTGCGTAGCGAGATGTAGCACATGGGCGGATTGGTGCATACCGTACCGGTCCATGCTACGGTGCAGATATTGTAGTTCTCTATGCTGTCGCCGCATGATATCATAACCACAGGTAAAGGGTATATCATCGTGCCGGGTTTGAATGCAACTTTTGCCATATTGCTTTGTAGAATGTTAGTGTTCGAGGTATGTTAAAACAAAGGGTGTCCTTTGTCTTTCGGACACCCTGTAAGTGTTATTCCTTAAATTTCTTCTCAATCTCTTCTACATACGCTCGGAAGGTCTTGTCGGTTTCGGCAAGGTTGGACACCGTGCGACAGGCGTGAAGCACCGTGGCGTGGTCTTTGTTGCCACATTGCGCACCAATAACAGCGAGCGATGATTTTGTTAGTTTTTTGGCGAAATACATTGTCAGCTGTCGTGCCTGCACAATTTCGCGTTTGCGGGTGCGAGACTGTATGCTGTCCACGGAGAGGTTGAAGTAGTCGCAGACAACCTTTTGGATGTAGTCTATAGTTATATCGCGCGCGCTGTTTTTGACGAACTGGTCAATCATTTCTTTTGCCAGGTCGATAGTAATCTGCTTGCGATTGAGCGACGATTGAGCTATCAGAGATACCAAAGCGCCTTCAAGTTCACGGACATTGGTATTGATGCTATAGGCAATATATTCTATGACGTCATAAGGCATCTCTATGCCGTCGTTAATCAGCTTCTGCTTGAGGATGGCGATACGTGTTTCCACGCTGGGTGCTTCCAGATTAGCGGCGAGCCCCCATTTCAGACGTGAAATCAGACGGTCTTCGAGACCTATGAGTTCGCTTGGAGCCTTATCTGACGTGATGATAATCTGGTTGTTGCGCTGATGGAGGTAGTTGAAGATATGGAAGAAAGCCTCTTGGGTGCGCTGTACTCGGTTGGCCCAAAACTGTATGTCGTCGATAATAAGCACATCTATCATCTCGTAGAAGTGGATGAAGTCGTTAGTGCTGTTGGAGCGCCCTGCTTCCGAGTATTGTTGCATGAATTGTTCGGAAGTGACATAGAGGACAGTCTTGTCAGGATTAAACTCTTTTGTTTTAATACCAATAGCGTTAGCGAGGTGTGTTTTGCCAAGACCTACGCCGCCGTAAAGAAGCAGTGGGTTATAGGCTGTAGTGCCCGGGTGTTGTGCTACGGCATAGCCTGCGGCACGTGCGAGGCGGTTGCATTCGCCCTCTACGAAGTTGTCGAGGGTGTAGTTCTCGCGCAGCTGCGAGTGTACCTTCACTTTTTGTAGCCCCGGCAACGCATAAGGATTGAAGCCATGACGGTTTTGGTCGCCCATGTTGTAGGGTATGGTCTGATGTGCATTGCGTTTGCCCAATTCGCCACCATTGGTTTGCAGCGTGATGGTCTCAGCTCCTTTTCCCTCGTTGGTGTCCATTACAATCGAATATTTCAGATTGCATTGAGGCCCCAATATCTCATGAATAGTGCGCCAGAGTAGTTCGTTAAAATTCTTTTCCAGCCATTCGTAAAAAAAATGCGACGGCACTTGTATCGTCAGTTCATTATCTATTAAGGACACTGGCACGATGGGTTTGAACCATGTGTTGTATAAATCATCGTTAAGATTGTCCTTGATGATTTCTAAGCATCTTTTCCAAGTCTGTTGGTAATCGTTCTCCATTTTATTTACCTCAAAGAGTGTTTTTTGTATTTATGTTGTATGTTTTCTATGACTTTTTTTTCTCAATACAAAAGTGATTTTTTATTAGCATTTTATTGGTGAAAAATAAATTTGTATTATTTGTAAAAAAAATATAAAGCATTTAATCCCGTTGTCTTCTTTTTGTTTTCTGTATTCGGCTTATTTGTTTGATTTATTGATTTATTGCTCGTTTACACGCTTTGTATCTTTTCATTTAATATACTCTTTTTTTTGAAAACATTTGGAGGTTGCATTATTTTTTTTCGTTTTTTTCTCTTTTTTACACACTTTTTTTAACTCCTTGAATTAACAATTTTTGCGTCTTTTCTTATTTATAACTGGTTGATTATTATTTGTTTCGTGTAAAATCTTAATAATCAGTATCCATTTTTTGAGGTTCTTTTGCTATATGTCAGTAAATCAATTTTTCTATTTGACTACCATCTTTTTTCGGTTGAAAATGTGTTAATATTTTTTTTAATCTATACCATCGTGAGATTAGAAAAAAATATATTTGTCTAATCTTACAAAAAAGGAGCGGGATTCTTATGCCCTCTCCTTTTTTGTTTATTTTATTATGGTATGATAGTTCTTTTTCACTCTTGCTATTGTTTAGAATCGCATGATAAGGCGAGCTGTGTAATTGATGCCAGGCTGCTGGAAATAGGATGCCCAGTGATAGTAGGCGTCGTAGTAGCCGTCGCCCGTCCATGCTATGAGGCGGTTCTTTTGATTGAGAATATTTCGCACTATGAATTGTGCTTCCAGTTCTTTGGTCCCTCCAAGGTTCCATGTATAGGCGGCGCGGCAGTTGAGGTGGAAATAAGCATCTTGCTTATATACCTCGCGTTGTGTGTTGTCGCCATACATGGAGCCAACGTATTTGCCTGTAAGTTGCAGCTTGAGTTTTTTTACAGGCTCAAAGGTCACCATAGCGGCACCTACTATGTCTGGCGACATGGAGAGGTCTGTGTTTTTAGTATAGGTCGTACAGGTTAGGTCTCCATCGTTGAAATCAGTATAGGTATAGTCAATAGCCTTGTTTTGGCTAAGTGTGAGGTTGGCATCAATCTTTACCCAGTCGCTGATTTTATAGCCACCTTCGAGTTCTATGCCGATGCGATAAGATTTCTCCACGTTCTCCATAAGTGCATAGCCTTCTATCGATACTTCGCCGGATGGTGTCAGTTGGTCGCGGTAGAGCATGGCGTAGATATTGCCGGCAAAGGAGAAGCGAGTTGCCTGATGCTGGTAGCCTATTTCGAGGTCGAGCATGGCTTCGGGTTTGATGGCTGTGTTGTTTTGTATGTCGGCACGCGTTGGCTCGCGATGTGAAATGCCAGCTACGAAGTAGGTGCGGTTGAGGCTGTTAATGCGCCAATTGATACCTGCTTTAGGGTTGAAGAAGTGATAGTTCTCTTTGAAGTCGAGGTTGCTCAGATATTCGTCTATGCCTTCCATCCTATAATATATATACCGATATTGCAAGTCGCCGTAGAGGTTGAGGTCGGCATTGATGTCGTAGTTTAATTTAAGGTATGTAGTGCTTTCGCGTTTGTTGCTTGTAGCGTTATAGTACTCAAAGGGGTCTTCCTCGAAGTTCCGCGCCGTGCCACCAACCATTGTGTTGGTGTCTTTTGCCCAGAAGACGTGTCCGGTATATAGACCGTCGAAGAATAGCATACTCTCGCCGAGGCTTAGGCTGATTTTTTCGCCTTCGTAGTGAGCTCCAATGACAGCAGTATATGCGTTATTGCCCATGTCGCCTACGCTCTTGAAGTCGCTGACGGAGTCGTCCACTCCAGAAATGTTGAGGAAAAAGTAGCTGGCAGGCTGCTGGTATTGGTAGTAGTTGTCGTAGCCGTAGCCATGGGTGTAGTCGAAGGCGGCGTTGAGGCTCCATGCGTCGGAGAGCATGTGGCTAATGTGCAGCTGATAGTGTTGCTGTTTGTAGTTGTCGGTCTCGTCGTCATGGCGATACTCGTTGCCCTGCTCATCCCAGTAGAGGCCGCTGGAGTTGAAACGAGGGTCGTTGTCAAGCTCTTCGGCTGTGGCACCATTCCATGTGATGCCGGTGCGTTGTTTCCCAATGATGGCCAACGCTTTCACAATGGTGCGTTCGCCATAGTAGCCGGCATTGAGGAGAACAGACTGCTGGTCGGTGAATCCGTTGCGGATATAGCCATCAGAGGTGAGACCTGTGTAGTTGATGTCAAACGATAGTCCGCTCTTTGTTATACCCGTTCCGGCGCCAATGCTATATTGTCGTGTGTTCCACGAACCATAGCTTATGTCTGCTACGCCGTAAGGGGCATTGTGAGCATTGAGAGTTTGCAGGTTGATGGCTGCGCCAAAGGCTGCCGCGCCACCTGTGGAGGCACCAATGCCGCGTTGTATTTGCAGACTCTGCGCCATACCGCCCAGATTGGGTATATTTACCCAGAAAACGGCATGGCTTTCGGGGTCGTTGAGCGTGATGCCGTTGATGTTGACGTTGATACGCGAGGCATCTACGCCTCGTATGCGTAGCGAGGTGTTGCCTGCCTGGCAGTTTTCGGACGATGCCACTACCGAAGGTTGCAACTCAATGATATAAGGAATAGATGTCTCCGTCTTTTGCTCGGAGAGGGCTTCCTTATTCAGGGTTGTCGTGGTTAGTGGCGCTTTGTTGTTCACACGTGTGTCGCGTATAAACACCTCGTCCAACGAATGCACAGTGTCTTGTGCCAAAACTTTGTGATTGATGCTTGTGGTAGCAATCAGACCAAGGGCTATAGTGCCCAGAATGTATTTTTTTGTTTCCATAGTCTTTTCCTTACGCCGGTATTATCCGGTTCAAGTTTTTGGGATATGTTCTCAGCCACAATAGGTTGTAGCACTCCCTGACCATTGCTTCTCTCGCTATGTCTGTTGCAAAGATACGATTTTTTAGTGAATAGTGAATTGACAAATGAGTTTTAGACGACAAAAAGTAATGTCAATTCACAAATAACAATTCACAATTTACTAATGACAATGAATGACGGATTATTCTTTCACCCATACTGCTGTGATTTCGCCAACGTATGCTGTATGGATGTTGTCGAAGTCGTCACCTTTAATGTACCATTTGTTCACCACGGTTGAGTCCATCTGCTGTAGAGTGTAATCGGTACTGAATAATTTGCGACATTCTATAATGATGTTGCCTTCTTCGAAAGCGAAGGTGCCTGACGGCATCGTCTTAAGGGTCAGGCTACTGCCTTTTATTTTATCTTCATCTCGTCCCGATGCAGTGCCAAGATATTTCAGTTGGTTGTCGTATTCTGAAGAGAATCCTTCGATAGTGAAGGTGTTGTTTTCTTCCATCATATGGTGAGTGAAGCGGCTCTTGCGCACATATACTGTAGCTACATGGCTGTCGTGTCCCCATAGGATGCCGAGGGTGCCCCATCCTATTGTCATGGAGTTTACTGCTCCCTGCCTTCCGACAGTGAGTGCGGCGGCATTCTGGAAAAGTGTGAATGGATTGATTTCTACTGAATCAATGTTCACTTGATGCCATTCTTTTGTCTGCTGTTCTTTTTCTACTGTTGTTTGCTCAGGCTCTTGCTCATTGTTTTTGTTATTCACTACCTTGAAGGTTAATATTATGAGAGCAACAGCCAATACGATATTTAGTATATTTGATATCTTCATGATGCTATTCTTTTTATATTATATTTTTTGTTTTTTTTACATTAGTGCCGACATTTTCTTGTTCTCTGCCGCTTGCAGCAAGCATCCTGTGGGGCATAGGTATTTGCAGTAGGGGCGTTGTGTGAAGAGCGAGAGGAGTGCGAAGAGTGCTGAAAGGGCTATCACCACCCATGAGGCTTGCTGGAAGAGGAAGATGGAGAATAACTCGTAGTCCATCCATTCCATCCAGATTCCGGACACCATGAGTATCATGAGCACAGTCCATATAATCCATCGGATGAGAGATAATACGGCTTGCAGTGTTTTGCTTGTTTTCCGCTTAAGAGGCGAGAAACGCCACAACAGTTCCTGCGCTGACCCCAGTGGGCAAATCCACATGCAGTAGTGACGTGACTGTCCGAAGAGAGGGTACGCCAATGCGACAATGAGCATCAGCACGGCGACGAGCATTGCGGCAATGTTTACGCCGTTGGAGACAAAATTGACCAATAGGGAGTAAGAGATGAAGGTGCCACACCATACGCCGAGTACGGCGACGTTGATGATAAGTTGGATAATCCTATATAGTTTGTTCTTGCTTATGAGAGGCATGACGGCACCCAGTAGCACTACAGAACATCCAATGATGATTTGCCAGATATTGCCCGTTGGTGTTGTTGCTTTATTTGTTCCTATTACGGGCTGTTCCTTAATATTGGATTGAGCGAAGGTGAGACCTCGTTTTGTGTTCTCAATAATTGCCATTGATGAGTATGTGGCTCCCGTAACGGCATCAACATCTTGAGCCAAGGCTTCTTCTATTGTTTTGCCTTCATAGTGAGGTATGATGCCTTGTTTGGCGTTGTTGAAGAAGTCGGGGGTCTCTGCGTTAGGTTCTGCCTCTATGTGGTCTATTACTCCATTTTTTATATATATGTTGAGAGGTGTGGGGCCACCAAATCCTATCACTTTGGGCGCCAGCGGTTGCGTATGCACTATTATCGTGCCATCGCTTTGCCGCTGTAATGTGTCAGATGCCGTGTTCTTGTTTTTTTCGTCAGTGGAGAAGAATGATTGTTGTATCTCTTCTGTAGTCTTTCCTGCCAGTCGTCCGTTTTTCTGAAGAGCCACAGTTGCTATAAGTATTAGACAGGTGGCGAGGCTTATTACGCGGTCCCAGTATATTATTTTTTTCTTTGTCATGGCGTGTTTTGATGTCGCTCTACTCTTGAAATACATACTATAGAGTGCCGTTGTATTTTCTTATCACCCATTCAGCAGTCAGCAATACTGTTATGATGATGAAAAGCAACGGCAGGTTGAGTATGTCGGTATATGATGTATGGCTGTAGATTACTGGCTTGACGTCGTTGCGTTCTTTTAATAATTGCAGCAATTCGTCCAACTGGTCAGCATGTAGCATTGTACCGCCATTGTTTGCCGCAATGGTTGCCATCAGCGAATGGTTGGCACGCAGTGTGGTCTCTTCAAGATTAAAGTTTTCTACGGCGAAACTGCCTTTGGCATTGTATCGTATGCCGTTGTAGGTGGTAGAGGCGGTATAGGTGTAGTTGCCTGTGTCGAGAGTGCCGAGGTTGATGCGATAACCGTTGCCGCGACGAGCAAACTGATACTGTGCGTCACCTATTGTGAGTTCTACGTCAGGCTGGTTAGTGGGTTCGAAGTTGTCATTGTATAGTTCGGCATCTATCACCACTTGCTCGCCCACGCTGAAGAGGCTCTTGCTGGTAGTGCGCAGACGCTCGCGATTGGTCTGCAACGAGGTGTATATGACTATCTTGTTTATCAATTCGTCGAAAGTGGAGTGGCTGCCGTTGTCCAAATAGTCGTGCATACGCCAGCGCCACAGTCCGTCGCCCATTATCAGTGTGTGGCGAATGCCATTCTGCTGTGCGAAAGCTATAAGAGGTTGGTCGGAGATTATGCCGCCGATGTTGGCGTAGAACATGGTGGTGCCGTTAGCTGCAATGCGATAGTCGCCGAATGGTGTGTTGAGTGGTGGCATACGCTCTATCGTGGTTGTTAGTGCTTCGTCAACCATGAAGAGGCTGAATGTTTTGTTGTATGCTGCTGCCGCTTCGGTCTGCTTGTCGATGCTTGAAATCACTTCTACGCCGTAGTGGTGACTGTTGAATTGCGGCAGGTTAGTGCCGCTACCAACAATAGTGATTGTGGGTACCTTGTCGGTGTTGATATTTGTCAGCAAGGTCTTGTGTGGCAGGTTGTGAAGTATCAGCAGGTCGTAGTCCTTGTTCCATTCGTGTTGTCCAATCTTGTTTCCTATCAGCACGTCAATGCTGTAGTTTTGGTTGGTCTCAAGGCTGTTGCGTAGGGCTGCGATATCAGGATGCGGCGTGGCGGCGAGAATGGCAATCTTTTCGTGGCCGTCAATGATTTCGATGCTGAATGAGCGGCTGTTGTTGCGTAGCGAGTGTTCGCCCTCTGCTGCGGAAAGGGTGACGTTATAGGACTGTACTCCAGCCTCTTCGGCAGCGATGGTGAAGTCTATGGTCGTGCTGTATTCATCGTTTTCAGAGTCTATTGTCTCGCTAAATATCTCTTTGCCTTTGTGTGTGACGCTCAGCCGTTGGCGTTGTCCTTTGAGGGCTGTTGTTCGAAGCGTAACCTCTACGGGGAATCTGTTGCCCATATAGGCAATGCGGTTGAAGCGAACATTGACTATGGCGGCATCGCGTAGCCTCGTGGTGTCGCCTAATGCAATGGTGTAGATAGGATATGGCATACCGCTGATACTCAAAGGAGACCGCCCGTTGTTGTAGATGCCGTCACCAGTCAAAATCATTGCACCAACATTACGGTTGAAGTATTGCTGTCGGGTGTATTCTATAGCATTGGCTATGTCGGTATGTTGCCCACTGTAGTCAGTCTGCCGTGCAGGCATTGTTTTTTCGCCATAGGTATAGCATTGCACATCGTAGTCTTTTTCCAGACGCTTTATCATTTGCTCAACGTTTGATGCATATTCTGTGCGATAAAATGTTGAGTCTTTGCTGAGTAGAATGGACTGACTGTTGTCCTGAGCGAGGATGATGATGGGTCGTTCTTTCACGTTGTGCTGTCTCTTGATGAGAGGCGACATGAGAAGGAAGGCCACGAGCGTAATGCTGGCAAAGCGTAGCAAAGAGAGCCAGATATCGCTCCTCAGGTGCTCACGGCGGCGGGGCAGCCAGTAGAGAACAATGGCGTATGCCGCCCCTGCCAGCAGGCAGAAGAGGAAGAAGTACCACGGATAGTCGGTGATGATTTTCATGGCTGATGCAACGTGCGGTGCAGGTGATGCTTATTTCAACTCGTAGGTAGCACCATCTTTTCCGTCTTTTACCACTACGCCGAGAGCGCCGAGGCTGTCGCGTATCTTGTCGCTGGTTGTCCAGTCTTTGTTGGCTTTGGCAGTGGCGCGTATGTCGAGTATCATCTGCATCAGTCCGTCAATCAGAGCACTGTTGTCGCTGGTTGTCTCATCACGCATGCCCAGTATCTCGAACAGGAAGGTGTCGAACAGGTCTTTAAGTTCCTTGATGTCGTCCTGAGTGAGCGAGGCGTGGTGGTCGTTCACTTGGTTGACGATTTTTGCGAGGTCGAAGAGGTGCGAGATGAGTATAGGCGTGTTGAAGTCGTCGTTGAGAGCGTCGTAGCATTTCTGACGGTAGGAGCTGATGTCGATAGACGAGGCTTTGCTCGCCGGCAGGTTCTTGAAGAGGTGGTAAGCCTGCAACAGTCTGGCGAATCCTTTTTCCGCGGCGATGAGTGCCTCGTTGCTGAAATCGACGGTGCCGCGGTAGTGGGCTTGCAGGATGAAGAAGCGGATAGTCATGGGGGTGTAGGCCTGCGTCAGCAGTTTGTGGCTGCCGGTGAAGAACTCGTCGAGAGTGATAAAATTGCCCAGCGACTTGCCCATCTTTTGTCCGTTGATGGTTATCATGTTGTTGTGCATCCAGTACTTGCAGGGGCCATGTCCGCATACGGCAGTCTTTTGAGCAATTTCGCTTTCGTGGTGTGGGAATATGAGGTCCATGCCGCCTCCGTGGATGTCAAAATATTCGCCGAGGTATTTGGTGCCCATAGCGGTACATTCGGTGTGCCATCCGGGGAAGCCGTCGCTCCACGGCGAAGGCCAGCGCATGATGTGCTCGGGTGCTGCTTTTTTCCATAGTGCGAAGTCGGCGGTGTTGTGCTTCTCCTCTTGTCCGTCGAGTTCGCGTGTGGTGGAGAGCATTTCGTCAAGCACGCGGCCACTCAGACGCCCATACTGTTTTGTCTCTGCCTGAAACTTGTTTACGTCGAAATATACCGAGCCGTTGCTTTCGTATGCGTAGCCTTTCTCCATGATTTGCTTCACCAGCTCTATCTGTTCGATGATGTGTCCCGAAGCGTGAGGCTCTATGCTGGGGCGCAATACGCCGAGAGCATCCATGGCTTTGTGGTAGCGGTTGGTGTAGTATTGCGCCACCTCCATAGGCTCCAGTTGCTCGAGACGAGCTTTTTTTGCTATCTTGTCTTCTCCGTCATCGGCATCGTGTTCCAGATGCCCTACATCGGTGATGTTGCGCACATAGCGCACCTTGTAGCCGAGATGTTGCAGGTATCGGAATACAATGTCGAAGGTGATGGCTGGGCGAGCATGGCCGAGATGGCCGTCGCCATAGACCGTAGGGCCGCAGACATACATGCCTACATGGCCTTCGTGTACGGGCTTGAAGAGTTCTTTCTGTCGTGTCAGCGTGTTGTAGATGAGCAAATCTTGTTTCATCGTGGTATCAATGTTTAATCAGAATGTTATTTTCAAAAAAACTGTTGCAAAAATACGAAAAATATATGTTTTATCGGCATCTAACTGTTTTGTATATGTAGTATTTTGAAAAATAGTTGAATATGTTTATAATGCGATATGAAATGAATGTTGTCATTTTTTTTGCAAAAAAAATAATGTTTCACTCAACCTTTTTGAGGCTTGTTCATTTTTTACTTGCTAAAAAATGCAATATTGTATCTTGTAACATATTGTTATATGGAGAACAAGAATCTGGCAAATAATAAAAAAAATGATTACTAAATGTTATATCATTCTACCTCCCAAATTTAGAAGTTATAAGAATT
Source organism: Bacteroidales bacterium (assembly GCA_017451385.1). GTDB lineage: Bacteria > Bacteroidota > Bacteroidia > Bacteroidales > P3 > Colimorpha. The sequence goes on from JAFSPS010000017.1 coordinate 12,439, forward strand.
TTGAATCGTTTTATGAAAATTTAGGAGTGTCAAAAAAATATGGCAAATTCCTTTACGAATACGTCTATCGTGATTTTGAGAAGGAGATTGAACAATATCTAATAGACTTGCAAAGATACTACTGCCCAGAAGAGGAAAACATATATATAAAAGAGAATATCTATGATAAAAACGGCTACCTTATCCCTAAAAGATATTGGGGGTATGATATAGAATGTTCCCCTGATGATATGGAGCCGGATGAGTGAGTGTTTGAAGTGTCTGATTTATATTGGTGTATTTGATTATTGATTTATTCTATTTCTTTATTATAAAAGATGGTGCCCCAAAAGGGACACCATCTTTTATATATGAACCTTTTTTGGGGGAATTTATTTGTTGAGGTTCTTGTAGTAGTTCATGAGGCAGCCATCGGTGAGGATGGTGCGCTCGTCGGGGGTGAGGTTCTGGAAGAAGAGGTGAATGTCTTTGACGCCGTTTTTGGTGATTACTTTGGCATCAATCTCTTCCTTGCCGTCAAGGATAGCCTGGCGGATGCCGGGGATGAATACTTTGTCGCCTGGCTCATAGTCGAACGGGGTGTCCTGAGCGATGGTGAAAGGTACGATACCCCAGTTGATGCAGTTGGAGCGATAGCGCTTGGTGGCGTATTCGTAGCAGATGTTGGCATCGCCGCCGAGCACTTTCTGGCAAGAGGCAGCCTGTTCGCGAGCGGAGCCGTCGCCGGGCTTGTTGGCGAAGACGCAGGAGCCGAAGGAGGTGTTGTCGGCACTTGCCCCTACGGCTTTGAGTGCTGCTGCAATATTGTCGGACACCTTGCCGTTACGACGGTCGAGGTCCTGTTGCTGGATTGCCTTGCTGAGACCTACGTACTCGGGCACGCGGCGTGAGAGGGCGAACTCGGAGAGCTTCAGCGGATTGGAGCGGTAGCTGCTGGTCTCGCCCGAGGGGATAAGTTCGTCGGTGGTAGTGACGGGGTCGTGGATGACGGCGGCCAGTTCGACGAGCATGTTCTCCTGCATGGGGTACATCTTAGGCCAGTCCTTGATGTTGGGTCCATAGCGCAGAGCTTCGTCGGCGTTGGCTTTGCCATAGCCGTTGTAGATACGATGCATGTAGATTTTCTCGTCGTAGGTGTAAGCCTCGTGGGTGTCGTTGTATTCGATGTCGGTAGCCGCGGTGATGACGCCACCGTTGGCAGCCGTTGCGGCGATGCTGCGAGCATCCATGAGGGCAACCATAGAGAGCTGTCCCTGCCCGGGTTTGGAGCCTTCTCGGTTGGGGAAGTTGCGCGTGGTGTGGCGGATGGAGAAGCCGTTGTTGGCTGGCACATCGCCGGCGCCAAAGCAAGGACCGCAGAATGCGGGCTTGATGACTACACCGGCTTCCAGCAGCTCGGTAGCGATGCCGGTACGCGTGGTGGCGATATAGACGGGTGACGACTGCGGATAGGCCGACATGGTGAAGTAGTCGTCGCCGATAGATTTGTCTTTCAGGATGGCGGCAGCGGCGCTGAGGTTGTCGTAGGTGCCGCCGGCGCAGCCAGCGATGATGCCTTGGTCGGCATAGACCTTGCCGTTGTGAATCTTATCCATGAGGTGGATGTCAACCTTGTCGCCGAATTTGGCTTTGGCATCAGCCTCTATCTTGCCCATAATCTCCTCGGGGTTCTGCTGGAGCTCATGGATGGTGTAAGCGTTGGAGGGATGGAACGGCATGGCAATCATACACTCCTGTTTGGAGAGGTCGATGCGTATCATGCTGTCATAGTAGGCTACCTTGCCGGGTTTGAGCTCTTTGTAGGCTTCGGGGCGGTTGTGCATCTCGTAGTATTTGCGCACCTCGTCGTCGGTAATCCAGATGGAGCTGAGACAGGTGGTCTCGGTGGTCATCACCTCGATGCCGTTGCGGAAGTCGATGGGGAGATTTTTCACTCCGGGGCCGGCAAATTCCAGCACCTTGTTTTTCACGAAGCCATTGTCGAAGGTTGCTTTGACGAGCGAGATGGCTACATCGTGCGGGCCTACACCTTTGCGCGGTGTCCCTTCGAGCCATACGAGGACGACCTCGGGAGCGTTGATGTCCCACGTATTGCGGAGGAGCTGTTTGACGAGTTCGCCACCGCCTTCGCCGACACCCATGTTGCCGAGAGAGCCGTAGCGGGTGTGGCTGTCGGAGCCGAGAATCATGTTGCCGCACTGGGCGAGAGCCTCGCGGGCATACTGATGGATAACGGCTTGGTTAGCGGGTACATAGATGCCGCCATATTTTTTTGCGGCAGAGAGGCCGAAGACGTGGTCGTCTTCGTTGATGGTGCCGCCCACAGCGCAGAGCGAGTTGTGGCAGTTGGTCATGGCGTAGGGCAGAGGGAACTTCTGCAAGCCGCTGGCGCGAGCCGTCTGGATGATGCCGACATAGGTGATGTCGTGCGACACCATGGCGTCGAAGCGGATGCGCATTTTCTTGCCTTTGTTGCCGTCCACTTCGTGGGCGCGGAGAATCTGATATGCAATAGTGTTCTCGCGAGCCTCATCGGCGGCGGGCATACCAGCGTTGTCGTTGACGATTGTCGAACCGTTCTGGAGATAGACTCCGTGGTTAATCAGTTCTACCATAGTTTTGTTTTTTATTTTGGTTAATAATTTTATTTATGCGTTGTTTATATTGTTTTCTTGTCCATGATTACCTCAGCATGGAATAGATGAATACCGTCAATGCCAGCATGTCGGCGGCGCCGCCGGGGGAGATATTGCGGTCGATGTATTCGTCGTTGAGGTGTATGAGACCTTGTTCGCTGAAGTCGGCAAGGAGGTCGGCGGCTTCACGTTTTGCCTGTCGCGCCGTGGTCTCGCCGGCACGATAGTATATGTTGGTGTCGTCAATCTGCGACATGATTTGCAGAAGGGTTTTCTGCATGATGTAGGGGTCTCCTTGGTGGTCGTCGTAGAAGTCAATCCAGTCGGAAAACAGCTGTCGGTAGCCGTTGCGGGCGTTGTCGAGGGCTCCTTTGACGGAATAGACCTGCTGGACGCGGCTGCCGTGGGTGCCTGTGGCTGTGGGGAAGAGGTTGGCAATCTGCCGAATGGTGTTCTGCAGTTCGCGGCGGCGAATCTCACGTCCTTTGTGAGCTGCATGAGCTGCCGCCGTCACCGCCAGCCCCATAGAGAATAGTCCTCCTTTGTGGGTATTGACTCCTTTTGTGGCACGGAGCATTGCCTGTTCGGCTTCGAGCCCTATGGTGCGCAGGTCATCTACAGATGGCAACGCATCGGCATAGCCAAGAAGTGAGATACGCACGAAGTAGGGGTGCAACGCGCGGATGCTGCTACGCATAAGGTCGTAGTCCATATCGCGGTGCGCTCCGCTGTCGTGGCGGTCCACGAGGCCCGGTTTGGGAGTGGTGTCAAGCTCTTTCTGCAATGCCTGCGAGGCAAGGCGTGCTATAATATATGGTATAGAGGAGTGATAAGCCTGTTGTAATGTTTGGCTGAAGGTATCGTTCTCCATGCTTTGTCGCAGCAGCGTGGCACTAACGGGTACTCCCTGATGGCAGAGGCGGTCTATCTGTACCACCTCGATGCCTCGTTGTGGCAGCTGCTGACGCATCAGCTCGTTGTAGCGAGCCGTCAGGGCATCGGTGGGTTCGTTGCCCACGAAGCGCATTGTAGCGCCGAGGGCTGGGGCTATGTGGCGAGCGAAGAGGTCAAGGTCAAGGGTAATCTGTGTGTCGCTGGCATCGCTTAGTTGTTTGAGAAAATAGGTGGGGAAGGTGGCTGACGAGATGGCATAGTCGCTACCTTCCAGAACGACGACATCTGGAAGTCCTTTGCAGCCTTCGCGCACCATGGCGAGACGGTCGTCGTAGGTGAAGGTGGAGCGGTTTTCGCGTACAACGATGACGTAGAGAGTATCGACCTGCACCACAGCCTGTTCTACGAGGTAGCGGTGACCGCGCGTGAATGGGTTAGCATTCATTACGATGACACCTGTGTAGGGGTGTTGCAGCACTTTGCCGTATTCCTCAAAACGGTTGCTGTAGGAGCGGAGGTAGGCAAGATAGGTATCCAGTCCGCTGGTGCCTGTCTCCATGAGTATGGCTTTTGGCGATTCTGCCAGCATACGAAACGAGAGGCTTTCGAAGATGGTGCGGTTCTCGGGTTTGGTGAACAGCTTGACGTTGGAGAAGCCACGTTCGTTGGCGAGGCTGATGAGGTGCGACACGAGGCGGTTGCCCATGCCTTCGTCGCGCAGGCTGCTATCGACGGCTATACATTTGATGATGTTGCCGCAGAGGCCGCCTCCGGCAAGTAGCTCGTCGCCTCCCAGCCGAAATACGCCGGCGTAGTAGTCAACCTCGTCGAGACGTAGTCCGTTTGTGGCGAGGAATTGCTCAACCATCTGACGGTAGCGAGAGATGGAGAGCGGAAGCTGTCGTATTTCGTATTCAGAGTACATCCTCAGTTTTCTTTAAGTGCTAATAGTTATAATAGGTCGGCGGCGTCAGTAACTCTTGTTATTTTTTTGCCAGATAGTCGTTTATCAGCTGGTTGATTTTGTCCCAGAGTTCTTGTTGAGTATGCGTGTGATTGCGCATGCAGAAGCGAGCCTCGTTGTCGCATAGGAGGCAGCGTCGAGGGAGGGCGTCCACTTGCTGACGGGAGAGCGGTGTGCCGTCGGGCAGGATTACATCAATATCAAAGAGCCGCCCCAGCGGATGAGTGTCCTCAATCTGACAGGTGCGGCGTTTGGTTTCAGTGCTGTTGCACGAGGTAAGCATATAGGCTTCGAATCCCGTCGGCAGGTCGCGTTGTAAGAGATGGCCTGGCAGAGGTTGAAACTCCTGTTGTAGAGCCTCTATGGCGGCATGAGCTACTGTGAGCGACTGCTGATTGCGTTTGTCGCTACCAGGGACAACAACGGTGAGGCATACCAATGTCTCGTGCGGATGGTCTGCTATGAGTTGCATCTGCATGGCATGGCGTTCATCACGGCTGGCCAGAAGCTGTTGGAGCGTCACCATATTGTGTATTAAGGTTCTGCGAGGGATTTGATGCTATATCGGAGCAAGTGTTTGCTATTGCTTGTGAAGAATACTGTAGAGACGCTCGTGACTAAGCGTCTCTACAGCATATTGAGAAGATTATCCTACGATATTCTTGATGACATCCATTACGGAGCCGTCGCGGTTCATGACAATACCTACAACCTTGTCGCCAAAAGGCAGTGGGTCGGGTGTCCCAATCATCTTTTGAGCACGATTTTTGAGGTCGGTCATGCTGACGAGGTTGAGGCCAGCCTCGCGGAGGCGTTCGGCAATCTCAGGACGGTTGGGGTTTACGGCGATGCCGTATTCCGTCACGACCACATCGACGGTGCTACCCGGGGTGATGAGTGTGGTGACCTCATCGACCACGCAAGGAATGCGTCCGCGGAGCAGCGGGCATACGACGATAGAGATACCGCTGTCGGCAGCGGTGTCAGGATGTCCGCCGATGGCACCACGGATGATGCCGTCGCTACCTACGAGTACGTTGACGTTGAAATTGACATCAACTTCGAGAGCCGAGAGGATGACGATGTCGAGGAAGTGGGTTGCTGAGCCGGGCTCGTCGGCACTGGCATAGCCAATGGCAGACACTTCGCGGTGGTTGGGGTCGTTCTTGATGCTCTCGGCGGCGGCACGGTCGAAACTCTGCACGTCGATGAGACGGTCGATGAGGCCTTCCTCGTGGAGCTTCACCATGTGGGCTGTGATGCCACCCAGTGCGAAGGATGCTTTGATGCCTTTTTCTAACATGCTCTCGCGTATGTACTTGACGACAGCTAGCGAGGCACCGCCGGAGCCTGTCTGGATGGAGAATCCATCATTGAAATAGCCGCTGTTGATGACAACCTTTGCTGCCTGTTTGGCGAGCAGTATGTCGCGCGGGTTTTTGGTGTCGCGGATGGCACCGGAAGCAATCTTGGAGCTGTCGCCAACACTGTCGCATACTACCACATAGTCAACGAGATGCTCGGAGATGGAGCAAGGGGTGTTGGGGTAGTCCACGAGGTCGTCGGTGAGGACCACTACATGGTCGGCATTCTGTGCGTCGGGCAGAGCGTAGCCCAGCGAGCCGCAGATGCTCTTGGCGTTCTCGCTGCGTGAGAAACCGCATGAGTTGCCCAGAGGGTCGCTAGAGGAGACACCGATGAAAGCTACGTCGATGTGCAGTTCGCCATTGCGGATGGCACTGCCGCGACCACCGTGGGAACGGAATACGACGGGTTTCTCCATGAGGCCATGCGAAATCTCTGTTGCCAGTTCACCACGCAGGCCGCTGGTGCTTATCTCGGTGATGACGCCATTCTTGATATGCTCAATAAGAGGGGCGTGGACATCCTGAAGGCTCGAGGCGGCGAGGTGGAGGTTTTTGAGGCCCATCTCGGCGAGTTTGTCAACAACCATGTTCACCACTTTGTCGCCACCGCGGAAGTGGTGGTGGAAGGAGATTGTCATGCCGTCTTTGAGGCCTGTGTTGCGGATGGCTTCTTCGAGGGTGGCCATCTTGGGGCTTTCCTTTTTGAAGTCAGCGCGACGTATGCGGCTCTTATTAGTGTTATTCTTATAGGCGTCTTTGCCCATCTGTTTGGCGGCCTTATCGATAAGGGCTGCGCGTTCTTTTATATTGCTCATAGAATGTCCTCCTTCTTTAAAACACCTGATGCTATAGCGAGGTCGATGGTGCGCTGAGCGCGCAGCACGACGGGACGGTCAACCATTTTGCCGTTGACGGCGATGACACCGCTGCCGCGTTTTTCGGCATCCTTGATAGCGGCGACGATTGCCAGCGACTTGTCGATTTCTTTCTGTTTTGGGGTGAACACCTCGTTGACCACCTCGATTTGGCGAGGGTTGATGATGCTCTTGCCGTCAAAGCCGAGTTGTTTGATGAGCTCTACTTCTTTGCGGAAGGTTTCCATGTCGTTGAGGTTGCTATATACGGTGTCGAAGCAGTCGATGCCGGCGGCACGGGCAGCCACGACGATGGTTTGGCGAGCCATAAGGAGCTCCATGCCTTCGGGCGAGCGCTGAGTCTTGAGGTTGGCGCTGTAGTCCTCGGCACCAAGAGCGATACCCATCATACGTTTTGAAGCGGTAGCTATGGCGTAGGCGTTGATGACGCCCAGCGTGCTCTCGATGGCAGCCATGATGGCAGTGCGGCCGAGGCATCCCAGTTCGCGTTCCACCTTTTCTATCTCGGCTTCGAGTTCGCGAACCTCGTCGGCGGTCTCAGTCTTGGGCATACGGATAACGTTGACGCCGGCTTTCACCACGGCCTCCACGTCCTTCTTGCCGTAAGGGGTGTTGAGGGGGTTGATACGCACCACCATTTCGGTGCCGCCGTAGTCGATAGATTTCAGTGCATTATGGACCAAGAGACGTGCAGCGTCTTTCTCGGCCATGGTTACAGAGTCTTCAAGGTCGAGCATGATGGAGTCAGGACCGTAGATGAAGGCATCTTGCATCATTCCGGGGTTGTTGCCCGGCACGAACATCATAGTTCTTCTTAATCTTTCCATGTCTTGCAAGTTATGAGTTAAACACTGCTGAGCCCTTATGCCCAGACGTCTTTGCCCGTGGCGCGTACAGCGGCAGCGGTGACACGAGCACGGATAGTGCAGTCAAGGGCACCTTTGTCGGTTACTTTCACGTTGGCGTCGTGGATGTCGAGACCTTCGAGAGTCTCTTTTACCAGCTGTTTGATTTGGCGGCCAAACTGGTAGGCCACACTGCTCTGCAAATCGATTTGCAGGCCTTTGCTTTCGGCAGGAGCAATTTGAACCAGGATGTCGCCAGATTCAAGTGTACCCGCAGCGGCTTCTTTTAATTCCATTATTGTTTGTTTTTTGTGTTATCTATAATGTTTATACTATAGTCGGCATATAATACGAAAAGCAACAACAAATATTACGCATAACTGTCTTGTAAGCGTTGATATTCATGTCGTTTATCCTATATCGTTTGTTTTTTTACTATTGCAAATTTAGCCTTTTTAATTTAAGTGGCAAAATCAATGTGTTAAAGTTTTGCACATTTTGTCGGTGAATTGTTTGTTTTGTCTTATGTCGTTATCATGTTTTGCATTTTTTTATTGCACTTAATGGTTGAATAATTTTTTTTGTTGCCCGATGTAGTGCAAAAACTCGTCATGTTTTTAATAAAAAATGTATTTTTGCATTTCATAAGCAGCACGCAAATCGGGTTAGATTGTGCTGTTGTCGAAAGTATTTTTTTGAGAAATATAAATGATTTGTCTTTTTACAATTCGCACATCACCAAAATCTTAATATGCTTGTACGATGAAAGTGAAAGTAGGTATTGTTCAGGCCGCATGCGTGGCGGACAAACAGGAGAATATAGAAGCTTATGCTGCCAAGATACGCCACCTTGCAGGCGAAGGGGCACAAATCATCTGTCTGCAGGAGCTTTTTGCCTCGCTCTATTTCTGTGACGAAGAGCGTTATGTTAATTTCAAGCTTGCCGAGCCCATTCCTGAGGGTCCAACGACGCAATATTTCATGGCGTTGGCTAAGGAGTTGGGCGTGGTGCTCGTTTGCTCTATGTTCGAGAAACGTGCCGAAGGGCTTTATCACAACACTACGGCAGTGATAGATGCCGACGGCAGTTATCTCGGCAAATACCGCAAGATGCACATCCCCGATGACCCGGGCTATTACGAGAAGTTCTATTTCACCCCCGGTGACCTTGGCTACCGTGTGTTCAGCACGCGCTATGGCACTATAGGGGTGCTCATTTGTTGGGACCAGTGGTACCCCGAAGCGGCACGCATCACGGCACTTATGGGTGCTCAAATTCTTTTCTTCCCCACAGCAATAGGGTGGGATGTGCGACAAAACGACGACGACAACCGCGAGCAGTACGAGGCATGGCAGACCATACAACGCAGCCATGCCGTAGCCAATGGAGTGCCTGTGGTGAGTGTCAACCGCACGGGGCGCGAAGGCGGCATGCAGTTCTGGGGCGGTTCGTTTGTTACCAACGCCTTTGGACGAGTGCTCTATCAAGCTCCGCATTATGATGAGGCTGTGCACATTGAGGAGTTGGACCTCGGAGAGTCTGACCACTACCGCCGTCATTGGCCATACCTGCGCGATAGACGCATAGACAGCTATTCGCCTATCCTCAAACGTTATCTTGACGAGTAATTAGTACTCTTTTAGCATTTACGATAAGTATAATAATCGCTTTTCAACACTCGTGCCCTGCTGAAAACGTCTTTGTCAAATACTGACCTACATTTTACTAATCACCATATACGATGACACCCAAGGAACAAGGATTTTATATGCCTGCCGAATGGCATAAACACGCAGCTACGTGGCTGACCTATCCGCATAATGAGGATTCATGGCCTGGCAAGATAGATACAATATTCCCTTCCTACCATCTTTTTATTAAGACCTTGGCAGAGTGCGAGAAGGTCTGTATCAGTGCCCTCGATGATGCTATGCGTCAGCATGTTGTGTCGGCACTAAAGTCAATAGGTACCAACATGGATAATGTGGAGGTGCTTGTCATACCTTCTAATGATGCATGGTGCCGCGACCACGGTCCCGCCTTCCTTCTCAACCACAATGACGGGCGTCGCGCCCTTGTCAACTGGAATCATAACGCATGGGGAGGAAAATATCCATACGAGCTGGATACCGAGATACCGCTTCATATAGCTGATTATCTGCATGGTAAAGGTGTGGCGCTGGATGTCTTTTCGCCCGGCATTGTCATGGAGGGTGGAAGCATTGATGTGAACGGTTGTGGCGATTTGCTCACTACCACATCGTGCCTGCTCAACCCCAATCGCAATCCAGACCTCACACAACAGCAGATAGAACGTTATCTTATAGACTATTATGGTGTAGAAAATGTTATATGGCTTGGCGACGGTATTGTAGGTGACGACACCGACGGACATGTGGATGATTTGTCTCGTTTTGTGGCTGATGACACTATCATCACCGCCGTAGAGGATGACCGCTGGGATGATAACTACGAGCCGCTACAGGCAAACCTCAAGGCACTCAACAGATGCCGCCTTGCCAATGGCAAACAGCCTACGATTGTCGAATTGCCTATGCCCGATATGGTGTCGTATGAGGACCAGCGTCTGCCTGCGTCATACGCTAATTTCTATATCGCTAACGGCAAAGTAATCTTCCCTACCTATAGGTGTCTTTCGGATAATGAGGCGGCATACGTCCTTGAGGAATGTTTCCCCGACCGCGAGATTATAGGTATTGACAGCACTGATATCATTTGGGGGCTTGGCAGTTTTCATTGCCTCAGTCAGCAGCAACCTGACGTATGACGTGGTGTTGCATCGTGAGGGAGACTTAAATGTGGCGAAGCGTTGTAGGTGAGCCGCAGTCCTGATGATTCTGATATTAGTTATAGCCAGATAAATAAAAGGAAATATCTGGCTTTTTGCTTTTTTAGTGGATGTACTACTGGTAGTGTCTCGTTAAAACTGGGCGGAGAGCATCAGCCCATATTGTTTGAATGTCGTGTTATATGTGGGCATTAGTGCTATGCGCTGTCGGCTGCTGTTGTCCCAACCGAATAGTTTGCGTTCCCATGGTAGCATCCAGTAGGCGATGTTTGCCGAGAGGATGCCTATGCCTGCGCCAGCCACGATGTCGTTAAGCCAGTGGCGGTCGTTGTAGAGGCGCATGAACGCCACGCCTGCCGTGGTGATGCCGTAGGCGGCAATGCCATAGCCGTTGCCGTACTCCAGCCTTATCAGTTCTGCTCCGGTGAAAGCGGTAGCCGTATGTCCGGAAGGAAAGCTGTTGCGCGCTCCCGACCCCGGACGAGGCTCTTGCACGGTGTATTTGATGCCATTGACGAGTACTGCCATGATTATATATGCCGTAGCCGCTGTGGCTGCCTGCTCTTTGAAAGAGTGTTTTGCTTCGGCACCGAGAAGGTCGAGACCGAAGTAGGTGGCGACGGGAGCGTATTGGAGGTAGTCGTCGAAGTGCATACGATGGTCGCCACGCATGATGGACAGCTCGTCGCGTAGCTGGTTCTTCAGAGAGCAGATATAACCATTATTAACACCTATGGCACCGAGGGTGAAAAGCGTTGTTGGTACAATTAGTTTTGAGACTTTGAACTGCACGCCATCGCAGTGGGGAACAGAGCACCGGATGGTGTCCTGCGGTTGAGCCATCATGCAGCAATGTGCCAAGAATATAATGACAATGGACATTGTTGTATGAATGAACCTTCTGCGTATTAGGCTGCTGTGTTGGTAGGATTTAGATATATATAGTGCTAAGGTGTTCATTGTCAGCTTGTGATGGCGATAATTGTATGTCGTATTATGTTTGCAAAGGTAACTAAAATATATTTTTTGTACTTTTGTAAAGCGAATTGATAAAACATAATTCCAATATGCGATTAAAACATTTACTGCTTTCTGCCCTTCTTCTTCATCTCTGCGTGCTGTCATCAACGCTGTATGCAGAGGTTGATTTACCCAAAGTAGGGCGTAGTGACATCGTGATACTCTATGACAACGATGTGCATTGTGCCATAGATGGTTATGCCAAAATGGCTTACTTGCGCACGCTCTTCCGTCAGCAAACAGACAATGTCCTTGTCGTCTCCAACGGCGACTTTGTCACGGGTAGCCCTCTCGGCGCCTATTCTAAAGGCGACTATATCATTCGTGTCATGAATGTTGTGGGCTATGACTATGTTACGCTGGGTAATCATGAGTTCGACTATTGCGTGCCACGCATTTTCCATATTGACAGTATGCTTCATGCCGAGATATTATGTTGCAATTTCATGTCGGAGGCCAAGCGTGCGCCAGTCTTCCAGCGTTACAAACTGCTGACTTTGGGCGGGCGCACCATTGCCCTTGTCGGCGTTACCACTCCGGAGACTCCTTCTGCAACATCGCCAATCTATTTCAAGGACATTTTAGGGAGGCAGGAGTACTCTTTTGCCTCGAGGAGTTTTTTTTCAACGGTGCAGAATGCCGTTAGCGAAGTGCGCAGCAAGGGTGCTGGTCATGTCATCTTGCTCTCGCACGTTGGCGACAAAGGCACCGTACCTACATCGTTGGAGCTTATTAGGAAGACCTACGGCGTGGATGTCGTGCTCGACGGCCATGCCCATAATGTCATAGAAGGGCGCACAGTGAAAAATCGTGTCGGCAAGGGGGTGTTGCTCACCTCTACGGGGTATTCATTTGCTAACATCGGATGCCTCGTCATCGACAGTAACGGAACATGCACATCACATCTTATTCCTATGGAAAAAATAGAAGGTATAGACTCTGCTGTGGCAGACACTATTGCTGCTATCAAGTTAAATTATGGCGGCATCGGACAACAGCAACTGGGTTACAGCAACGCAAATCTACCCTTGGCAGATTCTACCGACGAGTATCTGCCACGATTGGGCGAGTCGGCATTGGGTACTTTCTGTGCTGAGGCATTTATGGCTGTCACTCAAGCGGATATGGCAATTCTCAATGGCGGTTCATATCGTGATTCCATCACGAGCGGACAACTTATATATGACGATATCTTCAAGCTATTCCCCTTTGGCAACAATGTTGTGGTTGTTGAGGTTACAGGGCAGGACATCATCGACTTGTTGGAGGTGGCGTCAGCAACAATACCCAAGCCTTCAGGGCGTTTTGCGCAGGTGGCAGGGCTCCGCTATACGATAAATGCTGCCATACGGCCCTCCATACGTTATGATAGAGATAATATATTTGTAAAGGTGTTGGGGCGTAGGCGTGTGTCGGATGTTGAAGTGTTGAATCAAAGCACTGGAAATTTCGAGCCCATAGAGCCACAGCAGACCTATCGTCTCGCCACAACAGATTATGTTTTCTCGCTTATGGGGTGCGGCTATCGTTTCCGCAATGCCAAAGTGATAGAACAGCTCAATGTTACGGATGCGGGACTTGTCATTGGTTTTATTGAGAACTATCGACATGGTGTAATACCAGAGAAGTTTGAGAAAATGGATGGACGCATATCCATTGTGAAATAAACAAACGTTTGCGCTCTCCGATGTGTTTTATCTCTAATAATTAAATTGAAATATGGAATTTGAATTTATCATTCGAATAGTCGTTGCTGCTGTGCTGGGAGGCATAATAGGATTGGAACGTGAATTTCGTGCTAAGGATGCTGGTTTCCGTACCAATTTCCTTGTGGCTCTTGGGTCGGCGTTGTTCATGGTGTTGTCAGCCCACGGCTTCGATACTGTTATGGGGGATGGCTTTGACGAGCGTCTGCGTCTTGATGTCTCGCGCATTGCAGCACAGGTGGTTACCGGCATAGGCTTTATAGGTGCTGGGGCCATCATCATTCGTCGCGAGGCGGTGACGGGACTCACCACGGCGGCATGTGTATGGGTGGTGGCAGCCATAGGTCTTGCTTGTGGCGTCGGCATGTATCTGCTTGCTGCCGTCACCACCTTTCTTGTCCTTTTGGGGCTTGAAGGATTCAACTATTTTCTCAACCATATACGGCGTCGCAACTCAAAAAAGAAGCGTAAGAATGAAGAATCGATGTCTATAGAGGGTGAGAAACACAAGGAGAATAAGTAATGATGTTGGCATAGTGTTTTATCTGTTCTACAGATGATGGCATACTTTGGGCTTTGTGAACGATAATTTTTTGGCGGATGATGTTTTGTTAATAAAAAAGCGATTAGATTGCATATATACACCAAGAGCGGGCAGCCATTAGGGTGCCCGCTCTTGATTTGATTTTGATGTTCTCAGATTATTATTGCTCCTCGAAGTCATCTTTGCCGACGCCGCAGAGTGGGCATACCCAGTCGTCTGGGATGTCCTCAAAGGCTGTGCCGGGGGCTATATTGCTGTCGGGGTCGCCCACTGCGGGGTCATAGACATAGCCACAAACTTTGCAAACGTACTTTTTCATAGTTGGATGGTTTTATGGTTAATAATACTTGATTTATAATGATGTGATATACGAACATATAGGTTTTATAATCCTGTTATCGGAAGAACTCTATAGATGCGGTGTCTCACATTATTATCTTTTCATTGCAGCTGCTTGGAAAGCGGTGATGCAAACCACGTTGATAACGTCCTCCACGCTGCATCCGCGGCTGAGGTCGTTGATAGGTGCCGCCATGCCCTGCATGATGGGTCCTATTGCCTCGGCACCTGCGAGACGCTGCACCAGCTTGTAGCAAATGTTGCCGCTCTGTAGGTCTGGGAATACCAGCACGTTGGCTTTGCCAGCTATGTCGCTCTGCGGTGCTTTGGTGACAGCCACTTTGGGCACTATTGCCGCATCAGCCTGCAATTCGCCGTCCAGACGCACATTGGGGTCGAGCTCATGAGCCACTCGTGTGGCTTCGATGACCTTATCTACCAATTCATGTTTGGCGCTGCCTTTGGTGCTGAAGCTCAAGATAGCAACACGCGGCTCCTCGAAGCCTCCGATGTTCTTGGCTGTCTGGGCCGACACTACGGCAATCTGACCGAGCTCGGCGGCTGTCGGACATGGTGTGGCTGCGCAGTCGGCAAATACCATCATGCCATTCTCGCCATAGTGCTTGTCTTTGAGAATCATGATGTAGGCACCGCTGACGACGCTCACGCCGGGCTGTGTCTTGACAATCTGAAAGGCAGGACGCAGCACGTCGCCAGTAGCGTTGCGTGCACCGGCAACCTCACCATCGGCTTCGCCGTTTTTGATGAGCAGACAGGCCAGGTAGAGCGGGTCTTCGACAAGGCGCATAGCCTCGTCCATCTGCATGCCTTTCTTTTTGCGTATCTCGCATAGCATCTGGGCGTAAAACTCTTTCTTCTCGTTGTTTACGGGGTCTATGATGCGGGCCTTGTCAATATTGTGCAGAGCCCACTTGTTAGCCAATTCGTGGATTTCTTTTTCGTTGCCCAGCAGCACTATGCGTGCCAGACCTTCACCCATGATAAAGTCGGCGGCTTTCAGCGTGCGTTCCTCTGTGCCCTCAGCAAGGACGATACATTTGTTGGCGTAACGTGCTTTAGCGCGTATTTGTTCAAGTAGTGTCATTTTGTTGTATGTTTTATTATTTGTTATTTTGTCTTTTTTGTTGTAAATATTTTCGGAGAACAGTGTTAATACATTTGCGTTACTTTAATGTAATATAAACATGAGCATTTCCTTTGTTTATTATTTTTTACTGTTCACTTATTGATTTGCAAATTTACAAAAATAGAACGTTTGTTGGTTATTTTTGTTTCAAATGCTTGCAAAACTTACTAAGTAAAGTATTATTGCAAGGGTTAGTAGGAAAAGGTAGATGAAAACAATGATGAAAGGGATTACCGCTGTACGCCATATTGTCTGCCACCATGATAACTGATAGAATTGCTTGAAGTCAATGAGAAGGAATAACGTCACCAACCAGAGAGGGACGGCGTAGGGGTAGATTTCTGGTTGTGGCACCTTCCATGTCAGCAACATGATGATGATACTTAATAGAACGAACTGACAGTTGATGTAAATCTGCGAATAGAATATTTCGATATATGAGTATTTTGTCTTACGTCGGAATAGCAGCCAGATGACAAACACTACTACAATGTTTTGCAAAATAATGCTGTAAAGTATGTGTTTGTCGAGATATTGAGCAACATTTTTGATGTATTGCCAAACAACAGTGGATGAGTTGGATATTTCGCTCGAATCGTTAATTGTCTTTTCTATATATTGTGTAAAGTCGTACAGGCTAAAGCTTTGCTCGTTGGGTATGTTGAAAACATACGCTATGGCGACGAATAGTGTAATCAAGATGGCGAGCATCTTGAACGGTGGAAAATAGTAGAGGTAGTGCCCTGCCAGGTAGTCGCGTATCATATAGCCGGGGCGCCAAAGCAAATCCTTCAATGAGCGGTACATAGAGCGATTGCCGAAGCCCCAGATGTCGAGGAAATTGTTAATCATCTGGCGGAAGTCGAAGCGATGCCATGAGGCAGGCATGGAGCATTGGGGACAGTAGCTGCCGTGGTATTCGCTACCACAGTGGCAGCAGGTATGGGCCTCCTCATTCCTTTCTATGGCAACCGTGTTGCTGCGCTGTTTTCGATTAAGGCGCAGCCACCACAGGCGCAGGGCTCTCAGCGGCTGTCTTTTTTTCTTGTTAGAGGTCATTAGTCAAAGAATTTCCAGATAAGGCCGTAGTATAATCCGAGTTTGTTGCCCGGATAGTGTGGCAGGATGAAGTAGTCGGGATAGCTCTCCCAGATGCTGTTCAGATGTCCTACTTTGGCATAGATGACGGCACGTTTGAGCTGTAGGTTGACAAAGAAGTCTATCCAAGGGAAGTTGCCCACTTTCACGTCGTTCTGGTGGTAGAAGGCACCTGCTTCGGGCGAATAGCTGTCGGCATAGAATGCAGTGTTGTAGCGCACATCGGCACCTACCTGCAGTGTGAGTGCGCGTTTGAATAGCGCTATGTCGGTATAGAGCGAGTTCTTAGATGCGAAGTGTGGCACGCGCATCTGCGTCTCGTCACTGCTGTATTGCAACATCTGCTGCATGTCGTAGCAGAGCCATCCCCAAAGCTTGGTATGGAGCATGATGCGTCCTTGCAGCAGCCACATGGCTTTGTCGCCTTGTTGGACGGTGAGTGCCGGCGTGAGCCATGTATGCCCGTCGAGTCTGTTGGCAGTCAGGTTGATATCCAACAGGTCGCTACGCTTGTAGTTGAGGTCAAATGACAAGGCAGCAGTCTTTGACAGGTTGTCGTTATCCCACTTCAGGCCGTTGCCACGGAAGTGGTGGTAGAAGAAGTCTGCCTCGCGAAGCTGCCATACGAATGATGCTTTGAAGAGGCGAAGGCTGTCGAGCACGAGTGTATAGTCGGCAGCCACGCGTGAGTCGCCACGGCGGTAGCCGCTGCCTAAGGCAAGTTCGGCACTACCGCTAAAGCTGCCGAACCATAGTCTCTTAGTGATGGCAGCGTAAGGCACAATGTTGAATAAGTGGTAGTAGGTGTCTGTGGAATCGCTATATTGCACACGATGATACTCGGGCTTGAGACCGAGATTGATTTTCAGCGGGTTGGGCCAGCGGCTGTCGGGGTAGGCATCGTTTGACCACATGAGGTTGGCTGTCAGGCTGTGGCGGTAGGCGGAGTCGGCGAGACGGTGTTTCCAAGTGTCGAATTTTATGTCGAGATTTGTCACGCCTTTGTTTATCATCGCAAAGGCTTCGGGACGTAGAGTGTCAATCCACACTATGGTGTCCAGCGTGTTGCTGTCCGTCACCACTATTTTCTCGCATTCTTTGGTGCGTAGCACCTGTCTGACGAAGTTGTAGCTCTGTCGTGTGAAGGCTGTCACCTGATTGAATAGAGTGCGGCGCGAGGCATCGACAACGGGCAGTCCCGAAAGGCTGCTCAAGCTGGAATGGTTGCGGAAGATGCTGTCGGATGACATTCCGCCGCTCTCGCCCATACGCAGTTTTTGCCACACTACGCCGGCATACATCTGGTAGCGAGCGTCGGCGGAGTAGTAGTGAGAGGTAATGTCGGCGTAGCTGTTTTTGACACTACTGTTGGCATAGATGCCTTCTGGGTTGAGGAAATCGACATCCAGCGAGATGTTCCATCGAGGCGTAATGTTTTGAGTATGCGAGGCGTGTATCTGGTATTCGCGATAGAGCGAGCTGGCATAGCCCAACACGGTGAATGGGCGCATGGTGTGGAAGAAGTTGACGCTCTCCATCGTCTTGCCGTAGCCGATATTTATGTCGGGTTGCAGCATCCATCCTATGCCCTCCGTCGGATGCGGATATATGCTGTAGTGCGATTGTCCGATGCCGCCTTTGGAGAGGTAGTAGTTGCCGTCGATGCGGTCCAGATGGTCGAAGAAGTTGAGACCGCTGGCAGAGAACGTGGGATGCTCAATGGTCTCTATCTTCACCTTGGTAGGCGCGAGGTGGAAGATAAACACCTCTCCCAGCAGAGTGCTGTCTGGGATATCTATGTTGAATATGATGCCTTTGGCTGTTTGCTCGTTGGAGGTGCTGTCGTTGTTGGCGTTGTTGGTTGTGGCATTGGGCGACTGTTGCCGCTGTGTGGCAGTGGCAGATACGGGACGCCCTCCCAGCCCTTGTGTGGACGGTACCTGTGCCACGCCCATAGTGGACAGTATGAGCATCAGTGCCAAGAGACAGTATCGATACATCGGTGTCGCGTTGTGTTGCCTATTTGTTGAGGAAACGTTCTACATCCATTGCTGCTACGCATCCTTTTCCGGCAGCCACTACGGCTTGACGGTAGTTGGGGTCGCACACATCGCCTGCCGCAAAGACGCCCTCCACGCTCGTCGCGCTGCTGGGATTTGAGACAACGATATATCCGTTTTCGTCGAGTTGCAGCTGTTCATTGAGGAAGTCGGTGTTTGGCTGATGGCCTATGGCGACGAAGAATCCGGCGAGGTCTATATGTGTTGTCTCATTGGTCTTGGTGTTGCGCAGGTCGGCACCCGTAACGCCTTCCATGTCGCTACCGGTTATCTCTGTGGTGACGTGATTCCAAAGCACCTCGATTTTTTCGTTATTTAGCACCTTGTGTTGCATGGCCTTGGAAGCGCGCAACACATCGCGGCGGACAATGAGATATACTTTCTTGCACAGGGTGGCGAGATAGCAGGCCTCCTCGCAGGCTGTGTCGCCGCCGCCGACCACCGCCACCACTTTGTTGCGGTAGAAGAACCCGTCGCAGGTGGCGCAAGCCGATACTCCCTGTCCGTAGAAACGTCGTTCGCTCTCCAGCCCCAGCCAGCGTGCCGAAGCGCCGGTGGCAATGATGACAGTCTCGGCTTCTATCTCGTCGCCGTGTTGGTCGATGGCATGGAAAGGCCGTTGTGAGAGGTCTATCTTAGTGATGGTGTCGTTCACTACTGCTGTGCCGAAGCGTTCAGCCTGCTGGCGTAACTCTTCCATCATGGCCGTGCCGTCGATGCCGTTAGGGTAGCCTGGGAAATTCTCTATGTCTGTGGTGATAGTGAGCTGGCCGCCGGGCTGCATACCGGCATAAAGCAGGGGATGAAGGTCGGCGCGACCGGCATAGATGCCTGCCGTGTAGCCAGCAGGACCTGAGCCTATTATCAAGCAACGTGTTTTTTTCATACTATTTTTTTCGTTCTTTATATTATATATGATTATGGTTTAATTAATGTTTAATCGTTTTTTGGATACTATTCAAATAGTCATTCTGATGTTGTATTTTTCTTCTTCACCAGAGAGAAATAGACAAGGTAGGGGAGTCCTACGGTTATCACTATCACCTGTTGCGAGCCCCACAGCAGCCATCCAGCTGCTGTGCCTGTCTCCATAGATATGCCGTAGATGGCCAACGCCATCTGTACCAGCACTGGATAGACACCAAGTCCGCCCTGCGAGAACATCATGCCCACCGAGCCGAAGAGATAAATGGCAAAGGCTGCCCCCATGCCGAGTCCGGCACTCTCGCCGAAGGCTTGTATTATTACCAGTCCGCCAATGATATAGAGCAGATAGATGATGGCGCTGAATATGCCGAACAGGATAGTAGCCTTGCTGCCCATGTGCAGAATGCTTGCCACACTGTTGATGCAGCTGTGCGCGAGGTCGTCAATCTTCTTCACGAGTGGTATGTGCAACAGGCGTTTCCATAGTAGCTTGTAGAGAAGGAGAGCAACGACGACGGCTGCTGCCCCAGCGCCCAAGAGCATGGGCATGCTTGGCAGCGATTCATATTTCTGTATCAGCTGGTCGTATAACCAGTCTTTGATGTCGCCATACATAATGATAAGGCCGATGCCCACCACTACTACGAACATCAGCAGGTCTATGAGCCGTTCGGTCACTACGGTGCCGATAGATTTCTCTATAGGGATTTTTTCGCTGGTGTTCATCGTGGCGCAGCGTGCCACCTCCCCCAGACGAGGGAATGCCAGATTTGCCATATATGCCACCACCACGGAGCCAAACGTGTTGTTGATGCTTGGCGTGAAGCCTATGGGCTTATATAGCAAACGCCAGCGCAGTGCTCGCACATAGTGGCTCAGCAGGCTCACTGCCATACCCAGAAAGACCCACCAGTAGTTGGCTCCCCTAAAGGCAGCCCAAATGGCTTCCTTCTGTTCTGATGACAGTTTTAGCAAAAACCAGTAGATGAAGAAAATACCAATTCCAAGGAAAAGGACTAATTTAAGTATGTCGCCTGTCCTCTTCTTCATTGCAATCGGTTGTTTTTTGGAAAAATCACCGTGGGATGCCACGCCTTGGCCTCCTCGTAATCCATCAGGGCATAGGAGGCAATGATGACGAGGTCGCCTACGCCAATTTTATGAGCTGCTGCCCCGTTGATGCCTATCACGCCACTGCTTTCCTCTCCACGTATGGCGTAGGTGGCAATACGGTTGCCGTTGGTGATGTCGTATATCTCTACGCGTTCGTTTTCTATGATGCCGCAGGCATCCATCAGCGCGCCATCGATGGTTATGCTGCCAATGTAGTCAAGGTCGGCCTCAGTGACGCTAACCCTATGTATTTTAGATTTTAAGACTTGTATCTGCATCTTCTTTGCTTTTGCAAACAATCTTGCAAAGATACAATATTTATGAATTATTAAGTAGCGTGCTAAATATTATATTTCTTTTACGAGATAGCGATAATGTCTTCCGGGTGCTCTGATGGTTGTTGCAGTTGATGAAGTGATGGCCTGCAGTGCGTGAAAGAAAATGAAGAATGGTGGCACACGGCATCATGGGACGTACTTTTTTTTTGACATGATAGAGAGGATATGCGTGGTGTTGTAAGGGCTCAGGCAGTGGTTCTATTCAGTTTTTTGTATGCTATCATCTAAACATCAATCAGCGACTTAAAGAATGGCGAGGTTGTTTTTTGACTTTTTTTCTTGTCAAATAAAAAAAAAGACGTACCTTTGCAACCGATTTGAGAGACAAATCTGGTCCCTTAGCTCAGTCGGTTAGAGCAACTGACTCATAATCAGTGGGTCCTTGGTTCGAGCCCAAGAGGGACCACTTTTTTTTTAGATTCTTCACAAATCAAACAAATATAACATGAATATAGATTGGAAAAACCTGCCGTTCGGATACATGAAGACGGACTACAATGTCCGCTGCTACTATCGTGACGGTAAATGGGGTGAGATAGAGGTATCCTCGTCCGAGGTTATCAATATCCACATGGCTGCCACCTGCCTGCACTATGGTCAGGAGGCTTTTGAGGGCTTGAAGGCCCACAAGTGCAAAGATGGCAAGGTGCGTATCTTCCGCCTTGAGGCCAATGCCGCTCGTCTGCAGAGCACCTGCCGCGGCATCTGCATGCCTGAGCTTTCTACCGAGCTCTTCCGCGAGATGTGCTTGAAGGTTGTAAAGATGAACGAGCGTTTCATTCCTCCTTACGGTGAAGGCGCATCGCTCTACCTGCGTCCTCTTCTGATTGGTACTGGCGCTCAGGTCGGCGTGAAGCCCGCTAACGAGTATCTGTTCATGATTTTCGTCACCCCTGTGGGACCGTACTTCAAGGGCGGTTTCAGCGCGACGCCTTACGTCATCACCCGCAAGTACGACCGTTCGGCTCCTCTCGGAACGGGTGTCTATAAAGTCGGCGGCAACTATGCGGCATCGCTTAAGGCACACACCGAGGCATGCCACGGCGGTCAGTACTCCTGCGAGTTCTACCTCGATGCCAAGGAGAAGAAATATGTTGACGAGGCTGGCGCTGCCAACTTCTTCGGCATCAAAGACGGAGCCTACATCACGCCCAAATCTACCTCTATCCTGCCCTCCATCACCAATATGAGCCTCATGCAGATTGCTGAGGATATGGGCATGAAGGTGGAGCGTCGTCCTATAGCTCTCGAGGAACTCTCTGAGTTCCAAGAGGCTGGAGCCTGTGGCACTGCCGCCGTCATCAGCCCCATCGAGCGTCTTGACGACCCCGAGACCGGCCACAGCTATGTCTTTGGCAAGGAGCCCGGCCCCATCTGCACCAAGCTCTATGAGCGTCTGCGTGCCATCCAGCTCGGCGAATATGAAGATGTCCACGGCTGGAACACCATCCTCGACTAAGTAATATCTACATAATATTACATAGAAAAAAGCATCCTTAACGGGATGCTTTTTTTTTATGCCATCTACTGCTACCGTCCCACGCCGATATGGGAGAACACCTCCAAGTTGGTGTATGAAATGGAATGGGCTCTCTCCCGCAACGGTAACTATCTGCGTAAGAACTCCAAGCCGCTCTTCGTGGTCTTTGCCGACGAGGACGACGACAACGCAGGACGTGGCATCCTCCAATATCCGCAGGGCAGCCAAGCGACATACGTCACATGGCAGCAGGCAGTGGAGAACCTAAAATTCTACATCAACGAGCTTCGCAACTCCTTCTTCACCCAGCTCCAACTCCCCGACTGGAGCTACGAGAAGATGAGCCAGCAGGCTATGAGCGGCGAGAGCCGTAAGCAACTCTTCATCGACAGCCAGCTCAAAGTGAAAGACGAAAGCGGCCGCCTGCTTGAGATGTTCGACCGCGAGACCAACGTCCTCAAAGCGTTCCTCAAAACAATGGCACCCGCAGGCTATGAGGCTGACATCGACGAACTGCCCGTCGAGACGCTCATCACGCCGTTCAGCATCACCGACGAGAAAAACACCATCAGCAACCGTGGACGGAGTGCAGAGCCAGTGGACGCTCGCTAACCAGAAGAACAACGAGCTGTGCCATCACGTCTTCGGCGACAACCTCGGCAGGCTCTCCCTCCAGCAGCAACGCCGCTACTTCCGCAACAACGAAGATGCCCGCGACGCATTCCTCGCCCGCAAGGAAAACGGACTCTCGCTCTCCGACCGCGTATGGCACTACTCCGACCTCTACCGCCACGAGATAGAAATGGCCCTCGATGTTGGCATACGCAGCGGTCAGCCAGCGGTAGAGATTGCCCGCGACATGAAGCAATACTTGCGCTATCCCGACAAGCTCTTCCGCCGTGTGCGCGACGAGCATGGCAACCTCGTCCTCTCTCTGGCGGCACGGGAGTTCCATCCCGGACAGGGTGTCTATCGCTCCTCATTCATGAACGCACGCCGCCTCGCCGTCACCGAGACCAACATGGCATACCGCACCGCCGACCACCTCCGAGTGCAACAATTTGACTTCGTGGTAGGCATCGAGGTGCATCTATCCAACAACCACAACTGCAAGGGCGTGAAGAAAGGCGAGTTCTACGACATCTGCGACGAGCTGCAGGGACGCTACCCCAAGGACTTCAAGTTCACCGGCTGGCACCCACACTGCCGCTGCTTCACCACCACCATCCTCAAAACACCTGCCGAAATGGATGCCGACGAAGAACGCATCCTACAAGGCGAAGAACCCTCGCAGGACAGCGTGAACACAGTGTCCGATGTGCCGCAGGGCTTCCAGCAGTGGATGCACGACAACGAGCAGCGCATAGCACGTGCCACACAGCGAGGCACCCTGCCGTACTTTTTGAGGGATAACAACAATCTGCTACATTCATTCACCAATGTTTTATATGAAAGTACCGAAGCCAAATTAACTCCAACAGCTATCAAAGATATAACGCCTATTTCTGATAGATTGGAGCCAATAATAAAGATGCACCCAGAGTTCTTTGCAAAAGGATATCGAGGTATAATTGCTGTATCTGAAAGCTCAACCTACATGAGTACAACTATTGACGGACAAATCAGTGTTAATTTTGGTATAGATAAAAATGGTTTCAATGCTGGCGAGTGTATCTTGTCGGCATTTTCTAAAATAAAATCAAACTTGCCTCTGACAAGGCACGAAGAATATGCTATAGAGGTGCTTTGGCACGAAATCTTACATAACAAATCTAAAAACACCAAAATACTGCCACCAATAGATGCATTAGACAAAGGATTCGCACGTGTTGTAGCAGAAACCATTAACCAACTTGATGCACGACATTCTTACAGCAAATTTTTACAGATTCTTCAAGTAGAAGCAAAACATCAAGAGTGGGTTTTGAAGCATGGATATGGATATAATGATACAGTAAACAATCTGCGGTTATTATTAAAATCCGCCAGAATTGATGAAAGTGATTTCGTAAAAAAAGCGGATAAGATACTAATGGAAGATTATACCGATATTGACATATCGATAAGAGACCTTATTACAGAAATGAATAATAACCACAATATAAATGCTGGAAAACTATTTTATATGATTGAGATTAAAGATTTTAATCGATTCCTAAAAGTCCATAACTAAAGTTGATAGCATACTTTCGGATTCTATCTGTGAGAAATATTCTTCAGCCTTTTTCTTATCTCCTCGACCTGAAAATAGTATTCCAAGATGATATAGCCTATTATCAGCGTTTTCGTAAATTCCATTTTCGATAGCCCACTCTAAGGTTTCACGTCCGCCAAATCTTAACAATTCATAATCAGTTACATTATGGTCAAAAATAGTTTCAAATTCTTCCCCATTGATTAACATAGATTTGATTTTTTTTAATTATAAATTTACATAACGCCGTTCAAGCTTTTTTTATTGCTTGTGCGAACAAATATCTATGTGAGTTTATTATCTCGCAAATCTCGTCATATCTCTGTGGCTTTTCATTACACGCAGCACGGCACTGCTGAATACTGAAATCGTGAATATCCAGTTCCACAGTGGCTATTCGCACACCGTCTTGTCTCACAGACAAGATAAAACTATTTCGCTTCTCAAAGTAGGTGGCTACGCAGTGGTGCATAGCC
>JAFSPS010000002.1 GCA_017451385.1 Bacteroidales bacterium
TTCTATTTGCAGCTTGCCTCACGCTCTGCGCCGGACTGGCTTTTGCCCAGACCCCCAAGAAACCTGTCAATGCCGGGAAAAACGCCAAGGAAGCCACAACGAAAGATGTTAAGAAAACCGACAACGTCGAGACATCAAACACCACTGTCAAACACGATTGCGGCAACTGCCCCAACGCAAAAAAATGCGACGGCAACAAGATGAAAACCGCAACTCCTCCCTCTAACAAAGACAACAAAAACGCCAACGGCAAGAAAGATGCCAAAAATACCAAGGCCGCACAAAACACCAAGACCGCTCAAAACACTGAAACAGTCAAATAACTCAGCCTCACTCGGCATTCACCAAAACTGTGGACTGTGAATAATCACAGCCCATGGTTTTGTTTGTCATCCCATCATCGTTTCATGAAAAACATCCGCAACTTCTGTATCATCGCACATATCGACCATGGCAAAAGCACTCTGGCCGACCGCCTGCTCGAAGTGACCAACACCGTGTCGCAGCGCGACATGCAGGACCAGGTACTCGATGATATGGACCTTGAGAAGGAACGTGGCATCACCATCAAAAGCCACGCCATCCAGATGAACTACAAGGACTATGTCCTCAACCTTATCGACACCCCCGGACATGTAGACTTCAGCTACGAGGTCTCCCGCTCTATAGCGGCGTGCGAGGGCGCCCTGCTCGTCGTCGACGCCACACAAGGCATCCAAGCTCAGACCATCAGCAACCTATACCTCGCACTCGAGAACGATCTTGAAATCATCCCTGTAATGAACAAGATCGACCTCGACAGTGCCATGCCCGAAGAGGTCGCCGACGAAATCGTCGACCTGCTCGGCTGCGAACGTGAAGACATCCTCTCCTGCAGCGCCAAGACAGGTGTCGGCGTGCCCCAAATCCTCGACGCCATCGTCGACCGCATACCTGCTCCCGAAGGCGACGATGAGTCCCCTCTTCAGGCCCTGGTCTTCGACTCCGTCTTCAACCCTTTCCGCGGCATCATCAGCTACTTCCGCATCATGAACGGCACACTCCGCACCAACGACCACGTCATGTTCATCAGCACCGAGAAGGACTACCATGCCGACGAAATAGGCGTGCTCCGCCTCAACATGGAGCCCCGCAAGGAACTGCGCGCCGGCGATGTGGGCTACATCATCAGCGGCATCAAAACGTCAAAAGAGGTACGCGTTGGCGACACCATCACACACGTCGACCACCCATGCGACAAAGCCATCGACGGCTTCGAAGCTGTCAAACCCATGGTCTTCGCCGGCGTCTACCCCGTCGATACCGACGACTACGAGGAACTCCGCGCCAGCATCGAGAAACTCCAACTCAACGACGCCTCCCTCACCTTCGAGCCGGAATCGTCACTGGCCCTCGGCTTCGGCTTCCGCTGCGGCTTTCTCGGCCTCCTCCACATGGAGATCGTGCAGGAACGCCTCACACGCGAGTTCAACATGGATGTCATCACTACCGTCCCTAACGTGCAGTACAAGGTGCAGCTCACCAACGGCACCGAAATCGACGTCTACAACCCCTCGGGTATGCCCGAACCTAACAACATCAAGGAGGTCTACGAACCTTACATCCATGCCCAGATCATCACCAAGGCCGACTACATAGGTCCCGTCATCAAGCTCTGCATGGACAAACGCGGCATACTCAAGAACCAGAACTACCTCACCACCGACCGCATCGAGATCACCTTCGACCTGCCTCTCGGCGAGGTGGTCTTCGACTTCTACGACAAGCTGAAGAGCATCTCCAAGGGCTATGCCTCCTTCGACTACTACCTCAACGGCTTCAAGCCCTCCAAGCTGGTGAAACTGGAAATCCTCCTCAACGGCGACCCCGTCGACGCTCTCTCCACACT
Source organism: Bacteroidales bacterium (assembly GCA_017451385.1). Lineage (GTDB taxonomy): Bacteria > Bacteroidota > Bacteroidia > Bacteroidales > P3 > Colimorpha. Next base: position 1,889 of record JAFSPS010000002.1, read on the forward strand.
CACATACGTCGACAACGCCTACCCCATCGGCCGCAAAATGTGCGAAAAACTCAAGGACCTCATCCCTCGCCAGCAGTTCGACGTCGCTATCCAGGCCGCCATAGGAAGCAAAATCATTGCCCGCGAGACAGTACGCCAAGTGCGTAAGGATGTCACCGCCAAATGCTACGGCGGCGACATCACCCGCAAACGCAAACTCCTCGAAAAACAGAAGGAAGGCAAGAAACGTATGCGCCAAGTCGGCAACGTCGAAGTGCCACAAAGCGCCTTCCTCGCAGTATTGAAATTAGACTAGAAACTCTAGATTATCTAGAAAGTATAGAAAATCTAGAAAGTCTAGAAAATCTAGAAAGTCTAGAAAATCTAGAAAGTCTAGAAAGTCTAGAAAATCTAGAAAGTCTAGAAAAAAAATAAAAAAAATGTCCACATTAGCAACTGCCCTCATCGTCCTCGCCACCGCCCTGCTGTCGGTGGCCGCCACAGGCTTCATCTTCTTCAAGATTGCCAAAACCTATTTCGACAACCAGCAGAAAAGCCTGATGCTCCAGATGAAAATCGACGAGCACAAGGAGTCCCTCAAAGTGGTCACCCCCATCCGCCTCCAAGCCTACGAGCGAATGGCTCTCTATCTGGAACGAATCTCCCCGAACAGCCTAATACTCCGCACATTCCGCCCCGGCATGGACATCAAGGCTCTTCAGATCGCCATGACCAAGAGCATCCGCGACGAATGGGAACACAACCTCAGCCAGCAGGTCTACCTGACCACCGAGAGCTGGAACCGCATCCGCGAAGCCAAGGAGGAAATGATCAACCTCATCAACGGCAGCGCCGTCAAGTTGTCCCCCGACGCCGACCCGACCAGCCTCGCCGGCGCAATCTTCGAGAGCTGCGCCAAAAGCAAGATACCCACCGATGAGGCCATCGAATTCATGAAACAGGAGATTCAGGAACGTTTCTCCTAATGAGTCGCCGATTCCCATGGTCTTTGATGCCCTATGGACTCCGCCGCTCAACAGCTTCTGGCCATCGTCCGCCACACATTATGGCACGACACGCCAGCCCTAGCCACCGAAGACACTGACTGGAATGCTCTCTTCGCCCTGGCCGACCGGCAACATATAGGTGCTTTGGCCGCCAACGGCATCGGCGACATGACGCCTCCCCCGGAGGCAAGACTTAAAGCCAAAGGCTACAGGCTGCTCTCCGAGAACCTTTACCGTCACCATGAACACTCCATCGCCGACATCGCCGCCGCACTGCGTCGGGAGGGTATCGGAATGATGCTGCTCAAAGGCATCGGACTAAGCCTGTTGTGGCCTGTCCCCAACCACCGCGCGGTAGGCGACATCGACATCTTCACCTTCCGCATCAACGACAAGGGTCTGGTTTGCTGCCAGAGCGAGGCTGACGACATCATAAGCAAGTCTTTTGGCATCGTCGCCGACAACAGCCACGAACATCATAGCATCCTACAAATCAACGGTATCGTCGTCGAAAACCACTACGATTTCATCAACGCTGTCGACCTGCGAAGCAGCCGGGACATCGAACGCTACCTGAAACAGCTGGCCTCTCATGACATGAAAACTGCAACCATCTGCGGAGAAAGAATCTTCCTACCCCCCCCAGTATTCAACGCCGTCTACCTCATTCGTCACATAGGTCGGCACTTCTCCGGCTCTCGAATCAACCTCCGCCAGGTTCTTGACTGGGCTTTCTTCGTCAGAGCTTTTCACAACGACATCGACTGGAACAGCACCGCCGGCTACTGGCAGAAGATTGGCCTGCTGCCCTTCGCCCAATGCATCAACAGCATCTGCATAGCCCATCTGGGATTCCCTCCAGACATCTTCCACGGCATCGTCAGCACCGACCGGCATCTTACCGAACGCATTGTCGACGACATCATGCAACCGGAATTCACCACCACACCACCTGATGGACACATCGCATCGGCTTTCTTTCGCCTGCGACGATTCCTCGCCAACGGATGGAAACGTCAGATAACCTATAAGGAATCGTCTCCCCGTGCATTCTTCTCCCTCGCCATCTCTCATCTGCGTCGGGGCGATATCTAGCGTGGCTCAGAAGGTGGGCAGCAGCAGCACTATCTTCTCAAGCCATCCCCGATCCACGTCATCGAACGTCGCCAACTCCCTGCTGTCAATGTCAAGCACGGCGACAACATTGTCATGCTGGATGACGGGTACCACTATCTCGCTACGGCTCTCGCTGCTACAGGCTATATGACCCGGAAACTGCTCCACGTCGGGCACAACTACGGTACGACGTTCTTTCCATGCCGTCCCGCAGACTCCCTTGCCATAGCCGATATGCATGCATGCCACGGGACCCTGGAACGGCCCCAGCAGCAATTCGTTGTCCACCACACGGTAGAACCCTGTCCACCAGAACCCGAAAGTGCTGTGTATCAAGGCTGCCACATTGGCCATGGATGCTACGGCATCACGCTCGTCGACGACGAGGCTCTCTACCTGCTTCAAAAGTAACGCATAGCGTTTGTCTTTTTCTCTATCCACGTTTCTTAACGTTTGATTACCAAAACTCCACGACGACTATAGTTGTGTTCACGCAAGGTGAGGACATAGAAGTAGTTGCCTGACGGAAGGTCATCGCCACAGAAGTCTCCCCTGTAGTCGTCCGACACATAAACCCGCTTGCTCTGTGCCGTGTATATCTGAACTGCCACCCTGCCATATCCCGCAAGGTCAGGAATAACCCAACAGTCATTATACCCGTCACCGTTGGGTGTCAGTATATTGGGTATGAATATTTCTATCTTCTGCGTCTCTTTTGATGTTTTCGCAGGTGTCTCCTCTACGACATCGTCCTTCTTCTGGGTTTCCGTCTTGCCCTTGACATCGACGGTCGGCAACGGTTCGTCGCTCCTTATGTCAAACTCATGTGTACGCAATTGATGCTCAAGCAGGTCAAAAACCGAATCCTCCTCCATCGTCACGTTTTCTACCGTCAACACTTGATGCTCATTCTTGGCATCAACCTGTTTTTCAACACCTGATGCCAACAGCACGGTCTCATTGCCTCGCCTCTCTTGTCGAGCATGATCGACAGTCTCCGGCGACTTCAACGCGGCAACTGTAACCGACCCGGTGTCAACAAATGTCTGGTGGGCTGTCTGCTCCGTCTCTTCTCCTCGCATGAACGTAAAGACCGAAGCTCCTGTAACCGCCACACCAATGGCTAATGCCCACAGCCAACGGCGACTCGCGACAGACACTCTGTTTCCGCTGCCACCGCCTGCATTCGAGCCAACACCGGCACCAAGCTCGGATTCAATGTTTTCCCACACCTCTCGGGGTGGGGTCTGCTCTGCGTTTTCAAATGCCGAACGGGCTAATTTCTCTATATCCTGCATGCTTTGTTATTTGTTATTTATTGTGTCATGACCATGTTCACTCTCCCGACATATACTTCTCCATCATGGTCTTCATTCTCTGTAATGACTTGTAATAGCGCGACTTCAATGTCGAGAGGTTCACCTTCAGCATCTCTGCAGCCTCCTTAAGCTTGTATCCCTCTACTGCGACGAGGTTGAACACATGCCGCTCCTCATCGCAAAGCTTCCTCATCGACCGCAACAAGGCCTCTCTCAGGTCAAAATCCGTCTCGCGGTCACGGACTGCCGTCATCTCCACATCTGCATCCCTGTCCACTTCCACGCACCTGCTCTCATGCCTATGCTTCTTTGTGGCACATCGTAGAAATATCGTATACATCCATCCCTCAAACGAACCCTCGCCTCTGTACTTGTCTATATTCCTGAACACCTGAAGAAAACCGTCGCTCAACACCTCCTGTGCCGAACATTCGTCTGCCGTATAGCGTCGGCATAACATATAGAACCTGCCGCTATAGCGGTCATACAACGCTTTCTGCATGATGACATCGCCCCTGCGGCAACCTTCTATGATTTCTTCAAGAGTCAATGTGGTAGTATTCGAAAACAACACACTTGTAGTGTACCTCTTATCCCTAAAAAGTTGACACAAGAAGAAAAAAAATCAAAAAATCTCGATTTTTCTGCTTGCCACAGCACCTCCTCGCAGACCCCTTACGTTCATGACATAAAGACCTGACGGCAACCCCAAGTCGAATGGCTGTCCGCTGACTACCTCCATGCGGCCGACAACATTCTGTCCTCCGACGTTAAACACCTCCACAGTATAACGCTCATCGCTCTCCGCCCCCTCTATGGTGACACGACCCGTCGTAGGATTGGGGTAGATACGTATGGGGGCATTCGACTGAACTTCTCCTACTGTCACATAACCCGTGTCTATCACCGCCAGCGTATACTCACCCTTCTTGATTTGGTTGTCAATGAAATATGTCTGCAGGCTACCACTGGTGTGACGTGAGCCGACAACTCGCCAGCTGTCGCCGGCTCCGCTGCGGTACATGAGTCGCACTCGTCCGAAGTCTTCATTATCGAGAACCCAGTCCTCATCGAGTGTGCGGTCTGCGCCGGAACGGCTGAAGTAGAACATGCCGGACATGGAGAAGCCCTCCGGCACATGCCCCGTCACCGTCCAGTAATGGTCTGCCATACGCTCCACCTGTGGACTCAACGTGGTGTCTGGCCGTGACCAATGGTGCGTGACATGGAGCCAGGCACTGTCGCCTTCCGAGACCTTGAGTGTTGTGATACGACATAAGGCATCCTCCAGCGTCACTGGACCTTTCTCTTTTATGATGGCCTGCTGCGCCAAACTGGCCTTCGAGAGTTCTTCGTCGTAGTCAACCACGACGAACGCCGGCTCGAATGGCAGCTGGAAGGTGGCCGATGCCGACTCCCCGTCGAAAACGACAAGGCGCTTCTCCTTCTCCATCCCCTGCGACATGAATGTCACCCACACCCGGTTGCCATCCATCAGGGTATCAGCACCATAGAGCTTCTGTCTTATGTATACTGTCGTCCCAGCCGCACTGTTGCGTATCGAGTCGACGACATAGTCGACAAAACCCGGACGGAAGACATGAAAGTCGAAAAAGGCGGTCAAGTCCATGCCACTATATGCCGAGAGGCTGTCGCGGAGCTGCCAGCTGTCGAGATTCTGGAACGCCGCACGACTGAAGAGTTTCCTCATCGAGGAATAGAACAGCGTGTCGCCCATATAGCCACGCAACGAATGCCACACCGTGGCTCCCTTGTTGTACACTGTCGAACCATACGTGTAGTCCGGTGTCTGCCCATACAGAGGTTTGAAGCCACCGTCAGTCAAGTGGGTGCTTAACAACACATTCTTCAAGTTTCCTCGCGCAAAATCACGATAATAGTTTTTATTGCTATCCTCTGTCATAGCCTGTATCGCCACCTCCTCGCAGAACGAGGCTCCACCCTCGTTGATCCACATGTCCTTGCTCGTGGCGCAGGTCACCAGGTTGCCAAACCAAGAGTGGGCGAACTCATGGCTCATCGTTGCACGGCAAGCCTCATCCTGCGATGCCATGCAGTATGTCGTGAAGGCTATATTGGCCGAGTGTTCCATCGAGCCCATGGGTGTGGAGACATAACCCACCCTGTCCCAACGGTACGGACCGAAACACCGTTCGTACATGGGTATCACCTTGCTCATGTTGTTATAGGCATTCCATACGCTCACGCTGTCATGGTTGAGGAAGCCCAGGATGGCGGGATAGGTGCCGTATTCGCTCTCGTAGTATCGCTCGATGACATGGAATGGTGCGACGGCGACACCAACAAGATAGGTCGGCGTCGGATGGTCGAGACACCATTCTGTCGTCAGGCTGCCATCGTCGTGCTCCTCCGCCGAGGTTTGAATGCCGCTGCCGATGGCACGCCAGCCAGGCTTGGCAGTGATACGCAGTCTGTATGTGGCCTTGTCGGTGAAGTTGTCGCGGCAGGGGAACCAGGCCTTCCCCACATTGTGAGGATACTCATATATGGCAATACCCAGGTTGTAGTATATGTTGTTGTCGAAATAGAAACCGCCCCATCCCTGACGCATGATACTCTGCCCTTTACGGTAGTATACGGCCATGGTTACCGTGTCACCAGCCGTGGCGTGGCTTGCCACCTTCAGTCGTCTCTCCGCCGCGTCATAGCGATATGCCTCATTCGTACCGTCCACAATCACCGAGTCTATCGTCGAAGGATATAGCTCAAGCACGAGACTGTCGACCTGCCGCACAATGCGCATGGTCACCGCCGCCGAACCGGCAATCTGCTTGTCATACTTGTTGCCTATGTCGAGATTCAGGTCATAGTGCAGAGCGTCTACACTGTCAGTAATATCATTCTGAGCCCTTGCCGGGACACCACTCAGCAACAGCAGAATAAGAATGGTCAGTTTTGATTTCATGCCAGAAGGGAAAACTAGAACTTTACTACATCGATGAGCCTGACCCCGTCGAGCCATACGGCTATGCAGCCCACTGCTCCATCGCCGCCGGCATCCTCCCAGTTCTCGATGGGCTGAAGTGTCTTGGCGTTGACAACCTCAAAATATTCGGGCTCGAACTTCAGGCCGTCTGGACACTGCTCCTCGTTGACCTCATGGAATGAACTCAACGTACCCATAACCCATTCTTTCACATCGTCGACATCCTCACACTCCGCCATTTCGGCAGCTTGCTGCAACGTGTCGTTGATGGCTGGTGCTATGGCCCGTGCGGCAGGAGAGAGGCGCAGGTTGCGGCTGCTCAACGCCAAGCCGTCATCGGCTCGCACTATCGGACAGGCAACTATCTCGATGGGATACTTGATTTGCTCTATGAGGTTGCGGATTATGGCGAGCTGCTGGTAGTCCTTCTCTCCGAAATAGGCACGCTGTGGCTCGGCGATGTCGAACAGACGACGCACCACCACGGCTACACCAGAGAAATGGCCGGGACGCTGCGGCCCCTCCATCACCTCCTCCAAAGATCCGAAATGATAGACCTCCTTGACTGGCTCTGGGTACATCTCCTCGACAGAGGGGACAAGGACAAAAAGTTCCTTCTTTGCTCCGTCGAACTCACTCTTCTGGAGATTCTCTATCAGTGCCATGTCGGCATCCACGGTGCGTGGATATTTCGCCAGGTCTTCCTTGTTGTTGAACTGGATGGGATTGACAAAAACACTGACGACAACGACGTCGTTCTGCTCCAACGCTTTGCGAATCAACGACAGGTGTCCGTCGTGCAAAGCTCCCATTGTGGGCACCAAACCCACCGACTTACCCTGGCTCCTGACCACGGCCAAAGCCTCTCTTATTGATGCTACTTTATCAAATTTTTGCATGGTTATCTATTTGTTGTTTTTTTTGACATTTTCTACATTAGCCCACCCCGCCTACAATGCCTACCCCACCCACCTCGCCTACTCCACCTCCTCATAATCAGTAAAACCCTCTTCTCCGTCTCCCTGACGATGCTTGTACCCGGTCTTGTTGAGCCACCTGTTCGGCAACTCCAGCAGATAATTCAACAACGTTATCACCAAGCTGAAAAGCAGTGCATAACCGAACGAATCAACCTGGAATGGACCCACTATCGCCGCCGCCATCTCTATTATCAACGCGTTGATGATAAAAACAAACATCCCCATCGTCAGTACCGTAAACGGCAACGTTATGAATATCAGTATAGGACGAATAAAATTGTCAAGTACCGAGATGACCAATGCCGTAATGATGGCTACCACAACACTGTTACCCTCAATGCGTACTCCCGGCAAGATACGTATGGCAATGATTATCGCCAATGTAAGGATTATAGTCCTGGCAATGAAACCCATTGGTCCCGACTGCCGTACTTGATGGTTTGATACAGTGATTTTCATATCTCTATCTCTCCTTTCCCTTCCCTCACGACCTCCATCCTGTCTCCGCTACAGTCCACTACCGTCGATGGAACATCTTCGCCAATGCCTCCGTCTACTACCATCTCAACATGCTTTCCGAAAAGCTCATGAATCAACTCCGGGTCTGTCACATACTCTGACTCCCGCTCCTTGTCGAGCGTTCGTACCGAAGTGCTGATTAACGGCTTGCCTACAGCTTCTATAATTGCTTTGCATATCGGGTTGGCCGGCACTCGTATACCTATGGTCTTGTTGGAGTTGAGATAGTTGCGAGGCACCTCGTTCGAGGCATCCATGATGAACGTGTATGGCCCCGGAAGACACCTCTTCAGCAATGCAAAAGTGTCGCGGTCCATGGGGCGTACATACTCCGAAGCCTGTGCCAACGACATGCAGAGCATTGAGTATTTGGCCTGTTTCAGCGAGAAACCCTTCAGCCTGGCTATTGTCTCCACCGACTTCTTGAACTCCATACTACAGACAAAGGCATACAGCGTATCCGTTGGAATTATCACTATGCCTCCTTCGTTTATCACATCTGCCACCTTGTTGACATCTTGATAATTAGGATTGTTTTCATATATCTTTAGAAGCATCTGGTCCCGTTATTTAGGATTGCAAAAGTAGTAAAAAACTCTCAAACCACAACAAATCAAAACAAGAATCACACAATAATTCTTCCTTTCCCTCGTTTTACACAACAGTCAACCATTAACAATCAACCCGACCATCTCTCATGCACAAAACCACACTGATAACAGGATTATTCCTTGGTCTCGTCGTCTGCGTCTCCGCACAGCAGAACGTACGCTTCGCCGACTTCTTCTGCGATTCAACCCTCCGCGTCGACTACCTCCGCACAGGATGCAAAAAACACGACACCTGCACCCTCTGCAAGTTCGTCTTCCAAAACGACACATGGGCAGGGTCGCAAACTCAACTCCTCGACCCTATCGACAACGGCGAATACCGCATCCTCGTCAAAGACGCCGCCTCCGGACGCGATCTCTATTCCCGCTGCTACAACACACTCTTCGAAGAGTACCGCTCCACAATCCCGAGCCGCGAACGCGACAGCATCGCCTCCTTCGAGGAAACCATGCTCATGCCATTCCCAAAACACAAAGTCGTCATCTGCCTCCAAAAACGCGACAAGGCTAATATCTTCTTCACCTCTGCCCAATTCTCTTTCGACCCGACAACATTCCGCAGTCCTCGCCTGCTGCCCGACAAAAAACCCATCAGACTGCTCGACAACGGCGACCCCCACAGCAAAATCGACATCGTCATCGTCGCTGAAGGCTACGGCAGGAAGGATGCCCGCAAGATGAAAGTGGACTTCCAGAAATTCGCACAGTTCACACTCGAACAGGAACCCTTCAAGAGCCGCGCCGGCGACTTCAACATCTGGGGCGTGGGTGTGCTCATGAACGAGAGCGGAGTCACCGACCCCAACCAGAACCGCCATGTCGAGAGTGCCGTAGGCTCCTCCTACAACACCTTCAACATGGACCGCTACCTCATGACCACCAACATCTTCCGCCTGCACGACATGCTGCGCGGCATCCCCTACGACCATATCATCATCATGGCCAACTGCGACACCTACGGCGGCGGTGCCATCTACAACTACTACGCCTTCAGCGCCGTACAGGAAATGTCAATGTGGATTCTGCCGCATGAACTGGGACACTCCATCGGAGGCCTCGCCGACGAATACGTCGAGGACGACTCCAACTACAACCGCCGCTATGTGGGCATCGAACCTCTCGAACCCAACATCACCTCGTTGGTCAACTTCGAGTCCAAATGGAAAAACATCGTCCCTGACGGCACCCCTATACCTACAGAGCCCGTCAAAGGCCTCGGCAAACGCGACAACGGCCCCATCGGAGCTTACGAGGGTGCCGGCTACCTCGAAAAAGGCTGCTACCGCCCCTGCACTAAATGCATGATGCGCGACTACGCCGCCTTCTGCCCTGTCTGCACTAAACGCCTCCACGAAGTTTTCGACCTCTACGTAAAATAGTTTAACAGCAGTAGGCGGATGCCCACCCCGCCTACAATGCCTACAATGCCTACAATGCCTACCCCCCGTTTCTTCCTCCTTATTCCCCTCCTCCTCCCCCTTCTCACCTCGTGCGTCAAGGAGGAGACTTTCCTCTCCGACAGCTCCGCACGCCTCGAGTTCTCGTCCGAAACGGTATCTTTCGACACCGTCTTCACCGCCATGCAGACGACTACCCGTTACGTGAAAGTTTATAACCGCTACGACGAGCCTCTCCTCATCGATGCCGTGAGCCTGGACGGACAATACGCCAACCGCTTCCGACTCAACGTCGACGGCGACACCAGCCGCATAGCCCGCAACGTGGAAATCGGAGCGCACGACAGCATCTTCATATTCGTTCAAGCCAACATCAACCCCAACGACCAAACCAACCCGTTCCTGGTCGACGCCGACATAGTATTCAGCTTCAACCGGAAACAGCAACGCCTCCCTATCGTCGCATACGGCCGCAACGCCATCTACCACGTCCCGACCTACACCCATCAGCTTTACAGACTTTACCTCAACCAGCGAGGTCAGGTCGACACTCTCTGGATCCCTTTCTCCATCATCGACTGTGCCAACTGGAACCACTCCCTCCCTCATGTCATCCTCGGCTACGCCGTCGTCAACAGCAACGAGACACTCCACCTCACCGCTGGCGATGAACTCTATTTCGGAAACGACGCCTGCCTCTGGGTCTACGACAGCGCCTCCCTCAACGTGCAAGGCTCCTTGCAACAACCGGTTCTTTTCACTTCCATACGCCACGACAGCTACTACGACAGCCTCCCCGGCCAATGGAGCCACGTGTGGCTCTCGCAGGGCAGCAAGGAGAACCACATCGAATGGGCTCTTATCGAGAATGCCACCTACGGTCTCCTCGTCGACACCAACGTCTCCTCCAACCCCACACTGACCATCAGCAACTCCGTCATACGCAACCACTCAGAGATAGGTCTCCTCGGCCAGGGAGCCTACATCACCGGCGACAACCTGCTGGTCTACAACTGCGGCACCGCCCTCCTCGACCTCCACTACGGCGGACGCTACATCTTCTCCAACTCCACCTTCGCCAACTATTGGCATTACAGCTCCCGCAAGACACCGGCAGTAGTCATCAACAACTACTATGCCTTCAACGAGTCTACCATCTTCCCCCGTCCCCTACAGGAGGCCTCCTTCCGTAACTGCATCATCTACGGCAACTACAGCGGCTCCGACAACAGCGGCGAAATCAAAATCGACCGTATCGACGACTGCCCCTTCAACCTCTCGTTCTCCCACTGCCTGCTACGCTCCTCCGTCATCGGCGGCACCGATGCCACCGTAATCCTCAACCGCGACCCCCTCTTCACCAGCCCTCAGGACAACAACTACATACCGCAAAGCAACTCCCCTGCAGTCGGCAATGGCAACGCGGCTTATCTTCTCTCCACCACCGACCTCCTCGGCAACACCCGCAACAACCCTCCTACCATCGGCGCCCTCGAACCATCAAACTAGACTGTCTAGATAGTCTAGACAGTCTAGACAGTCTAGAATCTCTATAACCTATAACTCATAACCCCTCATGTTCAACTACATCTCCGGCCGCCTCGACGAGGCAACACCCACCTACGCAGTCATCGACTGCGGCGGCGTGGGCTACATGCTCGAAATCACACTCAACACCTATTCCCAAATCAAAGACCTCCAGCAAGTCAAACTCCTCGTGCACGAAATCATACGCGAGGATGCCCATCTGCTCATCGGTTTCTTCAACGCCGCCGAACGCGACATGTTCCGCTTGCTCATCTCCGTCAACGGCATTGGCGCCGCAACGGCACGCGTCATGCTCTCCTCTATGACTGTCGATGAGCTGATGCGCGCCATCGCCGACAACGACGCCAAACGCGTGCAGAAAGTCAAAGGCATCGGCACCAAGACCGCACAACGCGTCATCCTTGAGCTGCGCGACAAGGTCAACCCCGCAACCCTGACGGGCTCAACGGGAAATGTTTCAACAATGACCAACAATAATAACAGCGAAGAGGCGTTATCTGCTTTGGTCATGCTCGGCTTCCCGAAAGCCGCCGCCGAAAAAGTCATCAACAAGGTCGCCGACTCTAACCCGACAGCCTCCGTCGAAGAACTCATCAAACTGGCCCTCGCCCACGGCATCTGATTCCACTAACACACTAACGCACACCATATTAACGCATTAACCCATTCACATATTGCCCTTCGCCCCCTCTACGCCGCCTTCAGACTCCTGACGGTGGCTGTGGCTGTGCTGCTCGCCATCCCCTCTTTCGCTCAAGATGTACCCGACAGCAATGCCTCCTCCATGCCTTTCCCCATCCCTCCTACCGGAAGCGGACAGCCTCAAAGCCCCATGTACCTGAACAACCCGTCGAACATGTCCACCACCGTGGAATACGACCCCGACAGCCATGGCTACGTGAAAATCACAAAAGTAGGCTCCGTAGTCATCAGCCGCCAATACATGTCGTTCCAGGAATACCAAGACTACCGCATGGAGCAGCTCATGGACGACTTCTGGGGACAGAAACTCGACGAGAACAGCACCACAGGCAACGGCAACGAGGACGGCCTGCTAAGCAAAATACCTGGCTTCAACGAAATCAGCCGCAAACTGGAAAGCCTCAAGGATATCCCCGAAATCAAAATCACCCCATCTGGCAGCGCCGACCTCACCCTCCAAGTCGTCAACAACTACACCAACAACCCCTCCATCGACGAAAGCCGCCGCAGCGTCACCAACTTCGACTTCGACGAGAACATTCAGCTCACCCTCAACGCTAAAATCGGCGACCTCATCAACACCGACATCAACTGGAACACTCAGGCAACATTCGACTTCGAGAACCAGATAAAGCTGAAATACGAGGGCAAGGAAGACGACATCCTCCAACTCCTCGAGGCTGCCGACATCTCCTTCCCGCTCAACACCACCCTCATCAAAGGCAGCCAACGCCTCTTCGGCGTCCACACAAAACTCAAATTCGGCAACCTCACCATCGACGCCGTCGTCAGCCAGAAAGAGACCTCCACCGAGAACATGCAGGTGCAGGGCGGCGCCTCGGCTCAAGAATTCGAAATCCGCGCCGACGAATACGAAGAAAACCGCCACTATTTCATAGCCCAATACTTCTACGACAACTACAACAAGGCTATGTCCACACTCCCTGTGGTCAACAGTAGCATCAAAATCATCCGTCTCGAAGTGTGGCGTACCAACATCGGCGCCGCCGTCACCAACAACCGCAACATCCTGGCTCTCACCGATCTCGGCGAACATTCAACCTCGTCGCCTGGCGTCTTCGCCGGCACCTCGGTACGACCCGATGCACAACGCAGCAACAACCTCCTGCAACTCATCAACACCTCGGCCGTACGCAACATCAACAGCGTCAGCTCCTACATGGAAGGCATCGGTCTCTCGGGCGGCACCGACTACGAAAAAGTGGAGAGCGCCCGTCTCCTCAACGCCAACGAATACACCTTCAACGCTCAACTGGGATTCATAACCCTCTCACAACCCCTCGCCAACGACCAGATCCTCGCCGTCGCTTTCCAGTACCAAGTCATCGGCGACACCACGGTCTACCAGGTTGGAGAACTCACAACCGACGGCGTCAACGACCCCAATACCCTCATCGTCAAACTCATCAAAGGTTCCGCCATCAACAGCCGCAGCCCACTCTGGAAACTCATGATGAAAAATGTCTACTTCCTCAAAAGCACACAGATCAGCCGCGACAACTTCCGCCTCAACGTCCTCTACGAAAACCCCGAAGGGGGCGTGGGCATCGGCTACTTCACCGAAGGCCCACTCGAAGCTACCCCCCTCGTCCAGGTCTTCGGCCTCGACCGCATGGACGCTTCACAAAGCTACTACTACCCCGACGGCGTCTTCGACTGGTTCGACAGCGCAGCCTTCAAGGGCGGCACCATTCAGGCCTCCTCAGGACGCATCTTCTTCCCCTTCGTCGAACCATTCGGCAAAGACCTCCGCGAGATGCTCGGCGACAATGCCCTCGCCAACCGCTACTGCTTCGACTCGCTCTACACCATGACCCAAACACTCGCCCAGCAGTACGCCGACCGCAACAAATTCTACCTCGAAGGCTACTACACCAGCTCTGTGAGCGGCGAGATTCAACTCGGCTACAGCGTCACCCAAGGCTCTGTGTCGGTCACCGCCGGCGGCATGCCTCTCATCGAGAACGTCGACTACACCGTCGACTACACCATGGGTACCGTACGTATCATCAACGAGAGCCTCCTCGCTTCCGGCACCCCCATCAGCGTCAGCTCCGAGAACAGCTCCTTCAGCATGATGACTAAACGCATGCTCGGCCTCCACCTCAACTACGAGTTCGACCCCGACATCAACCTCGGCGCCACTTTCATGAACCTGCGCGAGAAACCTCTGACTCAGAAAAACAACTTCGGCGACGAACCTACCTCCAACTCTATTTGGGGCCTCGACTTCAACTACCGCCACGATGTCCCCTTCATCACCAAACTCATCGACCACCTGCCCGGCATCCAAACCAAGGCTCCCTCTACACTCACCCTCCAGACCGAATTCGCCCACTTTATCCCCGGCATGGCCAACACCGGCAGCGACGACGGCAAGGTCTCCTATATCGACGACTTCGAAGGCGCCGAGAGCAACATCGACCTCAAAGGCAACTCTTTCTGGCACCTCTCCTCTACCCCACAGGACTACCGCAGCTCCCTGCCTCTCTTCCCCGAGACTAGCCCCGGCACCGGCCTCGCCTACGGCTTCAACCGCGCACGCCTCGCGTGGTACAGCGTCAGCAACACCTTCTACTCCAGCAACTGCCCGGAAAACATCAACGAGGACGACCGCTCTCACCCCTACGCCCGACAAATCGACCAAAAAGAGGTCTTCCCTAACAAAAGCATCGCCGCCGGCGAGAACAACCGCGTCTTCGAACTCAACCTCGCCTTCTATCCTTCCGAAAAAGGCCCCTACAACTACGACGTGGCTCCCACTGCTTTCAGCTCCGGCATCGACCAGAACGGACTCCTCAACAACCCACGCAGCCGCTGGGGCGGCATCATGCGCGAACTCACCTACACCGACTTCGAAAGCCAGAACATCGAGACTATTGAATTCTGGCTCATGGACCCCTTCATCGACCCCGCAACCGGCGAAACCGACAACTCCAAAAACGGCGGACGACTATACATCAACCTCGGCGACATCAGCGAGGACATCCTCCGCGACGGCCGCAAGGCCTTCGAAAACGGCCTCCCAACAGCCAACAACGCCGACGCCTTCGCCACCAACCCCGTCGACACCACCATCTGGGGCCGCGTGCCTAAAATGCAGGCCGTCGTCAACGCCTTCGACAACGACGAGGCTTCGCGACACTTCCAGGACGTCGGCTACGACGGCCTTGGCAGTGCCAGCGACCTCGGCGACGAACAGAGCTTCTTCGCCGACTACCTCAACAGCATCGCTCTCCTCCACGGCTCCTCTTCTCAAGCCTACCTGACGGCCGCCGCCGACCCCTCAAGCGACGACTTCCGATACTTCCGAAGCTCCTACTACGACCAGAACAACGTCAAAATCAACGACCGCTACAAGTACTTCAACAACCCCGAAGGCAACTCCGTCAGCGACGCCGACAACGAAGAGGACTACAGCACCGAGGGCTCTTCGTATCCCAACATCGAGGACATAAACAAAGACAACACCCTCAGCGAAAGCGAGAACTACTACCAGTACGTCATCAACCTCCGCCCCGACCAGATGGTCATCGGACAAAACCATATCGTCGACATCCAAGAGGCTCGCAACGTGCAGCTGGCCAACGGCACCACAACGACCTGCCGCTGGTACCAGTTCCGCATCCCTATCCGCGAACCAGACCAGACCATCGGCAACATCAACGGCTTCCAGTCCATCCGCTTCATGCGCATGTTCCTCAACGACTTCGAGGAACCTGTCATCCTCCGCTTCGCAACACTCGAACTGGTCTACGGCACCTGGCGCAAATACAGCGAAGACCTCCTCCAACCCGGCGACTACCCCACCGGCATGGGCGAAAACACCACCTTCACCCTCAGCACCGTCAACATCGAGGAGAACGGCTCTCGACAACCCGTCCCCTACAACTTGCCTCCCAACATCGAACGCGAATCGTGGTACTCCACCTCTTCCGCCTATACCGAACTCAACGAGCAAGCCCTCTCACTCGACATCCAGGAACTCAACGCCGGCGACGCCCGCGCCATCTACCGCAACGCCCAATACGACCTGCGCTACTACGGCAAAATGAAGATGTTCGTCCACGCCGAGAAAAAATACCAGGCCGACAACCTCGACGACGGCGACCTCTCACTCTTCGTCCGCCTCGGCAGCGACTACACCAACAACTTCTACGAATACGAAGTGCCGCTGACACTCACCCCCTGGGGCACCTCCTTCGACAGCCGCGACATCATCTGGCCTGAAGCCAACAACGTCGAAATCGACCTCCAGAAAATGGTCGAAATCAAAACCAACCGCAACCGCCACATCCGCAACGGCGAACTCGATTACAACAGCACATCGCTCTACAGCGAAACAGTTGAGGGTCGCCGCTACACCGTCATGGGCTCTCCTAACCTCGGCAAAGTCAAAGTCATCATGGTCGGCATCCGCAACCCTCGCAAACAAACCTACGACGACGCCGGCGACATGATGCCCAAAAGCGCCATCGTATGGATCAACGAACTACGCCTCGCCGACTTCATCAACAAAGGCGGATGGGCTGCCATGGCCCTGGCTCGCACCAACCTCGCCGACCTCGGCGACCTCTCCCTCTACACTGCCTACACCTCCGCAGGCTTCGGCAACCTCGAGGACAAACTCAACAGGCTCGAACTGGTCAACACCTTCAACATCCAGACCACACTCAACCTCGAAATGGGCAAGTTCCTCCCCGAGGACTGGGGCGTACACATCCCTCTCTACCTCGACTACAACAGCCAAATCGGTAGCCCTGAATACAACCCCCTCGACCCCGACGTGAAACTCTCCGACGACCTCAAGACCTACAACACCAAGGCCGAACGCGACTCTATCCGCGAAATGACTCAACAACGCAAAACCACCACCAACCTCACCCTCACCAACATCCGCAAAGACCGCACCGGCAAGTCCGCCCTCAAACCCCACTTCTACGACATCGCCAACTTCGCCGTCTCCTACGCCTACAGCGGCGAACGCTCCAGCGACGACGACATCGAATACTACAACAAAGACCAGCACCGCGGCGGTATCACCTACAACTACGCCATCAACCAACCGGGTCAGCTCAGACCCTTCGACAAAATGAAGCCCTTCCAAAACAAAAACCTCCGCATCATCAAGGACTTCAACATCTTCTACCAACCCAAAAACTTGAGCTTCAGCACCGAAATATACCGCGACATCGAGGAGACCTTGCTCCGCAACAAAAGCGCCGCCCTCGTCATCATGAACCCCACCTACTTCAAACAGTTCACCTGGCAACGACAATACAACCTGCAGTACGACCTGGCCCGCAGCTTCCACATCACCTACGACGCCACCGCCAACGCCCGCATCGACGAACCACCGGGAATGGCCGACCAGTCATCCTCCGACTCCCTCTGGTCTTCTCTCCTCCACGGCGGCACCATGCAGAACTTCCTACAGAACATCAACATCAACTGGGACTTGCCTGTCAACAAACTCCCTCTCATGGACTTCCTCCGCACTCCTCTCTCCTACCGCACCTCCTACAACTACCTCGGCACCACTCTCGCACTCGCCGACCAAGGCTCCGTAATCAGCAACAACACCGTCATCACCCTCGCCGCACAAGGCAACCTGCAGACCCTCTACAACAAGTCCAAACTGCTCAAGAAAGCCTACGCCAAAAAACCGCCCAAAAAGAACTCCTTCAACAAAAAAGGGAAAGACGCCGACAAGGAAAAAAACGAAGTCGACAAAAAACGTGGCATCGAACAACGTAAGGCCGACGCCCGCGTCGCCGACTCGCTACGGAAAGCTCAGATTCAGGAACACCTCCTCGACCTGGCCTACTTCGGCCTCCGCCTCGCAACAGCCGTCAAAAACGTCAACATCCAATACAACAACACCTTCGGCTCGACTATCGCCGGATTCATGGGCGAAAGCCGCATCGTCGGCCTCGACCCCTCCAACCAATGGTCCCCCGGCCTCCCGTTCGTACTCGGTCTCCCCGACAAGAACACCTTCGACATGAGCAACAACGACATCTACAACCCCACCATCGAGAGCCTACTCCACGATGACCTCCTCTCGCACGACACCCTCATGAACACCCCTAACCAGGGCAACCGCAACCGCATGCTCTCCCTCCAGGCTACCGTCGAACCTCTGCGCGACTTCCGCATCGAACTCAACGCCACACAGAACTACACCTCTCGCCAAGAATACTACTACAAATATAGCACCGCCACAGGCCGCGTCGAAGGCCCTCTCTCGCCCATCACCATGGGCTCCTACACCACCACGGCATGGACATTCCAGACCATGTTCAAAGACCGCGACGAACTCTTCAGACAGTTCGTCAACTCCCGCACCGCTATCGCCATGAACCTCGCCGACATCAACCCCGACCCCTACAACGGACAGATGGTTCGCGACACCATGAACGGACAACTCTACCCCGCCGGCTACGGCGCCAACCAACAGACTGTCCTACTCACTGCTTTCCTCTCCACCTACATGGGCCGCGACAGCAAGTCGTTCTCTCCATTCATGAAAATGCCTATGCCCAACTGGAGCATCAACTACAACGGCCTCAGCAAGATAGAATTCCTCAAGAAATGGTTCTCCAACATTTCCCTGTCACATAAATACTCTTCCACCTACACCGTCGGCAACTTCTACACCGACGCTGCCATCAGCAGCGTCACAGAAGGCTACGACTACGGCACCGAGACCATCGTCAACAACAACGGCGACTACATCGCACCTGTCAGCATGGAAGGCGTCATGCTCAGCGAACAGTTCAACCCCCTCATCATGCTCAGCGTCAACATGGTCAACAGCTTCAACTTCAAGGTCTCTTTCCAGAAAAACCGAAACCTGGGCCTCAGCTTCTCCAACAACCAACTCACCGAGACCTACCGCGACGGCATCACCTTCGGCACCGGATACCGCTTCAAAGACCTCGAATTCCACATCAAGACCGGCGAGAAAACCCACAGCCTCAAAAGCGACCTCGTCCTGCAGGGCAACATCACCTACAACAGCAACATGACCATCATCCGCAAAATCAACCAGAACACCAGCCAGATCTCCTCGGGCTCCAAAGTGTGGATGGCCGAAATCAGCGCCGAATACGCCCTCAGCACCACACTCACCCTCCGCGCCTTCTTCCAGACCAACATCAACCGCCCCTACATCAGCAACGCCTTCCCCAACTCCACAACAAAAGGCGGCCTCACAGTCCGCTTCTCCTTCTGACAGGACTCCTCCCAATCTCATAAAAACATTTAATTTCTTCTCTCCTCCACAATTTTTCCCTCCGCTGTGCAGTTAAGACCTATCATGAACATCAATAACCGAATCCTCCTCCTCGCTCTCATCGTGGCTGCCTCGCTGCCAACAACAGCTATGGGCCAGAACAACAACACAAAAAAAGACAACAACAACAATAAGGTTGTCAACGTCAACAAACTCGATGTCATATACCACGACGAGGACGAGGAATACCACGACGTCACCATCGACAACAAGGACGACTCCCCTCAAAGCATCCCCTCAACCCTCGCTCAACCCCCCGACGAGGACGACGAGGAACTCGAACAAGCTAACCAGCTCTACCGCCCCGAGCAGATGGGCGAAGGCGTTGCCAGCGAGTTCGACATTCTGTATGCAAGCATGGACTACGACATCATTCACTATGCCAGCTCCAACGAACTCCCCAACGGTGTCGCTATCCATCTTACCGACAAGGAGAAAGGTCGCAAATTCTGCTTCCCGACACCCGAACATGCACGCCTCTCCTCCCACTTCGGCGCTCGCCGACGCCGCTGGCACTACGGCGTCGACCTGGCGCAACCCACCGGCGAACCCATCTACGCCGCCTTCGACGGCATCGTCCGCATCTCCAAATTCAACAAGTCCTACGGCAACCTCATCGTCATCCGCCACTTCAACGGCCTCGAGACCTACTACGCCCACCTCTCCCAACGCGACGTCAACCCCGGCGACACCGTCCGCGCCGGCACCGTCATCGGACTCTGCGGCAACACTGGCCGCAGCTACGGAAGCCATCTCCACTTCGAAATACGCTACATGGGCAAGGCTATGAACCCCGAATATGTCGTCGACTGCGTCAACCACAAACTACACAGCGACGAAATCATCCTCAACCCCAAATTTTTCGAGAAAAAAGGCAGCTCCCGCAACTCGCCTTCACCAGGCGACATAGCTCGCATCAACCTCAACGCCGGCACCGCCGCCAACAACAGCTCCACCATCGCCGATAACCAGCAACGAGACCCCTCTAAACCTAAAAACCCCTCACAGGCAAAGTCTAAATCCCAAAAAAATGCCCAAGCCAAGTACTACAAGGTACGCAGCGGCGACAACCTCAGCAAAATAGCCGCACGCAACGGCACCACAGTCAAGAAACTGTGCCAACTCAACGGCATCAAGGAAACCACCGTCCTCCAAATCGGCAAAAACCTCCGCGTCAAATGAGAATAGACATCCTCACTCTCTTCCCCGAAATGATGACGATGTTCTTCCAGGAAAGCATCGTCTGCCGCGCCATCAAGAAAGGCATCGCCGAGGTCCATTTCCACAACCTCCACGACTACTCGCTGACACGCTATGGCAGCGTCGACGACTACCCCTACGGTGGCAGCGCCGGCATGGTCATGGCCGTCGAACCTCTGGCCAACTGCATCGAGAAACTCCAAGCCGAACGCCACTACGACGAGGTGATATACACCGCTCCCGACGGCGAGCTCTTCTCCCAGCAGACCGCCAACCAACTCTCCCTCCTCGAAAACATCATCATCCTCTGCGGCCATTACAAAGGCATCGACGAACGGCTCCGCGAGCATTTCATCACTCGCGAAATCTCCATTGGCGACTATGTCCTCTCCGGCGGCGAACTGGCGGCAGCGGTCATCTCCGACGCAGTCATTCGCATCCTCCCTGGCGCCATCGGCGACGAGCAGTCGGCTCTCGAAGACTCCTTCCAGGACGGCCTCCTCGCACCACCGGAGTACACCCGCCCCCCAGAGTTCCGCGGCTGGCGTGTACCCGACATACTCCTCAGCGGCAACCACGCCAAAATTGCACAATGGCGCTACGAACAAGCTATCCAACGCACCAGAGAACGCCGCCCCGACCTACTCAAACAATCACGCAATTAATCAATCAAACAATATCATCATGAACGAATTCGAGAAATTTGCCACCCGCCACTGCGGCATCAGCAGCACCACCTACGCCAAATACACCGCAGCCATCAACAAGTCATTCCATAATTCTAAATTCAAAATCCAGAATTCCCTCACCCCCTACATCATCGAGGAACGCCAACTCAACATGACTCAGATGGATGTCTTCAGCCGTCTGATGATGGACCGCATCATCTTCCTCGGCACCGCCATCGACGACTACACCTCCAACGTCATCCAAGCCCAGCTCCTCTTCCTCGAGAGCGTCGACAACACCAAAGACATCCAGATCTACCTCAACTCCCCGGGAGGCAGCGTCTACGCCGGCCTCGGCATCTACGACACCATGCAGTACATTCAACCCAAGATTGCCACCATCTGCACCGGCCTCGCCGCCTCCATGGCCTCCGTCCTCCTCTGCGCCGGCGAGAAAGGCATGCGCTGCGCCCTGCCCCACAGCCGCGTCATGATTCACCAGCCTATGGGCGGCGCCGAAGGCCAAGCTACCGACATGGAAATCACCGTCCGCGAAATCCAGAAACTCAAAAAAGAACTCTACGAAATCATCGCCCTGCATAGCGGCCAGCCCTTCGAGCAGGTCGAGAAAGACAGCGACCGCGACCACTGGTTCACCGCCGAAGAGGCCAAAGCCTACGGCATGATCGACGAAGTGCTGGTCAGAAAAAACAATTAATAATCTTGAAAAAAGATAAATAATAGCGAACCCCTCTAGTCCAGTCTAGGGCTTCTAGTCTGTCTAGAGCTTCTAGTCCAGTCTAGTCTAATCCTGTCCCATGCAAATCAAATTCATCAACCGCAGCCATCATCCGCTGCCCAAATACGAGACACCCCTTTCGGCAGGAATGGACCTCCGCGCCTTCCTGCCCGAAGGACCCGTCACCCTCCAACCCCTGGAGCGTACCCTCGTCAAGACCGGCCTTTTCATGGAGCTGCCCGCAGGCTACGAGGCCCAGGTGCGTCCACGCAGCGGCCTCGCTCTCAAGAAAGGTGTCACCGTCCTCAACAGCCCCGGCACCATCGATGCCGACTACCGCGGCGAGATATGCGTCATCCTCGTCAACCTCAGCAACGAGCCTTTCGTCATCTCCGACGGCGAACGCATCGCCCAGATGGTCATAGCACGCCACGAGCAGGCCGAAATCGCCGAAGTCTCCGAACTCACCGACACCGAACGCGGCACCGGCGGCTTCGGCCACACCGGCAAAAACTAAACGATACGCGACACCGGCTACACCGGCTACACCGGCAAAAACTAAACGATACGCGGCACCGGCTACACCGGCTACACCGGCAAAAAACCAAAGGATGAGAAAGTTTGCGCATATCTTTGTCTTTTGTGTTGCGATTCTATCGCAACTGCTGCTCTCGTGCTGCCAGTCGCAACCCTCCAAAAACAGAACCGCAGAACCGCGACCGGAGAGCCCTGCACAACGGCAGCAGAAACTCCGCGTCGGTGCCGAAAGTCTTCTCGACAAAAAATTTCAATCCTCAATTTTCAATTTTCATTTTTCCTCCGTCGCCGTCGTCGCAAACCAAAGCTCCCTCGTCGGCTCCACTCATCTTGTCGACACCCTGTTGTCCTGCGGCGTCAACGTCACAAAGATTTTCTGCCCCGAGCATGGCTTCCGCGGCACCGCCGAGGCCGGCGCCACCGTCAAGAGCAGTACCGACCCCCACACCGGCCTCCCCATCGTCTCCCTCTACGGCAAGAACAAGAAACCCACCCCCGATCAGATGGCCGACATCGACGCCGTCATCCTCGACCTCCAGGATGTGGGCTGCCGCTTCTACACCTACATCTCCACACTCCACTACGTCATGGAGGCCTGCGCCGAAGCCGGCATCCCTCTCCTCGTCCTCGACCGCCCCAACCCCAACGGCCACTATGTCGACGGCCCCGTCCTCGACACCACGCACTACCGCTCCTTCATCGGCATGCACCCCGTCCCCATAGTCTACGGCCTCACCATCGGCGAATACGCCATGATGATCAACGGCGAGCACTGGCTGAAGAACGGCATACAGTGCAACCTCTCTGTCATTCCGATGCTGGACTACCGCCGCGACAGCATCTACCCTCTCCCTATTGCTCCCTCTCCCAACTTGCAAAGCCCCCAGGCCATTGCCCTCTATCCCTCGCTGTGCCTTTTCGAAGGCACCAACATCAGCGTCGGACGCGGCACCGACACCCCATTCGAACTCATAGGCGCTCCCGCCTACAAAACGACCTATATGGAGTCCCAAAGAGGCGACGAACCCGGAAAACCCACCTCCTTCACCCCAAGAGCCATTAAAGGGGTGAGCGAGAACCCTCCTTTCAAAGACCAACGCTGCAACGGCCTGAAACTCTCTGACGCCTCCGTGCCAGCCAAGTTCGACCTCACCTACCTCCTCTGGATGTACAGCCACACTCCACACAGCTCTTTCTTCAAGAAAACCAACAGCTTCGAACTCCTCGCCGGCACCGACAAGCTGAGAAGACAACTGCAGCTGGGCCTCTCCGAAGCTGAAATCCGCGCCTCTTGGGAACCTGCTCTCTCCAACTACAAGGAGATGCGCAAAAAATATCTGCTCTACCCTGATTTCGAATAGCGATGAAAACCATCCAACTCATAGTCGCCATCCTCCTCTTTCCGCTGAGCATCTGGTATGCTGTCGGCGTGGCGTTCCGTAACCTCTACTATGACCATCGTGACAAGAAAAATTCAGAATTCAGAAATCAGAATTCAGAATTCGACATCGCGACCATAGGCATCGGCAACCTCCGTATGGGCGGCACTGGCAAAACCCCACACACCGAGTACCTCATCCGACTCCTTTCAAAATACAACATTCATAACTCAATATCAAATATTGCCCTCCTCAGCCGCGGCTACCGTCGCAAAACCAAGGGTTTCCTCATCGCCGACAAGAACGCCACGGCTGCCCGCATCGGCGACGAACCGCTGATGATGCACCGCAAGTTCCCCGACATCACCGTCGCCGTCTGCGAAGACCGTGCCGAAGGCCTCCGCCAACTCCACAATTCAAATTATTCACAATCCACAATCCACAATCCACAATTCACAAATATCGTCCTCCTCGACGACGCTTTCCAGCATCGCCGCGTCCGCCCCGACATCAACATTCTCCTCACCGAGTACGGCGACCTCTACCGCGACGACCTCATCCTCCCCTTCGGCAACCTCCGCGAACCCCGCAGAGGCAGCCGCCGCGCCGACATCATCGTCGTCACCAAATGTCCTCCCTTCCTCTCATCAAAAAAACAGGAGCGCATCCGTCTGCACCTGAATCCTGCACAGAACCAGAAACTCTTCTTCTCCTGCATAGCCTATTCCGACCCCGTCCCTCTCTTCAGTCAAAATTCTGAATTCAACTTTCAGAATTCAACATTATTACTGGTCTCCGGCATCGCCAACCCCGAACCGCTGAAACGGCACCTCGAGCGTCACAGCACCGTCCGTCACCTCTCCTTCCCCGACCACCACGACTTCTCTCGCCTCGACTGCGAACTTATCGTCAAACGTTTCGAACAGATAATTGAACCCTCGAAAGCCATCGTCACCACCGAGAAAGACGCCATACGCCTCATGAACTGCCCTCATCGCCACCTCTTCGACGACATACCTTTCTTTTTCATTCCCATCGAAGTCAAATTCTTAAATCAAAATGACTTCGACAACACCATTAGATGTATGATGAACGATGTTTTTTTGCCCACACTATAATTTTTGTATATTTTTGCAAATCCAAACTAGTTACTCATATTATATATATCTATCTAAAAATAAGAACATTATTTCTTTAAACCCTAAACCTTAAACCCTACCCCATACATGTCCGAACTCACCGAACAAGAACAAATCCGTCGCAATTCCCTCAACGAGCTCAAGAAGCTCGGCATCAATCCTTATCCCGCAGCCCTCTACGAGGTCAACGCCAAAACCAGCGAAATCCTTGCCGAATTCCCTGACGACAACACCAAGTTCCAGGATATCAGCATCGCCGGACGCATCATGAGTCGACGCATCATGGGCGCTGCCTCCTTCGTCGAGCTACAGGACTCATACGGGCGAATCCAACTCTATGTCAAGCGCGACGAGATATGCCCCGGCGAGGACAAGACCCTATACAACACCGTCTTCAAACGTCTCCTCGACATCGGCGACATCATCGGCGTCACTGGCTACGTCTTCGTGACCCAGATGGGCGAGACCTCCATCCATGTGAAGAGCCTCACGGTGCTCAGCAAGTCGCTCCGTCCCCTGCCCATCGTCAAGGAGAAGGACGGCGTGGTGTACGACGCCTTCAACGACCCCGAGCTGCGTTACCGCCAGCGTTACGTGGACCTCATCGTCAACCCCCAGGTGCGCGACACCTTCGTGCAGCGCGCCAAGATTGTGGGCACCATGCGCGACTACTTCAACGAGCAGGGCTACCTCGAGGTCGACACCCCCGTGCTGCAGAGCATCCCCGGCGGCGCCGCCGCTCGCCCCTTCGTGACCCACCACAACGCGCTGGATATCGACCTCTACCTGCGTATCGCCAACGAGCTCTACCTCAAGCGTCTCATCGTAGGTGGCTTCCCCGGCGTCTACGAGTTCAGCCGCAACTTCCGCAACGAGGGCATGGACCGCACCCACAACCCCGAGTTCACTGCCATGGAGATCTACGTCCCCTACAAGGACTATAACTGGATGATGACCTTCACCGAGAACATGCTTGAGCGTATCGCCCGTGCCCTGCACGGCGACACCAAGGTCAACGTCTGGGGCAACGAGATCGACTTCAAGCCGCCCTTCCGCCGCGCCCCCATGTGCGAGCTCATCAAGGAGGAGACCGGCGTCGACGTCAGCCCCATGAACGAGGAGGAGCTGCGCGAGGCCTGCAAGCGTCTAGGCGTGGAGACCGACTCCACCATGGGCAAGGGCAAACTCATCGACGCCATCTTCGGCGAGAAGTGCGAGGGCAAGCTCATCCAGCCCACCTTCGTCACCGACTACCCCATCGAGATGTCGCCCCTCTGCAAACGCCACCGCGACAACCCCGAGCTCACCGAGCGCTTCGAGCTCTTCGTCTGCGGCAAGGAGCTGGCCAACGCCTACAGCGAGCTCAACGACCCCATTGACCAGCTGGGCCGTTTCCAGGAGCAGCTGCGCCTCAGCGAGAAAGGCGACGACGAAGCCATGTTCATCGACATGGACTTCGTCCGTGCCCTCGAATACGGCATGCCGCCGACCTCCGGCATGGGCATCGGCATCGACCGCCTGGTGATGATGATGACCGGCGCCCAGAGCATCCAGGACGTGCTGCTGTTCCCCCAGATGAAGCCCGAGGTGCAGGAGAAGAGCAGCGAAAGCGAGGGCGCCGACCTCATGGCCCACGGCGTCGACGAAGCTTGGATTCCCGTCCTGGCCAAAGCCGGCGTCAAGAGCTACGAGCAGCTGAAAGCCGCCAACCCCAACAAGCTCTTCAACGACCTCGGCGGCCTCCGTAAGAAGCTCAAGCTCGACATTCCCGCCCTCAAAAGAGAGGTCTTCGACAGCTGGTTAAACAACTAGAGCCCTATAAGATAGTCTAGATAGTAAATAGTCCAGAGCTTCTAGTCCAGTCCAGAGCTTCTAGTCCAGTCCAGAGCTTCTAGTCCAGTCTAGAGCTTCTAGTCCAGTCCAGAGCTTCTAGTCCAGTCTGGAGCTTCTAGTCCAGTCTGGAGCTTCTAGTCCAGTCCAGAGCTTCTAGTCCAGTCTAGTGAATCCAGAAAACAATCATGATCACCCATTTCACTTTCAACCATTTCGGAGTCAACTGCTACCTCATCGTCGATGAGACCAACAGGCAGTGCGCCATCGTAGACCCAGCCGCAGAAGCCACCCACGAGGACTGCCGGCTAGTCGACTGTGTAGCGACTGCGTCGCTACAGGTAACTCACATCCTCCTCACCCATGCCCATGTGGACCATATCGCCGGACTGCGACAGACCTGCGAGCGGTTCCATCTGCCTGTCTCTATGCACCCCGACGGCCGCAAGCTGCTGCGCCAGGCCGAGGCCTACGGCAGCATCATGGGCTTCAACGTCGAGAACATGAGCGACCTCGACACCATCGACATCAGCGACGGCGACATCATCAACGTCGGCACTATCGAAGTGCGCTGCCTCTCCGTCCCTGGCCACTGTCCGGGTAGCCTCTGCTTCGTCGTCCCCTCCGAAAAAGCCGTCCTCACCGGCGACGCCCTCTTCCAAGGCAGCATAGGCCGTACCGACCTACCTGGCGGCAACCACCAGCAGCTCCTCGCCAACCTCAAGGAGAAAGTCATGACCCTCCCCGACGACTACACCGTCCTCCCTGGCCATGGCGAACCCTCCACCATCGCCGACGAAAAGAATTACAACCCCTTCCTCTAAAATCTAGACAGTCTAGATAATCTAGATAATCTAGGAAAAAACTGTCCCTTCTATGATCAAAATCGACCCCTCCTGGCTCTCCGTCCTCCAGCCTCAGTTCGACGCCCCTTATTTCGCCGACCTGAAAGACTTCCTCGTCGCCGAGCGGCAGCAGCACACCTGCTATCCCCCCGGCAGCAAGATTTTCGCCGCTTTCGACAGCACTCCCTTCGACCGCGTCAAGGTCGTCATCCTCGGCCAGGACCCCTATCACGAACCCGGCCAGGCCATGGGACTCTGCTTCTCAGTGCCGCAAGGCATCGCCGTACCGCCCTCGCTGGTGAATATCATCAAGGAAATCAACGCCGATCTCGGAGTTGACATTCCGCTTTCCGGCGGCGACCTCAGCGGCTGGGCCGAGCAGGGCGTGCTGCTGCTCAACGCCACCCTCACCGTCCGCGCACACCAGGCCGGCAGCCACCAACGTCACGGCTGGGAGCTCTTCACCGATGCCGCCATCCGCGAGCTCTCGAGCCGCCGCCAGGGACTCGTCTTCCTCCTCTGGGGCAGCTACGCCATATCCAAAAAGGCTTTCATCGACCGCGGGAAGCATCTGGTACTCACCGCCCCACATCCGTCTCCCCTCTCCGCCTACCGCGGCTTCTTCGGCTGCCGCCACTTCAGCCAAACCAACGCTTACCTCGCCAGCCAAGGCCTACAGCCCATCGACTGGACAGCGATTACCTGAATGGCACCCTGTTCACTATCGAACGCCCCAGCGTCACCTCGTCGGCATACTCCAGGTTGTCGCCTATGGCTATCCCACGCGCTATCGTCGTGACCTTCAGCTCAGGGTACTGCCGCAACTGGCGGTCTATATATATGTTTGTTGTGTCGCCCTCCATGGTTGTCGGCAGAGCCAGAATCACCTCCTCGACGCCCTCGTCACCAACTCGTCTCACCAGCTGTGCAATCGTCAGGTCGTTGATTCCCACGCCGTCAAGGGGCGAGATGACACCCCCCAGCACATGATACACGCCCTGGTACTGTCCCGTGTTTTCTATCGCCATCACCTCCTGGATGTTCTCCACAACGCAGACTATCTTCTGGTTGCGCTTCGCACTCGAGCATATAGGGCATACAGGCGTGTCGCTGATACAGTGGCAGCGGCTGCAATAGTGCGAGTCTCGCTTCAGGCTCGTCAGGGCTCCAATAAAGGCTGCATAGTCGCCATCCTGCTCCTTCAGCAGGTGCAAGGCGTATCGCAATGCCGACCGCTTGCCCACACCAGGCAATGTGGACAAAGCATCGACTGCGTTCTCCAATATCTTCGACGGTATCTCCATATCAATGTTAGTTGCGACATATAACGTCTGTCATGCACCAATTATTGTGTCCTAGCGGATATTATTAACAATCAGCAAATTGTATAAAAACGACATAAAACCGATAAAAAGAACGTCAATTTTCGTGAAAAAGCATTGTAAAAACAAGATTAGAGGAATCAAAGAAACGTAACGAACAACAATGAAACAAAAAAAAACATAATCAATATCATTAAAAAACAATATCTTACAAAATACTTCAAAAAAAAGACAAAAAAAATTTCGTCATATTGAAAAAAGATACTATTTTTGCAACCTCAAAACAACGAAAAGGGGTTATTTGAAATACTAGAAAAGCCGATGTAACTCAGTTGGTAGAGTAGCTGATTTGTAATCAGCCTGTCGGGGGTTCGAGTCCCTTCATCGGCTCGAGTTCCATCTCAATCTTCCAATTGAGGTCGGATATGGGGGAGTCGCATAGCGGCAATTGCAACAGACTGTAAATCTGTCCTCTTCGGAGTTCGGTGGTTCGAGTCCACCCTCCCCCACAAGAAACCTACAGAGAAGCGGAAGTAGCTCATTTGGTAGAGCGATAGCCTTCCAAGCTATAGGTGGCGGGTTCGAGCCCCGTCTTCCGCTCTGAATCAGCAAGGCGGAGAACGGCAAGCCGCCAAATGCTTCGAAAGAGGTTCACGCTGCAGTAGCTCAGCTGGTAGAGCGCATCCTTGGTAAGGATGAGGTCACCGGTTCAAATCCGGTCTGTAGCTCTTTTTTAGTGCAAAAGTGAGTGAGAATCGTCAGTTTTTGAAGAGACGCAACCCTTGCGCCTCTATGCTTGTGGAAAGAAAACAGCCTTCAACAAATTATCAACAACCCAATCGATTCTCGAAACACTTTTCACTATTCACCAGAAAAAAAATTCATTTTAATACGTATTAAACATTTCAAACAATGGCAAAAGAAAAATTTGATCGTTCTAAACCGCACGTCAACATTGGTACTATCGGTCACGTCGACCACGGTAAGACCACTTTGACCGCTGCTATCACCCAGGTTCTGGCCGCCAAAGGTCTCTCCGAGGTTAAGTCCTTCGACGCTATCGACTCCGCTCCCGAAGAGAAAGAGCGTGGTATCACCATCAACACCGCTCACGTCGAGTATCAGACCGCCAAGCGTCACTACGCTCACGTTGACTGCCCTGGCCACGCCGACTATGTGAAGAACATGGTTACTGGTGCTGCCCAGATGGACGGTGCTATCCTTGTCGTCGCTGCTACCGATGGTCCTATGCCACAGACCCGCGAGCATATCCTTCTCGCCCGTCAGGTTGGTGTTCCCCAGCTTGTTGTTTTCATGAACAAGTGCGACCTCGTTGACGACCCCGAGCTTCTCGACCTCGTTGAGATGGAAATCCGTGAGCTCCTGAGCTCCTACGAGTTCGACGGCGACAATATCCCCGTTATCCGTGGCTCCGCCCTCGCCGCCCTCAATGGCGAAGACCCCAACGGTATGGGTGTTTCGGCTGTTAAAAAACTTATGGACACCGTCGATGAGTTCATCCCCGAGCCTGTCCGTCAGAAAGATAAAGACTTCTTGATGCCCGTTGAGGACGTCTTCTCCATCACCGGCCGTGGTACTGTGGCTACCGGTCGTATCGAGACTGGTGTTATCCACACCTCCGACCCCGTTGACATCATCGGTATGGGTGCCGAGAAACTCAAGAGCGTCGTCACCGGCGTTGAGATGTTCCGCAAAATCCTCGACGAGGGTGAAGCTGGCGACAACGTAGGTCTGCTCCTCCGCGGTATCGACAAGGACGAAATCCGTCGTGGTATGGTTATCGCCAAGCCCGGCTCGGTGCATCCTCACCACAAATTCGAGGCTACCGTCTATATCCTCAAGAAAGAGGAAGGCGGCCGTCACACCCCATTCAAAAACAACTACCGTCCTCAGTTCTACTTCCGTACCACTGACGTTACCGGTACCATCATGCTCCCCGAGGGCCGCGAGATGGTTATGCCTGGTGACCACTTGACCATCACCGTCGAGCTCATCAGCGACATCGCTCTGAACGAGAACCTCCGCTTCGCTATCCGCGAGGGTGGCCGTACCGTTGGCTCCGGTCAGGTTACTAAGATTATTGAATAATCTCAATAACTGTCACAAGTGGCGGCCATGCGCCGCCACTTATTAGGGGCATAGTTAAATGGCATAATGACGGTCTCCAAAACCGCAGTTGGGAGTTCGATTCTCTCTGCCCCTGCCAAAAGAATATAATAAGATGTCGAAATTCGGTAATTACGTCAAGTCAAGCTACGACGAACTGGTTCACAAGGTGTCGTGGCCTACTTTCAAGGAACTGCAGAGCAGCGCCGTCGTCGTGGCTGTGGCAGCCCTTATTTTAGCCCTCATTGTCTTTATCATGGACTTCGTCTTCGGAGTTCAGGATATCGGTTGGAAGGGTTTTCTTGGATACTTCTATCAATTCATTTCTGGTTGATGCTCCGTGGTGGGTGCCCTCATCGTCTTACGGCTTGAGGGGACACGCTAACCGTGCCTTGCTTCCCAATTCTATTTGAGGTACGAGGTGAGTATGCAAACCATTCATTATTGATTAAGTATAATTCTCTATTTAACTCAACACGCATGGATCAGCAGTCTATTCAGCAGCCCCGTTACTGGTATGTCGTCAGAGCTATCAGTGGCAAGGAGCAGAAAGCAAAGGAGTATATTGAGGGCAAAGTCAAAGAGCTCAAGTGGGAGAGCCGCGTACTGCAAGTACTCGTCCCTACGGAGCGCGTTGTCGTAGCCCGCAATGGCAAGAAAGTTACCAAAGAGCGTAACAGCCTCCCTGGCTATATCTTGATTGAGACTACTATGTCTGTACCGCCAAAACAACGCGAGAACGAGTCGCCTTCCGTCAAGATGGAGCGCGACCGTTTCGATGCCTTCGTCTCCGTGGTGCAGAATCTTCCTAACGTGATTGATTTTCTGCGCGAGAGCGACCATCGCCCTACGCCAATGCGCCAGGCCGATGTCAGCCGTATCTTGGGCAATATGGATGCCCAGAAGGATGGCGTTGCAGCTACGCAAGAGACCTTTATTGTCGGTGAGCCTGTCAAGGTTACCGATGGTCCCTTCGCCAGCTTCGCCGGCATTGTCGAGGAAGTCAGCGCCGAGAAACAGAAACTCAAAGTGACTGTCAAAATCTTCGGACGCAACACTCCCCTCGAGCTTGGTTACAATCAAGTGGAAAAAGAATAGAGACTACCCTGCCACGCTCGTGCCTGTGGGCGAAAACAGTGCACGGCTCGCTGGCAGAAACTTTTTAACTAACCCTATTAAAATTTAATTCAATGGCAAAAGAAGTTGCAGGATTGATTAAATTGCAAATCAAAGGCGCTGCCGCTAACCCCGCTCCTCCTGTAGGACCCGCTCTGGGTGCCAAGGGTGTGAACATCATGGAGTTCTGCAAGCAGTTCAACGCCCGTACTCAGGATATGGCTGGCAAGGTTGTGCCTGTCATTATCACTGTTTACACCGACAAGTCCTTTGACTTTGTGATTAAGACTCCTCCTGTCGCTGTCCAGCTGAAGGAAATGTCCAAGGCGCAGAAGGGCTCCAGCGAGCCTAACCGCGTCAAAGTGGCTTCGGTCACTTGGGAGCAGGTCCGTCAGATTGCTGAAGCCAAAATGCCCGACCTCAACTGCTTCACTATCGAATCAGCTATGAGCATGGTCGCCGGTACGGCTCGCAGCATGGGTATCACTGTTACGGGTGAGAATCCGCTGGCCAAATAATAGGAGAAACAACGAAAAAAAGAAAACAATCATTTGTCTAACGTGGTAGCGCCTTAACAAAGCGCGGTGACCACAAAAGTTTTTCAACATGGCAAAATTAACGAAAAAACAGAAAGAAGCTTTAGCCAAGTTTGACAAAAACAAAGTCTATTCCCTCGAGGAGGCTGTGCAGGTGGTGAAGGATATCACCTACACCAAGTTTGACGCTTCTGTCGATATCGACGTGCGTCTCGGCGTGGACCCCCGCAAGGCCAACCAGATGGTGCGCGGTAGCGTGACGCTGCCTCACGGCACTGGCAAGACCGTGCGCGTCCTCGTGCTCTGCACCCCCGACAAGGAGGAAGAGGCTAAGGCTGCCGGAGCCGATTATTATGGCCTTGATGAGTACATCACCAAGATAAAAGGCGGTTGGACGGACGTTGATGTTATTATTACCATGCCCAGCGTGATGCCTAAGGTTGGCGCCCTCGGCCGTATCCTCGGTCCCCGTGGTCTTATGCCTAACCCCAAGACTGGCACTGTTACGATGGAAGTTGGCAAAGCCGTTCAGGAAGCCAAGGCTGGTAAAATCGACTTCAAGGTCGATAAGTTCGGTATCATCCATACCGCCGTCGCCAAGGTCTCCTTTGAGCCCCAGAAGATAGTTGACAACGCCCGCGAGGTGTTGCAGGCTATCATCAAGCTCAAACCCTCTGCCGCCAAAGGCACTTACGTCAAGAGCATCGCTATCTCTTCGACCATGAGCCCCGGCGTCAAGGTTGACACTAAGGCAGCCTCCTTGTAACT
Organism: Bacteroidales bacterium; assembly: GCA_017451385.1. Classification (GTDB taxonomy): domain Bacteria; phylum Bacteroidota; class Bacteroidia; order Bacteroidales; family P3; genus Colimorpha. Next base: position 35,559 of record JAFSPS010000002.1, read on the forward strand.
AAAATCACACTAAAGCAATCAAGATTTAGGCCTTCCTTTTGCTGTACCGCTTGTCTGTCAGCTATGTAACGAGATATCGCTCGCAAGTGTGGCGGCAGCGTCAGAAAGGTGGCCGGACGAATCTGAAAATCTAAAAAGTCATTATGAGAAAAGAACTTAAAGACCAGCATATCGAAGCCTTGAGCGAGGAGCTGAAGGGTTATGCCCATCTCTATATCGCTGACATCGGAGGTTTGAACTCGGTCCAGACCAGCAAGCTCCGTGCACTCGCTTTCCGCAGAGAGGTGAAGATTGAAGTCGTTAAAAACACTCTTCTCATTAAGGCCTTGGAGAAGTTGGACGTTGATTATTCGCCCCTCTTCCCGGTAATCAAGGGAGAGACGGCTATCATGCTCTCTCAGACCAACAATGCACCTGCTAAGCTGATTAAGGACTTCCGCGCATCGGACAAGAACCTCCAGAAACCTGTTCTGAAGGGTGCCTATGTCGAGGAAAGCTTCTATATCGGTGCTGAACATCTTGATGCTCTTGTCAACATCAAGTCCAAGAACGAGCTTATTGCCGATGTCATGGCTGCCCTTATGGCTCCTATGCACAACGTCATCTCGCAGGCTCAGTCGGGTGCCAACAACATTACCGGTATTCTCAAGACCCTCGAGGAGAGAAACGCATAACCAAACTGTTTATGCTTCGGGAGCGGCTTATCCCATCCAAACAAAATGAGCCAAAAAAACAATTCATTCCGGTATTCACTGAATGAAAGTGATACCTAAAAAAAAGTAAAACAACTAAAAAACATAAAAATCATGGCAGATATCAAAGCTATAGCTGAAGAGTTAGTCAACCTGACTGTTAAAGAAGTAAAAGAACTTACCGACCTCCTGAAAGAGGAATACGGCATTGAGCCCGCTGCTGCTGCTGTTGCAGTTGCTGCTCCTGCTGCTGGTGCCGCTGGCGCTGCCGCTGAGGAGAAGACCTCTTTCGACGTTATCCTGAAGGGCGTTGGTGATGCTACCAAGAAGCTCGCCGTCGTAAAGGCTGTTAAGGACATGGCTGGTCTTGGCCTCAAGGAGTCCAAAGAGCTCGTTGACAACGCTCCTAAGCCCGTTAAGGAAGGCGTTTCCAAGGATGAGGCTGAAGCTCTGAAGAAAGCCCTCGAGGAGGCTGGTGCCGACGTTGAGGTTAAATAACTTCTTTTGAGATTGTCTTTCAAGGAATATGGCCTCCGACCACACGTCGGAGTGCCTATTCCTTGTTGTAATGACTTTTTCAACCTACCCTCCTACGTCTGACTGCGAGCCGTCCAGCTCGCTCTCATGATGACCCTCTTTTAGCAAGTTCTTTACAGATATCGTATGTATTGTCTTTAAATTCAAGTCCCTTGGCAAAAAATCAACCTACAGTGGTAAATTTTGCGTCTGTTCGCAAATTTGATTACCCCGACTTCTTAGACATTCAGTTGAAGTCTTTCCAAGAATTTTTCCAGATAGAGACCAATCCCGACGACCGTCTCAACGAAGGCCTCTACAAAGTTTTTAAGGAGAATTTCCCCATCAGTGATTCTCGTAATAACTACACGCTGGAGTTCTTGGATTATTTTATTGACCCTCCTAAATATACCATCGAGGAGTGCATCGCGCGTGGCCTTACCTACAGCGTGCCTCTCAAAGCCAAACTGCGTCTCTCGTGTTCAGACCCCGAAAATGCAGATTTCGAGGCTATCGAGCAGCCTGTTTACCTTGGCCCCATCCCGTACATGACTCCCAAGGGCACTTTTGTTATCAACGGCGCCGAGCGTGTTGTGGTCTCTCAGCTGCACCGCTCACCGGGCGTGTTTTTCAACACGCAGTTCCATTCCAACGGCACTCAGCTGTATTCTGCCCGCATCATCCCCTTGCGCGGCTCATGGATGGAGTTCGCTACGGATATCAACAACGTCATGTATGCCTATATCGACCGCAAGAAGAAAATCCCTGTAACTACTCTCTTGCGTGCCATAGGCTATGAGTCCGACAAAGATATACTCTCCCTCTTCGGCCTTGTCGAGGAGATACAGCTCAACGAATCCAACAAGGACAAACTTGTGGGCAAGACGCTCGGTGCCACCGTCGTCAAGCATGTCCGCGAGGAATGGCCCTCGGAGGATGGTATGGGCGACATTATCTACCTCGACCGCAACTATCCTATCGTCCCTGTGGGTCAGGAACTCTCCGAGAAGGATGTTGAACAGCTTATTAGTCTCAAGAACGAGGGTGAGATTGATGTAGAATCTATCATCGTGAAAGTCGAAAACCGCGAGGGCATCGACTATTCGGTTATATATAATACCCTTAAAAAGGATACTACCTACAACACTATCGATGCTGCCGGTTATATCTATCGCGCCTTGCGCAATGCTGAGGCTGCCGATGAGGAAACGGCCCTCAAGACTATCGATAGCCTTTTCTTCAGCGACAAGCGCTACGACCTCGGCGAGGTGGGCCGCTATCGTATCAACACCAAGCTCGGCCTCAACGAGCCTGACGATGTGCGCACACTTACCAAAGAGGATATACGTTCCATCATCAAGTATCTCATCGAACTTATCAACCAGAAGGCGGAGCTCGACGATATAGACCACCTTAGCAACCGTCGTGTCCGCACGGTTGGCGAGCAGCTGGCTTCGCAGTTCAGTGTTGGCCTCTCGCGTATGGCCCGCACCATCAAGGAGCGTATGAATGTGCGCGACAACGAGTCCTATTCGCCTACCGACCTTGTCAACGCCAAGACCCTTTCGTCGGTCATCAACTCCTTCTTCGGAACCAACCAGTTGTCGCAGTTCATGGACCAGACCAACCCCTTGGCAGAGGTTACGCATAAGCGTCGTATTTCGGCTCTCGGTCCTGGAGGTCTTACCCGTGAGCGTGCCGGTTTCGAGGTCCGCGACGTGCACTACACTCACTACGGCCGCCTCTGTACCATCGAGACCCCAGAAGGTCCTAACATCGGCCTTATCTCCTCTCTCTGCGTCTATGCTAAGATTAACAACCTCGGCTTTATCGAGACGCCTTATCAGCGCGTGGTCGATGGCCGTGTGATGATAGAGGAGGAGCCTGTATATTATACTGCTGAGAACGAGGAGAACAAGACTGTGGCTCAGGCCACTACCAAGCAGGATGAGACGGGACGCATCGTCGAGTCGCGTGTCAAGGCACGTCGTCAGGCAGATTTCCCCATCGTGTCGCCCGAAGAGGTGGACCTCATTGATATTGCTTCTAACCAGATTGCTTCTATCGCTGCATCGCTCATCCCGTTCCTCGAACATGACGACGCCAACCGCGCCCTCATGGGTTCTAACATGATGCGTCAGGCTGTCCCGCTGCTCAACCCCGAGATTCCTATCGTGGGTACGGGTATCGAGCAGGCTGTCGCTGAGGACTCCCGCGTGCTGCTCAACGCTCAGGCCGACGGCGTGGTGGAATATGTAGATTCTACCCGCATCGTTGTGCGCCACTCGCGTACCGAGAAGGAACGCCTCGTCAGCTTCGACGATGATGTGAAGGAGTATGTCCTCACCAAATATCAGCGTACCAACCATAGCACGTCCATCAATCTGCGTCCCATCGTCAAGAAGGGCGACAAGGTCAAGAAGGGACAGGTGCTCTGCGAAGGCTTCGCCACGCAGAATGGTGAGCTCGCCCTCGGTCGCAACCTGAAGGTGGCTTTCATGCCTTGGAAGGGTTACAATTTCGAGGATGCCGTGGTTATCTCCGAGCGCGTGGTGCGCGAGGATATCTTCACCTCTGTTCATATCGAGGAGTATTCGCTCGAGGTGCGCGAGACCAAGCGCGGCCCCGAAGAGCTCACGCGCGATATACCCAATGTCAGCAACGATGCCACTAAGGACCTTGACGAGAACGGTATTATCCGCATCGGCGCCGAGGTAAAAGAGGGCGACATCCTCATTGGCAAAATAACGCCTAAAGGCGAGTCAGACCCCACTCCCGAGGAGAAGTTGCTGCGCGCCATTTTCGGCGACAAGGCTGGCGATGTCAAGGACGCCTCGCTCAAAGTGCCTCCCTCAATCCGTGGCGTGGTCATCGACAAGCGACTCTTCTCCCGTATCGTCCGCGACCGCGGTTCGCGTCAGCGCGAGAAAGATGTGCTCGCTCAACCCGAGGAGCAGTTCAGAAAAGATGTTGACGACCTCAAGGACAAACTGGTGGACCGCCTGCTCGTCATCCTTGGCGGACGTACATCCAATGGTGTCTATACCAACCATAAAGAGGAACTTATCCCCAAGAAGGTCAAGTTTGCTGCCAAGACGCTGCGCTCTATTGACTATACCGAGGTCAACCCCAACAAGTGGACCACGGACAAGGAGACCAACCAGCTCATCAAAGACCTTCTGAACAACTATAATATCAAGCTGCGCGAGCTCAACGCTCGTTTCCAGCGCATCAAGTTTGCCCTTACCACGGGCGATGACCTCCCCTCCGGCATTGTGCAGATGGCCAAGGTATGCATCGCCATGAAGCGTAAACTCCGCGTGGGCGACAAGATGGCAGGCCGACATGGCAACAAGGGTATCGTCTCCAAGATTGTACGTGCCGAGGATATGCCTTTCCTCGCCGACGGCACACCTGTTGATATCGTCCTCAACCCTCTGGGCGTGCCTTCGCGTATGAACCTCGGTCAGATTTACGAGACCGTTCTCGGTTGGGCAGGTCACGAGCTGGGTCTGCGCTTCAAGACTCCCATCTTCGACGGTGCCACCCTCGAAGACATCAACGGCTATATGCGTCAGGCTGGTCTGCCTGAGAACGGCCGCACCTACCTGTATGATGGCGAGACGGGCGAGCGCTTCGACCAGCCGGCTACTGTGGGATATATCTATATGTTGAAACTCCACCACATGATTGACGATAAGATGCATGCCCGCTCTATCGGTCCTTACTCCCTCATCACCCAGCAGCCCCTTGGCGGTAAAGCCAACTTCGGCGGTCAGCGTTTCGGTGAGATGGAGGTCTGGGCTCTTGAGGCGTTCGGTGCATCGCACGTCCTCCAAGAGGTGCTTACCGTCAAGAGCGACGATGTCATGGGCCGTGCCAAGGCTTACGAAGCTATTGTCAAGGGCGACAATATGCCTACGCCGGGCCTCCCAGAGTCATTCAACGTTATCGTCCACGAACTCCGCGGACTCGGTCTCGAAATCACGTTCGATTGATTCTTTCATGACCATTTGGTAGTTTCATCCTTTTAATCTGAGAGAAAATGGCTTTCAAACAAGAAACACAAGTTAAAAACGATTTTAGTTCTATAACCATCAGCCTGGCGTCGCCTGAGTCTATCAAGCTGCGCTCCTACGGCGAGGTTACCAAGCCCGAGACTATCAACTATCGTACCTACAAGCCCGAGCGTGATGGTCTCTTCTGCGAGCGCATTTTCGGTCCTACGCGCGACTGGGAATGTCATTGCGGCAAATATAAGCGTATCCGTTATAAGGGTATTGTGTGCGACCGTTGCGGCGTTGAAGTTACCGAGAAGAAGGTGCGTCGCGAGCGTATGGGACATATCGAGCTCGTCGTCCCCGTGGCTCATATCTGGTTCTTCCGCTCTCTGCCCAACAAGATTGGTACGCTCCTTGAGATACCCAGCAAGAAACTTGATTCCGTCATCTATTACGAGACCTTCGTCGTCGTACAGCCCGGCAAGGCCAAACGCCTTAACGCCGCTGGCGAGTTCGAACCCCTCCACGAGCGCGACCTGCTTACCGAGGAGGAGTATGTCTCCATAGTGCAGAACCTCGACTATGACAATGCCTCGCTGCCCGACAGCGACCCCGATAAGTTTATCGCTGGCATGGGTGCCGAGTATCTCTACAAACTGCTCTGCCGCCTCGACCTCGACAAGCTGTCGGCAGAACTGCGCGACAAGACTTCCAAAGAGACCTCTACCATGCGCAAGCAGGAGGCCCTCAAACGCCTTAATGTCGTCGAGAGTTTCCGCGAGTCGCAGAAACGTATGCAGGCACGCGGCAAGGACAATCGTCCCGAGTGGATGATTATGAGTATCATCCCTGTTATTCCGCCCGACTTGCGCCCGCTCGTCCCGCTGGATGGCGGCCGTTTCGCCACACCCGATGTCAACGAGCTCTATCGTCGTGTCATCATCCGCAACAACCGTCTCAAGAAACTCATGGAGATTAAGGCTCCGGAGGTTATTCTGCGCAACGAGAAGCGTATGCTGCAGGAGGCTGTCGATTCGCTTTTCGACAACAGCCGCAAGGCATCCAGCATCAAGGCCGACAGCAACCGCTCCCTCAAGTCGCTCTCCGACTCTCTGAAGGGCAAGCAGGGCCGCTTCCGTCAGAACCTCCTCGGTAAGCGTGTGGACTATTCCGGCCGTTCCGTTATCGTCGTGGGTCCCGAGCTCAAGATGCACGAGTGCGGCCTGCCTAAGGACATGGCCTCCGAGCTCTTCAAGCCGTTCATCATCCGCAAGATGCTTGAACGCGGCCTTGTGAAGACCGTCAAGTCTGCCAAACGCATTGTGGACCGCAAGGACCCCGTCGTGTGGGAAATCCTTGAGAATATCCTCAAAGGTCACCCCATCATGCTCAACCGTGCTCCTACCCTCCACCGTCTTGGTATTCAGGCTTTCCAGCCCAAGCTCGTTGAGGGTAAGGCCATCCGTCTCCACCCGCTGGTGTGTACCGGCTTCAATGCCGACTTCGATGGCGACCAGATGGCTGTCCACGTGCCGCTGGGCAACGCTGCTATCCTTGAGACGCAGATTCTGATGCTCTCTACCCACAACATCCTCAACCCCGCCAATGGTGCGCCTATCACCGTTCCTTCGCAGGACATGGTGCTCGGCCTCTACTATACTACCAAGCCACGTGTATCCACACCCGACGAGACCGTCAAGGGCGAAGGCACCCGCTTCTACAGCCCCGAAGAGGCTATCATCGCTTTCAACGAGAAACGCGTGTCGCAGAATGCCTGCATCAGTGTGCGCCTCAAAGAGTTCGCCGGCCGTGATGAGTTTGAGTTTGTCAAGACCGACAAGACCTTTATGCAGGTCATCAAGGACCGCGAGGGCAACCCGCTGACCGACCGCGACTGCGCTACGCCTGCCGATGTGGCCAAGTATAGTTGCACCGAGTTCGAGGTGCTGCGCGACAAGGATGGCTTCCCCATCGTTGACGACAAGGGTCACTTCATCAAGACCGACCGTCTGCGCACCACTGTAGGCCGCGTGCTCTTCAATCAGGTTGTCCCTGTCGAGTATGGTTTCATCAATATGGTGCTCGGCAAAAAGTCGTTGCGCGACATCATCGGCGACATGTTCACCGTGTGTGGCAATGCTGTCACGGCGGTATTCCTCGATGATATAAAGAATATGGGTTACCGTCAGGCTTTCCGCGGAGGCCTCTCTTTCAACTTGGGCGATGTCATCATCCCTGCCGAGAAGGAGGAGATGATTGCCAAGGCCAACGAGGAGGTCGAAGAGGTTATGGCGCAGTATTCTATGGGTCTTATCACCAACAACGAGCGTTACAACCACGTTATCGATATTTGGACCAACACCAACAACCAGCTCACGGAGACCCTTATGAAGCGTCTCAAAGCCGACAATCAGGGCTTCAACCCAATCTACATGATGTACGATTCTGGTGCTCGTGGTAGTAAGGAGCAGATTCGTCAGCTCTCCGGCATGCGTGGCCTTATGGCCAAGCCGCAGAAGGCTGGTGCCGTTGGCAACGAGATTATCGAGAACCCCATTATTTCTAACTTCAAGGAAGGCCTCTCCGTGCTTGAGTACTTCATCTCTACCCACGGTGCTCGTAAGGGTCTTGCCGATACCGCTCTTAAAACGGCTGACGCTGGCTATCTGACGCGTCGTCTCGTCGATGTGGCTCATGACGTTATCATCACCGAGGAGGACTGCGGCACCCTGCGTGGCCTGCCAACGACGGCCCTCAAGAAAGGCGAGGATATCGTACAGTCTCTCAGCGAGAAAATCCTTGGTCGCACCTCGGTACACGACATCTACAATCCGCTCACGGGCGAGCTTATTGCCGCCGCGGGTGAGGAGCTTACAGAGGACATCTGCAAGAAGATTGAGGCTGCCAATATCGAAGAGGTAGAAATCCGTTCCGTGCTCACCTGCGAGTCCAAGCATGGCGTCTGCGCCAAGTGCTACGGACGCAACCTTGCTACTGGCCAGATGGTGCAGAAGGGCGAGGCCGTGGGCGTCATCGCCGCTCAGGCTATCGGCGAGCCAGGTACGCAGCTTACGCTCCGTACGTTCCACGTCGGTGGTGTGGCTGGTGGCAACATCGGTACCACATCAAGCATCGTGGCCAAATACGACGGTCTCCTCAAGATTGACGAACTCCGCGCTCTGCCTTACACCGACGATGAGGGTAACTCCTACCACGTCGTTATTGGTCGTTCGGCCGAGATGCGCATCGTCGATGCCGAAAAGACCGACATCACCCTCTTCTCTGCGCTCCTGCCTTACGGCTCCAAGCTATACAAACTCGATGGCACTAACGTTGCCAAGGGCGACCTGATTGCCGAATGGGACCCTTACAATGCTGTTATCATCTCTGATGTGGCTGGTCGCGTGCAGTTTGAGAACGTTATTGAGAACGTTACCTACCGTGTCGATTCCGATATGCAGACAGGACTCTCCGACAAGATTATCATCGAGAGCCGTCAGCGTACCAAGAACCCCACCCTCAACATCGTGGACGGCGATGGAAACATCCTCAAGGTGTACGACCTTCCCGTTGGCGCTCACATTGGTGTCGAGGAAGGACAGGAACTCAAGGCTGGCGATATCATGGTCAAGATTCCGCGCTCCTTCGGTAAGGCTGGCGATATCACGGGCGGTCTGCCGCGTGTTACCGAGCTCTTCGAGGCTCGCAACTCCAGCGACCCCGCCATCGTGGCTGAGATTGACGGTATCGTGTCTATCGACAAGAAACTCAAGCGCAACAACCGTCAGGTGACTATCACCTCGCGTACTGGCGAGCAGTGCAGCTATCTCATCCCCACCAGCAAGCAAATCCTTGCTCAGGACCAAGACTATGTCAAGGCTGGCACACCGCTTTCCGATGGTGCTATCACGCCTGCCGACATCTTGGCTATCAAGGGTCCTATGAAGGTGCAGGAATATATCGTCAACGAGGTGCAGGAGGTGTATCGTCTGCAAGGTGTGAAAATCAACGACAAACACTTCGAAGTCATTGTGCGTCAGATGATGCGCAAGATGGAAGTGGAAGAAACGGGCGACACCAGTCTCCTCCCGGGCGAGATTATCAACAAGATAGATTTTCAGGAAATCAACGACAAGATTTTCGGCATGAAAGTCATCGAGGATGCTGGCGACTCCGAGACGCTGCTCCCAGGACAGATTGTTACAGCACGTCAGCTGCGTGACGAGAACTCCATGCTTCGCCGCAAGGATATGAAGCTTGTTACGGCTCGCGACGCACAGCCCGCTACGGCACGTCCTATTCTGCAAGGCATCACGCGTGCTGCTCTCCAGACCAAGAGCTTCATCAGTGCCGCCTCATTCCAAGAGACCACCAAGGTCCTCACAGAGGCTGCCATCAACGCCAAGCAGGACTTCCTCGAGGGCATGAAGGAGAACGTTATCGTCGGTCACCTTATCCCTGCTGGTACGGGTCTGCGCGAATACCAGAACCTTATCGTTACTCGCAAAGAGGGTACCGAAGAGGTCGAGGCTTAACTAATCAGTGTATCTCCAAGAGGCTTCCCTGCTCCAAAAGGGCAAGGAAGCCTCTTTTAGTAAAACGTTGTATAGGAACGAAGTCAGCCCTTTTGCAGTCCGAAGCACAATCTATGTATCATCATATCAAATTATTCTCGTTCTTACTCCGTCGTTAACAAGCATCCTCGTTATCAGTAAGTGAGCCATTTGAAAAAGATGATTACGATTGTGGAATATAGCACGAAAAAGTGCAATGCAAATATATTTATGATTGGTTATAAGGACTTCTAAAAAAGGCGTTAGGGATTACAGGTAGATAGTGAATAGCAGATAATCAGACCGCCGAAGCCTTAGTGGCATATAACCCCTTTTTATAGAAACTATATTAACGATAAACCATTAAGTAAAATAATATGGAAACCAAAGAGAACAACAAGAAAAACCTAAACATTGACATCGCTTCCGATGTGGCGCAAGGCGTATATAGCAATCTTGCCATCATCTCTCATTCTCCCAGCGAGATGGTGCTTGACTTTGCTCAGATGCTGCCTGGCACACCTAATGCCAATGTGCGTAGCCGTATCATCATGGCGCCCAACCACGCCAAACGTCTTCTCGCTGCTCTGCGCGACAATATAGATAAATACGAGGAGCAGTTCGGCACCATCATTGACCCTGCCCAGCAGGGCACCACAGCCGAGTTCCCGTACGACATGAACCTCGTTGGCAAAGCATAATACCATGCTTTAGAGCAGTAGGGAAGGCTATCTTAATGGTCGTGTCTCATTATATGCTGCTCTCTCTATTGTCCAGCATAGGCAGACATACAAGTAGCGCGCTTCGTCACATAAGAGCGGAGCGCGCTGCTTGTATCCTGTAAGGCTAAGCGCAGGCAATATCGCCAGCGGCTTATTTGGTCAGTTTGTCGTAGTAGGTGTCATCTACGGCTTCAAGCCATTCGTTGCTTTGTGGCCCCGAGGTGGCAATGTGTGCCGTCAGATGCTGGAACCAGCTGTCGTGTTGTGCGCCATGCCAGTGTTTCACACCTTCGGGAATGTCTATCACCATGCCCGGGTATAGTTCTACGGCTTCCTTGCCCCATTCTTGATACCATCCTCTGCCGCTGACGCAGATGAGTACTTGGCGTGCGCCGTGGTGTATGTGCCAGTTGTTGCGGCATCGAGGCTCAAAGGTCACGTTGACGAGTGGTAGCGAGGTTGTCTCGCCTGCCGTAAGGTTGGCGGGCTGAATGGGTGCCACATGGCTGTTGCCTATAAAATATTGAGCATAGCCTGTGTTGGGCGTGCCTTTGGGCCATGCGCCGGCGTTGGCATCGGCGGCGCAGTCGGACTGCGAGAGTCCCTGCTGGCTCAGATATTGGCAGAGAGCCTCCACGGTCTCGCTGCTGTTGCCCATATTGACGGCGCCTGCCTTGTGGGCTTCCAGCTGCGGCTGTACGCCTTTGAGGGCGGAGAGAGCCGCTACGGTCACCAGCTCACGGTCGGCAGGTGTGAGGGTCGTCCCAGCAAAGATGTCGCCAAAGAGGTGTGCTTTGAGATAGTAGTCCGCCTGAGGGCAGAAGTCGTAGTTGAAGGGGTGCCCCGTCAGGCGCGTCTGCGTAGTGGTGCCTTGCTTGAGAGCGTCGGCGGCATTATCCCACATTGAGGGCCGTTGCCATGCCGTTCCTTCTGGCGTCCTTTTGCCTGCTTTCTGTCTTTCTTGAATGACGCTGTTGAGAACACCGAGAGCGTTGAGCGCGCGTGGGAAGCCCGTGTAGGCGTAGAGATGAGAGAAAACCTCTTTGATTTCGTTGACCGTCAGGCCTGTCTCAAGGGCTTTGTCGATGGCTGGCGTAAGGCGTTGTATGTCGCCTTGTGCCTCAAGGCTGGCAAGGGTGCCGAGATGTTGCTGGCGTGGAGTGAGTGTTTGTGCCATAGTGAGTGACGAGATAAGGATTGAGGATAAAAGAATTATGATGTTCTTTCTCATCGTGGTGAACGCTTAGTCGATATTAACCAGTTTGTAGTTGCGGCTGCCGAGGCCTATGTGCTCGCCCCATTCCATGATGTGCGTGCCATGCTGTTTCTCTATGCGGTCGAGCAGTGGTTTGGTGTTGTTGTGCTCGTCGTTGTGTATCTGCGATACTATGTCGTAGGCTGCTTGGTCGAGGGCTACGGGGTCCAGAGAGGCGATGATGCCGTAGTCGGCAATGAGGGGTTCCTGCGGGTTGGCGTTGCAGTCGCAGTCAATGCTCATCTTGTTCATGACGGCTATATAGATAATCTTGTTGCCATTGTCGAAGTAGTTGTGCACGGCCTGTGCGGCAGCCGCCATACTCTCCACGAAGCCGTCTTGGTCGTCCACATGGTTCCAACATTCTTCGGGGTCGCTGGTGTAGCCTGCGCTGTGTATGTAGGCCTTGCCGTTGCGCGATGCCACGCCAATGGAGGCATTTTTCAGCACGCCGCCGAAGCCGCCCATCTGATGCCCTTTGTAGTGGGCGAGGTTAATCATGAAGTCGTAGTTGGCCATGTGAGTGCCTACGAGGTTGTATTTCAGATGTGTGGTGTCCTGTACGGGGATTTGCATGTCGCCTTCTTCGTCCATGATGTCAACTTTGGCGATGTCCATGAAGCCGCGTTCCTTGATAGCTTTCCAATGGTCTTCGCTGTAGAAGCGGCTGCCGTGGTAGGCGGTGTTGCACTCCACGATGGTGCCTTGCACCTCGTCCACTAAGGGCTTGATGAAGTCGGGGCGCAGGTAGCCCGTCTTCTCACTCTCGCCCGTTGATATTTTCACTGCCACGCGTCCTTCTGCCTTGCGGCCAAGAGCTTGATAAATTTTCACCAGCGATTCGGGGGTGATGTCGCGCGTAACGTACACTACGGGAGCGTTCTCGTCAATGCTGACTTCTGTTGTGGCGTTCTGTTGCTTGTTGCCACAGGCGGCGAGCGTCATCAGTGCTGCTGCCATCAGTAAGAATGTCTTTTTCATTGTGTTTTATTTTTGTTTTTTTAGTTGAATGGATAAAGATGATTGCAAGTGATAAGGCAATCAACATATATGGCTGTGTATGTCATCCTTTCATTGTGCAATGCTTATGCCTATCATTGCCGTAGCACGAGGCATGGGATAGCCAGCATTGATTTCGTATTCTGTGTTAAGCAGGTTGTCGCCCTTAATCCATAGTCTAACGCCTTGGGCTGCTTCGTAGGCTATCATGGCGTTGAGGATGGTAAAATTCTCTGTCGTCTCGTTGTCGCCCACCTCTGTGTAGAGGCCGCCGATGTATTGCAGTCCTGCCGTCGCCGACCAGCGGCCGCAGTGCCAGTGGAGGCCCAGATAGCCTTTATATTGGGGTGCTGCCACAATGGGTTGTTCCATGTGTAGGTAGCTGTGGTTGGTGGCAATATGCCAGTGTTCGCCAGCCTGCCACGCTGCATCGAGCTCCACGCCCTGATTGTTGAAGCTGCCGCTGTTGATGTTCTTGCCTGCCACGGTCTGTATCATGTTGTCGCCTTTCATGGCGAAGAGGTTCACGCTGTAGCGCAGGCGTCCGTCGAAGAGGCGTTGCTGCCATGCCACCTCGTAGTTCCACATCCGTTCGGCGTGGAGCGAGTCGTGGTTGGCAGTGCCGTAAAGATACATCTCTTTCATTGTGGGGTTGCGGAAGCCTTTGCCGGCGGTGAGGCGTAGTTCGCCGCCGCTGATGGGACGCATCACTATTCCTGCCTGCGGCACCCATTCGCCACCCGCCACGGTGTGGTAGTCGTAGCGTAGTCCGCCTTCCAGCGTCAGCCACTGCCACAGGTCTTGGCGCAGGTCTATGTAGCCTGCTGTCTCGTGTGCCTGCTGGTCGGTGCTCTGCATGACGCGGCGACCGGCGGTGACCGTGGTGTCGGTCTGCTTGTCGGTGTACCATGCGTGGCCATAGATGTCTTGATAGTCAAAGCCCACGGTAGCGTGTCCGCCCTGCCAGAGGGTGAGCGTCTGATAGGCGGCGAGGCCTGCCACCCTGTCGCGTGAGTTGAAGAAGTCGCTCTGCGGTGCTTTGCCTTCCGTATATCCGTCGTCAATCTTGTGGCGGCCGAAGTTGTCGTAGATGCTTATGCGTCCGTTGCCCCATGCGTAGCGGTTGGTCAGCGTCAGCGCGGCGGCGCCACGGGTGATTTTCTGGTCGTTGTCTATCTTAGGCTCTACGGTGGTGCCGGGGTTGGAGGCGTTGAAATGCGTCACGTCCAAGTCGGCAGCAGCATCCCAGTGGTCTGAAAAGTGGTAGCCTACTTTGGCGAAGCCGCCATATTGGTTGAACCCCATGTTGGGGCGGTGGTTGTCACTCTGCCCATACTGCTGCCCTATGGTCGCCGACCAGCGCCCTTTGCGCATCTGCAGCGACAGTTCTTCCTGCACGGTGCCGTAGCTGCCCATGCCGAAGTTGCCGCTCATCTTTATGCCGTCTTGCTGCATCTGGCGTGTGATGATGTTTATCACGCCGCCCATGGCGTTGCTGCCGTAAAGCATAGAGGCGGGTCCGCGCACCACCTCTATGCGGTCCGCCATCAGCGTCTGATAACTGTCGGCTATGGAATGGCTGAAGAGACCGTTATATTGTGGTTGTCCGTCGATGAGTACCAGCATCTGCCCGTTGGAGGACGAGAGGCCGCGGAGTGCGATGCCGCCGGCGGCTCCCGTGCTGACGCCGTAGCCCATCATGTCGCGGCTGGTCACCATCAGTCCTGGCACCTGCTCCATCAGCGTGGGCAGCACGTTGGGACGCTCCTGCAGCGTCAGAGTGCCACGGTCTATGATAGTTACGGTCTGAGGCAGTTGCTGCCGCTCTGCTGCCGAGCGTGTGCCGGTTACGACTATCTCGTCCATAGACTTGATGCGTGCTACGGTGTCCTCCTGTGCCAGCAGCAGCGGCGCTATACAGGTAAAGACGATAAGAAGAAATAAATGCCGTACAATGTTCATAATGATAAGGTTATAATTTTGTCTAAGTGAGCGATACAAAGTGAAACGCACACGTTATTATCAGCATATTATGCTAAAATCCTTATTAGTAATTGTTTAATATGTCATAAATAATAGTAAATATACTATGCAAAGAAACAAAAAATAGTTTATCCCGCACTTATACAAAAAGAGGATAAAATAATACAAATTCCCTTTTTTTGCTAAAACAGTATTTTTATGTATCTTTGCAAAAGATTTCAGATGGAAGTCACGAAGCGTTATGCCTCGTCTCTTGTTAGTGAAAACCTGAGAAATTTTCAATGTAACACAAGAGATAGAGTTATGGCTTCACGTGTATTGCGTGGGCTGTTTCTATTTCTTTGTTACAAGGTTATTCTCAGGACCTTCACTAAGAGAAGTGGATAGCAGTGCCGCGCTTCTTTTTAATGTTTGTTCTTCATCGTGGCACGGATGAGTAAAGAGGTTGCGCACGACACACAGTAAGTGTAAAGAAAATGAAAACAACACTTTTCTCTAATCTGAAAAAGATTCTGACTGTTCAAAGAATTGCTCTATTGGTAGCGGTATGTTCGCTTATTGTAATGCTTATCGTTAATTGGCATAACATTTTCCCCAAAAAGACAACAGTAAAAGATAATATCCGTGAGTATATAGTGGTCATTGATAGTCAATTTGCTCCTAATAAATGGGACGCTGATTCAACGTTTATTTCCTCTGAAATTGTTGGGTTTGAGAATTCGGTTTTAGGTGCAGCGAGTGCATGGAAAAAAATGGACGAGATGAAGCCATTTAAGAATATGAACGAGGATGAATTTAGAAGTTCTGTTGCCTATTATTTCTCGCTTAATAGTGATTTCAATAAATCTATATATTCTATTGTCCTTCATTTGACGAATTTGCGTGACGTAGAAACGACAAAGGATGTTCTAAATTTTAGAGATATAGTTGATGACAATCGACTTGATTATATTAGTAAACTTGCTATAGAGAAGGATTCTATCTTTCAGATATATACGAATAATACGGCATTGATGAATAATAAAAAGGACATGATGAATGAGTTAGATAAAATGAGAGCGGATCCAAATTACTACAAGTTAGATGAGGCTCTATTTAAGATGGCGATAGAGGTGGATAATTATGTGTCACGTAAGACTCGTAAATAAATAATACTACGGTTTAGTATATAGGTAGTCCTATTTTTCAGTACATAGAAAGGAACATTCAACTAGGTGGAGAATGTTCCTTTTTGTTATATCTGGATTACTACCAGTGTTTTTGTGAAGAGTTAAAACATAATATTCTGCGACCATAATCAGCAAGATATTATAATTTTTTGCTGACTATACTCGCAGAATTTAGTATTTTTGCTCTTGTAAAAAAGATGTAAAAATGAATATTAAACGGAAAATCAGTGATATAGTCGGTGAGAAGTTGTTTAAGGACAAGGCAATAGTCTTGATAGGAGCAAGACAGGTGGGAAAAACTACTTTGTTGCACGACATTTTTCAGCATCGAAATGATGTGTTATGGCTTAATGGTGACGAGTTGGAGACGCGGACGTTGCTGAGGTCTATCACGGTGGAGAAATACCGCGCAATGTTTGGTAAAAATAAAATTGTCGTCATTGATGAGGCGCAGCGTATTGCTGATGTGGGCTTAAAAAGCAAGTTGATAACGGATAATTTTAGCGATATTCAGCTGATTCTCACTGGTAGTTCGTCAATAGATTTGTCAAATAAGGTTAATGAGCCACTGACAGGGCGTAAGTGGGAGTATAAAATATATCCTATGTCGTATGGTGAGTTGGCGGACGAATATGGTGCTATGCAAGAGTGGAAGAAGTTGCCATTGCGTTTGGTCTATGGCTCATATCCAGACGTTGTATGCAATCCTGGGAGTGAGCGCGAGGTACTTCATAATCTTGCAGAGAGCTATTTGTATAAAGATATCTTAGAGTGGGATAAGATACGCCGTCCGGATAAGGTTGTCCGCCTTTTGCAAGCATTGGCTTATCAGGTTGGTAGCGAAGTTTCTACAAATGAATTGAGTAATACCATAGAGCTTGATAGGGCAACGGTAGAGAAATATATAAACTTGTTGGAACAGGCTCAAGTTATATTTCGGCTTAGTGCGTTTAGCCGTAATTTGAGAAATGAGATTAAGTCAAGCAGGAAAATATATTTTGTAGATAACGGAATACGCAATACCTTGATAAACAATTTCTCGGATGTTGATAGCCGTCAGGATATAGGTGCGTTGTGGGAGAACTGGATGGTGAGTGAACTGCGAAAAGGTAATGAGTATGCGCAAAGGTATGCTAACG
Source organism: Bacteroidales bacterium (assembly GCA_017451385.1). Lineage (GTDB taxonomy): Bacteria > Bacteroidota > Bacteroidia > Bacteroidales > P3 > Colimorpha. The sequence goes on from JAFSPS010000002.1 coordinate 52,588, forward strand.
CTTATTTCTGGCGCACGACACAGCAGCAGGAGATAGATTATATTGATGAGGCGGATGGTCAAATGACTGCTTACGAATTTAAGTGGAATCCGTCGAAGAAAGCGCGCATCAGTCGCACTTTTCTTCAGGCGTACCCTCAGGCGACTATCAAAACGATAAATCCGGAGAATTATTTTGAAGCATTATGATGTATTTACTCAGGCGCTTTGACTGGGTCAAATAGTGGAAAACTATAATATTTTGCGACCATAATCAGCAAAAAACTATAATATTTTGCTGGTTATACTCGCAGAATTTAGTGTTTTAAGATTTGACAAAGTGAGAGTATGCCATTGTTACGGCATCATCTCATCGTCTATTTCGCTCGGGTAGGGAGCGTAGAAGTTTTTGTTCACGGGGACTTTTTCCAACTCAAAACAATAATCTACGGTTTTGTTGTAGGCATCTACCTCTTCTTTTGTTGAGTCGTATGACGGATGGCAGCAGAGCTCGTTCCATCTCAGGCATTGGTGTGTGGTTGGTTGGATGTTTTTGCTCATCCATGAGAAGAAGTCCTCCCAGTAGCCGGGGTACCATAGCTGACTGTCGAACAGGGCATCGGAAATCTTGTGACTTCCATCATATCCCACTAAGCGGCAGCATTGGTCCATGACGGTGGTGTCATTAGTCTTGGTGAGCCCTTGGGTATTGACATAGTAGCATTTGAAGAGCAGGCTCGACTCTTTCCAAAGCCATGCATCGTCCCCTTTGGGTACGGCATTGTTGAGCCATGCCTTATACTCTTCGGTGTATCGTACTTGTGCAAAACAGCTTGAGGATAGAAATAACAAGGTAATAACAAGTAGTCTTTTCATTGTTTTGAGATAAAAGGATTCAATATTATTGGATAAAAAACTTTGCGGCATGCCTTGACAAACGACTTTAGCTGTTGATTACATGATAGATGGCTATGGCGAGCAGTAGGATGCTGATGACATACTGCCAGCGGCGTGGACGCAGAGCTACCTGTTGACGGCCGAACATGATGCCGAGGTAGCTCAGCAGAAACACTGATATGATAAGTGGTAGGAGTATGGTGATGAACTTGTGGCTATTGCCATCGGCAAAGCCTACGCCGAGATAGATAATTAGCAGGTTGATGCCTGTGGCTATGGCGAGTGCCACCACGGTGCTGACGCGACGAATGTCATAGACAATCGTTTTTGTCTCTTTCTTCTCGTTGTGCATGGCGAGGAGCATCTTGATGACCACGACGACGGTTAGTCCTACATAAACAAGTGCGTTAGTGGTGCTGTAGGCTTCGCTGTTGGGGTTAATCATATCATCGAAATGCAGCATGGTGCCAATCAGTATGCCTGTGAAGGCGAGGATGGCGTAGATGACGGCGAAGAGGAGCGATGCCATCAGTCCTTGTGTGAGACGCAGTCCGTTGGGGCGTGCATGACGATACATAACTATCATGCTCTCAATGCCAAAGGCGATGCCTATGGCTAAATATTCTATAATGTTCATACTGCGGAGAGTGTGTTGGTGATTTCGATAAACTGCTCAACGGACAGCTGTTCAGCACGTTGCGACAGCAGGTTCTCGGGTACATGGTCAAGGCTCATTCCCAGTGCTTTGAGTGCGTTGCGCAGCGTCTTGCGGCGTTGGTTGAACCCCGTCTTTACCACGCGTAATAGTAGCTGTTCGTCGCAGTCAAGATGCTGTACGCCATTGCGTTGCAAGCGTATGACGGCAGATTTTACTTTTGGGGGCGGATTGAACACATGCTCATCGACGGTGAAAAGGTACTCTATGTCGTAGTAGGCTGATAGCAAGACGCTTAATATGCCATAGGTCTTGCTGCCAGGGTGTGCCGCCACACGTTCTGCCACCTCTTTCTGGAACATGCCGACCACCTCGACCACCATGTCGCGGTGGTCATAGACTTTGAAGAGTATCTGCGATGAGATGTTGTAGGGGAAGTTGCCAATAATAGAAAGCTTGTTATCAAATGTTTGAGGCAGGTCCATACGCAGAAAGTCGCCTTCGATGATGTTGAGGGTAGGGTAGTAGGTGTGCAGATAGTCCACCGACTCGCTGTCAATCTCTATTACGCGGAAGTCATAGTTCTTGTTATCAATGAGATATTTGGTTAGGACACCCATGCCGGGACCTATCTCGAGTAGCTGATGCGATAGGTTGCTGAGGCTCTCGGCAATGCGACGTGCGATGCTTTCGTCTTTTAGGAAATGTTGTCCCAGTTGTTTTTTTGCTCTTACGCGCTCCATAATATTTCTTTTATTTTGAGGTGTGAAGAGGTTGTGTGTTTTTTATCGTAGTGCGTTATAGCGTTTGCGGGCTTGGTCAGCGTAAAGACTTACGGGATAGTCTATGAGGATTTTTTCGTAGCATTGTAGTGCTATGTCAGGGCGAGCAAGACGTTGCTCGTTGAGTTCGGCGCGCAGCATCAGGGCGTCGTCGCCCAGCAAGTCGTCGCCGTAGAGGTCGAAGAGGTGAGACAGCAGGCTGTCGGCTTCGTCATAGTGTTGTTGGCGCATGCGTATCTTGGCTTGTTGCATCAGCACTTCGTCGAGGATGGGGTGCGACAGCGAGTGGTGCTTTATCTCCTCCAGTTCGTACCATGCTGAGTCTAAGAGGTTGCGGTAAAGATAGAGGTCTGCGGTGGCATAATGTTCGAGCATGCCGAAAGTGCTGTCGTCCTCCATGTTGTCGCTGATGAGGAGGGATAGCTCCATGGCATCGTTGGCGATGAGCTTGGTGGTGGAGGCGCGGAGTACGCTGAGTTGCGACAGTGCCCAGCGGAAGTCGTGGTTGTAGTAGGCGAGGCGAGCGTTGCGCAGTTTGGCTTCGGAGCCGAGTGCATCGTTCTTGAAGGTGCGTTCCACCTGCATGTAGAGCAATGAGGCCTCCCACGGTTCGCCGGCAAAGAGAAGCAGGTCGCCCAGTTCGAGTTTCACTTGGCATTTGTCTTTCTCCTGAAGTCCTTTCAGTTCAAGGACATCATAAAGCAGGTCGGCAGCACCCTGTATGTCGCCCAGATAGTAGGCGAGGAGTGAGGCATAGCTGCGCATGATGGGGAGCGTGTTGCGTCCTTTGCCCATCGTGGCAAGTGTGGCGTCGTATTCGTCGCGTAGTGCTTCGAGTTGGCTTGTGGCAACGGGGAAGTTGCGGTTTAGGCGGTTGAATTTGGTCTGCAGAATGCCTATACGGCTCTCGTAGTAGAGCGGAGTGCTCTCCCCTCGTGCGATAATGGCGGCGTAGCACTCTTCGGCGACATCAAACTCGTTGTTGGCCAGTGCGATGCCTGCCACGCGATAAACCTGTTCGGCACCCAAGTCGGCAAAACGTGCGAAAACGGCTTGTGCTTGTGCCATAGCGAACTCGAAGTCCTTGACCTGCAGCGAGTACCATATCATCATCTCCAAATAAACGCGGTTGTCGGGCTGTTGCTCTATGCGTTGCATCAAGGCGTTGCGTAGTCCCTCGCTGAGGCGTTCGTCGGAGGTCTGCAGCATGGCACGCTGCAGTGATACCTGTACGGACCCTTTCATGTTGGGCTGTTTGTCGAGCAGGTCGAGATACTCCTGCGTCATTGCCTCGTAGTTGCCAATGCTTCCATAGAGCGCAGCCACTTCGTTGACGAAGAGGTATTGGTTTTTGCTCACCTCGCGCACGCGTTTGTAAGCGGCAATCATAAGGTCGTGGCGGCCTGCATTTTCGAGAGCTTGAACCAGCTCGGCGGTCTGTTTCAGGTCGGGCGTGACGAGTGCCAGCGCTTCTTCGTACTCCTTCTCTGCCTTGCGTTTATTGTCCTGTTTGAGCCAGACGGAGGCCATATCAACATGCAGGTAGATGTCCTTCCGGTTGTCTTTGATGCGCCGTTCGACAAGTCGTTGGGCTTCGCGTGTCATGTCGAGTTCGAGGTAGCTTTTGAGCAGCATTTGGTAGTAGAACTTGTTGGAGGTCTCGTCGTAGAGGTGTTTGTAGATTTCTGCTGCTTGGGCGTATTCGCCGTGCTGGTAATAATAGGATGCAAGTTGCTCCTTAGTCTGCTGCGCATGGAGTGCTACGGCCGACAACAGACATAGAATGAGGACAATAATATTTCTCGTTTTATTGAGCATCGTTGCGGGTCTTATGCTGATTAACCATTGCAATTCAAAAAAAGCCGAAAGCTTTTTGTGCTTCCGGCTTTTGGTAGATGGTGACTAATCTGGGGCTCGAACCCAGGACCCCATCCTTAAAAGGGATGTGCTCTACCTGCTGAGCTAATTAGTCGGAGCCTTTAATGTGACTAATCTGGGGCTCGAACCCAGGACCCCATCCTTAAAAGGGATGTGCTCTACCTGCTGAGCTAATTAGTCATCACTCTTTATGATAGCGTAAATGAGCTACCGAAAAAGCGGTGCAAATGTACAACTTTTTCTGTAAACAGCAAAAAAAATGTTCTATTGTGGCGGTTTATCAAATAATTCGTATCTTTGCACAATGGTTGAAATGGCGGCAAAAGGTGCCGCACTATAATGTAACTACAAAGACACATACTTATGGATAACAATTTCAAAATCAAGGTTGACGCTCTGATGCAAGAGGTTAGCGCAATGACCGATTTGATTCGCAAGATAGAGGTCCTCAACTACATAGAGCAGCAAGCAGCCTTCATGCAGTGGCAGTTGGAAGAGGAGAAGCGTATAGACGACGATTCGCGCGACTATTAGTATGGCGTTATCAATGGTGGATATGCATAAGCCGGACATGAGCATTAAGGGCATTTCAAGGAGGCGTGTGGCAGCGTTTGTAGTCGCGGTGCTTACAATGGTTGCTATGGTTGCATGTTCGGGAGGTTACAGCTTCACCGGCGCATCGATACCGCCGAATGCCAAAACCTTGTCGCTCAAAGCATTCCCTAACTATGCGGCGAGTGTTAATCCCAAGCTCAGCCAGCAGATGTATGAGAAGTTGCGCACGATGTATGAATCGCAGACATCGCTCAGCGTGACGAATAATGATGGCGACTTGCAGGTGAGTGGAGAGATAACGGGATATGTTACTGCTGCGTCGGCATTGTCTGCCAATGACAATGTGGCAACAAACAGACTGACGATAACCATCAAGGTGAAGTTTGTCAATCTGCTGGACCCTGATGCCGACTTTGAACAGTCGTTCTCACGATATAAGGAATATGATGCCTCACGTGACTTCTCGTCGGTGGAGGATGCTCTGGTGGACCAGCTGGTGGAGGAACTGGTGGACGATATCTTCAATAAGACGGTGGTCAACTGGTAAATAAAGGACTGTGGCGACTGGCAGTAAAAGGCGTATGCAGGTGGATGGGGAATTGTGGCCATAGGACTGCAAAATGAAGTATAGAATTAGCGTATGGCAATGATGCTGTAATGGGAAGTTTTTGGGCAATTCAGATGTATGTAGAATAGATGTCATCACGTTTTCATAGTTTTGTTGTCAAGAATGTTGATGTCCTCATGGGGTGGGCGATAGGATGCGTTGCGCTCGTCATCTATCTCCTGACGATGGCTCCAACGGTGAGTTTTTGGGATTGTGGCGAGTTTATAGCCACATCGTATGCGTTGGAGGTGGGGCATCCGCCAGGGGCACCATTCTACCAGCTTGTGGCACATCTTTTTACGCTGATGGCGGCTACGCCGCAGCAGGTGGCGGCATGGAGCAACGCGTGCTCGGCAGTGTGTGGCGGCGTCACGGTGGCATTGCTCTATTGGATAATACTCTTGCTGTTTGACCACCGCACTACGGTTACGCGCATAGCGGCTCTTGTCGGTGCGGCTTGTTATATGGTATGCGACACGGCGTGGTTCTCGGCGGTAGAGAGCGAAGTGTATGCTATGGCCATGCTGATGGCGGCACTGATTGTGTATTGCATGTTGCGGTGGTATGCCGATGGCAAACAGTCGCCACGATTGCTGGTTTTAACGGCTTTGCTTACGGGCCTTGCCGTGTGTGTGCATCTCATGTGCTTGCTGACGCTACCTGCGGTGTGTCTGCTCCTCGTTGTGCGCGACGGGCAGACGGTGAAGTCATGGTGGAGTGATGTCGTGGAGCATTTTCGCTCTTCGTGGTCGCACGACGTTGCGGTGGCAATGCTGTGCATTGTGATGTTTGTCGTAGGGCTTTCGCCGTACGCTATTGTCCCGATACTTGCTACTTCTGGTCCACGCATCAATAGTGGCGACCCGTCCACTGTCGAGAGGTTTGTGGAATATGTGGGACGAGAGCAGTATGAGAAAGCACCGCTTTATCCGCGCATGTGGCGTTATGACGACAGAAGTATAGAGTATGCCGAGTCGTGGAGCGGAGGACGTGACGATGCAGCTGGCGAACTGACCTACTACGTCAGTTACCAGCTGGGCTATATGTATGGCCGCTACCTGTTGTGGAACTTCTGCGGGCGTCAGAACCGTATGCAGGGCTACGGTGGGTTGCAGAACGGTCAGTTTGCGACGGGCATCCCCCTCTTGGACCGTATGATAGTGGGTAGCGGCAAGACACCGCCCTCCTCAATGCCTGGCGGACGCGCAGTGTACTACCTGTTGCCGTTGCTCTTGGGGCTGATAGGCCTGCTCAATCCGCCGGCACGCCGTGTGAGAGCATGGGTGGTGTGGCTGTTGTTCCTTTTCGGCGGGCTGTTGCTTAATATCTACCTCAACCACCCAATCTATGAACCGCGCGAGCGCGACTACGCCTATGTGTTATCGTTCTTTGCTTTCAGCATCTGGATAGCCTATGGTGTGGCAGAAGTGGTTGAGTGGGTGGGACGTCATAGTAGGCGGATAGGTGTGTGGACTGCCGCAGTGGCTTTGGGTGTGCCCTTGCTGATGGGCTGTCAGAACTGGGACAGCCATGATAGGAGTGAATGGCAGACGGCTCGTGATGTGGCGTGCAATATTCTGGGTAGCTGCAAGAGTGGCTCGCTACTCTTCTCCGTTGGCGACAACGACACGTTCCCGCTGTGGTACATACAAGAGGTGGAACACCTGTATGGCGATGTGGAGATGTATAATATCAATCTGATAGGCTATCAGGAGTTTTACGATAAGATTTACGAGGCTGTGGCGGCTGGTCGTGAGGTCTATTTCACGGACTATGCCAAAAGCACTGCGGAGTATGTCCTTCAGGCGCGCTCGGTGCAGGTGGGCTATGTCAACAAGATGGATTTAAATATAAAGCTAACAGAAGAGAACTATAAGACCCCGCCCGTTGATATTGAGGAAGGCTACTACAACCTGACGAACAACACCTCGTGGCATCTGCCAAAGAGCGAAATGGTTGACGAGACAGCAGAACGATTCCTTCAGACATACTGGGAGCGCGTGCAGCGTCTTGCCATAGAGCTGTTGTTTGACGGACAAAAGGAGCGGGCTCAGACGTTGCTCGTTAAGGCTGTTCACGAGGTGCCGGACAGCGTTTTTACGGACATGGAGCAGCGTGCGAAAATCATATATCTGTTGAAAGAGTCCGGATTGGATTCGCTCTCAAAATGTGCAGCCCTAAACCTGCAAGCCGATGCCATTAAGGAATTGGACTACTACAAAGGTTTCTCGACCGCGGACAGGCGGTTGCTGCGTAGCCGTATAGAGCTGTGTGAGGTTTACAGTACTGTGGATTAAGGATTTTTTTTTTGAAAAGAATAAGGAAAAATGCTATATTTGCATCTTTGTTCAATACATCTTCAATACCTCTGTGTCTGACAATTATAGAAATAGAAGTATAATCATCCGTTATGTATATATTATAGCGGTGGTGTTGTTGATTGTGCGTCTGGCGACGATACAGCTGTTCAACTCGAAGTATGCACAGTTGGGAGATGCACAGGCATTGCGCAATGTAACGCTCTATCCCTCGCGAGGTTATATATACGACCGCAACGAAAACCTGATAGTATATAACGAGGCAGTGTTTGACCTGATGATTGTGCCGAACGAAACGCTGCGATATATAGGTGACGGAAAATATGAGGAGATGAACGATACGGCGTTGCTATGTCGCAAACTCGGAATAAGCAACGAGGAATATAATGAAAGATACAAGAAAGCGTGCAACTATTCGCATGTGGCAGCGTCCATCTTCATGAGTCAGATACCAAGTGAGGAATATGCCTCATGGCAAGGGGACTTGCATAAGTTCAAGGGCTTCTATGTCATGCGGCGTACTCTGCGCAGCTACACGAAACCGGTGGGGGCTCATCTGCTTGGATATGTGGGCGAGGTGAGCCAGAAGGATATGGAAGCCGACAGCTACTACAAGATGGGCGACTACAAGGGCTTGAGCGGGCTCGAGTTGTACTACGAAAAGCAGCTGCGTGGCATCAAGGGCAAACAGGTCATGCATGTGGATGTGCATAGTCGCACCATAGGACCGTATAAGAACGGCATGCTCGACAGCGTCCCCGTGGAGGGAAGCAACCTATACACCTCTATAGACCTCGATTTGCAGGAGTATGTAGAAAAACTAATGGCTAACAAACGAGGAGCCGTGGTGGCCATAGAGCCTGCGACTGGCGAGGTGCTGGCCATGATGTCGGCACCTACCTACGACCCTAACTTGCTGGTGGGGCGTAAGTTCTCGGAGAACTACAGCAGGCTCCATAGAGATATAAACAAGCCGCTATTCAATAGAGCTGTTTTGGGGACCTATCCGCCGGGGTCAACTTTCAAGGTGGCACAGGCCCTGACTGCCCTGCAACTTGGCGTTATCGGTCCAGGATTTGGAGCCGTATGTACCAAGAATCCCGTAGGATGCCACAATCACCCATCTGCCATGAGCGTGCAGGAGGGCATCAAAATGTCGTGCAACCCATATTTCTATCAGGTGTATCGTCGCGTCATACTGCAAGGGAAATACCACAACGAACACGAAGACAGCAAGTATGGTCTTATGTTATGGCATGATTATATGTTGCGTTTCGGCTTCGGTCAGCGCCTTGATATAGACCTGCCCAGTGTGATGAAAGGTTCTATTCCGGACTCTTCAACCTATAATTATTGGTATAAGAATTCGTGGTCGTTCTCTAATTTCTACTCTAACTCCATAGGGCAGGGCGAGGTGCTGCTGGTGCCGTTGCAGATGGCCAACTTGGCTTGCTGTGTGGCTAATCGCGGCTACTACATAACACCCCACATAGTGCGTTTTTTAGGCAACGACTCGGTCAAATACCGTTATCCAAAATACTGCGAGAAGCACGAGGTAGGCATAGACAAGAAATACTTTGATATTGCGGTGGCAGGCATGTATGACGTGGTGCATACGGCAGGTGGCACGGCGCGCAAGGCGCGTGTGGAGGGGCTTGATATCTGTGGCAAGACGGGGACGGCAGAGAATAAGGCCAATGGCATTAAGCGCTCGGACCATTCTGCTTTCATAGCGTTCGCACCGCGCGACAATCCTAAGATTGCTTTGGTGGTCTATGTGGAGAACGCTGCCGGAGGTGGCGGTTCGTGGGCAGCACCTATCGCGGGACTTATTATTGAAAAATATCTGACGGGAAAGGTGTCGCGTCCTGAGTTCGAGAGTATGTACATGAATATCAATCCATGTCAGCCCGTGTTGCCACCGAAAAAATAATGTCATAGCACCTCTATAGCAGTAAAACGGTATAATGTAGAAAAAAAGGAAGGCAACCATAAATAACGTGAGAACAACAGTAGAATATAAGAAGATAGACTACACTACGATAGTGCTCTATGCGGCTATCGTCATCTTCGGGTGGGTGAACATCTATGCGGCGTGCTACAACGAGAGTCATAGTGCCGTATTCGATTTTGGTGTGCAACATGGCAGGCAGCTCATTTGGGTGTTTATCGCAGCTTTTTTTGCGTTGTTTATAATGTTCATAGAGCCCAGACACATCTCTAATCTTTCTTATCTAATATATGGTATAGCTGTTTTCCTCCTTGTCCTAACCCTTGCAGTGGGCAAGGCAACCAACGGAGGCCTTTCGTGGATTGAGGTAGGCTCGGTAAAGATACAGCCGTCGGAGTTTTCTAAATTTGCCACGGCCCTTGCTTTGGCGAAGCTTGTGAGCGGACACGATTTCGATATAAAAAAGAAACGTTCATGGTGGTTTATAGCGCTCTTGATAGGATTGCCCGTTGGGCTTATCTTTTTGCAGCATGATGTTGGCTCGGCTCTTGTCTTTCTGGCATTCCTTATACCGTTCTATCGGTTCGGATTGACGCCTTTAGTCTTCACCGTAGGTATCGCCGCGGTGGTGCTTTTCATACTCTCTATAGCTGTTACGACGAAGTTTTGGCTGATATTCGCTCTTCTTGTTCTGATAGTGCTCTATCTCTTTGTGTGGATAGGACGACCGACGCTAAAGCACTATATCTATGCTCTTGTGGTGTTTGTGGGATGCACGGCGTTTGTCATCTCAGTGGATTATATGTTCGGTCTGCTCGAAGAGCATCAGCAGAACCGCGTCCTTGTGATGCTTGACCCGGCACACGACCCGCGTGGCGTGGGCTATAATGTTACGCAGTCAAAGATAGCCATCGGCTCTGGCGGTTTCAGCGGCAAGGGTTTTCTGCGCGGTACGCTCACTAAGGCTAATTTCGTGCCTGAGCAGGAGACCGATTTTATCTTCTGCACGGTGGGCGAGGAGTGGGGATTTGTTGGCGGCGCATTGTTGCTGCTGGCCTATCTGTGGCTCCTCTACCGGCTTGTGACTATGGCAGAGCGACAGGCTTCCGTATTCGGGAAATTCTATGGCTACAGCGTTTCGGCTATTCTCTTTTTCCATCTTGTGGTAAATATAGGAATGGTCCTTGGATGGATGCCCGTGATTGGCATCCCGTTGCCGTTCTTCAGTTACGGAGGGTCGTCGTTGCTGGCGTTTACTGTATTGCTATTTATCTTTATCAGGCAGGATGCTTCGTCAACATCGCTCTTTTAGCGAGCGTGGTACGCCTGAAACAAAATCTATTCAATCAACTAAAACATGGCAAAAAACAAAGAAAACCATTGTTCATTCTGTGGCCTGCCGGAATCGCAGGCGGGACCTTTGGCGATGGGTCTGGAAGGGTTAATATGCAACCGTTGTGCTCATGCTGCGGTAGAGGTCTTTGACGGCGAGACACGCGAGAGACATAATCCCATCCGTAATGACTTCAAAGTGCCAACGCCGGCGGAAATCAAGACCTATCTGGACCAGTATGTCATAGGGCAAGATGAGGCTAAGAGAGTGCTGTCGGTGGCTGTCTATAACCACTATAAGCGAATCCGTTATTACGATGAAATACATGGTGCGCAGAAAAAACAGCGTCGTGATGCTACGGGGCTGACCATAGAGGATGTCCCTGTCGAGATAGAGAAATCGAACATCATAATCATAGGTGAGACAGGTACGGGCAAGACGCTTATGGCACGAACCATAGCGCGGATGCTCAATGTCCCTTTTGCCATAGCCGATGCCACCACGCTTACCGAGGCCGGCTATGTGGGCGACGATGTGGAGAATGTGCTTGTGCGCTTGTTGCAAGCTGCCGACTATAATGTTCAGGCGGCAGAACGCGGCATCGTGTTCATAGACGAGATAGACAAGATATCGCGCAAGAGCGATAACCCATCCATCACTCGCGACGTGTCTGGCGAGGGCGTGCAACAGGCTATGCTGAAGCTGTTGGAGGGCTCTGTGGTAAGTGTCCCGCCACAGGGAGGCCGTAAGCATCCGGAGCAACAGCTGATAAATGTCGATACACGCAACATACTCTTCCTCTCCGGAGGTGCTTTTGACGGGATAGAGCGCCATATCGCATCGCGACTCAAATCTAACGTGATAGGATATGGTGCAACAAAGACGCGCGACAGCATAGAGAAAGACAACCTATTGAAATATGTGGAGCCAGCGGACTTGAAGAAGTTTGGCTTAATCCCTGAGCTTGTGGGCCGTTTTCCCGTGCTAACATCGCTTCATCCGCTTGACAGCAACGCGTTGAGACGTATTCTTGTAGAACCCAGAAATGCACTCGTAAAACAGTATCAGGAGATATTCCGGATAGACGGTGTGACGCTGAAGTTTGATGACGAGGCGCTGGATGCCATTGTTGCCAAAGCTGTAGAGAGCCGCCTCGGAGCACGCGGTTTGCGAGGCATCATGGAGTCGCTGATGCTTGACTATATGTTTGATTTGCCGACACTGCCAAATGGTTCAACCCTTGTGATAACCAAAGCGATGGCAGAGCAAAAGATAGGCTGACAGTCATAAGGTCAGCCCCTTCGCGGCTGATATAAAGCGGTTAAAAAGGAAAAATATAACAGCTGATTAAAAAAAAAGTATTATTTTTGCGTTCCCATAAGAAAAGACAACATTTAATATTAATCGGAAAAACAACAAGAAATGATAGGAGTTAACAAAGTTATCCTGATTGGCAATTTGGGCAAGGATCCTGATGTGGTAACCCTTCCTCAGGACCTCCGCAGAGAGGACGGCACAATCAACGTGGTGAAAAAGGCCTCTTTTTCACTTGCCACAACAGAATATCACAAAAACCGCGAGGGTGAGCGTATAGAGCAGACCGAGTGGCACAACATCGTCTGCTGGCGTCAGCTGGCAGAGATAGCAGAAAAAATACTGCGTAAAGGCACACAGCTCTATGTGGAAGGAAAATTGCAGACCCGCTCATGGGATGACAAGGAAGGCAACAAACGCCATATCACCGAGGTGGTTGCAGAGAACTTCACAGTGCTGGGCAACCGTAATCGTCCTGACGAGCGCCGTGTAGAAGAAAACCGCAGTGGTCTTGAGACCATCCTTAATCAGGAAATCGAACCACTGGGCGATTTGCCATTCTAAATTCTAAAGTAACAGAAAGAAAAAAACAAAGGGTTGCTTCTTTTTGAAGTAGCCCTTTGTTTTTTTATGGTGTAGTGTTTATTTTTTCCCGAGTAGGCGGAACATGTTTTTCTTGTATGCTTCCACTCCCGGCTGGTTGAATGGGTTAACGCCAAGCATGTATCCGCTTACGCCGCAGGCAAACTCAAAGAAATAGAGCAGATGGCCGAGGGTCTCCTCGTCAATCTGTTCAAGTTCTATTTTCATCACGGGGACGCCGCCATCATGGTGTGCCTCTATGGTGCCTTGCTCGGCGCAGTGGTTGATTTCGTTCAGGCTCTTCTTTTCCAAATAGTTGACATTGTCCAAGTCTTGTTCGTCATGCGGTATGGCGACTTTTGCTTTTGCCGAGGCAACGCTTATCACCGTTTCCATTATCATGCGCTCGCCATCCTGCATATACTGGCCCATGGAGTGCAGGTCGGTGGTGAAGCAAAGGCTGTGTGGCAGTATTCCTTTGTGCTCTTTGCCCTCGCTCTCGCCGTACAGTTGTTTCCACCACTCGCTAATATAGCGCAGAGAAGGGATGAAGTTGGTCAGCATCTCCACCTTGTATCCTTTATTGTATAGCGCGTTGCGCGTTGCGGCATACTGAAGTGCTGCGTTCTCATCGGCTGGCAGCAGAGTATAGAGAGATTCGGCTTTGCGTGCGCCTGCTAAAAGATTGTCAATATTGTATCCTGCCATAGCAATAGGCAGCAAGCCTACGGGCGTGAGTACCGAGAAACGGCCGCCGACGTTGTCGGGAATGACGTATGACGAGTAGCCCTCTTGTTGTGCCATGGTGTGAAGGGCTCCACGTTGTGCGTCGGTAATGGCGATGATGCGCTGGCGTGCTTCCTCTTTGCCGTATTTCTGTTCTATGTGATGTTTTATAATGCGAAATGCTACGGCGGGCTCTGTCGTAGTGCCAGATTTGGAAATTACGGCAACGCCGTAGTCGTTGCTGTCGAGAATTGGCAATAGTTGGCTATAATACTCCTCGCTTAACGTATGACCTGCATATATAATATAAGGAAAAGAGCGCTTGCTTCGCATGGCTTCAAATTCAGACTGCAGAGCTTCAATGACGGCGCGAGCGCCGAGGTATGAGCCGCCAATGCCTATAATGACAAAGAGGCTGCAACGGTCTTTCAGGCGGGCTACGTCACTATGGATGCGTTGCAACACCTCGGTGTCTAAGGACGAGGGCAGGTGTACCCATCCGAGAAAGTCGTTGCCGGCACCTGTGGCGTCCAATAGGGTCTGACGACCTTGCTCTGCTTGCTGAAGAGAAATGTTAAAATCGTTGTAAGTGATAAAGTTTTCAACAAGTTTGGAGCTGAAATTGATATTTTTTTTCGTCATTTTATTGTTTTTTTTGATTTATTAAACAATTTGAAAAATAGATAATTAGCACGAACATGCGTATAATAAACGTAGAATGAGGTGAAAATATTTTTCGTGAATAAAAAAAAGAATGTATATTTGCAAAACAATTCCATCGGTATATGAGGAATTGTATTGTGTTGAAATAATATAGAATAAAAAAAGTAAATAACTTAATAATTTAAATCTAATATGTTGAAGAAACTGTTAAAACTTGGAGTGGTTGCTGGTCTGTTGACTGTTGCTACCACGGCAATTTCGGCCCAGAACGAGTATCCTCGCTATGGTTTCTGGAGCAATTGGTCAATCGGTGCTATGGTTGACTTTGACAAGCAGGCTAATCACCGTGGTTGGTACTTCGGTGAGGGTACCAGCATTGGTGGTGCTATCTTCTTGGAGAAGAAGCTCAACCATGTATGGGATGTCCGCTTCCGCGGCATGATGCCTGGCCTGTACAATAGTGGAGAGAAGGATCCTTTCTACGTTTATGGCCTTCTGACTGCTGGTTTCAAATTCTCAGTCAACAATGCTCTTATGGGCTACAACCCTGAGTCACGTGGCAATTTCTACCTTTTTGCTGATGCAGGTGCTGCTATCTGGCAGAACTTTCAGAGTGAGGGTAGTCATCGTTTGAATATCGCTGCTGACGCTGGTTTGGGTTATGCTTACAGATTGTCAAATCATTCTTCGATTTTTGCCGAGTTGGGTATGATTGATGTTGCTCACGCTCCCAACATCTTCAAAAATCGTCACCATGGTTTGGATGCTTACCTCGCTCTTGGCTATGCCTTCAACTTCGGTCTCACTGCAGAGGATGAGGAGCTCAACGCCTCTCGTGCTGCTCTCACCCAGGAGAACATCGACGCTCTCAACGAGCAGATTGCTAACCTTGAGAAGCAGGTCAATAATGGCAAGCAGAATGAGAAACGCCTCGAAGGCCGTATCGCCGAACTCGAGAGCCAGATTGGTAGCACCAATATTTCTAATGGCAACGACCAGGCTGCTCGCGAACTGCAGGCTAAAATCGACCAGATTAAGGCTGACCAGCTCACTTTCTATGCTCTTCCTTTCTCCATCCAGTTTGGTGTTGACCAATACACTGTCAGCGAGAACGAGCATCAGAAACTCAAAGCTATCGCTCGCGTAATGAAAGACAACCCCAACACCAAGTACATGGTTTACGGTTTCACCGACTACACGGGTAGCGATGAGTACAACATGAAGCTTTCTGAGAAGCGTGCTAAAGAGGTCGTCCGTCAGCTCGTTGAGAAATACGGTATCGCTGAGAGCCGTCTCGAGGCAAAATGGAATGGCAAGAACGCTCCTTTCGGCGATGTTAAATACAGCGTCAACCGTCGCGTCTCCTTCTATCGCGTGATTGAATAAGTTTTAACAATTCACCGTTATATTGAAAAGAGCTCCTCATTGAGGGGCTCTTTTTTTTCGTCGATAATTATGTCTTGCTCGCTTTCTTATATCTTGGATAGTGATTAAACATTTTGCAATATCTTAAATGATGAACCGTTGTTAGTGTTCTCTATAATGTAGAGCAAATATTTATTTGTATAGCGTCTTATGTTGGTGTAACAATACACGATAAGTAACTGTTCAATATTTTTATGCATCATAAGACAATACAACAATTATATTATCAATATTTTATATTATACAAAAATGTAAATTAAATTTGCCCACTTACTTATGACAGACTTATTATCTGCTAACAAAATGCTTGTACTATGATGAAATGATAGTACACCATCCGTTATAGATGTGGTGAACACAAAATTGGGTGTGAGAAACCTATTGCTACGACATGATGAAATGAGATAATACACTATGTTGTGTAAAATCCTTTGATGAGGAAGCCTAACTCCTATAACGTAGGAATTATGCCGCCACGGTCAATACTATTTCGAAGAAGAACAAAATGCCAGTATGGATGATAAGCAACCTTATGGTGTTGCAATAATCTCGGATGTGCCGTGAACAAGATATAGCTGTCCGTTATCCTTATTGCGGCAAAGCCATCGGGTGCGTCGTCGCTCAAGGGCGGTAAAGGTGGTATTGGGTTTCCTCACAAGATGAAATTCTGTCCCAGGGATAAGGTCGTTCAGTGTTTGATATTGTGATGTTTTGGCGTTGTCTTTTTCCCCTTCCATGCCATAGTGTATTAGTTTTTTCCTAAGTGTTGATGCTAAGGACCGCGATAGGGGGATTTTTGATGTGTATTTGCGGAGCAGTGTTTGAATGTCATCAGGAAAGCAGTCTATGTATGCAATTAGAATGTTCCTGTACTCTGTCTGCCATTCTAAGCCATGAGGTCTGACGCTGTTTTTGTATTTTAGGTATGTTTCGAGGTGCGCCATTTCGTGCAAGAGCACTTTAAGAAAGAAAAGATGCGGTATATCGCCGTTTATGCTGATGGCGTGATACTGTTTGTCGCCATGCGGATGCATATAGTCGCCATATTTTGACTCTCGCGAGCGTGTGATACGAAGATGTACGCCACGGCGAACGATGTAATCTACCAGCCGTTCTAATGCCTCCTGTGGCACATATTTGCTCAGAATGGTTCGCAGTCTGTTTATGGCTTCTTCTTTTGATGTCATTGGCTCTTCTCTTAGCCTTTTTAGAATGACGAGATGGGGGGGGGAGATGTTTATTGGTTCAAAGAGATGGTTGTATAGTCTTCGTTGTGCATGGCAGGCGTGGTGTCCCTCGTATGATTGTTAAGTGAGAATGTTGGACAGTCGCAGTGCGCGCGTTTGCGGTGTTTAGGCATGCGTATGCTGTTGCTGCACGATACAAGTATAATTGAGCCAAGAAGCAAAAGAACGATGAGAATATTTTTTTTCATGTTAATAAAAACGAGATATGTGGTTTAATTATTATCTATATGCTACTTTTTGCGTATCTTTGCATATTCGCAAATATTGTGTGGGCTGAGCCCTTCATTCGTTATTTATAATATATGCAGACAACACGTCAGAACAAAATATCGCGCCTCATACAGCAGGACATGGGTGAAATCTTCCTAAAGGAGATGAAGCCAGTGATGGGGCAATCGATGATTACTGTCACAGGGGTTCGTATCACGCCTGACCTCTCGATAGCACGTATTCATGTGAGCATTTTCCCGATAGGAGGTGTGAGTAAAGAACAGGTTATGGCATTGATAAAAGAGAATGCTGCGGATTTGCGTAGGCGACTTGGTATGCGCGAGGGGAAGCAGTTGCGTATCATACCTCATCTGGAGTTCTTCTTGGATGACTCTCTTGATTATATTGAAAACATAGAGAAGTTGCTGAAACAGTAGGTTGCTGTGTGTGTTTCGGGTCAGGACAAGAGTGTTATGGCATTTTTTGTTTATGATTGAGTAGAAACAACGACAGGTGAAGTTATCATTGTTCATAGCACGGCGCTATCTCTTCTCGCGCAAGCAGAAGACGGTAATCAATGTTATCTCGTGGATATCGTTGGTGGGTATTGCGGTGAGCACAATGGCTCTGATTATTGTCCTGAGCGTCTATAATGGTATTGGCAACCTTACGCAGGGGCTCTTCAATCTGTTTGACCCTGAATTGAAGATAGAGGCAGCAGAAGGCAAGTCGTTTCATACGGCTGATATTGATATGGCGCGTTTGCAGCAGGTTGAAGGCGTGGCATCGATAGTGCAGATTGCGGAGGAAAATGCGTGGCTGACGCATGGTCGGCATGAGTCTATAGTATCGTTGAGAGGCGTTGACAGCACATACGGTCGCGTTACGGGTATAGACACGATGATTTATAACGGGCAGTACAAACTAACGGGTAGCATGTCGATTATAGACCCAGAAACGGGGATGGAGATAGAGCGTTCGGAAGATTATCTTGTGTTGGGTGGCGAGGTGTATAGCCGTTTGGGTCTATCCTTGCTTGCCAATACGCCTGTAGGCGTTCATATTCCGAAGCGTGGAGGTTCCTTAGGGATGACGATGGAACAAGCGTTTAATACCGGCTATGCAATGCCTTCGGCTATGTTCTTTGTGCAACAGGAGATAGATGGTCGCTATGTTTTGGCAGACATTGATTTTGTGCGTCGTTTGCTCTCGTATAGCAACGATGAGTGCTCGGCGTTGGCATTGTCGCTCGACGCTACACGTTCGGCAGCGGCTGTGAAGACGGAAGTGAGACAGCTTTTGGGTGAGAAATACCTTGTAAAAGACCGTTTTGACCAGCAACCGCTATATTATAAGATTTTTCGTTCAGAGCGTATAGGTATTATCCTCATTCTTGCGCTCATAGTCCTCATCTCAACGCTAAATCTTGTAGCATCGCTGGCGTTACTCATCATAGACAAGAGACATGACATATCTATCATGCGAAGCATGGGTATGCCTGAATCAACTGTCCGTAGTGCTTTTTTTGCCGAGGGATTGCTGATTAGCGGTGTAGGTATTGTGGCGGGACTGGTTATCGGTTTTGTTGTGTGTTTTGTGCAGCAGCAGTTCGGCATAGTAAAGATGGGAGACAACTTTATTGTTGACGCATTCCCTGTGGTGATGCGAGTTGGCGATTTTGTGACGACATTCTTGTTGGTCGCACTGTTGAGTGGTCTTGCTGTTTTTCTTACCACATGGCGTGTCCGTCTAAAGTAGCTTATAAGGACTTTTGTAAAAAAAACTCCGTAGGAGTTACATATCAATAGATACTATTTGATTTTTCAAATCTCTCAACCTCGTAGAGGTTGCATAAAAACTTATTTATAGAAGTCTGCTTATATGCTGTTGCCTGTGGTCTGACGGCTGTCATATGGCGTTTATCTGTTCTGTTCTGGCTTCGTCAGTCTGTCTTCGGCGCATAGATGGTTGTTGGTGACGCCTGCGTGCCGAGAGAATCCAGTAGTAAAGAAGGCTATGGATTTGTTTTTCGGGGACATTGGATGATGTAATCAGTCATTAGCATCTACGACCACTTGTTCTGTTATTCTGCTACGTTGTTCTAATAGAATTGTGCGTCCATTGACGATGTGGTCTATTATCTCTTGTGTGTAGTAGCGAATAGTGATTAGATGCAGGCCTGAGTTGTATCGGACGTTGTATGATGGGTTGAGGTGCTCGATAAGTTCGTGAAGGAGGAGTTCGTTGTGGTCAATACATGCGGAGAAGCTGAGGGCAGAGTTTTGCATCATGTTGATTCGGATGCCTGCGGAGGCGAAGTGTCCGAAAATCTGTTGTAGTCCGTCCTCGGCAATGAAGGAGAAGTCGCGTGTGGCTATGGATAAGAGTGTTTGGTTTGGGCGTATGATATAGAGCGGGGTGGAGGGTTTTAGGTGTTTGAAAGGGCCAACAATGGAGCCTTCAGCCTCGGGGGTGAGAAACGATTTGACATAAAGAGGAATCTCTTTGTTCTGTAGGGGTTTTACGGTTTTTGGATGAATGACGCTTGCCCCATGGTACGAGAGTTCTATGGCTTCGTTGTACGGCATTTGGTCAATCTTGATGGTATTGTTGAAAAAGTGAGGGTCGGCATTGAGGAAGCCTGGCACATCTTTCCATATCACCATCTTTGACGCATCGAGGCAGAATGCGAACACTGCTGCGGAATAGTCGGAGCCCTCGCGGCCGAGCGTCGTTGTGCTGCCGTCATCTGCACCGCCGATGAAGCCTTGTGTGATGGCAATCAGCGTGGTGCTGTCGTCTCGTAGCGTGGCGCCGAGTGCTGAAATGTTCTTTTGTGTTGTAGTCCAGTCTATACGTCCCTCGCGGTGTGTGCAGTTGGTGCGTATAAGATTGCGAGCATCCATCCATCGGTTCGCTATGCCGATGTGGTTGAAATAGTTGCTTACAATGGTAGTAGAGATTAGTTCGCCAAAGCATACAATGCGGTCGTAGTCGTTGTTGTAGTCCGTAGGAGGGAGAGATAGCTCGTGGTCCAGCTGGATAAACAAAGAGTCTATGGCAGAAAGTGCGGGGCCGCTGTTTTCGCCATAGAGGTCGAGGACTATCTGCCGGTGATAGTCATACAGCTTTTTGAGGCGCTCCTCGCGTTCCCTGACGTTGCAGGTCTGAGGAAGCATTTGTTCGAGGGCGTTGGTGCTTTTGCCCATAGCGGAGATGACAATCACCATAGGTGCTTCGCCCTGCCGTTTGACAATTTCTGCGGCGTTGCGTACCGATTTGGCGCTATTGACTGATGCTCCGCCGAATTTATAGACAATCATTTGTTTGTGATATTATGGTTCTATGACGGCAAACCTATCGTGATATCGTGAGAGAGTTAGGAATAATGAGGTCTTCATTTGTTTTATCGTCTTCTACAAATAACTTCGTAGGAGTTAATATCAATAGAAACTATCTGTTTTCTTAAAATCTTCCCATTCTTAATCATCTTAAAATCTTAATCCACAGTAATCCTTCTGCCAGCACCAATGGCGCGGAACTCGGGAGCATAGAGGCTTTGCATGACGCTGAGTCCTGTGCCAAAGTTGCCAGCCTGTGTGGCGAAGAGGTCGTAGCTAATCACGTATTTGCCTTTGTCCATTCTGTCGATATAGATGTGCATGGCTGTGTTGGTGACGGCGGCATAGTATCTTAATCCGTCGTTCCAGCGCCATCCCGAGGCACTGCTTACGGGTTCGAAGCCGGCGGGGCGTCCTTCTTTCAGCTCTAGATATTCTAAGTGGCGGTCGCAGCTGACCAGCAGTTGTACTCTCACGCGGTCGCCAACTTTGACATGCGAGTTTTCACGCAGTTCGCTCGCCTTGCCGTCGGCACCGATAAGAAGATAACTCTTCTTTATCGAGATGCCCATCTCCATGGATTCTATGTTCTCTAAGTCGTCCACATACTGCCAATAGGCGGCTCCCCAGCCGATGCTTTCGTTGTGCTGGCGGATGGTAACCACATTCATGTCGGGCGTAATATCGCTGGCTTTCCATCGTTGGGCCACATAGCCTGTGCCCGCTTGAGCTGTGCTCTCTATGGTGCGTTGCCCCACCGTTATTGTGGCAGGCTTGCCTTCGGTCAGCGGTTTGGTGTCCTCAAGTAGTGCGGTGATGGCAGCCACCGATGCGATGTCGCTCTTCCATGAGGTTGTTTGTTTTTGTTTCAGCAGCCATTGACGCATGAGGGCTATTGATGTGCTGTCGTCGGGTGTGACTTCGCTGAAGGCTTTTATCAGCATAGCCTGCACCTCGATGGGGTGCTCGTTCCACAGAAAACCGGAGACATTGTCGCGCCAGTACATACCCATCTCGTCGCTCTCTAACGAACATTCTTTGAGTTGCTTGATGAGTTTTTCTGCCAGGTCATCATTGTCTGCGCGGCTCATGATGATTGCGAGTTGTGCGCGGCTGTAGAGACCTGTGTAGTCGAGGCATTGTTTTTTGGCGTTAGCCATATAGTAGTTGTAGGCTGCTCGAGCGTTTTCGCTCACTTCGATGTCGGGGTAGCAGCTGTGGATATAGAGGAACTCGGCATCAACGACATCTTTTATGTTATGCTCTTTATAGTGCTGGTATTCTATTGCCGCCTGCTGGTCTATGTACTCCATGGCGTTGTCGATGACGGATGACAGTGAGCGGGCTTCTTGTTCCGACAGGCTGCCCATGAGACGTAGCATATAGCGTGTGGTGTAAACAGATGAATATTCCCCGTCGGGAATCCAGCTCCATCCGCCATCATCGTTTTGTGTGGCTTTTATTTTGTTGGCGGTCTGCTCCAATTCGTTGTTAATGCGTTCTTGGTCGAAGTAGTTGGCAATCTCTTCAATACGTTGCTCCTCGTTTTCAGCTTCTTGTAGCCACGGGGTTTCTTCCATCATGGTCTGCTTCAGGTCCTCATTCATGGACAGCCGTGATTTTGGAGCGTTGGCACTGTCGCTCTGCCATTTTGCCACCACCTGTTTTATAGATGGATTGTCTTCTACTATGCGTTGTGCCACTTTGTTGCAGAAGTATTGGTTGAAGAGGTAGATATTGGAAGGATTTTCATGTTGAGAGACATAGGGCAGAGACTGGATGGCGAGCCAGATGGGGTTGGCTGTGAACTCAACAGCCAGCAGGCGAGGTTCGCGGCTGTCGCTTGACGTCATCGAAGGTATGGTATAGCTTTTCTCGCCACTACCGTTTACATACATAGCCTGCGACTCGGTAACCATCTGGCGGTTGCTAAGCACTGGAATAATGCCTTGCTCGCCGTCGTTGTGCTGTTGAGTGCGTGCTATGGCTTTGTACTGTACGGCATAGCAGTCCGTTGGCACTTCGAGCTCAAATAGGGCTACCTGACTACCGCCAGCGGGCACAGTGATGGCCGTTGACAACTTGTCCTCGCTATTTTTAATGCTATTAGCGTCGTTGGTATTTTTGATAGCTTTGTTTTTAAGTATGCTGCCAGTCTCGATATTGGTCATCTCAAGGCTTACAATGACATTTTGTTCCTGTTCGGTGAGGTTGCTAACCTTGACAGCGAATGTCAGGATGTCGCCCTGCCGCATGAAGCGCGGCACCATGGGCGTCACCATAATCTCTTTGCGAGAGACAATGTTCTCAAGGAGAGAACCCACTTGTATGTCGTTGGTGAAGGAGAGGGCATTTATTTCCCATTGTGTCATTACGTCGGGTAGGGTGAAGGTCACTGAGGTGTTGCCTTCAGCATCGCTCGTAAGGCATGGCTCGAAGAAGGCAAGAGTGTTAAGATTCTCGCGCATCTTCACCTCTTCGGCGGGAGCTTGTTCTTCGGTTTCTACTTCTTCTTCCACGGATGCATCGGATACGACTTCTTGTAGCTCATTCATCTCTGATGGGGCTGCAGAAGCGGTCATCATATCCATGGACTCATATACAAGTCCTCCTTTGGCACGAAGCATGCTTTGGAAGAATCTATCGCGTATGCGAGCAGGGTCAATAATTCTATATTCCAGAGGCTCGCGGCTCTGATAGCTGATGCCTGGCGAATAAACTTGTAAGTCGTAGCTGTTCAGATAAATTCTGTCGTACCACAACTGCCCAATGCTGCGGTTGTTGCGCCATGGCCAAAGATGCCAGTCAAGACTGCCATAGTTGTTGAGTGCCGCATCAAACATTGTCATCACCGAGGTAGCTTGTGTCCCGATGCCGTCTTTGTTTTTTATCTGTAGTGTCCATTGTTCGGTGGAGCCAGGGGTCAGATGGTCGCGCAGAGTTGTGAGAGTGAGGTCGAGTTCTTTGTGTCGGAATTCAACGTTGATGAAGTGCTGTAGTTGTTCTACAATTCCGTCTTTCACGGCTATAAGGCGTATGGTGCATCCGCCCAGCATGGCATCGCTTATAGGTATCTGTATGTCTTGGATGCTGTTGTCGAGTGTCGCCAGCTTGCGTTTGCATCCGCCATTGCCGTCGCTTATGGCGATATATACTTGAACGTTCTTGTGGCGGCTGCCTATGCGAAGATGCACGAGGTCTCCCACTACCGCTTTCTGTTGGCTGACATCGCTCCACAACAAATCGTTTCCCGTATAGCGGGTGGCATAGCGCGATGTGAGAATAATAATCTTTGAGTCGCTGATGGTATCGCCATTGCTGACGGCAGAAAGCCGTATGCGATAAACTCCGTCGGGTAGGTCTTGTAGCGGCACACGAGTCACGGCATCGGAGAGGGTGGTCGTGACATCTATGTCTGCCATATTCTGTGCCACAGGCCACTGCTGCATATCTCCTTCGGCGGCATCGTAGGCCATGGATGGGAAGCGTTGTGCGAACTCGTCGCGCGACAGCGAGTGCGAAATGGCGTAGTCGCAATGAGGGTGTTTCAGCAGCGGTTGTTCGGGGGCTTTCAGTCGTTCGACCACTACATGGACTTTGTCGCTTATGGGGTTGCGGTCGAGGTTCTGGTAGCGGAATGACACATGTTTGAATTCGTCCACCCATTTGTCGTTATCTATCGTCAGATAGCCTGTGCTGTAGCCTATCCTCATGTCGAGAGTCTGCTCGTGGGTTTCTCCGTTGAGGTCGGTGACGGTGGCATGCAGTGTGTATATGAAGATAGTGTTCTTATCCAGCTCTACATTTGTGTCGGGTTCAGGGGTGAAGTTTATGGAGAAATGGCCGTTGGCGTCCGTCGTAGTTTCGCCCGAAGCGACCACCGCTGGCTCTTCCCGTCGGTACCACCACCAGAAGTTGCTCCTGCGGCGTTCTATAGTGTAGCTCACTTTGGCATCATTGATGGGCACTTGGCTATAGCTGATGGCGTCGCCCGACAGGTGTGTCACTTGGTTAAAACGCTGTTCGTTGTCGTCGTTCTGCAAGGTTATGGTATAGGTGGGTTGCTTGTAGGCTTCTACTTTAATGTATTGGCGTCCCGTATTGATGTCAAGAGAGGAGATTTCGAGGCGGTAGGAGCCAGGCAGACAGTTGTCTGGCAGTTTCATGCTGCCATATACAATGCCGTTGTCATTAGTGGTCTTTTCTTCAGATGCTATTTTGCGCGAGTTTATGTCGCGCATTGTTATTGTTACGGGAGTGTTAGCAACCACCGTTGCTTTCTTCCAGCGGTCGCAGCGGTAGATTAAAAGGCTGTAATGCACCTCTTCGCCAGGTTTGTAAACAGGACGGTCCAGCATCATGGAGTAGGAGGTACGCACTGTCGTATCGGTAATGGCGATGGTGTTGAGTGAGCAGCTGTGGTATGTTGTGTGGCCGTTGTGGGTCACCTTCAGACGATGGTGGCGCCAGCGGTAGCTGTCGTTATTCTTGGGTGGCAATAGTTTGTACCATCCGTCTTTTTTGGTTTTTGTACTGGTTATGGAAATATATTTGTCGTTTCCATCGTAGCGCTCCAGTACCACCGAGGCATTGGCTATAGGAGTGCCGTTTTTGCCATTGACGAGGTATCCGTTCAGCAATGAGTTGCTGCCGTTGACTCCGGAGAGGAATACCACATCGCTACATTCAAAAGACACGGCCTCCAATCCGTTTTCTTTGAAGTCTGCTGTTGCCGAGACCATCAGGAGGTAGCGTCCTTCGGGCAGAGGTGGGATATAGATGTAGAATTGTCGGTCGTGATAGTCGTCGCCACAGTCCACGTCCATAGTCCATTCTTTTATGATTTTATTTCCATTAACATGGTAAGAGTCGTCTTTCTCTCCTTGTTCCGTTACGCGGCAGTAGATGCGACTGACGTTTCTCGCTTTGATGGTGGTCATGTTATGCTGTTGGGCGAGTTCTACGCCGAGAGTTGACAATGAGAAGTGAGGCAGCGTGATGCGGTGTCGCAGTTCTACACATTCTGCAAGGTCTGGATATTCGTTAACGAACTTGTTTTTTCGCAGGTTGTGGTAAGAGGTCTTTAGGTCGTCCGCTATGCTATTCGCTTCTTTTTTATGACGTTCTATCAATATATTGCAGTATTCTAAGGCTTCCGTATAATGTCCCGCGCTATATAACATATTGGCAATCTTCGAGATAAAACATTCGGTCAGTTCTTCCTTACTGTTTTTGTATTTCTCTATCATTTTTTTCCAGTCCTCAATGGTGGTTTTGACGCCGTTGGGAATCATGTCCTGTGCCGCGAGTAGTTCTTTGTCAATGTATATTCTTATGTAGTCGTTGTCATTCTTATGGAAATCTGCTAATTGCTTCAGTAGGTCGTATTTGGTTCGAGCATTGTCGGTCATGGCTATCTCTTCTCGCATCAGCATGTCGTAGAGTGTCGGGGTGAGAGAGAAATAATTTTTGTCACCATTGCTACGGCATAAATGTATGTAGGGTTCTATATCTGTCTTTTGTAGCATGGCAGTGTTTGCCAAAGCAGCTTCGCGGTGCATGGCTTCTTTTCTTTGTCGTTCTTCCTCGGCTAAGGAATAATGCACCTTAAAACCGCTGTACATGTGCGCGAGGATGCTGTGGCATACCGCTTGGTCAGCCTCATTCAGCAAGGGCAGTATGGCTTCGAGGTGTGCAGTGCTGCTGTCTATGGGGTCTTCTTGGTAGGCCATGGCTATGTGTGCCTCGTAGTAGGTGGCTATCAGCAACTCGTGTGAAAGCCCCTTCTCTTTGGCGGTGGCAATCACCTCGCTCACTGTCTTATGGGCACTTTTATATTGTTGTGATCGAATCTGACCGTCCAGTGCGTTCCAGATAGTCTCGTAATTACTTTGTCCAAACATGGTAAAAGGTATTAAGATACAAAATGTTATTGCAAAAAGGAAATGCTTATGGAACATGGTTTCTTAATTTATGGTTATGTGGGCTACCAATCGATATACTTTAGCTCTTACCAGAAGATATTGTATTGTAGTTTGATTCCGATT
Organism: Bacteroidales bacterium; assembly: GCA_017451385.1. Lineage (GTDB taxonomy): Bacteria > Bacteroidota > Bacteroidia > Bacteroidales > P3 > Colimorpha. Next base: position 79,097 of record JAFSPS010000002.1, read on the forward strand.
TTATAGTATTTGAAACGTTCTACCTTGTCGCTGTCAAGGTATCCTTGCGTGGAAAGCTGATTGTCGCCAGCCGTGATGAGTGGTCGTTTGTCCCATTCAATAGAGCTGCTATTGATGGCATAGTCGGCAAAGAGAGCTATGGAGAGTGCTCCGCCACTATTGAAGTTTATGGTGGCACCGGCTTCTATGGCTCCCATCAGGTACAGCATGTTGCCGGCAGCGCTCATGCTGTATTCGCCTGTGGTGCCTTGATAGTCGTCTAAAGGCATGTTTCTGTCCAGTGTAACGCCTACGCCTGACAGCCGTGGGCCCATGACCACATGGCTTGGAGTGTAGTCGGGATAGGCCATGACGGCGAGCGGCAAGTTCATTTTCACGCCGGCGGCCAGATGGAAGGTGCGGAAGCGGTCGATGGTGAAATCTATGGGGTTGCCCTGCAGTACTATCATCAGAGGTATCTCGACGAAAGTCATGCTGTAGCGTTCGTTGACCTCGTCCAAGGTGAAAATGTTGTTGGTTCTGATGGTACGTGGTCCGGAGTTGGTGGTGATGCGTGTGTCGCGGCTCACTACGGTGGCGATATTCTCCTCTTTGAGGCTACTTGACGAGTGGTTGAAGCAGATGCCGCTTCTTATGCCGAGGTGTCGGAAGAAGAAGTATTCATACTCTACATCGATGCCGAAGCTGAATCCTCCAACGGTGTTGGCGTTAGGCATCGTCAGGACGCGTGCTATGCCGGCGTTGATGCCTGCCCCGAGGTGAGATTTCAGGTATTTGTCTTTTTTTGCCTGTGCCATAGCCATTGTGCTGATGGCGAAAAGCAGCAGGCATATTATTGTTTTCCTCATGCTAAAGAAATGTTTGTTTTGCTGATGCCTCGTTTGTGATTTAATGCTATGGTCTGTCGCAATGGTTGCCGTTGCAGTGAGAGGCACTACAGTACTACTACTTTAATTATGTGTTCTTTCCCGTTGCGGTCGCTTATGCGAAGCAGGTAAAGTCCGGCTGGTGTGGAGGCGGGTATGCGCAGTCTGTTGCCTTCAGTGTCTGCAATGGTGCGTCCTCCGGTGGTTGTCAGATAGATATGCGAACAGTCTATCCCATCTACGCTGACGCTCTCGCCTCTGTGCACGGGGTTGGGGCTCACGATGGCAGGGGTTCTATCGGCCTCGTCAATGCCCAGAATGTTGACGCAGATGGTGTCTGTCGGCATCCATAGGGTGTGTTCCTCGTTGATGGCTATTTCGGCATAATAGCAGCCTTCCAGCGGGCTGTAGTCTGCATTGTGATAGAAGTCGCTATGAGCGCTCCGAATCAGGTTGCCATTGCGATACCAGCGATAGGCCATGTAGCCGTGCCAGCTGTTGTTGTCGTCATACGGCAGGTAGTGGTCAAAGGTTATGAGGCGTTCGTCGAAGAGCACCAGCTTGGGTACGGGAGCACCATGTACGAGCAGAAGGTGCAGTATCGTGGTGCTGTCGCAACCGTTGGAGCCAACGTTGTGCTTGGCATAGGTGCCGCTATGTCTGCGCCATAGGTTGTCCCAGAAGAGCGAGTCGCTGGCATTGATGTTTATTTCGCCAGTTAGTCGGTCATTGATGTGCAGGTGTAGTATGTCGGAGCTGTCGCAGCCGTAAATAGTGGTGTCGTAGTGCACGAAGTCGCCATGCTGTGTTAGTTCGCGTCCGAAGAACATGCGCATATCGCCATCGCAGATAGTGTCGTAGATGTGGCGTGTCTTGGTGTCGTGGGTGTTTATGGAGAATGTGCGTTGCGTCATGCAACCGTTGGCGCCTATGGCATTGAGGCTGTAGTCGCCGCCCTCGGTGATGCAGAGGATGTGCGAGGTCTCGCCGGTTGACCACTCGTAGTCAACAGCACCTGTGGCGGCAATACAGAGTGTGTCGCCCTCACAGAAGGGATGGAGGCCGGCAATGATGACATCAGGCCTCGGCAGTACCAGCAGGTGTAGAGTAACCATGGAGTCGCAGTTGAGGGAGCTGCTGAAAGTAGCTGTGTGTGTGGTATTCTCGATTAAGGTATCCTCGCCTATAATGTAGCTGTCGCCAGCGCATATCGCTACTACGGTGTCGGTCCTCATTATTGCGTGGAGGGTGACATCGAAGGCGTGCGTATGTATACAATTGTTGCTGTCTTCTATAGTCAAGGTGTAGGTGCCGCCAGTGGTTATGGCGATGCTTTCGTTGTTCACGTTATTCACCATAGGGCCATGCCATGTGATGCTGTTGTAGCCGGGGATGAGAGAGGCGGTGAGCGTGTCGCTGCTGCCCTCGCAAAGCGTTGTGTCGCCAGAGATGAACAGTAGAGGAGTCTGCGAGATGACGATGCGAGCGATATATACCTTTATGCTGTCAGCCTCGCCGGCAGGTCTTTCGATGGTGTCCACAATAGTGTTAGTGCCGCTTTCGCGCAGGGTCATACCATGCCATGCTATGCTGTCGCCATAACAGATAGTGTATTGTTCGCTCACCGTGTCGTATATGTAGCCGCTTGCACTGTCGGCAAGCGCAGGGGCTATCCCGATGGCTGAAAGCAGGCAAATCAGGAAAGGTATCCCCAGCAGAAAGCTGGAACATTTGGTGCTTTGAGTTTTAGGTGTTGTCATCTCTTTGAGGTGGTTTTAGCACAAAAGTCTTCGTTTGTTATCTTGCGCGAATGATGCCTGTTGAGAGGTATGCTGTATTCAAGGGATTTCTATAAATAACTCCGTAGGAGTTGCATATCAATAGAAACTATTTGATTTCTTAAAATCTTCCCAATACGCTATTCTACAAACCCTGGCATTTTCTTAGGTGTGAATCCTAAGTTAATCTGTTTCACGCCGTCTTTGTCAATTTGTAGAAGCAGAGATTCCATGGGTTTGAATTTCAGTGTCCACTGCTGAGAGCGACCGTGATGGTTGATGGTGATGTCGCGTGTTGAGCCCTTGTCGGTAAAGGCATAGCAGTAGTCCAGTGGGTATTGAATTGTCTGCGTCATGGGGTTGGCGACAAAGACATAGTAGGTGTCGCCTTCTTCGCGCACCCAGAAGTCAGGCAGATTGTCGCCTTCGATGAGCGGCTTGATAGTCTGTTTCACAGCAGTGGCGGTGGGGTCGTTGCTGACATTCTTGAGAGCCATGAGTTCGGCGACGAGGTCGCTGTATTCGGCGTGTTTGTTGCGTCCGGGCTCTTTAGGTTCGCGAGCCATCACAACGGGTAGTCCTTGTTTTGCCAGTGCCAGGATGCTGCGCAGCGCACCCATCTCCATGTATTCCACATCGCTGTAAAGGGCTCTGAAAGAGGCTTCGCCGCAGTGTAATGTGTCGTTGTTGTAAGTGGCCGAGGCAAGGAAATGTTCATTCACCCACAGTGGTTGCATACCTTTCAGCTGCGAAGGGGTGTTGATGTAGCGCATCTCGTACTTGCCGCCCACCCATTTCATCTGTTCATATACCCAGTCGGGGTAGCGGCGTTCCATCCATGAATCCTCCAACGGCATATAGACTGCCATAGTGCTGTAGTTCTTGCCTTTGCGCATATATTGCGACACGATGGACATATATCGGTTGAACTCCGTCAGTGCCGTTCCGCTGAGGTTGCACAGTTCGCTGGTGCTCAACTGGCAGGTGGTATAGAAGAAGTTACTGGTGTCGCCTACCTTGTTGTATGGGAAACCGTGCCAAATAATCTGGTTGGTGCCGTTGGCAAAGATGGCGTCGCAAATCAGCTTGAGGTCGGCAATTTGCTCTTTGCCTTGATGAGGGCTGTGTCCGTGTCCGTTCTTGTAGCGTAGGCCTGTCCATCCGTAGGCACAGGTGAAAGTCTCTGCCGTTACGGCGTCTTTTCCGCCGAGGGCTGCCGCCGAGGCTGTTATCTTGCTGAAGCTGGGTTCGTAGAGGATGGCTTCCGTTTCAGGTATGTCCACCATTGTGAAGGCAGTCAGCAAGTCGGTGGGTGCGCCACCGCATTGGGCGCGTGAGAAGGCTCCCATAGCTTTTGCGTTGTCGGCGAAGGGGCCGTAGAACTCTCTCATCACGTAGCCTGAGAGGGTGTGCATATAGTCGTAGTAGATATCGGCATTGGCGGTGTCATATACAGTCTTGTTTTTTATGTATGGCGTGATGTCGTAGCCATGCTCTGCCTTGAATGTTTTGTCGAATCCGCGAGTCCATAGGTAGTCGGTCTCCACCTCCCAAGAATCGACGAAGAGTCCTGATTTGCGTCCTTTGTAGGCATCAGCGAGCCCCTTGTTCATGCGTGCCGCGTAGCGTGCGAAGGCTTCGTGGTCCAAGTGGTTGAGTATGCGTGCCATGCGTGGGTGGTCCCATGTCAGTGGTCGCTCGGCAATCTCTATGGAGTCGAAATAGTTGCGTGTCTGGTCGCCGTCGGGCAGCTCCACATCGCTGAAAGGCCACATGGTGCCATAGGTGTAGTCGCATCCCAGTCCCAGCGAGTCGGCTACTCTTTTCGCTACCCTCACCGGCACAGCCCACTCCTCGGAGAGGAAGTCGGTGTGTGCTCTTGCCGAATCGAGAAACATGGGGTAAATCCATGCTATCTCGACTCCGCCGAACTCATGCTCTTTGAGCCATATCAGCTGGTTGCGCACGTCGTTGGTGTCTATCTCCTGCGAGAACCACCACCAGCGCGTGTAGGGCTTGTAGTTGGAGTAGAGAACATCGTCAGCGGCGGCCTCTTGTTTGTTCTTGCAGCCATTGAACATTGTGCCGAGCAGTACGGCGGTGAGAACGAAAAGTATTGTTTTTTTCATGGTTTGGTAGTTTTTGTTACATCGATAAAGATACTATGTGGTATGGCATCTATAAAAATACAAAGGTACAAGTATTTTTTTAATATATAGTAAAAAATGGTAGTATTTTGAGTGATAGTTGTTTATATTTTTTTTTTTTTCAAATCTGGTGAAGCTATTGTCGTAACTGTCCAAGCCAACATGTGGCAAAAAACAGATGTTTTCTGACGGACAGCAAATATTAAGAGGCATACTTTTTTTCTTTGAAAAAATATCATTTCAAAATACTAAATGAAAAAATATTTCGTTCTTTCGCTTGTTTTTTTGAAAAAAAATGTATTTTTGCATTTCCAAAACAAAACAATAAACGTTCAACCATCAACGCTCATTGCTATAGAGGAACAACTATCAGTTATTAACTCTAAAATGCAGGTTACTATGACCGACAACAGAAGCGAACTCACTGACAATGAGCTAATACGTCGTTATAAGGATGGCGATTACAGTTGTTTCGAGTATTTGATGGATAGATATAGGACGAAGGTTTACGGCTACATCTTCTCTGTGGTGAAGGATAAGTCCACCAGCGACGATATATTCCAAGACACTTTTTTCAAGGTCGTAACTACCATACAAGGTGGATATTATAGGGACGAAAATAAGTTTATCCACTGGGTGATGCGCATTGCGCACAATCTAATTGTTGACCATTTTCGTCGAAACAATAAGATGCCAATGGTGGCAAATAACAATACGCGCGAGGTTGTGGACCAGCTGAAGGTGTTTGATGAGAATGTGGAGCAGGAAATCATGCGTCGCCAGTCGAGCCGTAACGTGCGCAAGCTTGTCAAGATGCTTCCTGCTGAGCAGCGACGTGTCGTTATCTTGCGTCACTACGGCAAATGCGATTTCAAAGATATAGCGGCGCGTACGGGAGTGAGCATCAACACGGCCCTCGGTCGTATGCGCTATGCTATCATCAATCTGCGCCGCCTCGCCGAAGAGCATAAGATGACTATAGAGCTGTAGTCTGTCGTATCTTGGATTTTAGGATTGGAAGATTTTAGGATTGGAAGATTTTAAGATTGGGAGATTTTAAGATTGGAAGATTTTAGGATTGGGAGATTTTAGGATTGGAAGATTTTAAGATTGGAAGATTTTAGGATTGGAAGATTTTAGGATTGGGAGATTTTAGGATTGGGAGATTTTAAGATTGGAAGATTTTAGGATTGGAGGATTTTAGGATTAATATGCAACCTCTACGAAGTTGAGAGGTTTGAAAATCAGATAGTTTTTATTTATAGGTAACTCCTATGGAGTTATTTATAGAAGTCCCTTTGTTTCTATAATCGAACAAATTGTGTACTTTTGTAGATTGAAACCAATATTCTACATCAGTATGCAACAGATAGCAAGCAGAAAGGCATTTGTGCCCTTAATGTTATTATTTATCTCAATGTGTATATGGCAAGAGGCAGGTGCGTGCACCAATTTTCTCGCCACGCGAGGCGCCACCAAGGACGGCTCTACCTTCATTACCTATGCCGCTGACTCTCACGGGCTTTATGGCGACCTTGTATTTTATCGTGTGGCCGATCATGCTGTCGGCGAGACTATCACCTTGCGCGAAGGGAGTAAAGTAATGTGCGAGGTGGCGCAGGTGGGACACACTTTCAATGTTGTGGGCTATATCAATGAACATCAGGTGGCCATAGGTGAGAGTACTTTTGACGGCCGTCCGGAGTTGGCTGGTGTTGATGGCCTTAACTATGTTACCATGTTTCACCTTGCGCTGCAACGTGCTACTACGGCGCGTGAGGCAATAAGGATTATGGCAGAGCTCATGGATACCCACGGCTATCGTAGCACTGGCGAGTCGTTCTCCATCTGTGACCCCAACGAAGTGTGGATTATGGAGGTCATCGGCAAGGGGCGTCCCGAATACGACACCATAAAAGGAAAGGCCGTGCTGAAGAAAGGTTACAAGAATTTCAAAGAGGGAGCCGTGTGGGTGGCGCGCCGCGTGCCAGAGGGCTATGTTACGGGACATGCCAACCAAGCACGTATCACCACATTCCCGCAGATGCGTAAGGAGAGCTTCCGCAGTATCGACAGCCGCAATATGAAGTACCTCGTGCGCCCCGAGGTGGAATGTGTCTATTCTGCCGATGTAATCTCTCTGGCGCGTCTGCGCGGCTATTTCGACGGTAAGGATGAGGATTTCAGCTTCGCCGATGCCTACTGTCCGCTGACATTCGTCGGCATGAGGGGCTGCGACGCACGCGTATATGCCATGTTTGCTGACCTCAAGGAGGGCATCCGCGAGCAGTATGCAGACTATGCCCTCGGCCGTAATCCGCAGAACAGGCTGCCGCTATGGATAAAGCCCGACCGTAAGATAGATGTGCACGACGTGATGAATATCATGCGTAACCATTATGAGAATACGCCACTCGACATGACCCATGACATTGGTGCCGGTCCCTTCGGCAGCCCCTACCGCTGGCGTCCGATGCACTACACTGTTGATGGCAAGACCTATATGCACGAGCGTCCCATCTCCACGCAACAGACAGGTTTTTGCGCCATAGCACAGTGTCGCGGATGGTTGCCAAACGACATTGGAGGTATGCTGTGGTTTGGCGTGGACGATACCTACTCCACTGTCTTCTCGCCGCTCTACTGTAATCAGACCGTCATTCCCGAATGTTTCCGTCAAGGCAACGGCAGCCTTACCGAATATAGCGAGACGGCGGCATTCTGGCTTTTCAACCGTGTAGCCAACTACGCCTACAGCCGCTATGGCGACATGATAAAGGACATCCAGCAGGCACAGGACGAGTTGGAGACGGGTTTCATAAAAGAGGTGGCAGAACACGACAAACTGTTGCTTAATGCACATCCTGACCAGCGTGCCACGCTCAATGACGATTTTGCGACGCGTATGGCCGACCGCATGATGCGGCGGTGGAAGCAACTTGACCAGTTCCTGCTGATGCGCTACATGGATGGCACCGTGCGACGTCTCAACAACGATGGCTCTCTGGACCGCCACCACTTCGACTTGCCCGGCTATCCCGAGTGGTTCAACCGTAAGATTGTCGATGACCAAGGCGACAAAAACCTTGAGCACGAAGTAGGCAAGGAACCTACGATTTTTTGATAATCCATAATGGTGAGACAGAATAACATAGTAATATGGGGTAGATCTTTCTTTCGCTGTAAGAAATCCGCTCAAGCAGGGTGATGATGCGACAACCATAACTCGCTATCTCCACCTCTACACTCATAATGGGCTTATGGGCTATGCTTACCAGTTCGGTGAGAAATGGAGTGGGGCAATATACAAAAGGATAGAAATTATTGACGACCTAACCATTCGTGTTAGCTTCGATGAAAATGATTTCACTATAATAGATTATCAAACTGAACATTAGTATATGATATCCTATCATCAAATTCACGTTGAGGATTGCAATATCTTTTATCGTAAGGCTGGTTCACCCGAAAATCCTGCCATTCTACTTTTGCATGGGTTCCCATCAAGCAGCCATATGTTCCGAGAGTTGATGCCTGAACTGGCAGACTGGTATTAATTGCGTCAGCAGTTTACCTCTGCATATGCCCTTGATACTATCATCGGGCAATATACCTACGGAACCCCCGAAGGTAGTGTGGGTCCCGATAGTTATTCGCTCGACTACTATTATGTAAACCTGCCTGGGCGGGCAGAGATGCAGAACGACTTGATTCTGGACTATCGCTCTAATGTCGCCCTTTACGCAGAGTTTCAGAAATATTTACGCGACTATCAGCCGCCCCTGATGGCTGTATGGGGAGAGAACGACCCTTCCTTTATCCCTGCTGGAGCAAGAGCGTTTAAACGAGACCTGCCAAACGCGGAGATATGTTTTGTAGCGAGTGGTCATTTTGCGTTGGAAAGCCATCATACAGAGATTGCTATGATGATGAAGGATTTTTTGAATAGGGCATTGAGGTAGAGCCTCTTTTTTTTGTGGGGCGATAGGGCGATATTTTTTTTTATTTTTTTCTTGACTGTCTCACGCTTTGCAGCACCTGACGGTTATATTTGCAGCATGCAGATGTGGCATGATTTGCCATTATGAATGTTGCAAAATTCATATTGTCAGTTGGTTAAAATGTAAAGCGTGGTCGCCGAAAAACGCATAACGAGTAGGCATCTTAAAACTATACTACTATGAACAAATATATCGAAGAGTATCTCGAAAAGAAGGCTGCCGAGCGAAGGGCAGAGCAGCAACGGGAGGCGCAAGAAAAGATTATGAAAATGGCGCAGCAATTAAAGATTGGTGAACGAGAATACAATGAGGACGAGATTGTCGGCACAAGCGAAAGTTATCCTCATTGGGATAGGCAGGAGAAGTGTGCATTTCGCTACAATGTCGGCGATGTCACGGTAGAGGATTACGAAGCTCTCGCTGCTCTTTTCCCTAAGGAGGAGGTCAAGGTAAAGCCTGCCGAGCGGAGTGGGTGGTACACCTTTGCAGTGATAATGATTGTCATTGGTGGTTTGGGCGTTTTGAGTGCGTTCGTTGCTGTTGTTGCAGACGACTCCTATCGTAAAGTATGGACACCTTTTTGGATTTCGTTAGTCTCATACCTCTTCGTGGTAGGCTTCTTCGGCATCATCATGCTGCTGAGCCAGATAAAGGAGACACTTGACAATATTATGATAAAATCCAAGTGAATTATAACAGAGCAATTGTATAATCATATAATAAAAGAATTATGAAAAAGAACATCTTACTTTTTTCACTCGTCATCGTATTTGCATTTGTTGGGTGCAAATCGAAGGAGGATAAGGCTGCCGACCTTATAGGGAAGGAACTTGCCAAGACGCTTTACGATTTCGACAGCTATCAGCCGATAGAGACTACCGTTGTCGAAGCGAAGAACACGATGTATAATGATAGTGCTTGCTGGGCGCAGGCGAGAAGTTTTTACGCTGCTTGTGCGAAATTGACATCATACACTGATGCTATGAAAGAGGATTTAGACCACATAGATATCTGGGGTCCGCCGTCATACTATTCAAGCTCTTACTCAGATAGGAAATATTATGAGTACAGAGAAAAGTATAATGATGATTTGAGCAAGGCGGAGGCTGCGTTAAGCACTTGTAAGATAAAGGCAAAAGAACTGAAGGCTACGATATTTAGCCTTGACACTACACAGGTTATCGGCTGGGAGGTGACTCACCATTTCAGATGTAAGACAAGAGGTGGCATGCCTGATATAGGGCATTACCGTTATATTATTGATAAGAAGTTTGAGCGCATCCTGTTGATAGAGGATTTGGACGACGAGACAGATGGGACGAGATTGTCGTTGGAAAGTGTGAGAGCTGGGCGCTGGGATGACGACGAAGATGACGCTGTATTATAATTGAAACACCATTTGCTTTTAGCGAGTAAGGAGTAGGAAACATCTGTTTCTTTGCCTCTTACTCGCAAAAAAGCGTGGTGATTAGTGACAATCTGCACACTAATCGTTTGTTGCATCTTCATGCCACGCTGGTTACAACATTCCTGACACAATGACTACGATGAGTGCCAGCGGGACAATGTAGCGGATTAGGAACATAAGGGCTGGATAGTAGGGGATGCGCAGTGTGCCGTGGTTGGATAGTTCGTCGCGTATGTCGTCTGGTGACATTTCCCAACCGAAGAAGATGCACAGTCCGAGAGCGCAGAGGGGGAACATGTATGTGCCGCTCAGTAGGTCTGTGAGGTCGAAGAGGTTTCGTCCCATAATAGTGATGTGACCCAGTATGCCGTTGGAGAGAGATAGGACTACTGCCACGGCGAGAGAGGCAGCGGTACATATTATTGCTGAGAGAGGGCGTCGAATGCCCGAAACTTCGGTTAGCCACACGCAAAGAAACTCTAACAACGAGATTGCGCTGGTTAGTGCCGCCATGACGAGTAGCAGGAAGAAAGCAATAGAAACATATTGTCCCACAGCCCCCATGGAATTGAACACTACGGGTAGCACCTTAAAGACAAGTCCCGCTCCTTCGGCTGGTTCCATGCCACAAGAGAATACTGCAGGGAAGATGGCTATGCCGGAAAGGATGGCGATAATGCTGTCGGAGAGGGTTATCCAGATAGTTGTTTTCAGAAGGTTGTCTTCGTTTGGGATATAGCCACCATAGACAATCATCATGCCTATGCCCACAGAGAGAGAGAAGAGTGCCTGTCCCAAGGCGGCGAGTACTGCTTCGGCATTTATTTTGCTGAAGTCGGGTAGCAGCAGGTAGGACAGTCCTTTGGCGCTTCCCGGCATGGAGAGAGCATAGACGCACAATGCCAGCAGGAGAAGGACGAGGAGCGGCATAAGGATTTTAGATACTGCCTCGATGCCATTACGCACTCCACCCATGATGACCGCCATAGCGATGAGCCCGAACACAAGAAGGAATACCAACGGATGCCATGTGCTTGAGGCAAAACTGTTGAAATAGTTTGTGACTGCATCGGTTGTAGCACCCAGGTGTGTCAGTGTGCCTGTTGCCGCATCAGTTAGATAGCTTGTAGTCCAGCCGGAGATTACCCAGTAGAGAGAAAGCGTTACGAAGGTTACCAAAACGCCGAAATGACCTACGAAACGCCACCCTTTATGCTGCGGTGCCAGCATGGGGAGAGCTTGAGAGGGAGTGTGGTGTGTGTGGCGACCCATGATGAATTCCGCCATCATCATCGTGCCGCCCAGCAGAAAGACGAAGAGGAGGTAGATGAGCAGGAAGGCACCGCCGCCATATTTGCCGCAGATATAGGGGAAACGCCATACGTTGCCCAAGCCTACGGCAGAGCCTACGGCGGCAAGTATGGCTCCGAGATTGGAAGAAAAGGTATTGTTGTTGGCTGATGTCATGTTGGAATTGTGAAAAGTGAATTGTGAGTTGTGAAAAGTGAATTGTGAGTTGTGAAAAGTGAATTGTGAGTTGTGAAAAGTGAATTGTGAGTTGTGAAAAGTGAATTGACAAATGCTTGGTCTATTGTGGTAGATTGTGGATAGAAATCTCTTTTATCGTTATTATTCGTGTTCGAAATTATGAATGATAAGACGTTTGTGGTGGGTTATCTCATTTGGCGTTCCATGTCGCGGCGGGAGTCTTTTTCCTTTATGCTGTCGCGTTTGTCATAGAACTTCTTGCCTTTAGCGAGAGAGATGAGCAGTTTGGCGTAGCCTCGCGAATCGACATAGAGCATGACGGGGATGATGGCGTTGCCGCGTTCCTTCATGCGGTTCTGTAGTTTGCGCAGTTCGCGACGGGTGAGTAGCAGTTTGCGGTCGCGCTTGGCAGGGTGATTCAGGTAGGAGCCGAAACGGTACTCGGATATGTGCATCTCGCGCACAAATAGCTCGTTGCCGATGAAGACGCAGTAAGCATCGGCCAGATTGGCTCGTCCGTCGCGTATAGACTTAATCTCTGTACCAGTAAGCACGAGACCGGCGTTATAGTCGTCGAGTAGGAAGTATTCGTAGGTGGCACGCTTGTTGCGTATCTCTATCTGGTTTTTCTCTTTAGTAGTTGTTGTTTTCTTTGCCATTTTAGGAATAGTGGAATGTTAACGTGATTCGCAAATTGTCAAAGGCTGTTTTACATTGCGGTGCTAACAATCTGCATAGAATTGCTTGATATCATCAAAGATTGGAATAATCTTGTCTAAACTATCTACCGTGACGAGCGGTATGCGGAACTGCTTGAAGTCGCGTAGGTTGCGGAAGTAGCCTCCATAGTGTTTACGCATCTCGAAGATGGCGCTATGCTCGCCTTTGAACTCCACTTCCGCCATCAGATGACGAAGGCATACTTCTACGCGTTCTGTCACGGGGACGAGGCGTTCCTCTTCGCCGCGTAAAGCGCGTTGTGTCTGTTCGAAAATCCATGGGTTGCCTATGGCGGCGCGTCCTATCAGTATGCCGTCAACGCCGTAGCGTTTGTGTGCCGCAACGGCTTCTGCTGCCGTAGTGATGTCGCCGTTGCCGAAGATAGGAATGTGCATCCGTGGGTTTTCTTTTACCGCGCCAATGAGCGTCCAGTCGGCTGTGCCGCGGTACATCTGTGCCTTGGTGCGCCCATGTATTGCCAGTGCTGCTACGCCGACATCTTGCAGCCTCTCGGCGAGTTCCACGATGGGCTTGCTGCTCTCGTCGTAGCCTAGCCGTGTCTTGACGGTGACGGGCAGTGTGGCGCGACGCACGAGACTCGCTGTGATGGCCACGAGGCGGTCGGGCTCGCGCAGCATGCCGCTGCCGGCTCCTTTGCCAGCCACCTTGCGCACGGGGCAACCCCAGTTGATGTCGATAAAATCGGGATGTCGCTGTTCTACTATCTCAAGGCATTGTAGCAGTTCTTCTTCGTTGCTGCCGAAAATCTGGATGCCGAGAGGGCGTTGTCCCTCGTCGAAGAGCATCTTGCGCAGGCTCTTCTCGGCATCGCGGTTCAGTGCCTCGCTGGCAATAAATTCAGTAACCACTACATCGGCACCGAATTGCTTGCACACTGAGCGGTACGGCATGTCGGTGACGTCGTCCATAGGAGAAAGGCCTATGATGCATTTTTTTTGTGGCAGAAACGATTTCATTTATTAAATTTGCAAAAGTACTGTTTTTTGTGAATTGTCTGTTGTGAATTGTGAAAAGATGGGTTTGAAATGTTGTGTAGGATGTTGTTTAGTAGATTATTAGTTTTTTTGTGGAGGGGCTATATTCCAAAGTGGATGAAAGAGAAAAGCAATTAAAAACAATATATAAAACAAAAAAAAACACGAAGAGATGACGACTGAAAAAGAGCTAAGCATACGCTATAATGAATATCCGTCGGTTGAGTCGTTGCCGGATGCCGACCGCCGCCTGATGGAGGCCGCCATAAGAGCAACAGCTGCAGCCTATGCGCCGTATTCGCATTTCAGCGTTGGAGCTGCTGCCATGCTTGACGATGGCACCATAGTTACTGGCAGCAATCAGGAGAATGTGGCTTATCCGTCGGGGTTGTGTGCCGAGCGTACTGCTCTATTTGCTGCTGGAGCACAGCATCCAGACCGTGCTGTGACGGCACTTGCCATTGTGGCGCGTACGCCAGAGGGCAACCTCGTCGAGGCTTCGCCATGCGGCGCCTGTCGCCAGGTGATGGCAGAGACGCAGAAGCGCGGTGGCATGCCGTTGCGTGTGCTGATGTACATTGGTGGCGGTGGCATACGCGAGGTGGAGGGTACAGATGCCTTGCTACCTTTCTCGTTCTCATTCTGACGCAGCGTCATGTATGCGTTCTACCAGTGGTCAACCACCAGTTAACCGGTGGTTGACCACTGAGAAAAAAAGCAAAGCAACCTGTTGGGATAAAACCAACGAGAGCTATTTACGTCTCATTTCGCAATGCAAAAATGGCGATTAGTGGTTGTTCGTACTAATTTTTTTTGTCAATGTTGTGAAATATCAGTACTTTTGCAACGTCATAATAGTGTGTGCCACTTAAAGCGTGATGGTCATTTTCTTAACCATAATGTTGTGGTACGATGTTATGCTAATAGATGAAAAACGATAGACTATGAAGAAATTATATATAATGCTGTGCGTCATGGCTCTTGGTGTTTCCGTTGCCAACGCACAGGAATATGAGGCACCTGTAGAGTTGTGGGACTGCGAGCAGGTGGATGGCAGCAACTATCACGGCTATTCGTTCAACGAGCGATGGGAAGTGGATTTCCGTGTGGAGAATCAGGATGGTCGCTACACCCTTACGGCTGAAGATATAGTGCTTGCCGAGGGTTTGATACAGAAATATATAGCCTACCTCAACCGTGAGCATGAGAACCAAGGCGGCATGTGTCCCGTCATTGATGAGCACATGACCAAGTACCGCCGTCAGTATGTGGGTTTTACTGATGTCGATGGTTTTCGCATAGCGTGGGTTAACTTTTTGTGGGACGACAACCTCACCGACGAGCAGCTGGCACAGGATGTGCTTCTCACCACGGGTGGCTGCGGTCATTTCTGGCATGTGAAAATCAATCTCGACACCGAGAAAATCTATGGCCTTGAGGTTAATGGCTACGGGGAGACATCCTATCTGCCACGAGCCAAGAAGCGCGCACCGCGCATCAGCCGCCCCAAACATAGCGGCGACCCGCAGCGCATACGCAAGACGGGTATTATCCATAGCGACGAAGAGAAGCTCTTTTAGCACGGTCGTTTAGTCATGTTAGAGTCTCTGCGTAACTTTGTCGTCAGACTATTGCACAACGACACGATACTCAAATTCTTGAAATTCGGTATCGTTGGTGCGTCGGGCATGGTTGTCGATTATGGTGTGCTGATTCTTTGCCGTGAGGTGCTGGGCATGGGCAATATTGTTGCAAACACCATCAGTTTCACTGCCGCCGCCTCGTCTAACTATTTCCTCAATCGTCGCTGGACCTTCCGCAGCACCGAGGAGCAGGTGAGCGTGGAGTATGCCAAGTTTTTCGCCGTCTCGCTCGTAGGTCTCGGCATCAGCAACCTTACGCTGTGGCTTTTGGGCATGGCAATGCCGGCATGGAATGACGACTGGCGTTTCTATATCCTAAAATTTGTTGCCATAGTGGTGACGACACTGTGGAACTTCACAGGCAATATGCTGTTCACTTTCAGGCAGACGGTCTCCAAGCAATGAGGGGCTCATCGTCATCATACCACCTGTGTCGCAGCTCCCTACGTCTTGCTGTGTCTCTTTTCTTGTCAGTATTTCTCTATGTCTCCGCTGTCGAGGGACAGACGGTGCAGGATGACAATAGCGGCACAATGCTTATGGCTACGCATACAGACTCTATGGCATCATGGCAACGCTATCCTACCTATGAGGTCTATACGGCTATGATGCAGCACTATGCGTCGCACTATAGTCAGCTCTGCCACCTCGACACTATGGGCTATTCGTTCAATGGCCGCTTGTTGCTCTCGCTGGTGATTGAGACTGCAGCGCCCAAGCGCACGATGATGTATAGCGGAGTTATTCATGGCGATGAGCCGTTGAGCTATGTCCTCCTGCTCCACCTTGCCGACACCCTCCTCAGCAGTTACGGCACCGACAGCCAGATTACCGGCTTGCTGGACAGCGTGGCGGTCGTCATCATGCCTGTCACCAATCCCGATGGTCTCTACCGCCGAGGCAACAATAGCGTAGCTAATGGGCTGCGCACCAATGCCAACGGCATAGACCTCAATCGTAATTTTCCCGACCCTTTCGGCTATGGCCTCGGTGCGGATATACAGGTGGAAAATCAGGCGTTTATCAATTATGCGGATAGTATGCGTTTCAGCCATTCTGCTGCGCTGCATAGTGGCGATGAGGTACTCAACTACCCGTGGGACAGTTTCACCTCATCGCAACGTTATGTAGAGCAGTGGCAGTGGTGGCAGCAGGTCTGTCAGCGTTTCGTGGCCACGGTGCATAGGCACGACAGCCAGCGGCTGTGCACGGTGCGCAACAGCGGCTATGTGGCGGGTGGCGACTGGTATGTGATTCACAACGGACGTCAGGACTATATGAACTACTATCACGGAGTTTACGAGATGACAATGGAGCTTTCTTTTGTCAAGCAGGTGGCGTCCAGCCATATACCTATCTATTGGAACGCTTATGCAGAAGCTCTCATCGGCTATATTGCCGAGGTGCCGCCGACGGCATCGCCGGCAGCTATCTATGCCTTGCAGCGTGCCGCCGACTCAATCAAAGTCTATCCCAACCCGACACGGGGTGCCGTCACTGTGCGCTGTGGCGGCAGTGTCGAGTATTTTGATTTGAGCCATTGTCCAACAGGGGTGAACGTCGTCAAAGCCTTCGGACGTAATATAAAGGTTGTCAAATATTAGCAAATGAAGAGATTGTAAATAGCACGAAGACATAAAGATGCCATTCTTTGACCATATCTCTGTCGCTTTGCCAGTCCTTGCCGAGTATGACAACCTCCCGAGTCTGTTGGAGTGTCTGCGTCGGCAGACATTCAGGAACTTCTCGCTCTATGTGTGTGTCAATCAACCGCAGGAGTGGTGGCAGATGCCTGTCAGCGACTGGCGGCGGCAGGCTTGCGACGACAATCGGCGTACGCTGTGCTACCTCTCTGCTGTGAACGATATGAGTGTGACGGTCATTGACTGTAGCAGCCTTTCTGTCGCTTGGGTGGGCAAGCGGCGTGGGGTAGGGTGGGCACGCAAGGTGCTTGCCGATAGCATCGTGCAGTCTGCCTCTAGTAATGAGGTGATAGTAAGTCTTGATGCTGACACCTCGTTTGGCGACAGTTACCTTGAATCTGTCCTCAATATGTTCAACGCCCATCCGCGGTGCTCTGCTCTCGCCGTGCCCTATTATCATCCACTTTCGAGCAACGCCGACATAGACCGTGCCATGCTACGCTATGAGTGCTATATGCGGCATTACCTTCTCCATCTGCTACGCATTGCCAGTCCTTATGCTTTCACGGCTCTCGGTTCAGCGATGGCTTTCACTGGCGAGGCATATAAGAGGGTTGGAGGCTATACTCCATTGCAAGGTGGTGAGGATTTCTATCTCATGCAGAAATTTGCTAAGACGGGAGTTGTGATGTTGCCATATACGGACGAGCTGTGCGTATATCCGTCTGGGCGTGTGTCGCAGCGTGTGCCTTTCGGCACAGGTCCTGCCATAGCCCTACCGCTGACGGAAATAGAAGAACGCTACCCGTTCTATGCCGCCCGTTCGTTTGACGATGTGCGTGCCACATACACCCTCTTTCCTGTCCTCTATGCTGCCGACATCGAAACCCCCATGAGTGCTTTCCTCCGTCAGCAGCTTGCTACCGACGACCTCTGGCAGTCCCTTCGCAAGAACTTCAAGCGGCAGGACTTGTTTGTTCGTGCCTGCGCCGAGCGCGTCGATGGGCTGCGCATCCTGCAGTACCTCAAGAGCCGTCCCCATCCCGATGAGTCACTAATAGCGGACGGTCATGCGATAGATTTTGCCGCTGGTGCCATTCCTAATCTCAATGCCGTCAGAAACAGCCTATTTAGTCAAGAGATGGAAGCCCGCCAAGCGTTGTGGTGAGATTAAGATTGGAGAGAGAATAAGATTTCAAGATTTTAAGACGTTAAGATATTAAGATTTCAAGAGTATAAGATATTAAGATTGGAGAGAGAGTAAGATATCAAGATATTAAGATTGGAGAGAGAGTAAGATATCAAGATATTAAGATTGGAGAGAGAGTAAGATATCAAGATATTAAGATTGGAGAGAGAGTAAGATGTTAAGATATATTTTTCGGTATGAAGGGTTATTTACTTATTTGCTTGACGAATTATTTTGAATTTTAACGTGTTACCGATGGAGTTATATAAAAGACCCTCGTAGAATACATCGGCACTCTTTTGTCTTGAATGTGAAATAAATTAATTATAATAATATAAAAAAAAATATGAAACGAGTATTGACATTCATGTCTATCGTCATTTTACTGGTTGCTTGTAGCAACAGAGAAAATGATTTGCGAGAACGCGCATTGTTTTTGTGCTCTTATATTCCAGACCATGAGCTGAAAGAACAGTCGAAAGAATACATGACTGAGGACTTCTATTCCGTGCTTGACACAGTCTTCAACCGTCTGCCCGAATTTGAGGCGATGGATCATGAGTGGTTGTATTATTTCGTAACGGGCAATGGCGGTAGTATTGCAGACTATGAGGTGAAAAGCGTGGAAATCATCGACAAGACACATGCTGTGGCCACCATCATCGTAAGACAGAAATGGGAGGATGGCTCGTTTGACGAACAGACAGATGTCGAAGAACATCAACTCATGATGGAGAAAGTAAATGGAGTCTGGCTAATGTCGGACTTCGATGGGCACAAGGATGATTGCCGTCGTCACATCGCCATTAATCGTAGGGAGCAAGCTGTAAGACGGGCTATCAGTGATTATTTGGTGAAGGAGATTGGCTGGCAGTACGCGAAGGGCGACATCTGTGTGCCCACACTTATGATGGTGCATGAGGACGATGAGATCATTTTAGGTGACTTCTGGGTGTTCTGGTATCGGCAGGTGGGCGACACGCTGAAATGTGTCTCGGGCGGTAGCCATCCGGGCAGGATGACGATGAAGAAGGAGGGTAATCAGTGGATTGTAGCATCGTTTGAACAGGCCACCGATGGTGCAGGCAGCGAGGAGAGCTGTCGCAATCTCTTTGGAAGTTATTATGATGTGTATGAGTCCATCCATTCTAATGAGCATATTCGCGAGGATGTCCGCAAAAGCCAACTCCGTTACTATATAAGTGAACATGGGCTGAACGTAAAGTTCTATCAGGACAATGGCTGGCCCGCCGAGGAGCTGTGAAAAACAGATTAGGTGTTTGGTGGGATATTTAGATTGGTAGGAGATTTGGATTCTAAGATATTAAGATTTTAAGATATTAAGATTTTAAGATGTTAAGATTGGAGAGATATTTATATGGAGTTTTTCTTGATATGGTTTGAGAATGTTAATGATTAGATGCTATCAAAGGGAAGGTTAGAATGGTCCTATGTTTGAAACATAGTGGATTGAGCCAGTTTCATCTTGTCGTAAAGTGCATATAGTGCGGAAAAAATCCCCTATATAAAAAAACAATTGATAATTTTGCTAAGAAGAATAATAAGGATTGCCATTCGTTAAGTAACTAATAGATAGGTGTATATATTTAGATAAAACAAAAGCAACTACTTCATAGTATCATGCCGTCCAAAAACTTTGCCCTCATAGGAGCTGCAGGCTACATTGCTCCACGCCATATCAATGCTATTGCCGAGACGGGCAATCAGCTTGTGGTTGCCTACGACAAGTTTGATAGTGTGGGCCGTCTTGACAGCTCGTTCCCTGATTGTTTCTTTTTTACAGAGCATGAGAGGTTCGACCGTTTCTGTTCGCGACAGATGCAGACCGAAAGCCCGCTACACTATCTCTCCATCTGCACACCCAACTATACTCACGATGCTTTTATCCGCTACGGGCTGCGCCTCGGCACCGACGTAATCTGCGAAAAGCCCCTCGTGCTCAACCCCTACAATATCGACAACCTCCTCGACATTGAACGTGCCACAGGCCACAAGGCCTACACCATACTACAGCTGCGGTTGCATGATAGCATAGTGGCACTGAAGAAAAAGATTGATGCAGGTCCGAAGGACAAGAAGTATGATGTCAATCTCACCTATATCACCTCGCGAGGCAAGTGGTATTATGCCTCGTGGAAAGGCGACGAGCATAAAAGCGGTGGCATTGCTACCAACATAGGCGTTCATTTCTACGATATGTTGCAGTGGGTCTTTGGCGCAGTGCAGCAGAACGTGGTCCACGTGATGAGCTTTGACCGTGTAGCAGGCTTTCTCGAACTGGAGCGTGCACGCGTACGCTATTTCCTGAGCATCAATGCTGACTGCCTTCCTGCCGATGCTGTTCGTGGTGAGAAGCGCACCTATCGTACAATCAATATTGACGGTGAGGAGTTTGAATTTAGTAACGGATTCACGGAACTTCATACTAAGAGCTACCAAAACATCCTCGACGGCAAAGGCTTCCGCATCAGCGAGGCACGTGCCTGCATACAGATAGTGAGTGATATACGCAATGCTACACCCATAGGACTGCATGGCGACTATCACCCTCTCGCACGTTTGCCTCTTGCCCCTCATCCTTTTGGGTGGGATGTATGCCGTTAGACATCATTTCAATAACTATTCTGTGTGAGCTTCTGCTGAACAAATATGAAAACGACATTACATGGATAGCAAAATAAAAATATGTGTCATAGGATTGGGCTATGTGGGGTTGCCTCTGGCGAGGCTCTTCTCCACACAGTTTCCCACCATAGGATTCGACATAGACCAGCAACGCGTCGATGAAGTCATGCACGGTCACGACAGTACCAGCGAAGTCTCCGACGGACTGTTGCAAGAGGCCCTGACGCGTCATGGACTGCGATGCACAACTAATATCGAAGAGATTAGAGATTGCAATTTCTATGTTGTCGCTGTGCCAACTCCTGTGCGCAACGACCATACGCCGGACATCTCCATCATCTTGAATGCCAGCGAGACAATAGGCAGGGTCATAGCTCGTGGCGACATAGTGGTGTATGAGAGTACCGTCTATCCGGGCATGACCGAGGACGAGTGCATACCCGTCATAGAGCGTGTCAGCGGTCTGACCTATAACGTTGATTTCTATGCTGGCTACAGTCCCGAGCGCATTAACCCCGGCGACAAAGAGCACACCGTAGATAAAATAATAAAAGTAACCTCCGGCAGCACTCCCGAGGTGGCAGAGATAGTGGACCGCATCTATAACACTGTGCTCACAAATGGTACTTTTAAGGCATCGAGTATCCGTGTGGCAGAGGCTGCCAAGATAATAGAGAATACGCAGCGCGACATCAACATAGCCTTCATGAACGAGCTGGCGCGAATATTTAATGCCATGGGCATAGACACCCACGATGTTATTGAAGCTGCTGCCACCAAGTGGAACTTCATCAAGTTAAGTCCCGGTCTTGTAGGTGGTCATTGCATCTCTGTTGACCCCTACTATCTCATTCACAACGCACAGTCGCACGGCGTTTTCCCGCGTCTGATGCGCAATGCTCGCTTCCTCAACGACAGCATGGGCGAGTATGTGGCTGACGAGGTCATTCGCCTAATGAACAAGAAAGGCATCCTTGTGCGCGATGCACGTGTCCTCATTCTCGGCGTCACCTTCAAGGAAGACTGTCCCGACATTCGTAACACGCAGGTCAAAGAGCTGTACAAACACCTCTCTGAGTTCATCAATGACATCACCATCTACGACCCCTATGCCAATGCCGACATCGTTATGTCCGAGTACAATATCGGTATCGTGAATACCTTGCCTCAGCAGCACTACGATGTTGTCATCCTCGCTGTGGCCCATAGTGTCTTTCTCACGCTTGACATCACTTCGATGCTCAACGAAAATAGCGTAGTATATGATGTGAAGGGTGTCCTGCCGCGCGATATCATTGATGCTCGTTTGTAAGGGGCGCTGCCACTCTATATCTAATACCCCTCAGACCGTTCACATATCTTTCCATCGCGCGATGGGCATCATAAGCAAAAACTAAGAGTCATGTTTCAAGTACATCCTTCAAGTTATATTGACGACAATGTTACTATCGGTGATGGCACCAAGATATGGCATTTCTGCCATGTCCAAAGCGGTGCCGTGATTGGCAAGAACTGCTCGCTGGGGCAGAATGTCAACATTGGCAATAATGTTAGGATTGGCAATGGCGTGCGCATACAGAACAACGTCTCTGTCTATGAGGGTGTTGAGTTGGAGGACAATGTCTTCTGTGGTCCTTCGTGCGTTTTCACCAATGTCCTCATCCCCCGTGCCCATTTCCCTGTCCACGGCCGCTACGAACGTACGCTCGTCAAGGAAGGTGCCTCGCTGGGCGCCAACTGCACTATAGTATGTGGTCACACTATCGGACGCGGTGCTATGATTGCCGCAGGTGCTGTGGTGACCAAGGATGTGCCGGACTTTGCTATCATGGCTGGTGTCCCCGCCCGCTGCATCGGCTTCGTCAACGAGCGTGGCGAGAAAGTCAACAAGGGTGATGCTTCCAGCAACGGAAAGGCCGACCGCTAATAATGATAAGCCAATCAACAGAAAATGCAATTTCGAGACCTCGTCAAGCAATATAACGCTCTGCAATCGCAGATAAATCAAGCCATACACGATGTTGTCGCAGGTGGACAGTACATCATGGGGCAACAAGTTGCGGAGCTTGAGAGACTGCTCTCTGCCTATGTGGGAACAAAGCACTGCATCACTTGTGCCAATGGCACCGATGCTCTCACTCTTGCACTCAAAGCGTGGGGTATCGGGAAGGGCGACGCCGTCTTTGTGCCAGATTTCACGTTCTTCTCCTCCGCCGAAGTCGTGGCACTTGAAGGGGCCACACCCGTCTTTGTTGATGTTGATACGGCTACGTTCAATATCGACCCTCAGAGCCTTGAGGACTGCATCCGTCGCGTCAAGGAAGAGGGTGCGATGGTGCCCCGCGTCATTGTTGCCGTCGATCTCTTTGGCCTGCCTGCCAACTACGGTGCCCTGCGGGATGTGGCAGACCGCTATGGCCTGCTGATTCTCGAAGACGGTGCACAGGGCTTTGGTGGCAGCATCGACGACAGGCGTGCGTGCTCCTTTGGCGACATCAGCACTACATCCTTTTTCCCTGCCAAACCGTTGGGGTGCTACGGAGATGGCGGTGCTGTCTTCACCGACAACGACGAGTGGGCTGCCGCTATTGCCTCCTTACGCCTACATGGTAAGGGAGTGGATAAATACGACAATGTGCGCATCGGTCTCAACTCGCGCCTCGACACGTTGCAGGCTGCGGTGTTGCAAGTCAAGTTGCAATCTTTTGACCGTGAGTTGGAGCAGGTGAACACTGCTGCCCACGAGTACTCGCGTCAGCTGTCGTCACATGTCGTGACACCGATGACGCCCAATGGCTATCGCTCCAGCTGGGCACAGTACACCATCCAGTTATCCGATATGTCTTGTCGCAACGCATTACAGCGGGCACTACGCAATGCAGGCATCCCCTCCATGGTGTATTACCCCAAACCCATGCATGCACAGACGGCCTTTCGGTCGTTGAGCCAATCCGCCGACTATTCACGCTATGCTGCCACTCGTCTCTGCGACACGGTACTATCTCTGCCTATGCATCCCTACATTGAGCTGTCAGAGATAGACCAAGTGTGCCGCGCAGTCATCGACAATCTCGTATGACGCTCCTCATTGAGCGTCACGCCATAGAAACAAAGGAAGTCCCGACACATGAGGCGACGGGACTTCCTTTCGTGTTTATTATCGCTTATTGAAACTATCCTATTCTATATCGCGCACGAGGCGGGTGGGGATGCCGAGGAAACGCTGGCACTCACCGTTGGGATAGATGGACCATGCGCCGTTCTTGTCGTCGATGCCTGTGTGGAAGACTACGGCGTAGATATATTCCGTGGAGGCTTTGTTGGCTTTGACGGACCAGTACATGCCGATGCGCTCTTGCACGCCGATGGCTTTGACGGTTCTATAGCCTGTGGCAGGGAGGAATACGGCGCCTGCTTCTTGCAGTGCTGGCCATGTCTCTGTGTTGTAGTTGTTCACGTTATAGGTTGCTTCGGGGGTGAAAGGGATGTCCTTTCTGTTCCAGTTGTCGGGTAGCAGGAGAATGCCGTAGTGTCCGCAAACATGTGCTATGCTGCGTAGTTTGTGGGCGTTGGGGCGCTCGTCGAGCAGGTATTTCCATTCTTGTGCTGTCATGGTGCGCCAGAGTCCGGCTTTATTGCCGCCATTGCTGATGGCGTTGTAAACGCCCCAGTCGGCATTGGCGTAGTCGCCAATAAGGTCCACGGTGTGCGTGCCGCCGATGAGGTACAGGTCAGCCTCTGCCAGTATGCTGTAGGGCATATAGGCTGTTGCGCCGCTCTCTGCCCATCCGCTGGTGCCCCAAGCGAAGTTGTCTATCCATCCATCGTAGGTGGCGCTGATGTTCTCGTTGTCGGCACCCGAATAGTCGTATTGCTCGGTGGCGAAGCGCCATGTGTTGGTAGAGGCCTGATATTGCAGGACCCCTTGTGAGAAGTGTATCTGCTTGCCTTCGCCAATGGAGAAGACGCCCTGCAGAACGCCTTGTGTCATGGTGTTGTCGATGGTGTCGGTGTTTTCTTTGCCACAGCCTGCCACCATGCCGGTAATGACGCAAAGCATTAGTAACGAAAAGGTAAGTTTCTTCATGTTATTGTGGTGTTAAAATATTCCTGCAAAGATACAGTTTTTCTGTATTAGTCGGCGTAGTATTTGTGCTTTTAGTGCAGATTAGATGCTTTTTGCTGAAGAGGTGTTTGTAGAGACATTCGGTATATTCGACGTGAAACTCTTGCGGTTGATGGACTGAACGTCAGGAGAGATGGAGGGCCATCATTCTCATCCCAGCACGGCGTGCATCTCGTCGTCGCTGTCGTACATCATGCGGCGGAAGGGGTTGGCATCGTCTTTTTCGCGCGTGATGCGCACTTGGTTGTCCACGTGGCGGCATATCTCGTCATAGCGTTGTAAGGTTTTCTGCCATAGTTGCTCGTCGATGGTTTTCTTGCCGGAGAGGTCGCAGAGCAGGCGGTAGGCGTGCTGGCGTTTCTGCTTAGGGTAGTCAAATTCAAATAGCCATATTATCTGGTCGCGTATATGGTATGAATCAAGGTCTTCGCTGTTTTCTATGCCATGTAGTGTTTTGTCGAGGCTACATTGCGGCACTAACAGTCCGCCGAGGTTCATCCAACGGGTCTCACGCTGACCGGCGAGGTCGGCACTCGGGAGGTTGCGGCCGTCGGCCGTCAGCACGTTGCCGATGTAGTAGTAGAGCATCTGTTCGTAGGCGGCATAGGCTTGAGCGGCTTTGAGGATGACCACTTTACGGCGGCCATGTTCCATGGCGTTGGCGGTGATTTCTATCTTTTCGCCCTGCTGTGGGCTGCGCAGGTAGGCCTGCTCGGTCCAGTGGCGTAGCAGCTCGCGGGCGCAGACAATCTCTTCTACGGTGTCGGGAGCCAGCGGGTCGAACTCTATTCTGTTGAGTTTTAGGGTGCGTTTGTCGCGTTCGGCAAACTTCTTCTCATTGCGCCGCAGGGCATACATGTTGTACAACCACCAGTAGGCAGGCATAACCTCGAGTTGGTTCTTGGCGGCGTTGTTGTTGATGAGGGAGAAAGGGAGTGTGATGTTCAGCTCGTTGGGGTAGTCTCCTTTGGCTACGAGGCAGTAGGAGGCGAAATAGGAGGGGTGCTTGAAGCTGGTGCATAGTCCTGCCCAGAAGCCGCGTCCGGCACGCAGCTCGCCGTCGGCGGTGCGACCATTGTGGTTGGACCCTATGGTGGCGCCGGCGGCAATGTTGCTTTGTCCCATGATGGTGGCGGCTATGAGGAAGGAGTTGTTGTGATGCTGTTCGTGGGCTGGGAAGATGAAGCTGTTGCCCACCTCGCAACGTGCTATGGTGCTGTTGTCGCCAATGATGCTGTCGTTGATGCGTGCGCAGTCTTCTATGTGTACGTTCTCGCCTGTCAGTGTGTTGCGCATCACGCAGCCACGCACCACATGGTTGTGGTAGCCTATCACGCTGTTCTCGATAGCAATGGCCTCGCTTACTACCGAGTCGCCGAGTATTGTGGTGTTGCTTATGCGTTGGCAGTTGGTTATGGTGCCATGGGCTCTAAAATATCCTGCGCTGACGGTTTTTTCTAATTGTTGCAGCAGCCGAGGACATCCACGCATTTTAGCCATCAGGTAGAGTTGGGCGAGACTTGATTCTGCATCGAATATTACACGTCGTCCACCGTTTTCGTTCATCACGTCGGCATAGAGGGGCGTGGTAGCCGTGGCTGTCATCTGTCCGATGTTGTAGAGTGTGCCCCATATAGTATATCCTGAGAGCATACGGACATGATGCACTGCACTGCCTTCGGTGATACGGCAGTTGCGTATGCGGCTGTCGTATATGCCTTCGGTGAGCATGAGGTCGCCGCCGTGTAGTTTTCCTTTCTCGAAACGACCCAGTTCTACCTCGCCTTCAAAATGGTTTCGCCATATAAGGTCGGCAGAGAAGTTATTATATACAAAGATATTGTTCCAATCTTCAGCCGTATTGCCTTGGGCTTCAAGTTGTGCTATATGCTCAGGGGTGAGGTGCATAAAGTCTTTAGGGGTCATGGGTGTAGTATGTGTTTGTTATTGGATGACGGTGTGGATTTCAATAATAACTCTGTGGGGGTTGCATACAAATTCATTTTTTAGAGGTCGGTTGTTCTGAATGTTTTATTTGGTAACGACTGCGCCGCCCTCTTTCTGCCATGCAGCGATTCCACCGTCGAGGTCAACGACCTTGTAGCCTTTCTCTATAAGGCGGTCGCCAGCCATCTTGCTGCGTCGTCCGCCGCGGCAATATACGGCGATGATTTTCGTCTTGTCGAGTTTGGCACGTTGCAGGTTGTCGTCGAAGGTCTTGCCCCACATCACGTTGATGGCACCTTCGATGTGTCCTTCGGCAAACTCCTGCGGTGTTCGCACATCGACGAGAATCACGTTCTTGTTTTTGATGGTGTCGGCAAAGGAAGCCACCTCCAGCGAAGGAAAGGCATGTGCTTTTTTGCTACCTATAATCTGCGCTGTGGCTGCGGTGCTGATGACGACGAGGAGGAGCAGAGCAAAAATGTATTTCATGGACTTGGTGTTTTGTGGTATCGTTATAATGATGCAAAAATACGTATTTTGTGCGTAACGACAAAATGCGAGCGGGAATGGCGAAGCATGTGCCGCTCCCGCTCGCTGTAGGGGAATGATGAAGGAGTTTTATTTATATCTCTCTTTGTATTTGTCAATCTGCACACGCATGGCGTCGATACAGGTGGAGACAGCCTGCTCGAAGGTGCCTGCTTGCTGGCTGTTGAAGAGCGTCTGGCCTGGCAGGGCGAGAGAGATTTCGGCAACCTTGTTGTTGGGACTTTCGGGGCTTTCCACCTTCAGCGTTACTTCGCAGCGTGTGGCGTTATCTACAAGGCGGTCAAGTTTCGAGACCTTGTCGTTGATGAATTTCTCCAAGTCAGCTGATGCGCTGAACTTTGCTGCATTGATGATGATGTTCATGGTATTTAGATTTTTAAGGTTTTTTTTAGATGATTAAGATGGTGAGATTAGAAAGATGATTAAGATGTTAAGATTGTGAGATTAGAAAGATGATTAAGATGTTAAGATTATAAGATATTGAGATGATTAAGATTAGTATGATGTTAAGATTATAAGATTAGAAAGATGTTAAGATGTTAGGATTATAAGATTAGAAAGATGTTGAGATGTTAGGATTATAAGATTAGTAAGATGTTGAGATGATAAAGATTATAAGATTAGAAAGATGTTGAGATGTTGAGATTATAAGATTAGAAAGATGTTGAGGTGTTAAGATTATAAGATTAGAAAGATGTTAAGATGATTAAGTTTGTGAGATTATGGGTATGATATTTGTTGGTTGATTCATTCAGGGATGCCCTGTAGGGGCATGAATCCAACAGCCCAGAGCGACGCTCTGGGTAAAATACCGTTGTAAAACATGCGCCCTGCAAGGGCAAAAGCTTAATCCGCCCATACATACTGCTCATCAAATTCAATGTTGTATAACTTTAAATACTGTAGGTATTCGTCGTGAAACGACATCTTCTTGTGGTGTTCTCTTTGATTATTCACATACGCCACCGTCTTGTCAAATAACGATTGACTAACAGAAAAGGCTGCATAACCGCCTTGCCAAGCGAACATTTTGTATCGGTCATCTATGGTCTTAATCCATCGGCTGCTGTTGCGCTTGACTTCTTCGACGAGATGTGCTACATTTTCATTTCGAGACAATGTACATAAAATGTGAACATGGTCTCCGATACCCCCGACACGAATGGTCTGGCACCCTGTAGTATTAATCAGCTGGCCAATATAACTGTGCATACGTGCCAGATGCTCGTCAGCAATGTGCGGACTTGTGTTTTTCACATGGAAGATGATATGCAGGTATATTTTACTAAGTGACTGTGCCATGGTTTCGTTTTTTTTGCTTTTGCCCTTTCAGGGCGTTTTTTTTAGCTACTCTAAGTCCCCAGGGCGTTGCCCTGGGCTGATGGCTTGACGGACTTTCAGCCCGTCTTCATGCAACACATGTCATAGGATTGGATGATGGTGGGATGATTTGGATTATAAGATGATTAAGATGTTAAGATTATGAGATTAGTAAGATGATTAAGATGTTAAGATTATAAGATATTGAGATGATTAAGATTAGTATGATGTTAAGATTATGAGATTAGTATGATGATTAAGATGTTAGGATTATAAGATTAGTAAGATTTTTAGATGTTGGGATTATGGATATAAGGAGATGATTATTCTTTGGCGGTTGCTCTGGGGTGAGCATGTTTGTAGTTCTCTTTCAGGTGTTCGCGTGTGACGTGGGTGTATATCTCTGTGGCGTTGAGGTTGCTATGGCCGAGCAGTTCTTTGATGGCGTCGATGTTGCCGCCTTGGTTGAGGATATGTGTGGCGAAGGTGTGGCGGAAGATGTGCGGGCTTATCCTGTCGGCGTTGCTCAGTGAAGGCATGTAGCGTTTGACGATGGCGTACACTTTGTCGGCGTTGACGGCTTTGCCGTTATCCGACACCAGCAGGTGGTCGTCCTCGCAGGCTATCTGCTCTCGCAGCGTCAGGTAGTCGTTGATGCTTTTCATTAGCTCGTCCTCTATGGGGATGACGCGTTCCTTGTTGCGCTTGCCTATGACGCGAAGGCATCGTGCCGAATGGTCCACCGACTGCAGCGTGAGTCCTGCAGCCTCGCTGCGGCGCATGCCGGTCTCGTAGAGGAGTCGCAACAGCAGTCGGTCGCGCTGCCCGTTGAAGTCGTCGGCAAAGAGTCCGGCATCGTATATGTGCTCCACCTCGTTCTCTTTGAAGAAAATGGGCAGTGGCTTTGGCGTTCGCGGCACCACCACGCGTGCCATGATGTCAATGGCTATCCATTGCTGTTGCAGCATGTACTTGCTCCATCCCCGCAGGGCACTTATCATCTTCTTGATTGTCGTGGCTTTGGCACCCTCCTCCATACGTATGGCTTGCCATTCGCGCGGCTCGCGCATGGTGATGTCCTCGATGGTGTCGATGCCGAGGGTGTGCAGGTGAGTGGCAAACTCCTGCAGCTCGTGGCTATAGACTTCCAGCGAGAGTGGCGAGAGTCGCTTCTCGTGTTCGACGTAGTCGAGGTAGCGTTTTATGGATTCGCTGATGAGCAAGGCTTGTAAGGTATGGGTTGCTGTTTCTGTATTGGTCGTTTTCCTTTTGTTGGTCTTTTCGTAGAACAGTGTATTGGGTAGGTTCTCTTTTTCAATGCGAAGATAAGAATAGTTGCGGATATTTCAAAATTTTATTGATAAACGGTTGTTTTTTATGCCTTTTTGTGGCTTCATTTGTTGTGCAGACATGCCGTCAAGAGGACGTGGGCAATAGTCCGGACAGGATGATTTTAATGTGGCGGCGTGGAGTCTTGGGGGTAGCACTTCGGAGGACAACTGCCAGATGCTGTGCCGCATACACAACCGCGCCAAAGGCAACCGCTGATGGGGCGAAGAGATGAAAAAGCTTAGTATCATCGTGGATATATCGGTGATACTAAGCTTTTTTTGTCGTTTCTTCTATTGCATCATAGGTGTTCTACCCATTCTTTGATGTGTTGTTCATCGTTCATGCGGCATACGAGGAGTGCGCCGTTGCGCAGCACCACGAGGCAGTCGTCCATGCCTTGCACGATGGCCTGTATGCCATTCTCGATGTTCACCACGTTGCGGTGGCTGTCCACCAGCAGGGCGTCGCCGCTGACGGCATTGTCGTTGTCGTCGTGGTGCGAGTGGGTGTAGAGCGAGCCGTAGGTGCCTATGTCGCTCCATCCGAAGTCGGCAGGGATGGTGTAGCGCACGGGGGCATGCTCCATAATGCCATAGTCGATAGATATGTTCTGGCATCTGGCGAAGTTGTCGTTGATGAACTGCTGCTCGTCGTTGGTGCCGAAGAGATGGCTGCCGCTGTCGAAAAGTGTCACGAGGTCTGGCATCTGCTGGCGGAAGGCGTTGAGGATACCCTGCTGCGTCCAGATGAAGATGCCGGAGTTCCAGAAGAAGTTGCCTGCGGCAAGGAAGTGCTCGGCGGTGGTGAGGTCGGGTTTTTCCTTGAAACTTGTCATAGGCACCACTTCGTCCGCCGACTCTTTCAGGACAGAGGGTGCTACCTCTATGTAGCCGTAGCCTGTCTCGGGGCGCGAGGGGCGTATGCCTATGGTCAGCAGGGCATCGCTGTGGGCTGGTTGCTCTACGAAGGAGCATCCGGCATTTATCACGCGTTGAAATTCTGCCTCGTTGGTAACCAGATGGTCGGAAGGCGAGACTACCACCGTGGCGTCGGCGCATTGCGCCATGATGTGGTAGGTGGCGTAGGCTATGCAGGGGGCTGTGTTGCGCCGCATGGGCTCGCAAAGCACCTGATGGGCTTTCAGTTCAGGCAGATGTTGCAGCACCAGTTCTTTGTAGGCGGCATTGGTGACCACGACAAAATTCTCGGCAGGCACTACGGGCAGGAAACGCTCGAAGGTGGCGCGGATAAAGCTCTTGCCGGTGCCCAGCACGTCGAGAAACTGTTTGGGCATATTGTTTTTGCTCAACGGCCAGAAACGGCTGCCTACACCGCCAGCCATGATAATGCAGTATCTTGGGTTCGTCATTGCGTTCTTTTTTTCTTTTTTTTGTAATTGCAAATATACGTTTTTTTTGAATAGTGGGTGGGTGTCGGTTATACTTTGCATAGCCTGCCTATTAACCAGTGGTTAACCAACGGTTAATTAGTGGTTGACCGCTGGTTGATACTTTGCAAGAAACGTGCAGATTGTTTTTTTGTGACTAATATATAATGCGGTTATCACATTGTCACGATACGCAGTCAGCTCTTGGCTATTCAGTGCTTGTTTAGCAATAAGATGATATGAAAAACGTTATTTTAGTGTTAAATATGACGAATGATGACTACCAGTAGTGAGACAAAAAGAGGATTAACGGCTCTCGTAGTGTGGGCCGCCATGTTGCTGAGTGTTGTGGTCTTAATGCTTGCGAGTGGTTGCAGCAAGGAGTCCGACTATTTGCATGATGCTGAGGCTCAGCCGCTGACCTTTTCATCGGACACGGTGATGTTCGACACCGTCTTTGTCGCTATGGGTACTACGACGCATCATTTCATGGTGTATAATCGAGGCAGTAAGCCTGTGAAGATTGCGTCGGTGACGATGCAGCAGGGTGCTGCATCGCGCTTTCGTCTCAACGTGGATGGCGACAGCTCGAGGGTGGTGCGCAACGTGACGTTGGCGGCAGGCGACAGCCTTTTCGTCTTCATCCAGGCCCTGATAGACCCTACTGACGAGGCCTCGCCCTTCCTCGTCACCGATGCTGTTGTCTTCGATGTGGAAGGCTGCGCCACGCAGCAGCTGCTTGTCACGGCATACGGTCGCAACGCTGTCTATCATCTGCCCACCGACACATTGATGAAGGGTACGCTCGACCGCTATGGTAACCCGTACGCCTACAGCATCATAGACTGCGACAACTGGGACCATACGCTGCCGCACGTCATTGTTGGCTATGCCGTGGTCTATGACGATACGCTCCACCTCAAGGCAGGCGACGAGCTCTATTTTGCCAACGATGCAGTGCTGTGGGTATTCAACGAGGCGTCGCTGCGCGTCAGCGGCAATGAGGAGCATCCGGTGCTGTTCACCTCGGTGCGCCACGACGGATGGTATGGTACGCTCCCCGGGCAGTGGGGGCATATATGGCTTGGTGGCATCAGCGGTGGCACCTGTCGTCCGTGCGTCATAAGCCATGCTGTCATAGAGAACGCCTACTACGGCATCATCGCCGACAGCAACGCCTACGGCTATCCGACGCTATACATAGACCATTGCGAGATATGCCACCATAAGGTGGCGGGCTTGCAGCTCGACGACGCATGGGTGGTGGGGTCGCGTCTGCTGCTCTACGACTGCGGAGGTGCCACTATCTATGTGCCTTTTGGCGGTCGCTACACATTTGACCATATCACCTCTGCCAACTACTGGCGTCTGGACCACCGCACCACGCCCAGCGTCATCCTGCGCAACTGGTACGAGAGTGTGGATGGCGTGGTGCCGCGCAATCTCGTGGAAGCTACCTTCACCAACAGCATCATCTATGGCAACCGCAGCGAAGGCGAGCTGCTGCTGGACGGCATTGACGGGGCACGCTTCGAGGTGAATATGGCTAACAGCGTGGTGCGCGGCAAACTGTGGTATGATGTGGACCCACGTTTTGTTGATATCGAGGCCAACGACTACCACCTCAGCGACGATTCGCCCGCCCAAGGACTTGGATACTATGCAGAAGAATAGAAGGTGATAAAATATGGGGACTTGGGAGACAGTGAGGAAACGAATAATGGAATAATACATTGGTTTTTGCCCAATAAGGAAGAGTTGCGCAAAATGGTTATGGATATTTTGAGATGATTATTAGGTTACTTTAGTATATATATTGCTATATGTTTGAATATATCTCAGGGAGACTTGACAGTCTGACAGCCACGCAGGCAGTGATAGACTGTGGTGGTGTGGGCTACCTGCTCGAGGTGAGCATCACCACCTACGACAAAATACAGCATTATCGCGATTCGGGCGAGGCGGTGCGCCTGTTGGTGCATGAGGTGATACGCGAGGATGTGCACCAGCTCTATGGCTTTGCCGATGAGGGCGAGCGGTCGCTCTTCCGCCTGCTGATAGGTGTGAGCGGCGTGGGTGCCAACACGGCGCGCCTGATGCTCTCAACGCTTACTGCCGTAGAACTTGCCAATGCCATAGCTTCGCAGGATGAGGCTACCATCAAGAGGATAAAAGGCATCGGTGCCAAGACGGCGCAGCGCATAGTGCTCGAGCTGCACGACAAGGTGAAGGTCCTCGGTGCTGTGGCCAGCGGACAATCGCCGACAGGCAGCAGCGCATCCAAAGAGGAAGCCCTCGCCGCTATGACCATGCTCGGCTTCGCCAAAGCACAGGTGGAGAAAGTCCTCGCCACCCTCGACAGCCGTCTGACGGCAGAGGAACTAATCAAAGAGGCATTGAAAAAGCTGTGACAAATTAGCTTCTGCATCGTCAGATGCAGAGCGAACAGGAAGATGTGCTGCCGACTGGAAAAATTTCAGTCGGCAGCGATTTTTTGGTAGGCTATGCGCTCGTCGCCGTTGGCGAGGTGGATGATGCCGCAGCGGGTGAAGGCGTACTTCTCAAGCAATATAATGCAGGAATATATAATTTCTCCGTTTACCCATAGAGTCCTGATTGTTGATACCGAGTGGCGAATGTTTTGTTTAAACAAAAGGTTACCCCATTAACCAAATTTTAGTGAGATTGGGTATTTTCATATCTTTTTATCTAAATCTTATCCTACAAGGTATTAGTATTAAAAAAAAATGTATCTTTGCACTTTGAAAACCGACGAGAGTTAGGTCGGAATGTGCAAAAAGCATTTGTATAGGTCTGCATATTAAAATCGCCAAATTTTATCCTAAGGACTTTAATACTGATGCCTTTTATTCATGCCTTTATGTAGTGGCATAATGCCATTCCATATTGGAAGCATAGGATAAGGTTCAGATTAGTTTTGCTTAGGAAAGGCGTTTGGCGATGCCTAATATGCGTAGAACTAACAACGCGAGTTCTATGCTTTTTTTATTATTGCTTACCGCTGAGAACTCAGGTAGGTAAAAAAATATTATATATGAAAAGAAAAGTTTTGTTGTTGTCGTTGCTGATGTTGGCAAATATTGTCTGTATGGCATCGTGCAATGTGTTTGGACGTAGAACTCCGCAGAAAAACATTCAGCAGGATTCCGCTGTGTATGCTATATTGGGGCGGACAATGTCGGACATATTGTTTAACCCAAGTAGCGTTGTCTGTTATTCATTAAAAGGGGTTGAGAATGTTGAACAGGATATGGTACAAGTAGAACCTCATTGGGTACGTGATAGTGTACTTGGCATCCTTTCACCTCAGTTGTATGGAGTGCTTCAGTTTGCATTGATCTCGAATATAGAGAACTATAAAGATGACTCTATAAAAGTGAAATCGCCGTATTGTCCAGTAATAGAGTTTGAATTTCGTCAAAAGAAAAAAAATGTACATATACTTATTTCAATGTCTGATTTTTCATGGACAATAATGTATGATGACAAACGTCAGATACATTACAACTATCAGGACAGGCAGTTAATAAACCGTTTGTGCGAATTTTTTCTAACCAATACAAAATAACATATTAATAAGATGAAAAAGAACATATTGTTGCTTGCAGCTTTTATGATGACGGTCTGTAGCTCGATGGCGCAGACACTTCATGTGATAAACTTTTGTAACACTTTACATCCTGAAATCGGAACGGTTGTTGATTACGAACGTACAAATAGAGAATCAGGGCTTATTGCATCGTTTATTGGTTATAACATAAGTTATTATAATGGAGTAGGCGAGGCTTGCTCCAAAGAAAACTTGATGACAACCATAAACTCTTTAGGATGTGGCAAGGATGATATTATTTTGTTTTACTATTCAGGGCACGGGACGCGTTCTATAAATGACAAGAGCGAATACCCCCAAATGTGTCTAAAATATGAGGGTTATCAACAAGATAAGTTCGTCCCCGTACACACTGTTGTTGAAATGCTTAAGGGCAAAGGAGCTCGCCTTACAATTGTGCTAACAGATTGTTGCAATAAGGCACTCCCTGGTATATCAACCAAAAGTCTAATGGAGAATGATGGTAAAGCCGTTGTTGCAGACGAAAGGATAGAAAAAAATTATCGAAAACTATTTCTTGAAAATAAAGGTCTTATTGTGTCTACAAGCAGTAAGGCAGGTCAGTACTCTCACGGATGGGAAGAGTTAGGTGGAGCGTTTTCTATAATGTTCTTCGAATCGGCGCTTTACTCTGCATGCAAGGGCGTTATCCCTGCTACTTGGGAAGCAATTATGGCGAGCGTCGCTACTTCTATTGAGGGTCAAACACCTTTTTACGAGCTTAAACTACAGAACGTCGTTGAAGCGACAGACCAAGTAACATCCAATGCAACGACCTCACACACTCAACAAAACGTAACGGCAGTTGATGCATCTTTTGCTGATGATTTGTCAACATTATTGGATGATTCTCAAAGTATAGAGTGGCGTACACGACAGGCAGAACGTCTTAATGCTAAATACTTTGCAGAAGATGCTAAGGTGGCGACCGTCGGACGTAATGGGAAGACTATCATAGATTTTGAGACATCACTTGAGTTCTTGCACCGAATGGCGACAACAAGGCTTATTAAGCAAGTCCTTGTTTTGACGGAGCAAAAAGATGCTACGGGTAAAAGGAACTATATAAAAGTACAAGAAATAAGAAAAACTAAATAACTATGAAGAATTATTTTATCACAATCACGCTATGTCTGTTTGTTTTTCTGACAGCTAATGCCCAAAATGTAAACTTGGTCAACGATCTTGGTCTTTTAGATCAGTCAGAGCTTGATGCCGTTACGGAACGGATTATACAGAAGGTTGATGATTTCCAAGTGGCGGTGCAAGACCTTGCGCGCATTGGCAATATGTCGGGTTCTGCAAAGCAGGAACTCAGCGCACAGACAATAAAGCTGTTTATTGGAGATGGGAAACCTTATCATGTCAAAGATATATATGGCAGAGATACCATCCATTCTGCTGTTACTATGAGTACTATAAGTAGTAAATACAAGGGACGTAGAACGCGTCAGCCTATGGTGTCGTATCTTCAGATGCTAGTAAAAAGAAGTATGGATAGGACATATAGATACAAAAAAGTCATCATAGAGGCTGCTGATGCTGTTCGAGTGGACAATCTGTCTAAAATAGGCGATGGACGATATATTGCCACAGCTCATATTCTACAGCATTTTGTAGGTTTTCGTGGTGACGGTATGAAAATGTATGAGGATTATACTGCTAAGACGATAACAATATACATTAACCGTTTTGAACAGACTACCCCTGATGGCGAGATAAAATACTGGGATATTAAACTTGGCGATATAGATTGCAATGATATATGGTAAAATATAAGTTGTTCCTTTGTTTTGCGGTCATGGCGTTGACTGCCCATGTTTTTGCTCAGACATGGGGTAGTAATGCCGAGCTGAATATGTTGGAAGGCTATTATGTCAAAAGCCTTAACGAATTTATGCACCGCTTTAATGCAGATGAGATTCCACCATTTATCAAAGAGGAAATGGGGACAGATATTCGAAGGAAATGCATTCTTGCATTATTCGATTTTGACCAGTTATCGAGTGCGGAAAGCGAAATGGCTAAGCGTATTATGAAGTTTGACTCGGTAGTTTGTGCTAGTAATTCATTGTTGAGTATCGATAAGCAAGGTCTATATGCTGAAGCTCGTTGTGCATTCAGATACAAAAAACAAGAAATTGAACTCAGCTTGGTACTTGTCTATGAGAAGATGAGAGATGGTTATTATAAATGGGCTTTAGCCGGTGCCAATGGCTTGACGGAAGCAGGTTTAATCGACACAATACGCCGAGGGTATATCAATCCTGTCCAGCATGAACTGCATTTTTCAGAGCTTGAAGGAGCATTTCCTCACATGAGTGTTTTTTACGGGCGAAACCGCGTAGTGGACCAATTATCATTTGTTGCGGGGCTTGCCGAAAGTGGGATGTTACAGTTGATAGGCTGCCAATCGGTTACATATTGGTTCACACAGATTCCGGGATATGTTTTTTCTGTGTCGCTTCATCCGCGACTTGGAGGGAATGCAGGCTGGCTGATTCACGATTTAATGGAAATACCAGACAAAGACAAAACTTTATTTATTGATAATTTAAAAGGTGTGATATGAAAAAGATTAGTTTTCTATTCTTCATGGTGTTCTCCTATGTTGCCATGGCAGATAACGTTGTGTCATTAAACGAGGCGAGAGGGATAGCGGATGCCTATTATGGCGCATTTCAAAGAATAGCTCGATTGCCGGACGGCGAGGAGGTACTCCGAAACAGTCAGAAACTTTTTAAGGCTATAGGTGTAGATGATAACGGCAATGAGATTGGCGGTGAATTCAATGTCCCAAACGATATTGGAATAATCTTTGGGACGGATAATGGATTAGACAATATAACAATCCGCCATTACGTGAATAAGATACGAGAATTTTCTAGGAGAGATAATCTTGTTTTTTCTTATGATATACAATCATCCAGATATTTGTATTCTCCGCATATGAATGGAGATAAACGTATCCCGGAT
Organism: Bacteroidales bacterium; assembly: GCA_017451385.1. Classification (GTDB taxonomy): domain Bacteria; phylum Bacteroidota; class Bacteroidia; order Bacteroidales; family P3; genus Colimorpha. The sequence continues at coordinate 116,889 of JAFSPS010000002.1, forward strand.
TATGCTTTGGTGATAGTAAAAAAAACATTATCAGCATCGACTATTAGTCCAAAGGTAATATGGGATACTATGTTTATCAATGCAACTACAAAGTCCATAATCCTTGTAAAAAATGGATACAGAAAAATGTCTCTGTTAAGTGAGCGCGAATTGCTGAAAGTAGCAGATATGATGTACGATGAAGAAAGATACGAGGAGGCATACCAGATGTATGGTGAGGTTTTGCGTAGGGATCCAAAATCCAATGTGTCTTATAAGCTTGGTGTTATGACTTTCAAGGGGGAGGGGTGCAAACAGTATTCGAGAAAGGTAAGAGATTACCTTGTGGAGTTTTATTGGCAGAAGACAATAGATGGACGTGCTCAATTGGAGCGACATAATATTATGTTGTACGATATGGGAATACCCTCATTTAGTGGATATGAAAGTAACCCATTCCCTTCAAATAGACTTCTTGCATATAATCACAACAAGAAAAGATTTGGCTATATTTCTGCACAAGGGGAGATGGTGATAAAACAGCAGTATATGGCTGCATATCCTTTCTTTTCAAATGGGACGGCTATTGTTAAAACAGAGAAATCAGAATGGATGCAGATTGACACTAACGGACGTGCCTTGGAGTTGTATGATAATGTTTCAAGGGTTGAACATGAATATAAGTATTTAAGCGATTGGGGGCGACAATTGGTTGTCAGAAAAAATGGATTAGTTGGTGTAATTAATAGAGAAACGGGGAATTTGGATGTGCCGATGATTTATAAAAGAATGTGGTGGCTTGATAATTATATAAAACCATTCTTTGTTGTAGAATGGCAAGATGGAAAGGTGGGCGTATTGTCATTCAATGGGAATGAAATAGTTCCAATAAAACATAGTATAATGCTCTTGATTGAAAATGATGATAAAACCACTCTTCTACGAGAAACAGTAAAACTGTTGTGTGATTATGATAAAGCTACATATCAAAAATTATATGAGAGATATGGTAAAAAAATCCCAGACGCTGAATTGAAAAAAATCGGACAACTATATATTATCAACCTTTAATACATAACACAATGAAAAAAAACATTTTGTTAATTATAATGCTCTGCATTTCGTTTGCATCGTTTTCGCAGATCAAACACGATGTTTGGTTCGGACATTTCAAGGTGCGTAGTAATTCTTTGACGTTGCCTTATGGATTGGGGTGTCTGTGGAATAACGGTGTTATTCATAGTCATCAAGGGTATAGATGGTTACGGATTATGCCAGAGTTTGATATACATGTTCCGATATGGAAGCTACTTGACAATAACGAAAAAACAAGTACAAAAGGTCCATATTGGTGGCGTTGCCTCTTGTTTGGTGATTATAGTCATAACTACAATTTTTCGTTGGGCTATACGCTATCGTGGCGTTCATTCGATATTCCCGTTGGTGCTCGTTTAGGAGTAAACTATGAGTGGCGTGGGCTATGTGTCACTGAAGGAAGATTGATGGGCGAACATCGAACGTCAGGAGTGATACCAAGTGTTAATTTAACATGGAATGTTTTGGGATTAGATTTCGAGCGAGAAGAGCAATGGAACATTATAGCCGAGATAGGTACTTCGTACGTTAAGATACTCACATATAATGACCCTATTCAATTGGGGAGAACAGCTGTAAATGATGGTTGGAGGGGTTTGGTATCATTGGGCGTATGTGCAAATAAAGCTATGATGTTGTTTGCGATTCGTTACGAATGGGATAATTATAATTATTTCAATGTAACAGACACACGTACAAGGCTCAATAATCTGGTTTTGTCATTCACTTCGTATTTTTAATCTCCACAAAGAAAAAACAAGGTTATTTATTGAGTATGAAAAGATATTTTTTCTTAGTTATTATCCTTTGCATTATTACGCACTCGGCATTAGGTCAGGAACAACGCCGTGTTTGGTCATTGCGGTTGAATGTGCGAACCAATTCGTTGCTTATTCCTGTATGTTATCGTATCGTCTTCGATTCAAAACTATACGAGAAATTTTCAGCAAGGATGTTGGAATACTTGAATTCAAAAGCAGAGCAAGAGAAGAACAGCAGGATAGAACGGCATGAAAGAACGAATGATGAAACTTCAGTGATAGGGTTGCTTCTAATTCCATATATATTTCCGCCCAATCTTGAGTATGATATCCATACTCCTAATTGGGAGCTATATGACCATCAAGATATGATTGAGACAGGGAAACCGTATATATGGCGTAATTTGTTGTTCGGAGATTATTCTCACAATTATAATTATGCGATAGGAGCTACTTTTTCATTGCATCCTCGTCATTTTCCATTAAGTTTCAGCCTTGGCGCAAATTGGGAGTCAAGAGCCTTGTATATAACAGATGGTGAAATGTCGGGCAAGCATCGTTCAGCTGGATTTGTTCCACACTTTTTTTTAAGTTATCATTTTGTTGATAATGATAACGTGAGTAGAGATTGTTGGGACTTTACATGCAATATTGGTACATCATTTGTTCATATACTTGAATATGATGGTCCATTGGAGGGTGGAAAAGATAATTTGAGTGATGGCTTGCGTGGTCAAGTGGGAGTGAGCCTACAGCATGGTTTTGAGGTCTATTCGATAAGATACGAATGGGATTTCTACAACTATTTTAATATTCCAGATATAACAACGCGGATGAATAGCCTTGTTTTTTCATATTGTTTGAATTTCGGTGCCGCTCACAACCGTTTGTTGCAATAAGGTTGTCCCCCAAAAATCAAAAGAACCTCATCTTCTGATACGCTATGCGCTCGTCGCCGTTGGCGAGGTGGATGATGCCGCAGCGGGTGAAGGCGTACTTCTCAAAGAGATGCTGCATGATGAGGTTGTCGCGGTGGGTGTCTATGCGTAGGTTGGGGTCTATGGAGAGGGCGAAGTCTGTAACGGTCTTGAAGATGCCGTGTGCTGAGGCTCGGCTGCCTATGCGGTGTAGTGCGTGGTAGGGCATGGTGTCGTCAGCCCACTGTCCGTCGATGACGGCGTAGGTGGGTTCTGGCGAAGGCAGGAGTGCGAAATAGGCCGATAAGAGCCCGTCGTCATCAATGGCAACATACCCTATGCCTTCGGCGATGTCATTTTCTATGAGCTGCTGCGAGGGGTAGCCGTTCACCCATTGCTGATTATTGCCGTTGGCACGCATGATGGCGCGCGCTTCTTCGATAATAGCCATAATGGCCTCAATGTCGGAAGGGGTGGCATGGCGAATGTGGTAGTTGTGTTGTCGGGTGTGTTGTCTTGCCAGCTGGTTGACGCACCATGCGAAGGCCTCTGCCGTACGGCGTGCGTTGTCATCGAAGTGTCCGCCGCGATTCCATCGCAAGGTGCAGTGGCTGATGCCCAGATGCTGGCATAGCTGTCGGTACTCGTTGCGCACGCGGTTGCCAATCTGTGCTATGGATTTGTTCTTGCTATGCTCTTCGCGTTGTCCGAGGCTCAGATATATGTAGCGTGCTGCGGTTGGGTGTTCAGAAGAGAATGAAGGCCAGTCGCGTATCCATAGCGAGGGAGATGCTGCCGCCACGGCATCGATGTTCAGACCGCACTTGGCTGCCCAGAGGGCGAAAAGTCCGCCCAGCGAGTAGCCGCCAATCACGGTGGGCAACACGCCGTAGTGTGCATATAGATAGGGGAGTAGTTGTTGTGCGATATAGGCGTATGAGGCTTCTGCGGCCTGTCCGATGAGAGGGTCGTGCGATATGGCGGGGTCTTGCCACGGCGTGAGGTCGCGGTTCCAGTCGTCCACTTCAAAAGCCACGAGGCAAACGGGTTCCGTCGCAGTATTTGCAATAAAAGCAGCTTCGTCGGCTATGCTGCGCTGCTCATGTCTGCCCAAGGGTTGCAATAGCAGGTAGCGTGGGGCATTGCCGCAGAAGATGTGGCACTGCCGTCCGGCGATGTTCTCGAGGGGAGCCGTACCCATCTATTTCTTTACTTTTTTGCCTTTGTAAATCACCTTCTTGCCAGCCATCATACATTCGAAAAGGCATGTCTCGCCGGCGTAGCCTTGGCTGTCGCTGATGGTAAATTTGGTCCATTTCTTGCTACTTGTGGAGGGGACAATGCCATCGCCGCTAAGGTATATGTTGTTGTGGTCATTATCTTTGCGGCTTACCGATATGTCGTTGAAATAGACATCGACGCGCACGGGCATGAGGCGAGAGAATTTCACTTGGCGGACAAAGAGCGTTGCCTTGTCACCGTTGACGGTCAGCTGTGCCTCGATATTTTTCTGCAAGTAGCTGCCTACGGACATGGTGCCGTGGTAGGTCTGTGCCATAGCAGCGGTAGTTCCTATCACTAATAGTAGTGCTATGAGGATATGTTTCATGTAGGTGTTTTTAGATTTGGAAAGCAAAGATACGTTTTTTTTCTAATAGGCAGTATGATGAATTGCGAGAATAAAAAAAACGAGGTATGCCATTTTTGGCGTACCTCGCTTTTCATTGTCTTAAGGATTGGCAGATTATAGTGGGTAGTCTTCGAAGGCGTAGAGTACTGTGGAGAGGTAGCGTTCGCCGGTGTCTGGGAGGAGGACTACAACGCGTTTGCCTTTGTTCTCTGGGCGTTTGGCCACTTCTATGGCAGCATAGAGTGCTGCGCCTGCCGAGATGCCGACGAGGAGGCCTTCCTGTTGTGCCACCTCACGGCCGGTGCGTATGGCATCATCGTTCTCCACATCAAACACTTCGTCAATCAGGTCGGCAGAGTAGGTCTTGGGGACAAAGCCGGCACCGATGCCCTGTATCTTGTGTGAACCGCTGGGGCCGCCGTTGAGTACGGGGGACGATTTGGGCTCTACGGCGATGACCTTTACCGATGGTTTCTGTTCTTTGAGGTAGCGTGCCACGCCGGACACAGTGCCGCCGGTGCCGACGCCAGCCACGAAGATATCTACCTCGCCATCGGTCTGCTTCCATATCTCGGGACCTGTGGTGGCGTAGTGCTTGGCGGGGTTGGCGGGGTTCTCGAACTGTTGGAGGATGATGCTGCCGGGGATGGAGTCACGCAGCTCTTCGGCGGCACGTATGGCACCCTTCATGCCTTCGGCACCCGGGGTGAGGCGCACCTCGGCGCCATAGGCTTTGACGAGGTTGCGACGCTCAATGCTCATCGTCTCGGGCATGGTAAGAATCAGTTTGTAGCCTTTCACGGCGCTTACGAGTGCCAGTCCTACGCCGGTGTTGCCGCTCGTGGGCTCTATGATGGTGGCACCGGGCTTCAGCAGACCGCGCTGCTCGGCGTCTTCAATCATGGCGAGGGCTATGCGGTCCTTTACGCTGCCGCCGGGGTTGAAGAATTCCACTTTGGCAATAACGGGAGTGGCAACACCTTTGATGGCCGAATACTTGCTGAGTTCAAGGAGCGGCGTGTTACCTACGAGGTCTGTGAGTTTTGTAGCAATCTGTTTCATAATGCTTTGTGTTTGTCTTGTTATTGTTTGTTTTATTGTTTATCAATGATGCAAAGGTAGTATCATTCACGATACCCTGCAATACCGCATATATGGCATTTTGCATACCATAAATATGGTATTTTGAGTTGAAGTTATTGAGAGATAATGATATAGGTGGTTTTTGGTGCCCTGTATGTGGATAACAATGCAAACAAGGGTCTGACATATCGTCAGATATAGAACTCTGCCGAGTCCACCCATCCGGCGCGGAGGGCATAGCGCATCACCTCGTGGGCGGTATTGACGCCGAGTTTGCGGAAGATGTTTTTGCGATGTGTGGTAATGGTGTGGATGCTTGAGCAACGTTCTGCGGCAATCTCTTTGGTTGTCTTGCCTTGTGCTATGGCTTTGGCAATCTCTATTTCTGTCGTTGTCAGGTGTGACGGTGTGTCGTCGTTCTGGTGAGAGATGAGTATCTCGGTGGCTCGTGGAGAGAGATAGCGTCTGCCGTTGGTTGCTGCTGCTACGGCTTCAGCAATTTCCTGAAGCGAGCTGTCCTTGAATACTATGCTGAATGCCTGCGAGCCATATACCATGCGGCGCAGCATGGCATCGGTGAGTTCATCGCCAAGAAGTATCCAGCGGCTCTCGGCATAACGCTCGCTGACGATGAGCAGATTCTCGTCGTCGTCGAAATCGAAGAGGGCAAAGTCGATAATCACCACGCTGCGTGGGGCGGCTTTGAGTGCCTCAACGAGTGCCGCCTTGCAGTGTGCCTCGCAGAGCGAACCATCGTCACGCCCCGCCAGCATACTGCGCAGCGCATACGCCGTCAGTTCTTGATTGTCAGCCAGTATAATATTGGTTAAAGGCATAATGCTTTTGTATGACAATGCAAAGGTATGTTTTTTTCTGGAATTGTCGGGACCATTTCGCAATTCCAAATCAGCGAGGCAATTACAGGGAAGGCAATGGAATAATCGCAATTCGATAGGGATTGAGAGGAAACTACATATTTTATAAAGATAAAATGCGAGATTTTTACATCAATTTATGAAAATTGTGAGAAAACTACATGTTTTGCAAGAAAAAAATTGTGAGATTTTCACAAAAATAGTAATTTTGCCATCTGAAAAAAGGATAATATGGAAGGTATAATTTTCAAAAGGAAGATATATGAGCGGATGCTCCACTGGAAGCAGACAAAGGATGGCTCCACGGCACTTTTGATAAAGGGTGCACGTCGTGTTGGCAAATCGACAATAGCCGAAGAGTTTGCCAGGCAGGAATACGACTCGTATATTGTGGTAAACTTCGATAATGCACGTAAATCGGTGTGGGATGCGGTGCATAATATTGCTGATTTGGACAATTTCTTCATCCAGTTGCAACTAATTTATAATGTAAAACTTGTGGAGCGCAAGTCGGTGATTATTTTTGACGAGATACAGAAGGCTTCCGCTGTACGCCAAGCGATAAAATATCTCGTCCAAGACCACCGCTATGATTATATTGAAACGGGGTCGCTCTTATCCATCAAAAAGAATATCAAAGATATTACGATACCGAGCGAAGAGACACGCATCACAATGTATCCTATGGATTATGAGGAATTTCGCTGGGCATTAGGAGACAGTGTTACACTTCCGTTGCTTCAAGAGAGTTTTAATAATCGTAGGTCGCTGGGCGATGGTGTGTGTCGTAAGTTAATGCGTGATTTCCGTCTATACATGATTGTTGGCGGTATGCCACAGGCGGTGAATACATATATACAAAGCAATAACTTATCGGATGTAGATCAAACGAAAAGAGAGATAATAGAACTTTATACTGAGGATTTTCGCAAAATAGACCCAAGTGGGAAGGTTTCGAGACTTTTCCGTGCCATCCCATCCGAATTGTCGAAAAACGCATCACGCTATCAAGTGAGCAGTGTACTCGGAAGAGTGGCAGAGACTACTGATATGGATACATTGTTGGCGGACATGGAAGACAGTTTGTGTGTCAATATGGCTTATCATGCCAATAGTCCGTCGGTAGGTATGGCTATGCACAAAAACAAAGATTGTTACAAGATGTTTGTGGCCGACACGGGACTATTTGTTACTCTGGCATTTTGGGATAAAGAAGTTACGGAGAATTCTTTATACCATCATTTGCTATCCGATAAATTGAGTGCCAATTTGGGATATGTATATGAAAATGTTGTGGCTCAGATGTTGAAAGCGCAAGGCGACGAACTTTTCTATTACACATGGCCTACCCCAAGTGGCAAACACAATTATGAGGTGGACTTCATACTTTCTCGCAATAATAAGTTGTGTCCCATTGAGGTTAAATCGTCAGGATACAAGACCCACACTTCGCTGGACGAGTTTTGTAATAAGTATTCGTCGGAAATTTTGTGGCGTTATCTTGTATATACTAAAGATTTGAAGAAAGACCAAAACACGCTCCTCGTGCCTGTCTTTATGGTGCCTTTTCTATGATGGTTATACGTGTATTGGGCTACAACGCTATGAAATTCTGATATAGGGCGTTGAGAAATAAAATAAACAGATTGGCGTACAGCAGTAGGTGCCAGTGGTGGGTGGAGCGTTTGCGACGTAGGAGCATTATGATTATTGCGACAAACGAAACTGCCCATGCTGCCAACGGAGGGAAACGCATCAACGCTCCTATCGTGTCGCCTTGCAACAGTAGTAGCACGCCTCGCTGACAGCCGCACATGGGGCAACTCACCCCCAAGAGTTGCTTATAGTAGCAAGGCATAAGGTGTTCTGACAGCCACGCAATAACGGATGTCATCGTAAATGCAATAGAAAAGGGCTGACGGCTGTCAGCCCTTAGGCAATGTTAGACATGGAGGATTAGAGCCCTGCGTATTGGCTGAGGAGTTCTAATAAGGCAAATGAACCGGCGCCGCCGATGATGAGTGCCACGAGGCTCCACATCACTGCTATGCCGCCCAAGATGATGCCGATGATGGAGGTGATGCGGCCTGCCTTAATCATTCCCTCTCCAGTGTAGAGGTCGGGGTGCTCGTTGTAGGTTCGCTGTGCCTTGTTGCCAAGGATGAGTCCGATGATGCCGAGGATGAGTCCCACATAGAGGCATCCAAAGACGAGCGACGAAATGCCCAGCACCATGCTGGCTACAGCATTGGGTGCGTTCTGTTTGGTAGTTTGTTCTGCCATGATTTTGTTGTTTTTGGGTTAATAATTGTGGTTTGTTGTTTTCGAATGCAAAAGTAGTCTGTCTCGTCTGTTCCGCCAAATCCACTCTGACCCATTTGAAACGCCTCGTTGCAGATGCCGAAAAAACGTTACCTTTGCAAGGTAATTCTAAATATTGTTGTGATGAAGAGATTTTATATTGTGCTGTTAGCGTGTGCTATGACGCTGTGCGCCTGCTCTACTCGTGGTGGCGACTCGGTGGAGAACGAACCGCTTGCTACGGGCGATTTGCTTTTTGTCTCGTTGCCGTTGGATTATGGTCTGTCGCTCACTCCCGACAGTGTGGAGGCAATGATGCAGGCGGTGCGCGACAGTGGCGGTGCCACGCAGTGCATCCATGTGGCAATGCTTGAGGTGGCAGGCGATAGCATGTTCATCATCGACGCTACCGCACGTCGCGGTGTGGCACGTTATCCGTTGGAGGACTTCCTATCCGACTTCACGCTCAATGGCGGCACATTGCCCGTCTTGCAGGTCATGCGCCTTGACGATGATGCTGACGGAGCGCACTTTGTCGCCAATGCAAAAGGGTACATTGGCCGTTCCTATGATTTTGATTTTCGTCTCGACAACGAGGCGCAGTATTGCAGCGAATTAGTCCGCAACGCATACGTCACCGCTGCTGGCGACACCTTGTTCGCCCTTGGCGTTATGGATTTCGGCGAGGGGCGTGGACAGTTGTCTCGTTATTGGCAGGACCTCGCCGCCGTGCTGCATTGTACGATACCGCAGGCCGGCTGCGGCATACTGCCCTATGACATACTCAAAGACCCGCGTCTGCGCAAGGTCTGTGTCGCCGATACGGTGTGGGCTGCCAAGCGGTAGCCGCCTATCGGCAGAGTTCGAAATATTTCTGCATTACAAGTTGCTGGATATAGCGTTCGCGACGGTTGTCGCGGAACTGGCTGACCCATCTATGGGCGTTTTCCACTATCTGGCGCGCCTCGTTGAGGTGAGTGCTGTAGTAGTCCATCTTCTCAATCAAGTCGGCGAAATCGTCGCGAATCTCTACGTAGTGTACGCCGGGTTGCAGGCGTCCTTCCATGAACCATGTCTCGCAGGTGGGGCGTGGCATGACGGCCAGCGAGTTGCTTGACATGACCCATTTCAGGTTGCTCGCCACGTCATTGCCTTCGAGGCACATGATGAAACGGTAGTGCAGATGGTCGTAGAGGCTTATGCGCGGCACGGTGGCGTTGCCGTCAGGATTGGTGGCCATGATGCCGCCCTTTGCAAGCGTGTTGCCGGCATTGACGCGCGGATGGTTGCCATACATGGCGACGAAGAGTTTACGATTCTCGCGGGTGCCTATCTGTCCGCGGTATATGGCGCGGTCCTCCTTGTCGGCGATGTCAATATGGTCGTTGACATAGATATAGTGACGGTTTGCATCAAGCTTGAGCAGTACCGAATTGCTGTTGTCGCCAAGGCTTCGGCTCTTCACAATCGTAGGGCTGTCGGGGATGTCACGCACATCGCCGAAAAGGTACTGCCACCGCAGGTCGGGGTCGAAATAGCACAGGGTGTGGCGGGCATCGAAGAAATAGGTACTGCCGTTGCCACGCTTGCGCAGGTCGCCAATGCGAGAGGGAGAGCCGGTAAGAGGATATGTGGTGTTTTCTTGCAGCTTGCAGTAGTAGTTGACACGGTCGTTGATGTAGTCTTCATTGTAGTGCTGCAGGCCATACTCCAAGTCGTGTGGCAGTTGCCATCGTCGTAGTGCGTTAGGTATCAAGCTGCTGGCACCTTCGCGCAGATAATAAATCCAGTTTGGAGTCTTGCCGCTATGTAGCAGATAGTGTAACGATGTGTATGCCATTGCTGCGGAAGGTTATTTATTGGGCTTTCTTTTTTTGCGGTATGAGTAGCGAGAGAATGATGGAGCCAAAGAGTATGCCGAGGATGGCGAAGAGAGATGTCATGGTGGAAATCTCCAGATGCAGAAACTCGTGGCCTATCATCTTTACGCCGATGAAGCAGAGGAGGAGGCCAAGGCCATATTTGAGGAGCCAGAAGCGGTCGGCGATGTCGCTGATGAGGAAGAATAGAGAGCGCAGCCCCATGATGGCGAAGATGTTGGAGAAAAAGACGATGTAGGCATCCGTGGTTACGGAGAAGACGGCGGGAATGCTATCCACAGCGAAGATTACATCGGAGAACTCAATGATGAGGAGCACGAGGAAGAGGGGGGTGATGTAGCGTTTGCCGTCGATATGTGTGAAGAAGTTGTGACCTTCGCCAGTAGGAGAGACGCGGAAATGGCGGCTGGCGAAACGCACGATGGGGTGGTTGGCGGTGTCGATGGTATCGTCATCTTTCTTGAAGAACATCTTGGCGCCGCTGTAGATAAGGATAGCGCCGAAGATGGCGAGGACCCACGAGAACTGTCCGATGAGAGCGCCAAGGGCAAAGATGAAGATGAAGCGCATCACTATGGCTCCCAGCACGCCCCAGAAGAGCACACGATGATAGTACTTGCGGTCTATGCCGAAGCTGGCAAAAATCATTATCATCACGAAGATGTTATCCATAGAGAGTGCTTTCTCAAGGAAGTAGCCTGCCAGATACTGCTCGGTGACCTCGTGGCGGTAGATGTCGAGAGCCGTCGCATAGTCCATGCCCTGCGGTATCAGTCTCTCCAGCCCGTTGCGTTGGGCGTACTCTCGCAGTTCGTCCATATTGGTTATGCCATGCACCCACTCGGCGTGGAAATAGAGCACCAGAGAGAAGAGCAGGGCTATGCTAATCCAGACGATAGTCCAGATGGCGGCTTCCTTGACATGGATGACATGGTCTTTCTTGTGAAATACTCCAAGGTCGAGGACCAGCATCAGGATGATGACAGCCATGAATCCGGCAAAGAAAATATATTGAGTAAACATTGTTAGAATGTGTGATTATTTGTTGTTGTATAAGTGTTGATTAGTTATCTCTCTATGTATAATATGTTATGTTGAAACTCGATGGGAGTATTTTTCATCCTGTCAAATAATTAAACCCATAGAAACGCATGCTAAGGCATGGAATCTATGAGTCTCATTGCTAGCGAGGTATGCCAAGTCCCCTCTTGAGGAACCAGTGATCTGTTGACATATCTCACGACCTGTGTCGCCAATTACTCCCTCAAAGTTTGCGTGGCAAAAATACATATTTTTTTTGAATATGGGAGAAATATTTTGTTTCCGAGATAATATTAAGCATTTGTCATGTCCCATGTTTTCAGAATTTCCATACAAGTTGAGCTTTCAATAGTTGGCGGTGGTTGGCATCTATCGCCTCCTGTTGCGAGCCTATTGTCTCGCGGTCGTTGTAGGCAATGATGCTATATTTTGCTGTGATGAGCAGCTGGGGTGTTATTGCGTAGCGCGCTATGAGGTAGGCGTGGAAGCCTTTGCCGTAGAGTGAGGCTGTTGTGGATAGATAGGCGAGGTCGCTCTCGGTGGCGTAGAGGCGCGTGTTGTAGTCGGTGGCATGGAAGAGCTGACCGCGCAGCGTGATAGTCAGCGGGAAGGATGAGGCGGAGTAGCGAAAGTCTTGATAGATGGCGAAGCCTGCTTGAGGTTTGTCGTAGCTGTCGTCATAGAGACATAGAGAGGCGTGAGTGCGTAGCATCCATCTGTCGTCCTCGTAGCGGAAGTCGGCGGTGAGTTGCTGTCGCAATGTTGGCATGACGAGGTATTCATGTCCTTCGCCGCTGTGGTTGCGGTTGGACTGGCGGTGGAAGTAGGTGATCGTGAGTGTTGTGTGCTCCGACATAGGGCGTGCGAGGGCAACACGGTAGCTTACGGCGCGCGAAGGGGCATAGATTTGGTAGTGCAGGGTGGAGAAGCGGAAGGCATCAACTTCGGCGGTGGCGTTGATGTTGAGGGGTAGCACGATCTCGTAGGCAAGGCGTATGCCTTGCTCGCCGCCTATAGTGCTACTACGTGCTATGGGCGAGCAGTGTAGGTTGTGGTAGTCAGCATCATAGTGGCGTATGGTAAGTCCTATCTGATGGGTGGGAGCGAGTGAGAGAGAGGCCCCGGCTATGCCTGCCAGTGCACCATTGCTGCTGATGCTGCCTTCGCCGTAGATGAGCAGGCGGTGAATGACGAGACGTGCGTCGATGCCGGCATTGAGAATGCTCCTGCCTGTGAAGGCGTGGTAGTTGTACTTATACGAGTGCGGGATGATGCTGTCAGACAGCACGGTGTGGCATACCGTTGCGCCGAGGTCTATCTTGCCTGTCGTGTAGCGCAGGTGTGCTCCGTAGAGCTGTTCGCGCAGACGGTCTTTGTTGTTAATCTCCGTAGTGCTGCGGTGTAGGCTGTTGTTTGTTATGGAGTGTATGATGCCGTCTTGGTCTGCTGTGGCATCGCGCAGTACGTTGGAATAGAATGAGGATAGTTCGATATGACGAGAGAGTGCCAGCGTTGTTGCAATGCCACGCATATATCCGTACTCTACGAAAGGTGATGCTGCTACGATGCCGCGTGCGTAGCGGCTGATGTCGGCTTGCAGGGTAAAATGCGATGCAAAGCCGCTCCATAGCGTAAGTCCTTGCCCGAACTGCAAGTTGTACTGTCCGACGATGCCACGTCGCAGGATGCCAATGTTGCTCACCATCAGATGTCCGCCGTAGAAGTCGGCTCCTTGAGGCTGGCTTTTGGCGAACAGGGCTTCGCCGGCATCCTTGTCAGCAGAGAGTGTCAGGTCCACTTTGTCGCCATAATGGTATTTGTAGAGCGCGTAGAGATGCAGTGGGCTGCCTTCGTAGATGCCGTTTGTATAGCCTGCGGCACGCTCAAGGGTAGCATCGGCACCGACTACAACTTTGTGGCGGCCTTTGGTCAGCAGTTGTCGCCGTGTCAAGGGCTCGGCGGGTTTGTAGGGCTCTATGGTGATGATAGGTCTGAGCATATCGACTGTTTGTCGGTCAAAGCGGTTGAGTAGGTAGAGTTCGTTGATGGAGAACAACTGTCCGTGCTGTTCAATATAGGCTTTGATAATGTTCCAACGCAGAGCACCTACGAAAGGTAGGTGGGCGAGGATGTCGCTTGTAGTATCGTTGATGTTGATAGGATTGTCGGATAGGTCCTCGTAGAGCTCGGCAATCTCGTTGATGTCTATCTCATTGTCGCCTTCTTCCTGCATGAGGTCTATCCACTGCTGCCATGCCGCAGGCATCTCCTGAGCCATAGATGCTATTACTGGTGATAGCAAGATGACCATGCAAAGTAATATATGGCGTAGGCTGGTGGGCATGGGTTGTTCAATTAAATAGTAATCTGTTATCAGATAATGGTAGAGAGAAAGATAATAAGGTTAAGGTCAGGATGTATTCTTTCTTTGCTACTTTTTTATTTGCTTAATCTTATTGTAATGGCATGATGGTGGCTGTCTTGTTCTGTTAGAGTTCCACGCATGCACCTATCATGGGCGTAGGACCGAGAAGGTGGTGGAGGTCTATGGCGAGGTCGATATGGTAGTGGGTGTGTTGATAGGCGATGCCGAAGGTGTAGGAGAACGGGTTGGTGGCGAGTCCGAGGCGTGCCGCAAAGTGGTCGAAGCATAGGTATTCGACGCCAGCGCGAAGATTTGTCGCCTGCTGGTGCTCCAGCTCTATGGTGGTAGTCCATTGTGGCGATGGATGGTGGGCAATGCCGACGTTGAGGGCAAATGGCATGGCCTGTCGGCTGTGTGATGTAGTGATGTTGCCGCTGTGCATGATGGCTGTTGGGTTGGCGAGGTGCAGACCTGCCGTCCAGCGTTTGCCTATATGTGCGTGGAGGGATGCGGTGAAAGAGAGTGCACGGATAGGCGTATAGCGACCGTCGGCGACACCGGAGTAGAGATAGTCGAGAGTGACACCTGCCGACAGCCACGAGAACAGCTGCTGGGCATAGCCTGCCGAGAGGCGTTGCTCGTTGTAGGTGGCGTTGCCGTAGTGGTGGTAGGTGGCGATGGCAGTTCCTGATGCTGTCAGCGGCGTGGCGACACCGACCCATTTATGCCCCATGCCGGCGAGCATGTAGTCTTGTCGGTAGGATAGGCTGATGGTTACGTTGTGGCGTGTTGCCGCTGAGGAGATGTTGTGGAGAGCTGATGAGGCGTCGTCAAGGGCTGAGAAACAGCCACCCATGGCGGCGGCACGCAGGCTCATAGGTGGCAGTTGGAATTGCGCAAATACTATAAAAGCGTGTGTCAGCAACAGTAGCAGCACTATTGTTTGCCGACACACGCTCCTCATAGTAGGTGTCTAAAAATATTATAGATTAAGCGATTGCTTTATTTGGTCTATCTTGTTGTCAAGGGCTTTGTTGACGGCGTCGAAGTTGGCCTTGTCGTTCAGTTCGCCCTTCACGCCGAAATAGAATTTGATTTTAGGCTCGGTGCCTGATGGGCGCACGGTCACCTTGTTGCCGTCGGCGGTGAAGAACTGCAGGACGTTGCTTGTCGGCAGGTCGAGGTGCTCTTTGACACCTGTCAGCATGTCTGTACTCTCGTGCAGTTGGTAGTCTTTGATACATACCACCTTTGAGCCGTTGATTTCCATAGGTGGGTTGGCACGAAAATCGCGCATCATCTGTTGGATTTCTTCAGCACCGCTCTTGCCTTTGCGTACCACGCTCAGCAGTCCCTCTTTGTAGAATCCATATTCGCGGTAGATGTCCACCAGCACGTCGAAGAACGTCTTGCCTTGTTCGGCGGCCCATGCCGCTATCTCGGCAATCATGGAGCATGCCGAGACGGCATCCTTGTCGCGCACGAAGTCGCCAATCATATAGCCGTAGCTCTCTTCGCCGCCGCCGATGTATGTGCCTTTGCCTTCCATCTCGCGTATTTTGGAGCCAATCCATTTGAAGCCCGTGAGGGTGTCGAACACCTGTATGCCAGCCTTCTTGGCAATATCGGCAGGCAACTCGCTGGTGACGATGGTCTTGATGATATACTCGTTGCCTTTCAGCATGCCTTTGGCCTGCCACTGCTTGACGAGATAGTAGATGATGACGGACAGTGTCTGGTTGCCGTTGAGCAGCATCCATTCGCCATCAGGGCGTTTGACGGCTACGCCTACGCGGTCGGCATCGGGGTCGCTGGCGAAGACGATGTCGGCATCAATCTTCATGGCGAGGTCCACAGCCATCTTCATGGCGGCGTGTTCCTCGGGGTTGGGCGATGGGGTGGTGGGGAAGTTGCCGTCGGGCACTGCCTGCTCCTCCACTACGTTGACATTGGTGAAGCCGAGTTTCTTGAGCATACGGGGAATGAGGGTGATGCCTGTGCCGTGTAGGGGTGTATAGACAATCTTCACATCGTGGTTGCGACGGATGATGTCGGGATTGATGGCGTTCTGTTCCACACGGTCGAGGTATATGCTGTCCACGTTCTCGCCGATAATCTCTATCTCATCGTCGTGGCCTGACATAAGGACGTCTTTGACATCTTTTATTTTCAACACTTCGTCGATGACGCTGGTGTCGTGTGGCGGTGTCAGCTGGCATCCGTCGTTCCAGTAGGCTTTGTAGCCGTTGTACTCTTTGGGGTTGTGCGAGGCTGTGAGCATCACGCCGGTCTGGCATCCGAGATGACGCACGGCAAAGGAGAGCTCTGGCGTGGGGCGCATGCCGTCAAACAGATATACGTGGAAGCCATTGGCTGCCAGCACATGAGCCGTTATCTCGGCAAATTCGCGGCTGTGGTTGCGGCTGTCGTGGGAGATGGCGGCTTTGGGCTTGGCAATGTCGGAGAAGCATTTTTTCACATAGTTTGCCAGTCCTTGTGTAGCCATAGCCACGGTGTATTTGTTCATACGATTGGTACCTACGCCCATGATGCCTCGTAGTCCGCCGGTTCCAAATTCGAGTGTACGATAGAAACTCTCGTTCAGTTCGTTGGGATTACTCATCATGTCGCGGATAGCCTGCTTGGTGGCCTCATCGTAGCTACCATCGAGCCATGCCTGCGCATTGCTCTTTGCGCTGGCATCAATATTAAGTTCGTTAAGGGTCATATCTATAATTATTAGTTATTCAATTTTGCAAAGGTACTTCTTTTGATAGAATTATGCAAATTATAAAAAAAACGATTTCTTGTAATCATAGTTTGGTATATTAATAAAACATGGTATATTTGCAATGCGTATCCCTTCATATTACTATTTCAATCAAAAAAAGACAGAGGGAAAGGGTCAATCTCTTGTTTGAACATCATGAGATGCCTCAAAAACGACGAACGGGTGTCATTAATTGGATGACACCCGTTCGTCGTTTCTCTCAATATCTATTTAGATTACATAGCGTTCACCTGACGCATGATTTTCGATTTGAGGTTTGCAGCCTTGTTCTTGTGGATGACAGAACGTTTGGCGAGCTTGTCGATGATAGAAACCATCTTGGGCAGTTTCTCGGTGGCAACGGCTTTGTCCTCAAGGGCGCGGAAGTCGCGAAGTGCGTTGCGCATAGTCTTGGCGTAGTAACGGTTTTCTATTCTTTTCTTCTCAGAAGAACGGATTCTTTTTTTTGCTGAGTTGTGATGTGCCATAATGTTTAATAATCTTTCTATTTTATTTTGTACTCCGGGCGGGATTCGAACCCGCGATTTTGAGAATGAAAATCTCACGTCCTGGGCCAACTAGACGACCGGAGCATGGACTTAAATTGTAGCTTTTGGTCTTCAAAAAAGCGGTGCAAAGGTACGAACTTTTTTGAGACTGGCAAATTTTTTTCACTGCCTGTTGTGAAAATAGTTGTTTTTTTAGTCCACATCTTGTTGAAACTTAAAGCCTAAGCGTTTTCCTGTGGCGAGGCTTTTTTTATCGAAATTGCTACGAATTTCGCCAACCGTAACAACTTTGACTTCGTCAAAAGGAGGTGTGAGGAGGTCGAAGTTGGTGGTGTATTCGAATGCCGATTCAACGATGCTTTGTACAGACTCATTGGTAATCAGAGAAGTATGGAAGTTGTTGTATAGCATCCCCAGTTCGCGTTTGCCTTCTATAAAGTAGTGTTTTTCAGCATTGACAAATATGCGTCCGATGAGATAGCCAAGGTCGTTGTCGCGCTGATAGGCGAAAGAGTCGGCAAGGAAGTTGTATATCTGTATGACGCCGCAGTAGGAGCGTTGCGGATTCTCACGGATATAGGCCGACTTCATGACATCGTGGTTGCGAGAGAACTCAAAGACGTTGGTGTGCATCAGGAAGAGGAGCACATCGCCGCCGAACTGGACTTCAAACTCGAGGTCGCCACGGTCTTCGTAAGAGAATTTCACGTTGCTACCGCTGGCGCGCCGTTCTTGTTGTAGGAGGTTTATCAGTTCGTGGGTGGTATGGCGGAAGAGTTCGAATGTCTCTTTGGTAGAGTCATAGACATTCTGTTTGAAAGTGCTTTTCTCGAAAATGAGTTTTTTCAGGTTCTCGTTAAGTTCCATGATAATATATTGTTGTGTTTGCTATTCGTTGTTATGGTGCGGCATCGTGTGGGTGTGTTGTCGTCGATGCCTTTTTTGAGGCGGCAAAACGATAAAAATCTGCCGTTTGTCAAAAAATAACGATAATTGCTTTTTTTTCGTACTTTTGCAGTCCAAATAAATATCGTTGTGGAAGGGAAAGAAAATAGGTATTACTCGTTGCGAGTGCTGTTTCTAACATTGGTTCTGGGCATCCTTATGGGATTGTTCTTCTCGCCTCGTATGGTAAAGCTGTTCCAGACGCGCCGTGCGGCAAACGAGATGGGAGAAAAGGTGCGCAACGTTATGGAACTGGTTGCCAGTGAGTATGTTGATGAGATAGACAATGACAGCATGACGTTAAAGGTTACTAATGCAATCATGTCAAGTCTCGACCCTCATAGCCGCTATATTGGAGCCGAGGAGTTGCAACGAGAGCTTGCCGACATACGTGGCAACTTTGAAGGTATCGGTGCTATGTTGCGTAGTGACAATGATACCGTCAGTGTGGCGCAGACCCTTGGCAACAGCCCTGCCTATCGTGCCGGATTGCGTACAGGAGACCGTATCATTACGGTAGATGGCGACACGGTGTCGGGTTGCGGTATGGCATTGGAGGAAGTGATAAAGCGCATCCGCGGTCCGCATGGCGTGCCGGTCACGCTGGGCATCATGCACTATGGCAGCAAGACGCTGACATCAGTAGAGGTGAAGCGCGATGTGATAACGACTAATAGCGTGGTATATAGTGGCATGGTAGATTCGCGTACGGGATATATCCGTCTCACACGTTTCAGCGAGACATCGTATGACGAGGTCCGCAGTGCATTGAGAAGTATGGAGGGGAAGGGTATGCGGCGTGTGGTGCTTGATTTGCGCAACAACGGCGGTGGTCTGCTTGAGGCTGCTATACTGATAGCCAACGAGTTCCTCGGTCGTGGCGACCTCATAGTATATACGCAGGGAGCGCATCAAAGGCGGAATGACGTGCGTGCCGACGGGCGAGGCGGTTTCCAAGATGTGGAGCTTGTGGTGATGATTGACGAGATGTCGGCAAGTGCCAGCGAGGTGGTGTCGGGGGCTGTTCAGGACAACGACCGTGGTATCATCGTAGGGCGACGCAGCTTCGGCAAAGGACTGGTACAGCGGCAGTTTGACTTGTCCGACGGTTCGGCGGTGTGGCTCACTGTTGCACGCTACTATACGCCGTCGGGACGCTGCATACAACGCCCCTATGACAAAGGGACTGACGAATACTATTCGGAATATCTGGAACGCATACTCACGGAGAGCATGTCGGACTCGCTGCTGGTGAAAAATACAGACACTACGCCTTACTATACGGTTAAGGGGAGGAAGGTGTTTGGCGGTGGCGGTATCTACCCTGACCATCTGCTGCCCTACTATCGCGACAGCTTGTTGGCGTATTACAACCAGCTGGCAAACCACCGTGTCATCGACCGACTGGCTTTCCGCCTTGTGGCAACGGAGGGGCGTAAGCTCGCGCAGAAGTATAAGACAGCGGAAGAGTTTATTGCACAATACACTGTAGATAGTGCTCTGCATCAGCGCATAATAGACGAGGGTGAGAAAGCTGGTGTGAAACGTAACGATGCCAGCATAGCCAAGTATGGGCGGCATATAGATACGTTGCTCAAGGCCTATATGGCGGAATATCTGTTTGATGTCGAAGCTTTCTATATGGCCTATGCGAGCATCGACACCGACTTGCAGGCTACACTGAAATATATGGATGGCAAGCGGTGATGGAGAAAAATCAGTAGTTTGAGACATAGAAACGCATAATATATCCAAGATAAAAAAGGAAAAAGAGATGAAACAGTTCATTTTGCTGATATTGGCGATGTTCGCCGTTGTAGTAGCTGAGGCACAGACAGCCACGTTGAGTGGTACCTTTGTCGGTCTGCCAGAGGGTACGCGCCTGATACTTAACGATGTGCAAGGCAACAAGATAATTCCTTCCGATTCGTTGGTGGTGCCTGATAACGGAAAGTACTCTTTCACCGTGTCGGCCCCCCAACCGCGTTTTGTTATCTTGACAATATCAAATATGGCAGGTCTTTCGTTGCACGTCTTCCTCATGCCGAATGAGCGTGTTGTGATGGATATGCGTACTACGCCGATAACCAATCATGTGCGTATAACCAATACGGAGGGGTCGCGAAATATGGAGTTGTATCGTCGATTCAATAACCTCATTCCTGTTGGTCAGGATGATGCGGCACAATGGACGCTCAAACAAAACGTGTCAGACCTCATCAAGGAATATCAGGACTGCCTGATGTCTGCTTTTTTGGTGACGTTCTTCGAGGATGATTTTGCAGAATACGGATGGGTGTATAAGATGGTTAGCGATGCGCTCAGCAGCCGCTACCCTGATAATAGTTTTGTACGCTATGTCAACGAAAAACTTCGCACAGCGGTGGTGCCGGGGATGGAAGCTCCTGAGGTGGCTCTGCCTGACATCAATGGCAAGGAGCGCAAATTGAGCGACTTGCGAGGCAAAATAGTGCTGCTGGATTTCTGGGCCTCGTGGTGTGGCCCCTGTCGCAAGGAGAACCCCAACGTGGTGAAGATATACAACAAGTTTCATGCACAGGGCTTCGAGGTGTTCAGTGTGTCGTTGGATAATAGCAAAGACCGCTGGACCAAGGCTATAGCCGATGATGGTCTTCTGTGGGAGAATCATGTCAGCGACCTCAAGGGATGGTCGTCGGCGGGGGCTCGTCCCTATGGTGTCTCATCCATCCCTGCCACGGTGCTGATAGACCGCGACGGCAAGGTGGTGGCGCGCAATTTGCGCGGTGCCGACCTTGAAGCCAAGGTGCGCGAGCTGATTTCGAAATAGGATTTGTCATACAAGTGTTCAAATGGCATTTGAATGTTGTTTGAACAATGCTTAAATAAGTCTTATAATAAGGAACATAAAACAACCTTCAATAACTAACACGATGATTACACAGACTCAGATAGAGATGGCGTTGAATCATGTCAACGACCCCGACCTCGGGCAGAGCCTTATCCAACTTGGGATGATAGAGAATATTGCTATCGACGGGCTGAAGGTCTCGTTCGACTTGGTACTTACCACGCCGGCATGCCCCATGAAGAGCCAGATGCGCGATGCTTGCATTGACGCTATACACAATTATGTTGACCGCAATGCCGAGGTCAGCATCAACCTTACGTCGCGGCCTATTGACACGCAGGCTGCCGACGAGGAGAACGGCTTGAAAGAGGTGAAGAATATCATCCTTGTTGCTTCGGGCAAGGGCGGCGTAGGCAAGAGCACTGTGGCGGTGAACCTTGCGGTATCGTTGGCCAAGACGGGTGCTCGTGTGGGCTTGGTGGATGCCGACGTGTATGGACCATCGGTGCCTATCATGTTTGACGTCACCAAGCAGGACATCTATGGCGAGGAGCATAACGGCAAGACGTATATGGTGCCTGTTGAGAAATATGGCGTCAAGCTGATGTCCGTGGGCTTCATGGTGGAGCCAGAGAAGGCCCTCGTATGGCGTGGCCCTATGGCGAGCAATGCACTGAAGCAGATAGTGAACGACACATGGTGGGGCGAGATAGACTACCTTGTTGTCGATATGCCTCCGGGAACGGGCGACATACAGCTTACTATGGCACAGGCCATCCCCGTCACGGGTGCTATCATCGTCAGCACGCCGCAGCAGGTGGCGTTGGCTGATGTGGTGCGCGGCGTTCAGATGTTCCGTAATGAGCAGATAGACATTCCGGTGCTGGGCTTTGTGGAGAATATGGCCTATTTCACGCCTGCCGAGTTGCCTGACAACAAGTATTACATCTTCGGCAAGGGCGGCTGCCGTCGTCTGTCGGAGCAGATGGGGATACCATTGCTGGGAGAGATTCCGCTGGTGCAGAGCATTGCCGAGAGTGGCGACAACGGTAAGCCGGTGTCGCTATGGAATGGCACTCCGTCGGCGGAGAGCGACGCCTTCATGACGGTGGCGGAAAACACAATAGCCGAAGTTAGCCGTTTGACACGAGAATAACCCCAAAATATATTTGCAATATGACCGACGAAGAGAAGGTAATAGTAGAACAAAAGGTTATCAAGGCACTCGACCAGGTGCGTCCCTACCTGCAGCAGGATGGGGGCGACGTGGAGTATGTGGATATGACCAACGAGGGCGTTGTCATGGTGCGTTTGCAGGGCCATTGCGGCTCATGCCCCCATGCTCTCGCCACGCTGAAGAACGGTATCGAGACAGCCGTAAAGAAGGTTATCCCTGAGGTGAAATGCGTTGAACGCGTATGATATACACCAGAGGTGGCGACAGCGGCACGACTACACTGATAGGAGGTAGGCGTGTCAGGAAGGACAATTTGCGCATCGAGGCTTGTGGTACGGTTGACGAGTTGAACGCGTATATAGGCCTGCTGGTGGAGTATGCAACGCCCATAGACGGCAATATCGGACAAGAGCTAAAAGAGCAGCAAGGGACGTTGTTTGTCCTGCAAGGGGTGCTTGCAACGGACGATACGGTCGATGTGACAGAGAAGGTTGCCATGCTTGGAGCGCAATCGCAACTGTTGGAGCAACGTATTGACGACATGACGCTATCCCTGCCGGAGCTGAATACCTTTGTCAGGCCTGGAGGGTCTATGGCGTCAGCCCAATGCCATGTGGTGCGAACCGTATGCCGACGTGCCGAGCGGCGTATCGTGGCACTCCATCTTGATACCGATTGCTATAAGCCGCTATACGCTTATGTAAACAGGTTGTCGGACTACCTCTTCGTGCTATCGCGCTTTTTTTTGTATCGCGAGGGTCTCTCAGATGATTGTATTACACCTTGTTAGTAAAAAATACAAGATATAATTTGCATATTAGCTAAAAAGGAGTATTTTTGCAAAAATTTCAAAAAGATAATATAATGTATTGGACACTTGAATTAGCATCAAAATTGGAGGACGCACCTTGGCCAGCAACCAAGGAAGAGCTTATAGATTATGCTCAGCGGACGGGTGCTCCAATGGAGGTTATAGAGAACCTTCAGGAGCTTGAGGACGAAGGGGAGGCCTATGAAGCCATTGAGGACGTATGGCCCGACTATCCCACGAAGGATGACTTCTTCTTCCAAGAGGACGAATATTGATTTTATAGTAAAAACTGATGAGAGGCAAATAGTTATGGCTATTTGCCTCTTTTGTTTTGTCTTGTAGCTGAGCAAATGACGGGGACAGCATGAGGGTTGTTGGCTCTAAAGTGTAGAAAGATAAGTGGGGTATGAGTTTTTTGTGATGATATGACACATTTTTTTAGGTGGTATCAAAAAATTGTATATCTTTGCTAAATCTTGAAAGGAGTAAAGTCTCCCATAATTCTTTTCTAACCAGTTAAGCGTCATAGGCATAGTCTTGGTGTGTGTTGCTGTCTTCGGTCGTTGCGACAGAAGCTGATGGGTTGGGGTAACTAAGATGTGCAAAATCTGCCCGAAGAGGGTGTGGAATCTTCTGCGGAGGAAGGTCTCGGCCTGAATCTCGTTCTTTCTTAACGGTTTTCTTGATGTGTGTGACAATAAAATATTCAAATTATGAAAAAATAACCAATATATTGATGGCGAGTATTGCGGTATTTAAGACCGGAAACACTTGTCAGTGTCATTGCAAAGTGTGGGGGCGCAGCCATACGTTGGTGACCAGCAGAAAAAAAACGGAATAATCACTAAAAAACTATAAGCTATGAAAAAGACAAATAACAGAAAGCCCCAGATGTCGCTCTTGGATGCTGTGGAAACAGTAGCTATTAAGGCTAACGATAGCCAGTTAAGTAAGGAATTTATGGCCAGTGTGAAGAAAGAGGTGAAGTTTTTGGCCAAAAGCTTCGATATAACGGATTTGCAGGCGTGCCTGTTCTGTGTGTGCGTGGAGGTGGGCCCTTCGGATGTGGACTATATGGACCTTGCCCGTTATCTGGATACAAGTAAGATAGCGGCGATGAAGTATGTGGCGGATATGGAGGCTCTTGTCCGTCGTCGCTTGTTGGGTAGGGACCACAATACGAATGATGATAGTTTCTGCGTCAGACCTACGGTGCTTCGCATGCTCATGCACAACGAGGTCTATGAGTTGCCGGACCTTGAGGGTTTGGATGTGGTACATTTCTTTGACGAGGTCAACGTGCTGTTCGAAAATCTCTGTGAGGAGAATATAACTATTGGCGAGTTGAAAACGGAGTTGGCAGACTTGATGATGAAGAATTCGCAGCTTGACTTTGTGCGCCAGTTGAAGGCGTACGGATTGGGTGAGAACGACGAGCTTTTCGTTGTCTATTTCTGTGCTGCCATAGTGTGTGATGATACCTTTCAGCTGCGCGTAAGACTGCTGAAAAGGCTTGTGGAGAACAAATCGGAATGGAGTTATATCATTGCGTCGTTGCGCAACAATAATCATTCTTTGCTGACGAGTGGCATATTGGAGTTTGCCTGTGAGGATGGCATGGAGAACAACGAGTTGTTGCAGCTGTCGAATGATGCTCGCAGAGCGTTGCTGTCGGGGATTCTTCCCGTAGAGCCAACGAGGATTGCATCGGATATTATTGAATGCAAGAAGGTGACGGAGAAGCACTTGTTCTATTCTGACGAATTGCAGCGCAAGATAGACGATTTATGTTCTGTTTTGTCGCCAGAAAGGTATAGACAGGTGTGTCAGCGCATGAAGGACAAGGGATTCCATAGCGGTGTGACGTGCATCTTGTACGGTGGTCCCGGTACGGGCAAGACGGAGACGGTCTATCAGTTGGCGCACCGCACGGGGCGCGATATCATGCTTGTGGATATTCCGAGCATCAGGAGCAAGTGGGTGGGGGAGACGGAGAAGAATATAAAAGATATCTTCGTGCGCTACCGCAGCTATGCCAAAGATGCCAAAGAGATGCCCATCCTGCTGTTCAACGAGGCCGATGCCATCTTCGGTAATCGTCTCACCGACGTGAGCAAGGCGGTAGATAAGATGGAGAATGCGATGCAGAATATCATCCTGCAAGAGATGGAGGCTTTTGACGGCATACTGATTGCTACCACCAACTTGCAGCAAAACCTTGACGCGGCATTTGAGCGTCGTTTCCTCTTCAAAATAAAGTTTGAGAAGCCTGTCCCTGCGGCACGTATGTCAATATGGCACGAGATGATTCCCGAACTGAACGACGAGGTGGTGCGCATCCTCGCATCGAAATATGATTTCAGCGGCGGCCAGATAGAGAACGTGGCGCGGCACTACAATATTGACAGCATCCTGCATGGTGCGCCTAACGATGTGCTTGCCACACTCACGGCACACTGCAATGACGAGCGTCTTGACAACGGCATGAGGCACAAAAAGGTTGGTTTTTAGTGTTTTTTAGTGTTTTGTTGTTCGATATTCGTGACGTTGTCGGCAGGGCGATCTTCGGGTCGCCCTATTTTTTTGAGATGCAGTCTTGTTGTTGTCGTTGTTGCAATTCTTCGTAGCTCATTTTTTTTTATTACCTTTGCCGTCGTTTTAAGACAGAGCAATGAACAAAATGGATATTCGCCCTTGTATCTCTTTCATCGGTGCTGGCAATGTGGCATGGCATCTGGCGTCACGTTATCACGAGGCGGGATGTAGAGTGATGCAGGTGTGGTCACGCCAAAGGGCGCATGCAGGTGAACTGGCGGAACGTGTGGGGGCAGAGGCTGTAGTATCGCTGAAGGAGCTTGTTACTGCCGATGTGATAGTCGTTGCCGTAAGAGATGACGCTATCGGCGAAGTGGTAAGACAGATAGATTTTGGTGATGCGCTCGTGGTGCATACCGCAGGGAGTGTGGATGCCGACGTGCTAAGCGGCGTTAGCAGCCGCTACGGCGTGCTGTGGCCAGTGCAGTCGTTGGTGCGAGGGCAAAGGTGTGGCGACATCCCGTTTGTCGTGGAGGGTGTGGATGAGCCTACGGCTGCCGCTATTGAGCAGATGGCACGCATAATCTCCTCGCATGTCTATCGTCTTGACGGTCGGCAGCGGCGACGGGCGCACTTCGCTGCCACGCTGGTATCCAATTTCGGCAATGCCATCAATGCTCTTGCCGAGGAATATATGGTGCGTGGAGGGGCGGATTTCGCCTTGTTGCGGCCGCTGATAGAAACCACTGCTGGCAAGGTTGCTGGCGGTGGGCTGTGGGACAAGCAGACAGGGGCGGCAGCACGCCACGATGAGCATACCATGGCGGCACACCGTGAGCTGCTCGCCGGCGACGACGAGCTGCTGCAGCTCTACGACCTGATGACGAAAATAATTGAGAAACGATGCTGATAGACACACACACTCATATTTACTGCGAAGAGTTTGACGACGACCGCGATGCCGTTGTGCAGCGTGCCGTAGATGCTGGTGTTGCCC
The DNA here is from genome assembly GCA_017451385.1 of Bacteroidales bacterium. Lineage (GTDB taxonomy): Bacteria > Bacteroidota > Bacteroidia > Bacteroidales > P3 > Colimorpha. The sequence continues at coordinate 143,390 of JAFSPS010000002.1, forward strand.
TCATGCTCCTGCCCGCCATAGACAGCCAGACCACCGAGCGGCAGCAGCAGCTGGTAGATAGTTATCCGGCGTTGTTCCGCCAGATGTCTGGCCTACATCCTACGTCGGTCAATGACGATTACGAGCGCGAGCTGCGGCTGGTGGAACGGCAGATGGACGAGGCTGCTGACAGATATATTGCCGTGGGAGAGATAGGTCTCGACCTCTATTGGGACACCACCTACTACGACCAACAACGTGATGCATTGATGCGCCAGATGCGATTGGCAGAGCGATGTGGCAAGCCCGTATCGCTTCACATTCGCAATGCCTATGCCGAGTTCTTCGAGGTAGCGAAGGAGCTCAATCGAGCGACCTTTCGAGGCGTGATGCACTGCTTCAGCGGCATCCTCGATGATGCGCTGCGTGCTGTGGAGATGGGTTTATATATTGGCATAGGCGGAGTGCTGACCTATAAGAAATCAGCCCTGCCGGATATAGTGCGCCGCGTGCCGCTCAACCGCATAGTCCTTGAGACCGATGCTCCTTACCTCGCCCCCGTCCCCATGCGTGGCCGTCGCAACGAAAGCAGCTACATAGCGTATGTGGCACAACATCTTGCGCAGATACTTGAAGAGCCTGTGGACGTCATAGCCGAGGCAACCACCGAGAACGCTAAGACGCTGTTCGCATTATAGCGTTAGGAAGGAGAGAGGGCGGTAGTGTCCCAAAAAGTGTGTAAAGAGATATTGCAAAGATAGTAATTTTTGGGGAATATCAGTGCTGTTTTGCAGGCTGGCGTAGCC
>JAFSPS010000018.1 GCA_017451385.1 Bacteroidales bacterium
ATTTGGGATACAGGTTAAGCCGCCTTGTTGTAAAGGATGCTGATAACAACGATGTCGCAACAACAGGCAACAGTTTCTTCATGCCCAAGGGCAATGTAACGGTGAGCGCAGTGTTTGAGGAAGGAACACATGGCACGACAGAGTTTGCGGGGGGATATTTTGGACCAGATGGTTTTGTTACGGAGGCCACCATCTACGACGGTGTGACAACGGTAGAACTTAAGCAGGGGCAATCGTATCGGATTTTGAAATATGATGAATACAGCTATAGAAAATTTCTTTTGGACAACGATACCTACAATGTAACTATCCCCTATTCTGGCGGCACAGGGACATTCACGTATGGAAATGGCACAAATTTTAGAGTGGATTACAATGGCGAGTCGGGCTACTACGACATCACTATGACCGATGTAGGCCATGACAAGTGGAGTGTTTCTATTCTGAAAACTGTTGGTGTTATAGACAATATTCCCGACCAGACCTACACTGGCAGCGAAATCAAGCCTGAGCCGCTTGTGCTGGCAGGCTCACTCAGCCTCACCAAAGGCACGGACTACGAGTATTCCTACACGAACAATACCAATGTCGGCACGGCGACGATGACCGTTACATTCAAGGGCGATTATGCATCGTTGGGCAGCGTAGAGAAGGAGTTTAACATTGTAAAAGCAACGCCTACCGTTACCGCCCCGACAGCGAATACACTGTCCTACAACGGCAATGAGCAGGAGCTTGTAGCCGCAGGCTCTACCGATTTTGGAACAGTGCTTTATAGTCTTGATGGTGAGACATATTCCGAGGAGATCCCGAAGGGAACGGATGCAGGGACATACACCGTTTATTACAAGGTCGATACAGATAATTATTACTACGCACCGCAGGTGGTGGAAGTTGTCATAGAAACAGCAACTTCGATAGAGGACGCAAAAGCCGACAAGAGCACAAACAGCAATGTCTGGTACGACCTCAACGGCCGACGCCTCGCAGGCAAGCCTTCGGCGCGTGGCATATACATAAACAATGGCGAGAAAGTGCTGATAAAGTAACCTCGTAAAATGCGGATTAACAACGAAGGCTGCCCCGTGTGTGAGGCAGCCTTCGCTTTTTTATTATTATGAACGAACCTTTATTTTGCTGGTTCCCACTTGCAACGCACTGGCGACACGATGGCGCCCTCTTTCTTGAGTTCGGCGAAAGCCTTGTCCACTTCCTTGCGGTCGGCGCTCAGCGCCTTGGTCACATCTCCTGCCGAAACAGGTTTGCCAGCCTCTCGCATGGCTTGTAATACTTTTTCTTTCATAGTCTATGATTTTTTATTGTGAAAATACTTGTGTAAGATAATGCAACTTATTGAGATTCACAATAATCATATTACTATTTCAGATTTTTCTTGAAAAACTCCGCCAGCGTGTCCCAAGGAATCATGTTCTTAGACTGTCCCTTGCCAGCCTTCTCCTCGTAGCCGCCGTCGTAAAGGTCGCAGTGAGAAGCATCCGGGATTATGAGCAACTGCTTGTTCTCTGGATTAGGATTAGGTTCACCGACAAACTTATACCCATCAGCCTTGCCCTCCACCATATATTTATAGGCCGCCTCACCGAAGTAACGGGAGTGTGCGTCAGCACCGTGCATGATAAGCACGGCAGAGCGTATCTCGTTGATGTAATACAAGAAACGGCTGTTGCTGTAGGCTTGTGTGCCGATGACACGCCATCCGTCATTAGAGTTGCCACTGCGCTTGTGGTAGCCGCGTGGGGTCTTGTAGTAGTCATAGTAATCATGCACGAAGTTTGGCGCTTGTGGCGGCACAGTGTCCAGCACGCCGCCAGCCATGGCGTTAGGGTCAGCAAGACGCTGCTTGGAGAGATTCTCACGATTCTTATGGCGGGCCTCCTCCACGTCGAAGGCGTCGTTATAGTCGTTGCCGCTGACTCGTGTCATGTCATACATAGTAGATGCCACGGTAGCCTTGATGCGAGTGTCGGCAGCGGCAGCGTTCAGTGCTATGCCGCCCCAACCGCAGATGCCTATTATGCCAATCTTTTCGGCATCCACATTGTCCTGCTTAGACAGAAAATCCACAGCCGCCATGAAGTCCTCGGTGTTGATGTCGGGCGATGCCGTGCGGCGAGGCTCACCACTGCTCTCGCCTGTATATGAAGGGTCGAAGGCCAGTGCCACGAAGCCACGCTCTGCCATCTTCATGGCATAGAGACCGCTTGACTGCTCCTTGGTAGCGCCAAACGGACCGCTCACTGCTATAGCCGCCAACTTGCCTTCGGCATCCTTAGGCGTGTAGAGGTCTGCCGCCAATGTCAGTCCGTATTGTGTGTTAAACGTCACCTTGCGGTGATTTACCTTCTCGCTCAGTGGGAATACCTTGTCCCACTCCTGTGTCAACGTCAGTTCCTGTTTCATATTCTCTTTAGTTTGTTTGTCACAATTCTTATTTTGGCAAGCCGTGAACACTGTAGCCACAAACATAGCCGACAACAATATTTTTTTCATAATAGTACTTTTTTGCCATTCTTGATATATATACATTTCGATGGATTCGTCACTTTTTGTCCATTAAGCGAGTAATATGCACCATCTTCTCTACTACTTGCATTGACTCTCTTTATGTCGGTGGTATATGACAACGACAATGTGACACTGATGTTGCTTTCACCGGCTTTCAGGAAAGAACGCAGTTCGCTCTCCGTCATGCCGTCTATCTTGCCCAGTCGTGTGTAGCTCCATGAGTTAGAGTCGTAGAAAATGCAGATGTTGCTGCCGTTGTATAGGACAATGTCTCCGGGCTGTGCATTTACTTGCTCGTTGCTTGTGGTCAGACTTCTGCCCAACGCACCCCAAATCTCGAAATCATTATCATTGAGTGTCACCGTTATAGGAGCATTCTCAAGTGCTGCGACCAATTCGCGTGCGGCAGCGTTGTCCACAAGCGTTACGCTATGTGTCTCTCCGCCGA
>JAFSPS010000019.1 GCA_017451385.1 Bacteroidales bacterium
ATCCGTAAAAGTGTACTAAGGGGAACAGATGCCATGTGGCCAGTTTCTGTACCATCCGTGTACGGAAAGGCCACTCCCTGTTCTTTTGTATATATTTATTAGCCTCAGGATACCACAGCAATAGTGTTACAACGCTGCAAAGATAGTAAAATTATTTAAGGATTCCAAATTTATTATAAGATTTTTGGAATTGATTCCGAAATTATTATAAGATTTTCGGAAAGTCAGTTGTTGCTGCGACTGGGACAGACGGCGGGCATCGTAGGCGGCGCAGATGTCATGGTGGATGCGGATGATTTATTATTTTTTTTGCCTACACTGCTTACATTACGCGACAAGTATCTGATTTAAAACAAGTTACTTGATGTATGTAGAATGTATTCAGTGTAGGCAATCACTATTTTTCGTGAACCAGATAGACGTTTCCGTTGGCAATGCGCTTCTGCTTCAGGCCGGGGATGTTCCTCAAATAACGTCCGAAGACGGATACGCTGCTGGCCTTCAGCCCACTGCCTGCGATTTTGCGCAGTCGGTCGTAGATAGCTGTTGGCGACATCCAGTACCCGTCGTCTTCGCTGTCGGCTATTTCGTAGTATTCGTTGAAATACTGTATGGCTGGTGGAATCACCTCGAAGTTGCGGTTGTGTTCCATGACGGCTTTCACCTCGTCGGGTGTGAACCACCATTGTTCGTTGTGGCGCATGATGAGTGTATATGCCTGTCCATAGAGGGCTTCGTAGTTGGGTTTGTAGGATGTGTCAACGGGAGCAGTCAGCTGCACGCAGATGAAGCGGCGGTTGCCTGTGGGGTCACTCAGCACATTGACCTCGTTGGTGGTGGCTATGAACGAAGCATATCGGCGGAACTCCTCGACATGTTTGCCATAGGGCCGTTTGATTTTGACATTTGGCAGCTGGATGACGTTTTTCAGAAATCCCTCCTGTTGTTTGGGCGATATCTGGTTGAACTCGTCAAGGTTGATGAGGAGGAAGTTGTGCATGGCTATCAGCGTCTGTCGTTTGTCGCTGACATCGAGGTTCTCCAAGAATCCCCATCGCAGTTCCTTTGGCAGGATATTTCTGCAGAAGGTTGTCTTGCCGTCGCCTTGTGGCGAGATGAGCAGGGGTACCACGCTGTTGCCGTACTCCCGATTGGGCAATAGCCACTGTGCCACCATTGAGAGGAACCACTTGCGGAACCACTGTTCCCACCTGGGGAGGTCGCACTTCACGCATCGTGCCAACATGGCGATATGATCGGTGGTGCCGTCCCATTTGTCGGACACGTGTGCCAAATAGTCGCCAATAGGGTCACAGACGCGTATGAGGTTCGAGCGTACATAGCGTCTCACGTCTTTGTCGCGTACGTTGAGGTTTGCCAGGCTTGCCTTGATGGTCATGCCGTTGATGACGTTCTCGTCGCAGGGTTGCCAGTCCTGTATCCACGTGTTGTTGGGCCTGTATTCCGTATATCCCATCACGGTATTGAAGCGGAATACGTAACGGGTGGTAAGGAAGTTGATGAGTCGGCGTGTCTCGCGACTGCCCATGTGTTCGTCGAGGGGTTTCTTGTTTTTCTCCTCTGTATATGTGGCGCTGATGATGGTGCGCAGGGTGTCTTCATCGTAGTTGCTCCGATAGGCGAGGTGATTGCTGATGTGCAGGAAGGTCTCTTCCTCTGGCACGCCCATCTCGCACAACCGATGGGCCACGGCCGTCGTCAGTGCCTCCTGGCTGATGCTATGCTTCTCTTTCAGGGCCTCGTAGGCATCCTCGGTAGCACGTTCGTACATCTGCTCATAGACGGCATAGAGGTCCATGTCAGGGTATAGGATTTCAGCAGGCGACTGCTGGTCGGAGTGATTGCTGGCTTCTGATATGAGCAGTGGGGTTGGCGAGGGATTGCAAAAGGGCTTAGCATCGAGGGTCATCAGGAAACTGCTGCGGGCTTTGGCAGCCTGTCGCTCGATGGGATTTTGCAGTATGCTGCTATAGATGGCGAAGGCAGTGTCGTAGGCCGTCTGGCAGAACGTGTCCATCTCGGCTTCCGTAGCTGGTACCGTTCCGTCTTGGCGTGCAGCTGCCACCAGCAGTTCTACGCTCCTTCCGTCTGCTCCTGCGAATGCAGCAAAGGTCATGGGCAGTGTCTCCGCCTGCTTTTTCACGTTCTCAATATCAGTGGGCCGCAGCAGGTTGGTGACATGCAGTACCACCAAACTGTTGAAAGAGGCTATTTCCAGACGGCCGTTAGCTGTCTTTACCAGTTCTGCCGAGGGATAGACCTCGGCTATCGAGGTCAGTTTATCGTAATAATCTGCCCTACCGCATGAAGCTATATGCTGGCGCAACTTGCCTATGTCCTCTGCCTTCGTGTCGGTTTGGATACGGTTCATGAACCACTCCACCGTCTTCACGGAGAGGTGCCATTCGTTGTTTTTGCCTTGTCTGACGAGTGAAAACTTCATATTCTCAGTATGTTTTCTTTTATGATACTTTTAGTCCCAACGATTGGGACTAAAGTCCCACATATTGGGACAAAAGTCCCAACGGTTGGGACACATTTTAAACAGTGGTGAAGTCGTGTCTTTCCTCGTATTTGTCGAAGACGATGTCGCCCTCGAAGCCGTAGCGACGGAATATCTCGCCTACCATGTCCTGTTGTTCGGGCGTCAGCATCATTTCGCCATTCTTGTGGCGGTAATAGGATCCTTTGCTGCCAAAATAGTCGGTCAGTGCTATGCGTATGTCATGACGGGCATCACGGCTGTGGAGCTGTTGGCAGAGATTGTCGAATCCCATAGCCATCCTGACGCGCCCGGCTTTCTGATAGTAGCAGCAGGAGTCGCTGTCCAATGCTGTTGGAAGCACACATTCCCACCGTGTCACACCCTTGGGTGCCTGCCTGAATGCCAAGTGGCGCAGGCAGTTCTCCCTTTGGGTACATTCGTAGCCGGGACAGAGGGGCCACCAATCGGGTATTTCTTTGAAATCAATCATATTTTTATCTTTGCTTACATAACATACATTTTGCATACATACAACAAACATCTTGTTTTAAGCGTGTTACGTTATAATGTATGCAGTGTATGCATTATCTTAACTTTGTTTTTGCAAAGATACAAAATTATCTTGAAACAGCCAACTGTCTAAGCCCGTTTTTTTACTTTTTTAATTTTTCCAAGAGTCTCTTCCAGAGGCTCTTTTTTTTGTGCCTATGGTGGTGATGGCGGGCCTTGGGGTCAGTATAGCCGTAACCGCCGACCCCGACTGGGACGCCGTCAATGGATACACTTTTTGATTTGTCCCCTAGCAGCATAAAGGAGCCGAGGATTTTCCGCCTCGGCTCTCGATTTTTTGGGGAATTATAGCGTTGCTTTCAAGAAAAATAAGTACTTTTGCAGGCAAAAGACTACAAAAACGCTTAACGATATGTACGAACAGATACTGGAAGATGCGATATTTGTGATGCTTTATGCCGTCGTCACAGTGCTGGCGGCGCTGGGCTGTGTTTACCTGCTGTTCCGGCGGGGCAACGCCTTTGCTGCCGACGTCACGCCGCCATTGCGGCTCAGGCGCTGGGCGGCTGCGTTCCTGGCGGTCATCGCCTTGGGCCACGTGTGGTACTGGCCGGCCTTGGTGTTCTCATCGAGCGAGGCTGTTGTACGGTGGATGCTCATCGGCGGACTGCTCG
>JAFSPS010000020.1 GCA_017451385.1 Bacteroidales bacterium
AGTGAATGGTGAATAGTGAATGGTGAATAGTGAATGGTGAATAGTGAATGGTGAATAGTGAATGGTGAATAGTGAATGGTGAATAGTGAATGGTGAATAGTGAATAGTGAATGGTGAATAGTGAATGGTGAATAGTGAATGGTGAATAGTGAATAGTGAGGAGTGAATGGTGAAGAGTGCGTGGTGAGTCTCATTCGTTATAATTCGCCGATGTGAATAGTGAATGGTGAATAGTGAGAAGAATGGAGTGAATAGTGAGAAGAGAGGAGTGAATTTGTCTTTATTGCATCTTAACATCTTAAAATCAAAAATCTCTTAACATCTACAAAGTCTTAACATCAAACTCTCTAAAAATCTTAATCTCTTAACATCTACAAAGTCTTAACATCTTAAAATTTCAATACATGTCACGAATAAACCAAGCCATCCAAGAGAGTATCGAGGTGAAGCAGTCCATCCTTGCTGATGGTGAGCTCACAGCACATATTCAGAAGGCTGCCGACATCATCATAGATAGTTTGCGCAGAGATGGCAAGATACATTTCTGCGGCAATGGAGGCAGTGCTGCCGACGCGCAGCATCTGGCAGCGGAGCTCAGTGGCCGTTTCTATTTTGACCGACCTCCGCTCAATGCTGAGGCGTTGCACTGCAACACCTCCTACCTCACTGCCGTGGGCAACGACTACGGCTATGAGCACATCTTTGCCCGTCTGCTACGTGGCACGGGCCATCGGGGCGATGTGTTGGTAGGCATATCCACATCGGGCAACTCCGCCAATATCCTGCGCGCCTACGAGGTGTGCCGCGAGATGGGAATAACTACCATCTCGTTGACAGGTGCCACAGGTGGCAAGATGCGAGAACTGTCGGACCTGCTAATCAACGTCCCCTCCACCGACACGCCGCGTATTCAGGAGTCGCACATCATGGCGGGGCATATCATTTGTGAGCTGGTAGAGGCCGCCTTTTTTGGCAAACAATGAGCGATATGCGAGAAGCAGTAGTATTGGCAGGAGGTTTTGGCACGCGCTTGCGCCATATTGTGAGTGATGTGCCGAAACCTATGGCACCCGTCTGTGGACGTCCTTTCTTGTGCTACCTGCTTGACAGGTTGGCGGAGAACGCTTTCGACCATGTAGTGCTCTCGACGGGATATATGCACGAGAAAATTGCCGACTATTTTGGTAATACCTATCGAGGTATGTCTATTGCCTACGCTCGCGAGACAGCACCCCTCGGTACGGGTGGCGGTATCCTCAACGCCCTGCAATGCTGTGAGAGTAGCGAGGTGATGGTGCTCAATGGCGACACACTGTTCTGCATTGATTTCGATGCACTTTACCAGCGTCATGATGCCAGCAAGAGCGAGCTCACCGTGGTGCTGCGCCATGTGGATGATGTGGCGCGCTATGGCGCCGTGCTGTGTGATAGCGAGGGACGCATTACCTCGTTCGTGGAGAAAGATGCGTCACATGGGGCAGGCCTCATCAATGGTGGCGTTTACCTCATGAACAGGCATCTTCTCGACGCTTTTCATGTCGGCGACCGTTTTTCGTTTGAGGCGGATATACTGCAAGCATGGTATGCCGAGCACCTCTTTGTGGGATATGCCGACAATGGCTATTTCATAGACATAGGAGTGCCGGAGGACTACGAACGTGCGCAGCACGACTTTTCGGATGTAAACCTATTTAACCATTGATTAACCAGTAGTTGACCATTGGTTAATCAGTGGTTAACCAATGAGTAAATCAGAAAAAAAATAATCTATATACAATGAAACGACACACACTCATACTATTAGTAATATCAATGTTCTTGCCGTATATAGTGACGGCTCAGAATGACGTGAAGCAACGTGCCGACGAGGCCTACAGCCATGAGCAGTATGCCGAGGCGACACAGCTCTATGAGGACATCCTTGCCGGTGGCGTAGAGTCGCACGAGGTTTATTACAATCTTGGCTGCGCCTACTACAGACAGGACGAGCTGGCGAAAGCCATTGTGAATTATGAGCGTGCCTTGCGGCTGAAGCCCATAGACAGCGACACGCGCGAGAATCTCGCCCTCTGCTATGCCCAAACACAGGACCATATAGAGGCGGTGCCGCAGCTGTTTTTCGTCAGATGGTGGCATCAGTTTGTCTCATCGCTGACTATGACGTGGTGGCTGGTGCTTTTGCTCTGCATGGTGGCGTTGCTGATGGCTGCGGTGGCGTGGTTTATGCTCAGCCGCAGTCTGCGTCATCGTAGGCTGTCGCTGGCGTGCAGTGGGCTGGCGGTGCTGCTTGTGGCTCTGACGGTTGGATGTGTGCTACAGTCACATGCCGATGCCAATAGCGGTGATGCTGCTATCGTCATGCTGCCGATGGTTGGCGTCAAGGGCGAGCCGATGCAAGGGGCTGCCGACAAGTTTGTGCTGCACGAAGGCACCAAGGTGTCGATGATGGAGCAACAGGACCAGTGGTGCCGCATACGCATTGCTGACGGCAACAACGGATGGGTAGAATCCACACAGATAGAGATTATCTGATTAAGTATGCCGCATATATGCGTCAGTTTTTGGTAGAATGTTGATATTCAGGGATAATGATACAGCAAAAGGGTAGGGTAAACACATATTTTGTTACCTTTGCACAAAAGTGTCGCTCTTGGTTGTTGAATCTATACGTTATTGAAATAAGGCAAGACGAGATATGAGTAAAAAAAACGATAAGGGACAATACTTAAGCTTTGATGAGTATATTCGCCAGGGTGAACCGTCACAACGTGAATCAGCATACGCATGGAGCACGGCTATTGGGCTTCAGGCTGTGGATGGGCTGAAAGCGTCAGAGTATCTGATTGACTTGGCACAGAGAAATATCGCGGGTGAAATCTCCATAGATGAGGTGGATTTGTTGCTCAACAGTTACTATGAAAGTAAAACAACCCGTGAGGCTAACGATGATGATGTGCAGGAGGCTGACAAAGCTTCGAAGAACATCAAACGCATACTTTCGGTAAAGACATGCGACTTTTCGACAAATGGCTACATATCTCTGCATCGCAGAATCTTTGAAGGCGTACTGAAGCATGCAGGCGAACTGCGTAAATACGATATCACCAAACGAGAGTGGGTATTGGAGGGTGACACCGTGAGCTATCTTAATTGGGAAGATTTGCGCAGGGCTGTTGATTATGACATCCAGCAAGAACGTGATTTCAGCTATAAGGGTATCAGCAACGATGAACTGGTAGCTCATATCGCCAAATTTGTCTCTGGATTGTGGCAGATTCATGCCTTCGGCGAAGGAAATACGCGCACTACGGCTGTCTTTACTATTCAGTATCTTCGTTCACTGGGTTTCAATGTTGAAAACGACCTATTCGCAAAACATTCATGGTACTTCCGTAATGCACTTGTGAGAGCCAACTATAAAAATGCCATAAAGGGTATCGACTATAGCCCAGTTTTCCTGGAACGTTTTTTCCGTAATCTGCTGTTTGGTGAACAATGGGAGCTTTGTAATCGCTATCTGCATATTAACCCGCCAGCAGAATGGAAAGAACAGCCAAACCTCGCAGTTCATTCAACACAACCTACAAGTACCCCGACAAGCGTCCCGACAAGTACCCCGACAAGTATCCCGACAAGTATCCCGACAAGTACCCCGACAAGTACCCCGACAAGCGTCCCGACAAGTGCCACTACAAGTACCCCGACAAGCGCCCCGACAAGCGCCCCGACAAGCGCCCCGACAAGTATCCCGACAAGTATCCCGACAAGCACCCCGACAAGTCTTATTCTCACTGATAATAAAAAAATTATTAGGTTAGTGAAGGCTATGGGGGAAGAGCAGCTATCCGTCAAAATGATGATGGAGAGAATCGGCTTGAAAAATAGGGAGAATTTTCTTGACTACTCACTTAATCCTTCTATGAAGGAGGGCTATGTACGTATGCTTTATCCGGATTCTCCCCATCATCCCCGACAAAAATACCTGCTGACGGTAAAGGGACTGGCTTTATACAATGACATCAAACTATGTAAAGAGCAAGAGTCAAAACAGTAAAATCTCAATTTGCAAATCATCAATTAAACGCCAAATACAATCATTATCATAAAATGGTCAGCCCAAGGTATTACAGATAGAGCGGCTTCAAATGGGCGATAATGGTGTGTATGCCATGAATTTTAATCTTAAATTCCTTAAGTCTAAATAGAAAAAGCATCACAGGAGGAGAATAAGAGTGCCTACACACGCATTTTTGCTACTTTTGCACAAAAGTGTTGCACTTGGTAGTTGAATCTACGCGTGTCGATGTCGTAGAAAAAGTTTGACGCATTTGACATTTTATTATTATTTTTGCATTTTATATACAACGATAAATGGCATCTATGAAAAAGATTTTTATCTCTTTTGCAAAGCGTAGCCTTGCCGTGATGGCAGCCTTGTTTATGGCAATGCCCGTAGCCATGATGGCGCAGGCACAGAGCGAGAAACAGGTGAACAACGAATATCACGATGCAATAATCTCATACCTGAAGGACGAGATGCAGAAGAAGGAGAAGCAGCTTAACAAGCAGGCGCGCCAGATGCTGGCCAGTCTGCCTAACGAGTTCAAGCTCTATGATGAGAATTTCATCAACATCCGTCTTGGTGTGGCTGAGGGGCTTCGTGAGGATGGCACCACGGAGTACAACATGACGTACAGCATTTCCTATACATGTTCCAATATCGAGGGCGTCACCGATGACTATCCGCTTGGGCAGTACCACTGGGACGAGTCCAACTCGTCGCGCGCTATCTGCAACCTGACGCGCAATATCGTTGAGGGCAGTTGCAAGGAGTATTTCCAAAATAACAATCCTGTAACCATACGTATTTTCTCGGCCACCGACGTTGTGGACATCACTCATGTGCCGTATAAGGCCGAGTATGGCGATTTCCGCTATGTGCCGGTGACATATAACGGCGAAAAGGTGCGTATCTCGGTGTCGGAAGCCGAAGGCATCAGCACCAACGCCCAGCTGGCATATATCCGCGCCCAGTCTATCCGCGATTTTATTGAGACCAATATAACCATGCTGCGTCGCGACGACAACAACTATGAGTATATCACAACCAACTACGAGCGTGAGGGAGGACAGTATCGCCGTTGCAGCATCGAGATGATTGTCCATGGTGCTTTCGATGCTGTGGCAGAGCGTATGACCACGCATCTGCGCGACGATGAATTTGTCGATTTCAATATCCCTGAGGTAGAGCCTGCCAGCAACAAGAATACATACGCGCTGATTTTTGCCAATGAGGAGTATCCCGCCCCTATTCCGGCAGTGCCATTTGCCGACAACGATGGTCGCGTGCTTGCCACCTACTGCCAGAAGACTCTGGGCATACCGGAGCGTCACATCAAGCTTTTTGAGAACGCCTCGCGCGAGCAGATTCGCGATGAGGCCATACAGTGGGTCAAAGACATCACTGTGGCCATGAAGGGCGACGCCAATATCATAATCTACTATGCCGGACATGGTATCCTCTCCTCCGATATGAAGCCTTACATCATCCCGTGTGATGTCGATGCTGGCAGGCTAAAGTCCATCAACGGCAAGGTGGCTATAGGCAGCGAAGAGATTATTCTCTCCAAAAGCGAGATGAAGAAACTGCTGCCACAGTGTATCTCGATAGATTCTATCTGCCTGTGGTTTAATAAGGTGCAGTTCAAGAGTGTTACGTTTATCATCGATGCCAGCTTTGACGGTATGCAGCGTAGCGGTCAGCCGTTCATGGCGGCAGTGTCTGGTGTGGCAAACAAGCGCATGAAGGCTCTGCGTATCCGCAACGACATCCTCGTGCTGCAATCGTCGGATTTCAACAAGACATCCTACTCCTTCGACGCACAGCATCATGGATTTTTCACTTATTTCATCCTGAAGGAGTTGCGTAGCTCGAAGGGTAGCGTCACGGTGCGCGACCTGTTCGATAATGTCTATTCCGCTATAGGGTACGAGTCTTCGTTGCAAGGCAAGCTGCAGCAGCCTGTTGTGGTGCCTGGTGGCAAGCTCAAAGACGGCTGGGGCGACCAGCCGCTGCGATAGGTGGAATTGTGAAAAAAAACAACGCCCTGCATAATAGCTATGCGGGGCGTTATTGTATAGGGTAGTGGTGATGCTTATTGTTTTTTCAGTTCTCCAAAGCGTTCGTGCGAGGGCATATACTCGTAGCGGAAGGAGTAGATGTCGTTGTTGGGGTTGTAGCGTATGGTGAATACCCAGTCATTATAGATATACTGCCAGAAGCCGTTCAGACCATTTGCGCGAGAGAATGCGGTGGCCTCCACCGTTTTTGCCATGCGGACAAACCATTCTTCGAATGGATATTGCCAACCGCCTTTCACGATGCCGTGTATCAGCACTACGCGGTTGTTGTAGAGGTCGTAGAATACGGTGTCGTCTGCGGTATATGTGATGCGTTCGTCGTTGCCTTTGGCAAGGCGTATGAGTGGTAACTGTTGGCGCAACTCTTGCAGGCTTAGTCCGAGAGCCACATGGGGCGTTTTGCCGGCGGGCGTAGTCTCTATAGGACGCAAAATCTTCGGCAGACGCGCTCCTTCGACAAATGCTTCCACAGGGAAGTGGGATGACTGCGGCATGGGCGTGTCGTAGGCAGGCTTGCGCCGTTGTGGTGCTTGTGCCATGCACTCTAAGGCACAGGCCGTGAGGGTCAGGAGGGCTGCTATGCGCAGTGTTTGTCTCATAATGCTGGCAGTATGGCAAAGCCCGAAGCGGTGCGCTGTGCCACTACTTCGGGCTTTGTTGATTGATAGTATGATGCTATCTGCGGGTTACTTGAATCTCAATAGGCAATGTGCCGGCAAGGGCGTTGAAAGTGGCTGCGCTGCCGGTCTTCTTATATGCCAACTGGGTAGTGTATTCCAGCGTCGTGGCAGCTTGGCTTACAACAATCATGCTGCCGTCTTTGACGTAGCCGTAGGTGTTGTTGGACGAGAGCGCGGTGAAATAATCTTTCTGGGTGAGCTCCTCGTTGGTGGAGGTATAGGTGAATTTGGCTATGCTGTTGGACTCATACACAGGTATGCCAAGCAGCTCGGCTGTGGCTTTTTCTATGGTCAGCGTAGCGTTGTATGATGTATTTTCGCCTATCAGAGGCTTTTCGGTGATGACGACATCGTATGTGCCGACAAAATCATTCAGTGTTGCTTTTTCTCCATTGTCGGTGGTGTCAGACTCTTCTTTCTTACAGCCTGTGAGGCATAGTGCGACGCACATAACGAAGCTCATAATGAGCAGAGATGTTCTTTTCATGTTTCTTTTATTTTGGGTGGTTTCTATAAATTGGGCTTATATTTATTTATCGTCCGTTTTTTTCTTAGTGGTTTTCTTTGTCGTTGTGGACTTTGTTGAGGATGCTTTAGTCTTGGTGTTTTTTTTCTCCACCTCTTTTTTTACCGCAGGTTCTTTTTTGGCGGTTGGTTTTGTTGTAGTTTTTTTTGCTGTATTTTTTTTGCCGTTTTTTGTTGTCGTCATGCTGTCGTCGTCCAGCAGGCTGTCTATCTCGGCGATGTCCTCGTCCGACGGTTCGAAGTCGTCATCGTCGTCGAGACCTTCATCCTTGTAGTCGTCCTTGTATTCGTCATCGTCGTCATCATCGGTGTTGAATTCTGCCGCCAGTTCGTTGCGCAGCTCGTCCATGTCGGGTGAGTTCTTTTTCTTCTTACTGCCGGTGGTGCTGTTGTCGAGCATGCTGTCCTGCTCTCCGTAGTTGAGGACGCGTTCGGTATGGTTGTCGCCCATGTCGCCGTCTTTCTCGATGGCTTCGTCCATCGTGGAGTACTCGTCGTCGCCGCCTTTACTGTCGGTGTCGAACATTTCTTTCTCTATGTCTTCGGCTTTGAGGGTATCCACCTTGACATCGAATTTTATCATGTACGAGGTGCTGTCGGTCTCCAACGGAACCACGAAAAGTGGTTCGCCATTGGGTTTGTATGCCTTCTGCAGGTACTCCTGATACCCGTCAGGATAGGTTTCTTTGAAGAGTACTTTGAGGTCGTCAGAAAGATTGTTATAGCTGACAATCAGTTTCTTTTTAGTTTTAATATAGTTTATCATTGCTTGAAAATTTGATGCAATTATAGTAAGTTTCTTGTAATGCTACAATTTTTTTTTCAAAAATCTTACATGGCTATCTCGCTGTCGTCTTCTATGCGTAGGTTTTGCATGATGAAATCGCGTCGTTCTGTGGTGTTGTTACCCATGTAGAAATTGAGGACGCCTTTGATGTCAAAGTCTTTGTGGAGCAGCACGGGGTCGAGGCGCATATCTTGGTTGATGAAGCCTTTGAACTCGTCGGGCGATATTTCGCCAAGACCTTTGAAACGGGTGATTTCGGCATGAGGTGTGCTGGCTATGGCGGCTATGCGCTCCTCGTCGCTGTAGCAGTAGTGGGTGACTTTCTTGTTGCGCACGCGGAAGAGGGGTGTCTGTAGGATATATACATGGCCTGTGCGCACCAGCTCGGGGTAGAAGCGCAGGAAGAAGGTGAGCAGCAGCAGACGAATGTGCATGCCGTCAACATCGGCATCAGTGGCTATCACCACGTTGTTGTAGCGCAGGTTCTCTAATCCGTCGTCTATGTCGAGGGCGTTGTGCAGCAGGTTTAGTTCGTCGTGCTTATATACCTCTATCTTTTCCGACGAGACGGTGTTGTAGGGCTTGCCGCGCAGGCTGAAGACGGCTTGCGTTTCCACATCGCGACTCTTGGTGATGCTACCTGATGCCGAGAGACCCTCGGTGATGAATATAGTGCTCTCGAGGCGGCGTGCGTGGTTGCTGTTGTAGTGCACATGGCAGTCGCGCAGTTTGCTGTTGTTGAGGCTGGCGCGTTTGCTTGCCTCGCGTGCCACCTTCTTGATGCCGGCAATCTGTTTGCGCTCCTTCTCGTTTTGCAGTATTTTTTGTTGCAGTATCTCGGCGGTCTCGCCGTTGATGTGGAGATAGTTGTCGAGGTTGCGTTTCAGCACGTCATAGACGTAGGTCTTCAGTAGTGGGCTGTCGTAGTTGCCGTCTTTGTCGGGCGGAGCCATGTGTGTGGAGCCGAGTTTTGTCTTGGTCTGAGCCTCGAACACGGGTTCTTGAATCCTTACGCACAGTGCGCATACAAGCCCTTGCCGTATGTCCTCGGGCACATACTCTTTCTTGTTGTAGAACTCTTTGACCACGCGCGCATAGCCTTCTCGGAAAGCGCTCTGATGTGTGCCGCCTTCGGTGGTGTGCTGTCCGTTGACAAACGAGTAGTAGTAGTCGCTACTTTGTCCGTTGACGTGTGTGAAGGCGGCCTCGAAGTCGTCCTCTTTGATGTGGATGATAGGATAGAGCCCGTCGCCCTCCATGTTGTGTTGCAGCAGGTCGAGTAGGCCGTTTTTTGAGTAGTAGCGTTTGTCGTTGTAGTAGATGGTAAGCCCACGGTTGAGGTAGCAGTAGTTCCAGACGCGTTTTTCGACGTATTCGCTGATGAAGTGGTAGTTGCCGAACAGCTGTGCATCGGGCACAAACTCTACGTATGTGCCGTTTTCCTCCGTGCAGTCTATTATGTCGCTGTCGGTCGCGAGTTTGCCTTTCTCAAATTCGGCAATGCGGCATTTGCCGTCGCGCACCGCCTGCACTTTGAAGTAGCTGCTCAACGCATTGACGGCCTTGGTACCCACGCCGTTAAGGCCTACCGATTTTTGAAACACCTTGCTGTCATACTTGGCTCCTGTGTTCAGTTTGCTGACGGCTTCTACCATCTTGCCCAGCGGTATGCCACGTCCGTAGTCGCGGATGCTGACGCGCTTCTCGCCAAAGTTTATCTTGATGTCTATGCGTTTACCGTAGCCTGATGAGAATTCGTCTATGGCGTTGTCTATCACCTCTTTTATTAGTACGTAAATACCGTCGTCGTGCGACGAACCGTCCCCCAATTTGCCAATATACATACCCGGGCGCAGCCTGATATGTTCCATATCTTCGAGGTGTACTATGCTCTCATCGGTGTATTCGTGCTGTGGTGTGCTTATTATTTCGTCTGCCATGATGCTGCGTTTATTCAATCAAAATGCAAAAGTACAAGAAAAAATGTAATCAAAAGCAATTATCTGAGTATGTTTTTCCTTTACACTTTCTTTTTGTCTGATGTACGTTTTATGCAACAGCTGTTTTTATGCATCGTCTGCGGTGCAGATGCGTTTTTGCACCATAATATATTTATTTGCAATATGTTGTTAGCTTTCTCCCTTTTGTTGTGATTAAAAGGTGCAAAAATTTTTTTTTTGTGTTCATTTTACGATAAAATAGTCCTACAATGACCCGTAATCAATCAAGTTTTTTTTCTTTTTTTGTTGCTATCTTATTGTTATTCTTTTGTAAGGATTTTGTTTTATGTAAAATTTACACTTTTATTTTGCCGATTAGAAAAATAATAATATCTTTGCGTTGAAAACACACAATAATTTTTCTCTTCTGATATACAAAACGAGTGCTTCTTTTTAATTTCATACATCGGACTATTCATTTCAAACAATAGAAGGCTGGAGCAGAATATTGTAAATGACAAACGATTACTTTTGCATGGTGAAAAAACATGCAAATAAAAAAACAGAAGTGCAAAAAGAGTGCAAATAGACTGCGTGATAATGATATATTTTTGTTGCGTCAACAGAGTCGAATTAAATATACACAATACTAAAACCAAATAAGTTATGCCAAGGATATTATACAGAGAATTACGTTTTCGCGTCATCGACCGATGCTTGCGCGATGAGCAGACACAACACACTATTGCTTCGCTCACAGAGGCTTGCAACCGGATGCTTTCGGCCTCTTATGGTGTGAAGGTGAGCCGTCGCACGGTGCAGTATGATATTAGTATATTGCGCAATGCGCCATACTGCATAGTGCTCAACAAGTCTTTGCTGCGTCAAGGCATTTACCGCTACGCCGACACCAGCTGCGTGGTAAACTATGTGTCGGCAGACTCTGCGGAGAGCGTCCCTCGTGAGACGCAATGTACGGTCATGGTGGCGGTGAACGCCCTGCATGAGTTTGAACAGATGCTCTTCCAGATGGGTGAGAATGTGGAGATTGTCTCTCCGGCGCATCTGCGTCAGCGCATGGTGTCGCGACTGCATAGTGCGCTGGAACGGTATGAGGTGCAAGAGTGCAAGATGGCGAAATGAGCAAACCAAGAACGATTTTTTCAATATATTTGTATCATTAAGTTAGTATTCAGATTATCCATTTTACCCCAATGGTCAGCGACATACGGAGTGTATCCTATGTCGGTTGCAAAAAAATGTAAACAAAAATAAATACCTAATAGGAGATGAAGAGATTATTTCAAATTGTTATCGTCTTTGTACTGTCAGCAGTGATGAGCGCACAACTTATGGCGCAGAGTGGCTACGAGCCGGAGACCTACAACTACAAACGTGCCGTAGAGGCTATCAACGAAGAAAACTATAGCGAGGCGTTTGACTACCTTAAGAAGGAGTTGGCCGATAATCCGAAGGACGGTTATGCCTATGCGTGGGTTGCGGCACTCTACTATATGGACGACTCATACGGCGACGCCCTCACCTACATCAATAAAGCCATAAAGTACCTCCCGTCCAAGGACAGCTACTGGATTGCACTATCTTTATCGCAGCGTGGTGATGTCTATCTTAAGATAGCAGATACTGCGGCGGCGCTCAAAGACTATACGGAAGCTATCAAAATATGCAAGGATGAGGAAAAATTGCAACGGTTTTACTCAGACCGTGCACAGCTCTATTACGAGCTGCGTGAGTACGACCTGTCTAATGAGGACTATGAGCAGATTGTCAACCTTGATGAAGGCGGCGCGACGGGGCACTTGGGGCAGGCTCGCAACCTGATAGCTTTGCGTCAGTATGAAAAGGCTATAGAGAAGCTCGACCACGTGGTACGCATGCACAGCGACAATTCAAGGGTCTATTCTTTCCGTGCCGAGGCCTACATGCGTATGCACCGCTACAGTGAGGCCGCCGACGACATCATTTCCGCCCTCGACATTGACGCAGACAATAAGGCATGGGTGCTATTGCAAATGATGGCAGACTCTTCTTTCTCTGTGATGAATACCAAACTGCGCGTCAGGGCTGCCAAGCAGCCGCAGGCGGATAACTGGCAATTCTACCTCGCCACCATCAACGAGATAGCCAAACGTTACGACGACGCTATAGCTTATTATTCAAAAGCCCATACACTGAGCCCCAATGATGTCTTTGCGTCAAGTATGGGTGACTGCTATAAAAAGAAAGGCGATTTCCAGCAGGCTATACGCTATTATTCGGAAGCTATGGACCTTGATTCCACCGACTATCGCCACCTTCTTAATCGTGCTAAAGCTGAATATTCGGCAGGTCTTTATGACGATGCCATTGCCGACTATGACCGTCTTATCGAGGAATCTCCTGATGCTGGAGGTTTCTACTATTGGCGAGGCTGGGTCAAGGAACACGGTCTCTCAGATATAGAGGGTGCTATAGATGACTACACCACATGTATTACGCTCGTGCCTGAATACGCCTATGCCTATATGAATCGTGGCATACTCTACAGGCTGCAGGGCAAAACGGCACTGGCACGTGCAGACTTCCAGAAAGCCTTGGAACTTGATACCGTTGTCTGGCCCTACGATTGTGCCCATTTCTGCTATCTCTATCTCGGCCAACGCGACAGCGCCGTGGCTGTCAACGACCGTCTCCTACGCTATGACCGTTCCGCAAACCTTTATGATGCCGCCTGCCTTTACAGCATCATGGGCGACAAGGAGCAAGGCTTATCCTTTCTGCGTGAGAGCCTCGACAGTGGCTATGTGAATATCAATCATATTCAGCATGACCGCGACCTCGACAACCTGCGCTCTATGCCTGAATACAAGGCACTGATAGACAAATATTCTAAGTACAATACCACCTCCGAGGCTGTAGGGAGTAACCCTCAGCGCACTGTCACTACCGAGGTCCCCTTCACGCGCGAGAATGGTGGCGGCACCTGCAAGGTGCAGTGCTCTATCAACGGTTTGCCACTCAATATGATATTTGATACCGGTGCCGACGATATATCGCTCTCCTCCGTCGAGGCAGCCTTCATGTTCAAGAACGGCTACCTCTCCAGCAAAGACGTGATAGGCCGCACCAACTACCTCACCGCCAGCGGCGAAGTGGTGGAAGGCACCATCATCAACCTCAGCAAAATTGAGTTTGGAGGCCTGCAGCTCTCCAATGTACGCGCCAGCGTGGTCAAAGGGCAGCGTGCACCGCTCCTGCTCGGACAGTCCGTCCTCTCGCGCCTCGGCAAGATAGAGATAGACAACGTCAACCGCAAGCTCATCATCACGCATGCCGAATAATGACGTGATGCCGCCTGCTGGCGTTGCCGGCGGATGCCGCCAGTTTTTTTTGAAGTTATAGAAAATAATGATATTAAAACGCAAAAATTATGTTTGGATTTGGTAAAAAAAAGAGCAACAAAACTTCTTCTGCTACCGATACTCGCGACCTCGTCGCCAATACGCTGACAACGATGAATGTACCCTATCATGTGGACTATGATGTGGATGGCAATCCCTTCGAGTTGCAATATCAGGGTGGCAACTTCATTATCAGCGCACTTAAAGACAGTAAGTTTATAGACATATACTATCTTGGTTTTTATTCCGTGCCAAAATATGATGTCGATGACCTCTCGCGCTTCTACCGCACTGTCAACCACTTGAACGCCAATAGCGATGTTGCTCTGTTTTATGGCGAGCATGAAGAAGATGAAGAAGTCTATATCTCCAGTTATAAGAACATTCTTTTCGTACCCGAAATAACCAATATTGATGCCTATCTTGCCTCGCAGCTGCAGCTCTTCTTCCGAGTCCATCGAACCTTCCTCACCGAGATGGACCGCCAAAGAGTAAAGGAAGAGAAATAACGTACAGTGAAGAAACCGTGAAAAAAGGTTGCGCAACGTCGCAGTATATTTGCAAAAAAAATAGAAACAGTTATGTTGAATACTAATAAAACAATTCTTGAACTGACCTCGGATGAGGCTATGGCTTATATGATGGAGGATGAGCAGTACTGCACCTTCGAGCTGCCAGAGTATATGAAGTTTGGCGATGTGCTTAAGCAGACGGCAACGACTATTGGTAATCGTGATTATTCGGATTGTGTCGAGTCGGATGCTACGCTGTCGGACAATGTGAACCTGACAATGCTGACCAATAAGGATGGCGGATATGGTGTTCGTCCTTTGACGTTGACCAATCCCTATATGTATTATTTTTTGGTGCGGGAGCTGTTTGGCACGAAGAATTGGGATGACATTAAAAAACATTTCGAGGAGTGCAAGGTTGAGAATATAGATAGTTATGCTATGCCGGTGGTTAAGGACGACTTGATGCCGGAACCTTTCCGAAACTCGACAACCATACTCAACTGGTGGCGAAATATGGAGCAGCGTTCTATCGAATTGTCCTTGCAGTATCGTTATATGTTCGTTTCGGACATAACTAACTGTTATGGTTCTATAAATCATGAGTCTATTATCTGGGCGTTGACACGCAAGGCTACGGCAAAAGAAAATGAGAATACTGCCCAGATAGGTGCCAACATAAAACGGCTGTTGCATGATATGGGGCATGGCAGCACGATAGGAATACCGCAAGGGAGTGTGATTTATGATATGATTGCCGAGATAGTGTTGGCATACGCTGACTTGCTGCTGAGTGAGAAAATTGCCAAAGAGCATCCAGAAATAAAAGAGTACACTATTCTTCGTTATCGAGACGACTATAAGGTGTTTAGTAATAGTAGGGGAGAGTTGGAGGTAATATCCTATGCGCTTCAGCAGATATTGGAGGGCTTGAATTTCCGTATGAATACGGCAAAAACAAAAATTAGTTCTTCTATTATTACCGATTCAATCAAGCCTGACAAGCTTAACTATATCATCAACACCCCAATCTGTGGCAAAAACTATCATTCTGATACAGGCATGTGGTACGCTTTTGGTGGATTGCAGAAGCATCTGCTTTACATACTGCTCTTTGCGCGACAGAACCCTAATTCGGGACAGATAAAGACTATGCTCAGCCTGCTCTCCAAACGAATTGAGAATCGCATGAAGGATGCAAAGAAAAGGAATGGGAAGAAGGGAGAGGCGGATGATTCTATAGCAACTCTTGGAGAATCATTGTTGAAGAAAAAACGAATAAAAGAAACGGCATGGCAGCTTATTGCACCACATGGCATAGAGGGAAGCATCCGAGCTCATTGTGCCATAGCCATGCAGATAGGTCTCGAAAATGTTGGGGCGGTACATTATGCACTGAAGGTAATCAGCAGACTACTGGAAGCTCTTGACGATAAGGAGGAACGTGAGGACATTGCAAGACTGGTTAGTGAAAGGTTGCGTTCCATGCCCAATTCGGACTACACGCAGTTGTGGTTGCAGCAGCTTACTATTGAGAGCGACGAGCAAAACGGGGGCAATCCGTATTCGTCACCGCTGAGTCAGTTTGTTTATGATAGATGTAGAGGGGAGCGGTCGAGTATATGGAACAATGACTGGCTGAAGAAAGAGATAGCTGAAGAATGTCAGATAAAAGAGATTGTTGATGAAGAAAAGCGGAAGGAGGTGGGGCGTATAATAGAGTTCAAGGAAAAACGCAACTACAATGAATGGTGGGAGGATGATGAGCAGTTGGACGAATTTTTGGCGGCTCTGGAAAAGTTAGAAGCCTCCACACCGTCGGATGAGGAATTGATGAAGAAGGCAGCGGCGATGGATAAAGCGGAGGAAAAGAGAGATGAGAAAATGAAGAGGCTTGCAGCGGCGATGGATAAAGCAGAGGAAAAGAGAGATGAGGAAATGATGAAAGCGGCAGCGGTGCTGGATAGGGCGGAGAAAAAGAGAGATGAGGAATTGATGAAGTTTGCAGAGGAGATGGATACATTGGAACAGGAGTTAGGACAAACAATAGAAGATTTGTTGATTGATGGTGATGCAAAGAATGATGTGGAATCACAGCAAAAGTAAGTGTTGGAAAAAGCGGTGGTATTCTTGATGTGTCAATTCGTTTTGGGGAATATCATTCAAACCGCATTATGTTATGTGCATAATGCGGTTTACATAATGGGGATGGGGTAGTGGATGATGGGCTTTGCTGTGGGTGATGTGGTGTGTTTGATGGTAGTGGATGGCGGTATCTGACAGATGTGGACTGAAATATATATCGTGTGACATGGATGGAGTGGCATGATGAATTGTGGCTGCTGGGGAGAATGTTGAAATGGCGTTGTGGTATATAATTCGTACAAAAGATGATGTTTATGTACAATACCGGGTGAATGTGGTTGATAATGGATTTTTATCGATATCTTTGCAATGAAAAAAAACGGTGAAGATTATGTTTCGCTCTGATAGTCTTATAACGCTAATAGTATTACTCCATGCATTGGCAGGCGCGGTTGTCGCACAGCCGCGACATTATGACGGCATCGATGTGTCGCATCATCAGGGTGACATAGAGTGGAAGAAGGTGTGTCAAAATAAGCGCATACAGTTTGTATATATCAAGGCTTCGGAAGGGCGTGACTATCAAGACCCTCGCTATGCTTTCAATATCAGCAAGGCTCGGGAGAACAAGATGAAGGTGGGCAGCTACCATTTCTTCCACATGAGTTCTACCGCCAGTGAGCAGTTCAATAATTTCAAGAAGATGGTCAAGGCTGACGAGCAGGACCTGATACCGATGGTTGATGTTGAGTTCAAGGTGCATAGGAGGCGTGGATACCATATAGACAGCTACTATGTGAATAACGAGAAGCAGCGCAAAGCCATCGTGAGCCGGTTGCGTGAGCTGGTTGATTTGGTGGAGTCGCATTATGGTTGCAAGCCTATGATATACTGCAATCTGGCATCCTATGAGTATATTCTGGAAGGCAATTTTGATAGTTATCCGCTCTATGTGGGCAACTATCGCGACAGCGAGCTAAACATAGCGAACTGCCTTATCTGGCAGTACTCGTCGGCAGGACGCATACAAGGTATTCATTCAGAGGGGGGCAAGGCTAAGGTGTGCGATGTGGCGGCATTCTATAATGGCAGCGTGCTGGCAGACCTCACGATAGGTACGCAGAAGGTTATCGTGCCGCAGCCTAAGGCACAGAAGGCAAAGCAGACAGCTAAAACCAAAACAGCAAAAAAAGTCGGCAAGGGCAAGAAGTCGAAGGCATCGGCTAAGAAGAAAGTCGGCAAGGGCAAGCGGTCAAAGGCATCGGCTAAGAAGAAAGGCGGCAAAGGCAAGAGGTAGTTTCCCTACGGAGTTATTATTATATGTAGCATAAAGACGCTTATGAACATTTATGGACGACATACGTTTTTCGTATTCATATTTCTTCTCTCAATGGCTGTTGGCATGGCACAACCGCGCCATTATGATGGGATAGACGTGTCGCACTATCAAGGCGTTATAGACTGGAAGCAGGTGAAGCAGGACAGTCTCATACAGTTTGTCTATATCAAGGCTACGGAGGGTAAGACGTTCCGCGACCCGCGCTACAAGCGTAATATCCGCGAAGCACGAAAGCAGGGGTTGAAGGTGGGCAGCTATCATTTCTTCCACATGTCGTCTTCGGCACGTGAGCAGTTCAACAATTACAAGAAGATGGTGAAAAAGTCGGAGCAGGACCTGATACCGATGATTGACGTGGAGCTTGCTTGCAGCAAAAAACGCGGATGCTTTTTGGACAACTACAATGCCGGCAACGAGAAGCACCGAGAGGCTATGGTGAAGCGGCTGCGCGAGCTGGCAGACTTGATGGAGGAATACTACGGCTGCCGCCCTATCATATACTGCCCCCTGCCGTCCTACGGGTCTATCATAAAAGGGAATTTTGACGATTATCCGCTCTATGTGGGTAACTATCGCGACAAGAAAGTCAAGATAAAGAACTGCTACATCTGGCAGTATTCGAGCAACGGGTGCGTGCGAGGCATCAGCTCGGAGAACAATAATCCTAAGGTGTGTGATATAGCGGCATTCTACAATGGCTGTCGTTTGGCTGACATCACGATAGGTACCACTAAGACACCGAACGAGAAGAAGGCTGCGAAGTTAAGACGGTCGTCAGCGAAGCCTAAAGTACCGCGAAAGAGCGAAGGTACGAAGTCAAAACATTCGTCTTGAATATTTTGACCACGAAAGGGCGGTTGGACTTTTTTCGACCACGAAAGGAGCGAAGGTTTACGAAGTTGCTTTTTTTTATTCGAATACGAAAGGGACGAAGGTTTACGAAGTTGCCTTTTTTTATTCGAATACGAAAGGGACGAAGGTTTACGAAATGCTTTTTTTATTCGAATACGAAAGGAGACGAAGGTTTACGAAGTTGCTTTTTGTTTATTCGACTACGAAAGGAGCGAAGGTTTACGAAGTTGCTTTTTTTATTCGAATACGAAAGGGACAAAGGTTTACGAAGTTGCTTTTTGTTTATTCGACCACGAAAGGAAACGAAGGTTTACGAAAATGTTTTGGGATATTTGACTACACAATAAAACGAAGATGTGAAGTCAAAACTTTCACCTTGAATGATAGTGGTGTGGAGTTATGGTCAGTGCGATGCATCAATGGTGGTAGCGTGAAAAATACTGTTCTGTTTAGTAATTATTCAATATTGTTATGCTTCATAAGGCTATTTTTCACAAAACTATAAATTTAGTTTGCTCACTTACTTATTGGTTAGCAGTTTCTTCAAAAGCTATCGATATAATGTGTTGTACGCTAATGGCTTCTCCTTTTTTATTCTGTCCGGGAATCCAGCGGGGCATCGCCTGTACGATGCGTATGGCTTCATTGCCACAGCCACCACCAATGTCGCGCATTAAACGGGGATTGGTTATTCTGCCATCTTTCCTGACTACAAAAGTAACATACACTTTCCCCGTAATATTTTTCTCGCGAGCTTCAACGGGATATTGCAATGTTCTCTTGATGAAACAGGACAAGGAATCTTCGCCGCCAGGGAAATGTGGTGCGATTTCGGCAATAGTATATATATCGTCGAATCTATCTGCGGCAAGACTGTCGTAGTATTCGGGACTGCGTTCTATTATTCTAAACGACGTGATTTGGCCCGACACATATCCGCCTGAGCTTGTTCGGACTGTTACGCCTTCGCTATCGGAATGGGAAATAGGGGCATTGTTGTTCTCATGTTTTCTGTTTGAAGATGAGATGTTGCCGCCATTCACTGGTCCGCCGCCACGCAGGCGCGAGCTGTTGTTGGGCCATCCGGGGAACTGCTCTACATACATTATGGAGAAGTCTTCGCCATAGCTGACAAACTGCACCGTGAAGTCGGCGTGGTGCTCCACCATCTGCCATTCGCCTACCTCGTCGGCAAAGGAGCTGACACGTTTGACGCGCAGGTCCGGGAACGAGCTGACGATTTTCACTTTGTAGTCGGCATGGTGCTCTACAATTTTGACTTTGCCATATAGTGGCGGCTGCGCGGCTTGGGTTGGCAAGCTCATTGCAAGGAGCAGGAGCATGACAGTCGTAACTGTTATACTCATCGCGCTGTCTTTCCATCTGTTGATATACAGCTTGTTAATGGGTGATGTGTGCATGGTTGTGTTGATTTTATGTAGGCAAATATAGCAATAGGGTGTCCCAATACGTGATGCAGATGTTTTCTTTTTTTCAAAAAAACTGCAATCAATAATTGTGTTGTGGGTCACAATGCTACTGTGAGGCTGTCTATTATAGCCGTGAGTTTGGCGGCGCCTTCGTCGTCGAGGTGGTCGGCATCGTGGAAGTCGGCGTTGTTGAAGCGTGGGTCGTTGAGCAGGTTGAGATAGCGTATGTGGCTGTTGGTTTCGGCGAGCGAGAGGCAGAATTGCGTCACCTCGTTGAGTTGGCTGTTGTCGAGGCATGAGGTGTAGGCCCTGTGGGCTGGCGTGGTGACGAGTAGCAGCTGCACGCCGTGTTGGCGGCATAGGTCGGCTATGTGTTCTACATGGCTGCGGTTGCGTTGTATCGTGCTAGTGCCGACCTGTCGCGTGTGAAGCATGGCGCGGGCATGTCCGTCGCTGGCCCAGTCGTAGTCGGAGGTGGCAGGGTTGCGGTGGCGATAGCCGAGGCTGTCGGTGTCGCGCAGGGTGGTGCCCTCAGTCCAGTAGCGCACGAGGTTGATGATGTCGTCCTTGATTTTGGGGGCGCCAATCACCTCGCTGTGGTAGAGCGGATTGAGGGGGTGCGACGGATAGCCGTAGTAGATGCAGTAGTTCTTCTCGCGCCACCACTCTATGTTGTCTTTCATCTCCTCTACGAGCGAGAAGTATGACATCGGCAGCACTACCCACCGCAGGGAGTCGTCGCATTGTATGACCTGCTCGAGGATGTGGCGGTCGAATGCCAGCGTCTGCGACACATGGGCGGCGTTGAAGGTGCGTAGCGTCATCAGGTCGGGGCGTATGCTGCTGAGGCCGTGCGAGCTGCCCAGCACCAGCACCTCCACCGACTCGGCGTGGTCTGCCAGCCACCGACTCTTGTAGGCATAGTCGTTTGGCAGATGGCGCAGGGCAACTTCCACGGCGATGCCTGCCACCATGAGGGGCAGCGCGAAGGAGCATATTATGAGCAGGAAGCGTCGCATCGTGTCAGAATTGGAAATAGATGAAAGCCTGTTCGCGTCCGCCATATTGAAGCAGCAATAGCAACAGCATGTAGTATCCGGCGAGGCGCAGGGGGCGTAGGCGACGTGGATTGAGAACTTCGAGGGCATGGCTGCGCTGGCGCGTCCACCATTCCACGGATAGCATCAGCAGGCATAGCAGCGTGGTTTCTATCAGCTTCTGCATGTCGAAAGGCAGCAGCGAGGGCGACAGGGTGTGCCAGTCGGCGAGGGCGGCAAGCATGGACCACGCCTGTGTCAGGTCTTCGGCGCGGAAGATGACCCACCCTACGGCTACGAGGAGGAACGTGCCCAGCATCTGTGCCGCCTCGCGGAACGAAGGCAGCCAACGCCCGTCGGCAACGGTGGCGCGATAATGGCGGTTGCGTCCGGTGAGAATGAGAGGCATGAAGAGTATGGCATGATAGGCACCCCAAGCCAGATAGGTCCAGTTGGCACCATGCCACAGACCGCTGATGAGGAAGATAATCAGCGTGTTGCGTACTATCAGCAGGCGACGGCGCGCCTCTTGGTGCGTTGCAGTGTCGGACACGGTGGGGCGGCTGCCACCAAGGGGGATATAGACATAGTCGCGAAACCACGAGGTGAGCGAGATGTGCCACCGTCGCCAGAACTCGGCGATGCTGCGAGAGAAATAGGGGTTGTCGAAGTTGCGCATCAGGCGTATGCCGAAGAGTTTGGCACAGCCTATGGCAATGTCCGAATAGCCGGAGAAGTCGGCGTAAATCTGGAGAGTGAAGAGCAGGGCTCCTGCCAGCGTGCCTATGGCTGTCGGGGAGGCTGTGGTGGCGAACAGCTGGTCGGCATAGATTGCGCAGGTGTCAGCCACCACCATCTTCTTGAAGAATCCCCAGAGCATCTGCCGCATGCCGTCGAGGGCCTGCTCGCACGAGAAGGGGCGGCGTTGGCAGAACTGCGGCAGCAGCGTCGTGGCACGCTCTATGGGGCCTGCCACCAGCTGGGGGAAGAACGACAGGAAGGCGGCAAAAGCCACGACGTCGTGTGTCGCTGCAATACGGCGGCGATAGACATCGATAGAGTAGGAGAGTGCCTGAAAGGTGTAGAACGAGATGCCTACGGGCAGCACGAGGTGGAGCAGGGCTCTGCTGGCGTCGATGCCGAGCAACGCCGCCAGCTCGCTGACGAAGAAGTCGTAGTATTTGAAGATGCCAAGTATCAGCAGGTTGACTATTACGTTGGCAAGCATCCAGCATCGTGCCGCACGGTGGCTGTCGCTGCGTTCTATCAGCAGTCCGCTGCCGTATGAGCAGAGGGAGGTGAAGGCTATGAGGACAAGGAAACGCCAGTCCCACCATCCGTAGAACAGGTAGCTGGCGGCAAGGAGGAAGAGGTTCTGGGGTGTTGCCGTTTTGCTTCGTCCCGCTACGCGGTCGATGAGGAGCCAGTAGATGAGGAAAGTGGCTGGCAGAAAGATGACGAAGGCGAAAGAGGTGAAACCCACAGTGATAGGAAATTGTTGGTGGTGTGTGGATGTTGTCGGTTGTTAAAGTTTCATGGTCAGTGCTATGCGGCGGCGACGCAGGTCTATCTCCAGCACCCTCACTTTCACGTGCTGGTGCAGGTGGACAATCTCCGACGGGTCGTTGACGCGGCGGTGTGCCATCTGACTGATATGCACCAGGCCGTCCTGATGCACACCAACATCTACGAAGGCGCCGAAGGCAGTGATGTTGGTCACTATGCCGGGCAGTTCCATGCCTACGCGCAGGTCCTCTATCTTGGTAACGTTTTTGTCAAACTCAAAGACCTCAAATTTGGCGCGTGGGTCGAGGCCGGGTTTCTCCAGCTCGTGCATGATGTCCTGCAAGGTGGGCAGTCCGCAGTCGTCGCTCACGAACTGACGTATGTCTATTTTGTCGCGTAGCGTCTTGTCGCTCATGAGCTGCTCCACTGTGGCACCTACCGACTCTGCCATGCGCTGCACCACGTCGTAGCGTTCTGGGTGTACGGCGCTGCGGTCCAGCGGGTTGTCGCTCTCGCGTATGCGCAGGAAGCCGGCGCATTGCTCGAAGGACTTGTCGCCCATGCGTTCCACCTTCATCAGCTCGCGGCGGTTGTGGAAGGCACCCTGCTGGTTGCGGTAGCTCACTATCTTGTCGGCCAGGGCGGGGCCTATGCCGCTGACGTAGCTCAGCAGCTCGCGGCTGGCGGTGTTCAGCTCTACGCCGACGCTGTTGACGCAGCTCACCACGACGTCTTGCAGTGACGTCTGCAGCATCTTCTGGTCCACATCATGCTGATATTGCCCTACGCCGATGCTCTTGGGGTCTATCTTCACCAGCTCCGAGAGGGGGTCCATCAGGCGGCGACCGATAGACACGGCGCCACGCACCGTGACGTCGTAATCCGGAAACTCGCGTCGCGCCACGTCCGAGGCGCTATAGACCGAGGCACCGCTCTCGCTAACCATGACGGCTATCACCTTGCGGTCGAAATGGCAGCGTTTCACCACCTCCTCGGTCTCGCGGCCGGCGGTGCCGTTGCCGATGGCTATGGCCTCGATGTCGAACGCCTCGACGAGGGCTTCCAGCTTGCTGATGGCGGCACGCTCCTCGCGTACCGAGGTGAAGGGGTATATCGTCTCGTTGTGCTCCAGCTTGCCTTGTGCGTCGAGACACACCACCTTGCAGCCGGTGCGAAAGCCGGGGTCTATGGCGAGGGTGCGTTTCTGTCCGAGGGGCGATGCCAGCAGCAGCTGACGCAGGTTGTCTGCAAAGACGCGTATGGCTTCGCGGTCGGCACGCTCTTTGAGAGTGGCACGCAGGTCGTTCTCTATGGAGGGTTGCAGCAGGCGCTTGAAGCCGTCGGCCACGGCCAGGCCTACCTGCTGTGATGCCTCGCCCCTGCCACGCACAAACTGGCGCGTCAGTATCTCTATGGCTTGCGTGTCGTCGTCGGGCATGACGTGGACGCGCAGCACGCCGGCTTCTTCGCCACGCAGCAGCGCCAGCACACGGTGCGAGGGGGCACGCATGGCGTTCTCTTTCCAGTCGTACCACGAGGCGAACTTGCTGCCATCTTCCTCTTTGCCTTTCACCACGTGCGACGACAGCGTGGCTGTACGGTGAAAGAGTTTGCGTATGCGCTCGCGTGCTACGGCATCTTCGCTCACGCGCTCGGCGATGATGTCGCGCGCTCCGGCGAGGGCAGCGTCTATGCTCTCCACTCCCATCGCTTGGCTCACGAAGGGTTCTGCCATTGCTGCCACGCTCTTCTCGGACTGGCGCATCAGCTGCTCTGCCAGAGGTAGCAGGCCGCGCTCGGTGGCTATCGTGGCGCGTGTGCGCCGCTTGGGACGGTAGGGCATGTAGAGGTCTTCAATCTCTGTAATCGTCTGCGCCGCGTGCAGGGCGGCGGCGAGTTCGTCGGTCAGTTTGCCCTGCTCCTTGATGCTTTGCAGCACGCTCTCGCGGCGTTTGTCCATCTCCTTCAGCCGCAACAGCATGTCGCGCACGGCAGCTATCTGCACCTCGTTGAGCGAGCCGGTGGCCTCTTTGCGATAGCGTGCTATGAAGGGGACAGTGCAGCCCTGCTCCAATAGTTCGATGGTCTTCTCGGCCTGACGGACGCCGATGTTAAGTGCTGTGGCTATGGTGTTGGCGTAGTTCATAATGGTGATGTCTGTTCGGATGATTTGTATTTGCTCGTAATGTTGCTTGTTAATATAGTTGTAATATGCGGTGTGTCAAAGAGATGTAATTTTTATGCTCTTTGGACGGCATCAACAAGCAACACCACAAAAGTACACATTTATGAGGTTGTTTTCAATGTGTTTTGAACATTTTATGCAATGTATGGACGAGCACGAATACTATTCGGTCCTTCCATCAAATGCGTAGGAGAGTTAAAACAATAGAAGATGGCATTTCGTATTGTAGATGCAAAACACACTTCTCATTCTCAATCGAACAGCTCTATCGAAGTTGCGTGTCATTGTTCTTATCCTAATGAATGGGCATAAAGCTCCAGCCCATGACAATGTCATGGGGATGCTGTCAACATAAACATAAACCGTGAAAGTGGCAGAAAAAAAACGACGGATATTGCATCCCGGACCCCATGTCGATAATATCACAGCACACCCTTTTTCTTCCATACTATCTTCTATTCCTCGTATGCTGAAAAGATACTGCCATTCGTCAGCATCCATTTCCATGCTGGAATGACGTGA
Source organism: Bacteroidales bacterium (assembly GCA_017451385.1). Classification (GTDB taxonomy): domain Bacteria; phylum Bacteroidota; class Bacteroidia; order Bacteroidales; family P3; genus Colimorpha. Next base: position 24,943 of record JAFSPS010000020.1, read on the forward strand.
ACAACTCCATCATCAATTTTTATATCGCGTTCATCCTCATGTGTTACAATATACATTCTTCGGCAGCCGGTAGCCGTCGAGGCTTCTGCGAGACCTGCTATTTCGCGCCGTAAAGCATCCGAGTCCTCCAAGTCCCACGACACTTGCACCAGCATAAGTACATCAGCATCACGACTTACAACAAAGTCACATTCGCCAACTCCCTTGAAATAATTAAGTTTGCATGGCATCTCAATTTGCCTATACAAATGCAAAAAAACCGCGTTCTCAAGGTTTTTGCCGTTGTCATTGCTTTGCGGCTTGAGGGTTATCCGGCGTAATCCGTTGTCAATACAATAGAATTTTGTATCGGACTTTGTAGAACGCTGCACGCTGTTGGTGTAACGATACAAAGGCAAAAAAAGATATATGTCTTCGCATTGGTCTGCAAGGGTATATGCGCGGTCCTTGCTAATTGATATTCCTTGAGATTTCAGTTCATTATATATCTTGCTAACCGACGTGGGTTTTGTGACATTTTCCATCACTCGGCGTATGTAATACCTCGCCACAAAAGCAGGATTTATGCTGAAGTGCTCCACCATATCCCTGTATATCATCACATAGTAATAGTCACTAAGTATCTTCTGCCGCAACGACGGGTCTGTGAGTACCACCTCTGGGAAACCGCCCCATTCCAAATATTCATCCATCAAAGTCGATAAACGAGCCCTCGACGTGTCCCCATACACGTTTGTGTTTATATTGCGAAATCGACACATTTCGACAAAGGATAACGGATACTCCTCATACTGTAACGATCTTCCGCGCAGGGCAGATGCTATCTCCGACGATAGCATCTGCGAATTGCTACCCGTAATAAAAAGGTTGGGGCAGATGTCCTCATATACCCGTCTGACAAAACTCTGCCATCCCGATGCCATTTGAATCTCATCAAAAAAGATATAGCAGTCACGCAGGTTGTTACTAGGAAACAATTCTCTATATGCAACAAGTATGATGTCGAGGGTTTCACTATTCCATGTAATACGTTCGTCATCGAAATTAAAAAACAAAATCCTACTCCGCTCCGTCCCTTTTTCTATTAGTTTCTCCATCGTGAGCTGTAGCAACATGGATTTTCCGCATCGACGCACTCCAGCCACACTAATAATTTTGCTACTATCAATAGGAAGAGAGATGCTACGTGGAACGATTTTCTTATCGCCAATCCTTTCCTGCGATGATGTAATCAATTGTTTTATAAGTTCTTTGTCTGTCATGGCTATACTGTGTACATCTTGTTATCATTGCAAAGATACAAATTTCTTTCCTTTTTGCAAGGAAATAAAAGTTATTTTGTTTCCTTTATACAAGGAAATAAAAGTTAATTTATTTCCTTTATACAAGGAAAGAAGTGTTGTTATTTTACCTTTTTGCAAGGAAAGAAATTTGCAGGGGCGAACTAAAGTGTTCGCCCCTGCGAAAGGAATTTATATGCAACACCTGACGGCGTTGTTTATAGAGGATGTCTTTTTAAGCTATTGATATGCAACCCCGCTGGGGTTGGATTTTCGGCATCAATTTTTTCGTAAAAACCGATAGGGATTACATATCAATAGCAGAAATAGTATCAATCACACTTCCATAGAAACGGCGGCAGATTCTTCAATCCGCCGCCGTTATACTGTCATATATTATGTAATATCGTGTAGATAATAATATATTATGTCTTGGCCCAACTACCGTCGTTTAGTCGCATGATGAGCAACCGGTAATACGGTAGGTCGTTATCACTGTTAGTTTAGAACCGTTGGGATAGTTTGTAACATCTGAAACGTCCTGCGTTGTGCCGATGCGTTTGCCTATCATTATTGCTGGATAGCCGGCAGGAACGCTATAGGTCTTTCTTTCACGAATACATAGGTTGTCAATACCTATCGCTGACCAATAGTCCGTCTCAACAATCTCAAAGCGGTAGGAGTTGCAGGATTGAACATTGTTGGAAGGCAGCCAGTCGGTGATAGTTCCGCTGAATTCGACCCAATCGGTCGATGCATCATCACCGATGAAGTCGTATTGGTTATTGAGGTCTGGACTACGCCAGTAGAAGTTAAGCTCGTCAACACCGACATTGCTCTCATAAATCATGTATTGGAAGGATATTTCGGTTTGGGAAAGGTCTCCAAAACGGATGATTGGTGAGATGTAACGCGAGTTTGCACCATATTTGTAGCCGCCGTTGTAGTATTGTTGCGAATAGAGGAACAGTGAGTTTCCATTATATGCATAAACACGTTCACCAGTATAGGACAGATATGCCGATGTGGCTACAGTTGGTTCAGGGCCATAATGGTGGGTAGTATTATTGGTGATATAGTCGGTTGTGGATAACTTCCACACATCTGACCAAGCAGAGCCCTGAGATGTGGAGTTAGCGTTAGTGCTACCATTGAAGTCGTTATAGTACAGCGTGTCCCAATAGGTGCCACTGCTTGATGGATAGTAACAGAGGTCTTGCGTTGTGCGTTGCTCAACATTGAGTGTCATTGTCAGCGTGGAGTCGCACCCCTTAGTAGTATGAAGTGTCGCCACTTTTACGTCTGCCGAGGTAAATGTTTGTCCGTTCCAAGTGTAGGGCAGTTCGGTGTGCTGCACTGTGCGTGTGTCGCTGCCAGAATTGCTTTGATTTATTGTCAGCACGAGGGTGTCGTGGACTGTGATAGCGCACTCGCTTGGCGTGTAGCTTGGGCCATAGAATGTGCCGCTGGCGGCGTGTGAGAGGCCGTCGCCATTGCCATACGTGCCACTGGCAGGCCATGTGTAGTTGTCGCATGCCGAAACCATGTATTTGCTTCCTGCACAAGCATCGTGGTTAATCGTCAGGTGAAGGGTGTCGCGGTTTTGACAGACACCATTAGCATAGTAAACGCCAAGATATGTGCCATCTTCGTTATAGTTCAGACCAGAGCCGTGGCCGAAAGCACCACTTGTAGGCCATGTGTAGCTACCGTTTGCAGTGTTGGCATAGGGCGTGCCAGAGGCATGATTGACAGAGAGGTTCAGACGGTCGGTAACCGAACACGAAGTTCCGTTTTCTGAAATGGTATGAGTGTAGCCCGTGTTTGTCTGGTCGGTAGTGTAGGTAGTGCCGTTTATCCAGCGGTAGCTCTCGCAGGCCGCTTCATTATAGGTCTCGCCTGCCGTCTGCTTATGGATGACAAGGCCTGAGTAGTGGGGACAGCCGTAGCTGTTGGTCGTCACGCTGTTGCTGCTATAGTAGCCACCATTGGGGATGCTGGCAATGTTGATGGATTTGGTTTCGGTAACCAACAGGTTATCAACAGCAGCACCACCGTTAAAGAGGTCTTGGAAGAAGAAGCACAGACGGTAGGTGCCTGCAGTGCTTTGTATCGAGGACATCGTGAGGTTCACAGTCTGCCAAGAGGTGTAGCCCGCAGCGTTGGCAGCACCATAAGTGTGTGTGCGTGCCGTGCTCTGTACGGTAGTGAGGCTCTGGGTACTTGGGCCATTGGCTGCCGACAGCCATCCGTTGAAACCGTTATGATAATTTCTGTTGCACGACGACGATGACGAACGGCCAGGTGCACGCCATTTATATTGTATATTGACGTTGGCGGGATTGGTGACGGTGAACACAGGAGACCACACGTAGGCTGTGCTGGCGCAATAACTATTGTTCTGATAGGCAAGACACATCAGCTGTCCGTCGGTCACACTTGAACTGCCTGTGTAACCGTAATATCGAGTACCATTATAGGTAATATATGCCGCGATTTTCCATATATAAGCATCTCCTCTACCATATTGGTCGCGACGTACCCAGTAGTTATAGCAGTCGGTACCATAGGTGCTACCCGAGTACCATCCGCCTGCTCCTGATGAGAGACCACTGTGGAAGTCATCTTCGAGCAATGTCTCCGTATATGAGTATGTGTTTGTTCCAGCACATACCGTTACGCGCTGTGCATCGTTGGCGAAGGTCACGCCGTAGTTGAAGGTCTTGGTCTGCGTGAGGGGGCATCCTGCGGCGTTGGTGGAGACGTAGCTGTAGGTGCCGGGGACGGCGTAGGTGTTGCCGTTCCATGTGGTTGTCGTGGTACACACGTATTCCGAGCCGAGGTTCTCGCTGCTGCTGTGGTTGATGGTGAGGTGGAGCGTCACGATACTGTCGCAGCCTCTGGCGTTGCCGCCAGTGATGGTATATACAGGAGAAGTGGTGCTGGCGGTGTAGGTCTGGCCGTCTATCCATGTGTAGCTGTCGCACTCCACGCGCACATCGGTATGTGTCGTGGCGTGGCTGATGGTGAGGTTGAGGGTGCGCGTGTCGGGGCAGCCCTCGCCGTTGGTGGTCTGGTAGGTGGCGGTGCTGTTGTTCTCGGTGTAGGTGTTGCCGTCTATCCACTCATAGCTGTCGCATGCTGCCTGTACGTCGGTGGTGACCGAGCTGTGCCCCAGCGTGAGGCTGAGGGTCACCGTGCTGTCGCAGCCTGCGGCATTGGTAGTCTGGTAGGTGGCGGTGCTGTTGGATGCGGTGTAGGTGTTGCCGTCTATCCACTCGTAGCTGTCGCACGCATGTTGAACATCCGTATAGGTGCTGCTGTGCTTCAGCACAAGGTTGAGCGTCACGGTGCTGTCGCAACCGTTGGCGGCGGTGTATCTGTGGGTTGGCGTGCTGCTCTCGGTGTAGGTGATGCCGTGCCATGTGAAGTTGTCGCAGATGTCGTTGACCAAGGTGTCGCCTATCTTGGAGGCGTTGATGACGAGGTGCAGTGTCGTCACGCTGTCGCATCCGTTGGCAGAGCCGTTTGTGGTGGTATAAGTGTAGTCGCCCGTGGCGAGGTAGGGCGTGCCATGCCATGTGTAGCTGTCGCATGACGTCTGGCTCTCCTCGCCCTGTCCTATGGGGCGTATGGTGAGGTGCAGCGTCACCACGCTATCTACCCCCGTGGATGCCGTGAAGGTGTGCGTGGCTGCCGCCTCGCTGCTCTCGGTGTAGGTGTTGCCGTACCATGTGAACGAGCCGCAGGCCACTGCCGTGGTGTCGCTATAGATGGTGTTGACGATAGTCAGGTACAGCGTGTCGCTGCTAGGGCATCCGTCGCCGTTGGTGTAGGAGGAGACGTAGGTGTGCGTGCCGTCGTCGGTGTAGGTCTCGCCGGTGCCGTGGGTGCCGTTCTGCGAGCCGTCGTTGTCTGTCTCAGCCCATGTGAACGTCTCTATGGCGGTGTGTGTGAAGGCGAGGTGCGTGGGCTCGAGGATTGTCAGCGTGGCGCTGTGCGTCGCCGGCGTGCCTGCGCATCCGCCGCGCGAGGGCGTGGCGGTGACGGTGTAGGTGGTCTGCACCGTGGGCGACACCTCTATCGATGCCGTGCCCACGTTGGCGGGCATGCCCGCCGTGGCGCCGGCGGGTTCCGCGCTCCACGAGTAGCTCACCTCGTCGGCAGCGGGCGTGAACGACGCCGCGCCGTCGAGCACTACTGACGAGCCGCGGCACACCGTGCCGTCCGCCAGACTTCCTATAATGCCGCTTATGGGAAGATGCTGCATATTATAAGATACTGAAATATTGAATATTATATATTATGCAACGACAATGGGTATCCACTTATTAGTGCGTAATTCACCTTGAGGCTGAACTCAGCAGGAGTTATATATGAAGAAATAATCTGAAATTCAATCCTTTCAACTATGAGCCTTGCCTATATGCAATTCTTTTTTTGAGGTTACTTAAAGCAGAAACGCCACAAATCACAAAGTAAAAACGCCACAAATCACAAAGTAAAAACGCCACAAATCACAAAGTAAAAACGCCACAAATCACAAAGTAAAAACGCCACAAATCGCAAAGTAAAAACGCCACAAATCGCAAAGTAAAAACGCCACAAATCACAAAGTAAAAACGCCACAAATCGCAAAGTAAAAACGCCACAAATCACAAAGTAAAAATGCCACAAATCACAAAGTAAAAACGCCACAAATCACAAAGTAAAAACGCCACAAATCGCAAAATAATTTTTGTAAATTAAATTATTTCAGTATTTTTGCAAAAAAATAAAACAAAGGAATGTCATACAGAAATAGACTAATTGAAAGTAGCTTACAAGACAAGCTGGACGCTATGGGAGCATTACTCATAGAAGGCCCTAAAGCCTGTGGCAAAACAACCACAGCCGAACAGTTTGCCAAGAGTAAACTCTATATGGATGACCCTGAGCAGATAGAGCAGAATTTGCAGATGGCAAGTACAAACATAAAAAAGCTGCTGCAAGGAGCCACGCCACGACTTATAGACGAATGGCAATTGGCGCCGCAGCTGTGGGATGCTATCCGCTTTGAGGTGGACCATCGCGGAGGCGAAGGTCTTTTCATCCTCACGGGGTCGGCAGTGCCTGCTGACGTGAGCAGGATAAGCCATTCCGGTGCAGGCCGCTTCGGATGGATTACCATGCGAACCATGAGTCTGTGGGAATCTGGCGATTCTTCGGGCGAAGTGAGCCTGTCTGCCCTATTCAGAGGCGAACATGATGTGTGGGCGTCTCATGATACAACGATAGACCAATTAGCCTACCTGATATGCCGTGGCGGATGGCCTCGGGCTGTCATGGCTCGCTCCGAGCGGTCGGCATTGCTACAAGTTGGCGAATACTATCATGCGATAACGCGTTCTGACATCTCTCGTGTAGACAATGTGAAGCGCAATGCAGAGAGGGTTCAGCGACTGATGCGTTCTTACTCCCGTTATCAGGGAACGCAGGTGGCAGCCACGGCTATAATGTCCGACTTGTCGGCTAACGAAAAAACAGATATAAGCCTTGTTACCATCGAAGGCTACCTCTCTGCGTTGCGCAAGATTTTCATCATAGAGGATCTTCCTGCGTGGAATCCCAACCTGCGTAGCCGCACAGCTATACGCACATCCGACACTCGCTATTTCGCCGACTCTTCCATTGCTACAACAGCCCTTGGCATCGGCCCCGAAGACCTCGTGAACGACTTGCGCACTTTCGGTCTTTTTTTCGAGACACTTGCAATACACGATTTACGCATTTATGCTGAGACGATTGGAGGCTCTGTCTATCATTATCGCGACTCCAACGGTCTTGAATGCGATGCCGTTATTCATCTGCGCAATGGCAGCTATGGCCTCGTGGAAATCAAACTCGGCGGAGACAAACTTATAGAGGAAGGAGCAAAAAACCTACACAAGCTCGCCTCTATAATCGATACAACTAAGATGAAGTCTCCCTCTTTTTTGATGATTCTCATTGGTGTCGGCACTCATGCTTTTCAGCGCAAAGACGGTGTGCTGGTAGTGCCGTTAAGCACTCTTAGAGAATAAAGAATGAACCCGTGATAATTGTTGCCATTTACGACAACCCACCACATGATACTTGGGCGTTCTACACCATAATGTAGCGTGTGTAGATGCACATCAGCTCATATTTTTCCACAAACAAATGTGGAAAAAATTTGCAATTATCCAAATGTATTTATATTTTTGCTAAAATTTTAATGTGCCGTATAGTTTTTTGCCGTGTAGTGCAAGAAATTGACATACAGCATATTTGATATATATGTAAGAAGTAGAAACAGAAACATACCGCAATATGAGCAAACAATTACTACGTTCGTTATTTGTTTTATTTATCGCTATCATTTTCTGCACTCCCACGCATGCACAGCGCACGCCGCAGAAATTCTCCTACCAAGCCACTGTGCGCAACAGTGCAGGACAGATTCTGAGCAATGCTACTGTACGCGTGCGTATATCTATTTTCAAGGATTCGGAGTCTGGCACAACGATGTTTCGTGAGAGCCATACACCTACAACCAATATCAACGGCGTTTTCAACGTCGTCGTTGGCGAGGGTTCGCATGAGTCTGGCAATATAGCGGACATTGACTGGGGCAACGGCATCTATTTCCTTGTCAACGATGTGGATGTTGATAATGACGGTGTCTTTGACCTCACAGCGTCGCAACAGCTTCTCGCCGTGCCCTATGCTCTGCACTGCGACGAGTATCAAAGCCTTTTTGATGTTGTGGCTCGCAACAACCGTGCTGGTATGCATCAGCTCAAAGATGTCAAAAACCCCACCGACCCTCAAGATGCTGTAACAAAGTTCTACCTCGACTCTATCATGAACAGCATCTCGTCGCTGCTCTCCAACCCACGTCGCGACACTGTGGCTACAGCTTGTATCTCGCTCAACTGGCGTGGTGACACCTACTCGCAGTCGGGTCTCTACATGCACATATTGCGTGGCGCCGGATGCGATGGCACCTGCGACAGCGTCCTTGTCCTTCACCTATCTATCAACGCTGGCTCGCACAACGTCATTCGCGACACCTCCTGCTCCGGCTCCTATACATGGGTCTCTCAGAAAGGTAGCAACGGCGGCGGACAGACATTCACCTCCAGCGGCACCTATTATAATGATTATACCGATGGCAACGGCTGTGCCTCGGCAGACACCCTACGCCTTAAAGTCGGCGTAGAAACCAGTGGCAACAAATATGTTGAGGAATGTGAGCAATACACATGGAATGAGATGGGCAACACCATCGGCACCTATTATGCCAGCAACATAGACAATGCCGACAAGCCCACAGCACGACGCAGAAAAGATAACTCGCAAGGATGCGACTCCATAGTGACTCTATATCTAACCATCCTCCAACCGCAATATGGAAACCTTGACACTGCCGTCTGCGACATCTTCGTATGGCAGGCAGACGAGGATGGCGACGGCAACACCTACACCGCCAGCACCACCGAGCCGTACCCCGTATCGCCACGCCTCTCCGGCTCTGCTTCCAATGGGTGCGACTCCTTGACCTACCTCCACCTCACTATCAATCACAACAACGGTATCTATGACAACCAAACAATCTGTGAGGGCAGCAGCCTTTCTTGGTATGGTGGTACATACACTGATGCTGTCAACGACAATTCCGTCCGTCATCCCTTCAATGATATCAACGGATGCCCTGGCGACAGCATCCTCGTGCTCTCCGTCAATAGTCGTCCGTCCGTAACGCTCGGTGACGAAATCAGCTCTACGGCTGGCACCACCTTATGTGCTGGCAATAGCACCACGCTTTCCATCGTACCCACGGCATATGATGGTGCCATCAGCTACCAGTGGTCGCCTGCCGATGGCCTTTCATCCGCCTCGGCCAGCAGCGTCACCGCCACGCCTGCCGACACCATTACCTATACCGTTACCGTCACTGCCTCGCGCGAAGCTTGCGAGGATGTGGTGGCGTCAAAAAACATTACAATTAATGTCATTGAACTTCCGACAAGCGGCATTATAGGAAGTCTGGCGGACGGCACGGTGTGCCGCGGCTCGTCAGTAGTGCTCGACGGCGCGGCGTCGTTCACGCCCGCTGCCGACGAGGTGAGCTACTCGTGGAGCGCGGAACCCGCCGGCGCCACGGCAGGCATGCCCGCCAACGTGGGCACGGCATCGATAGAGGTCTCGCCCACGGTGCAGACCACCTACACCGTCACCGCCACGCCCTCGCGCGGCGGATGCGCAGGCACGCCGGCGACGCACAGCGCCACGCTGACAATCCTCGAGCCCACGCACCTCGCCTTCACTCACACCGCCATAGAGACGTTCACATGGGCTGAGACAGACAACGACGGCTCGCAGAACGGCACCCACGGCACCGGCGAGACCTACACCGACGACGGCACGCACACCTACGTCTCCTCCTACACCAACGCCGACGGATGCCCCAGCAGCGACACGCTGTACCTGACCATCGTCAATACCAAATATGGTGACACCACGGCAGTGGCTTGCGGGCGCTTCCGCTGGCACGGCATAACCTACACCGAGAGCACCGACACAGCCACACATACCTACACCAGCTACCAGGGAGTGGATAGCATCGTGACGCTCCATCTCACCATCAAGCCGTGGGGCACCTCCAACGAAGCGGCTGAAGCGTGCGACAGCTACACGTGGAAGGGCGAGACCTATGATGAGTCGGGTACCTACACCTATACAGTCACGGGTGGTTCTGCCAACGGATGCGACAGTATAGTCAGCCTTGCCCTTACCATCAAGGCTTCCAAGACGGGTACTGCTACAGCTTCGGTGTGCGATAGTTACACATGGGAAGGTACGACCTATACAGAGAGTGGCACCCCCACCCATGCCTATACTGCCGCCAACGAGTGCGACAGTGTTGTGACGCTCAACCTTACCATACGCCGTAGCACCACCTATGCCGACGTGCAGGCAGCGTGCGACAGTTACGAATGGATAGACGGCAACACCTATACCGCCTCCAACAGCACCGCCACCCACGCCTTGATGAACTCTGCGGGCTGTGATAGCACGATAACGCTCAACCTCACCCTTGGATACAGTACTGTTTCTACTGACGTGCAGTCGGCGTGCGACAGTTACGAATGGCTTGACGGCAATACCTACACCGAGGACAACAACACCGCCACCTACTTCGGCACCAACGGGCAGGGCTGTCCCGACACCAAGACTCTCAACCTGACCATCAATCATGCTACAGTACATACTGACATACGCGTGGAGTGCGACAGCTACACATGGATAGACGGCCAGACTTACACTGCCAGCACCACCACGCCCACCTACACCGTCACCGGCGGCAACAGCAAGGGCTGCGACAGCGTGGTGACGCTGTACCTCACCATCAACGCCAGCACAAGCACCAACCTCGGCTCCGAATACGTCTGTTCCACCACCACGACATGGCACGGCAACACCTACGCCGTCCCCGGCACCTACAGCTACGTCTCGTCCAACGCCGCAGGATGCCCCCTCACCGAGACCAAGACGTTTAACTACGGCGTAACCTTCGCCAACAATGCACAACGTGTCACAGTATGTGCTGGAACGACAGGTTACCCATATTATGATACGTTATTGTTTGAGCAATTTACATCTGCACCATCGTATGCAAGTAACAATACATCTACAACACAATGGATACGTAGAAGTTATGCCAGCTACAATAATTGGGCACAAACCGCACGTGCTCGAAATGGCTCTACCTATTATTATGATTATAATTCAGGCAACACTAACGGAGGTTTTCTATGTGTTATGTCTCCTGGTAATAGCAGTTACCAGGGAGCTTGCTCATACATTTGGACACCAACATTCACCTACACCAATCCCGCCAATACAACAATAAGATTTCGTTTCAAGAAAGTTCCTTATAGTACTTCAAGAGATAATCTATTCATATACATTACTAATGCGAGTGACCCTAATTCTGTTGCGATTGAATCGGCCAATGTTAACCAGAATGGAACACAGATTGTCTCCAGTAATACCACACATGTCGTTAGTAATAGTACAACAGGATGGACTGCATACGAATATGCGTTTAATTCACTACGGAAATACACAAATGGAAGCTGGAGCAATATCGGAAGTTTGTCTGCAGGTACATATCGAATCAAGTTTATGTATCAAGACAACTTAGGTCTTTTTGCAGGTATTGATGACATATTGATTAGAGAGCAAAAGAACCTTGATTTGACGAGTGTACCTAATGGTGGATACTATAGCAACACAACAGTTACGACCAATGGTTACGGATGTCCACATTATTCTGGTCTTGTGATTCACAAGCAGACCGCGGGCGAAACATATAATGAGGTGGCCTGCGAGAGTTATCGCTGGATAAACAATACCACCTACACCACCAACCAGACCAACACAGGCTACACCCACACAATATCCGAGAACGGCACTTCCTGCTCCATTACCGACCGTCTGAACCTTACTATAGGCTCTTCGGCTGGTGACGAATACACACACACCGCATCGAATGCCTACACATGGCCCACAAGCGGTGCGATGGGACATGGCACTGGCATGGTTTATACCGAAAGTGGCGACTACACGGGTCCAAATTACGGCAATGGTTCGTGTAATAGTCGCGACGTATTGCACCTAACAATAGATAATAATTGTTCCGGGTTACGTAATACTATTACAGTATGCGACAACTACACATGGTTAACTTCTGGTGCGGCAGGACATGGCACAGGCTCTAACTACACTGCCGAAGGTAGGTATGTCGGTCCTGCCTACAACACCGATGTCTGCACAGGATTGCATGACACCATCGACCTCGTAATCACGGGCAACGTGACGGAGGACTTCTACATCACCGCCTGCGACAGCTACACATGGCCTGCCAACAGTCAGACCTACACCAGCGTGCCCGGTAGCGCCCCGAGCGTGACGCTCACCAGTGCAGCAGGTTGCGACAGCACCGTGACGCTGCGTCTCACCCTTGCCTCCAGCACCAGCAATACCTCCACGCCTACCTACTGTGGTGGCAACTACACATGGAGTACCAATGGCGAGACCTACACCGAGGCAGGCACCTATACCTATAACACAGTGAACGCCGCAGGCTGTCCGCAGACCGAGACCCTCGTACTGACCGATGGCAACGAATACAATGTGGTGCGCGACACCGTATGTCTGACAAATCCTGTCGTTGTCACTTATGATACAATTGCTGCTTATGATTTCGAGGACGATATGGACGACAGCGACTGGGGCGTGTGGAATATGTGCAACACGGGCGGATGGAACTTCTATGAGCAGTGCTATGGTTATCCTCCGAGAACAGGTAGCGGCCAGCTGGCAGCTCCCGACGAGGGCAACCAATGCTATGGCGGCGATTTTTCCAATGGAGCTTATCGAAATAGGGTGATGACAGCCATCAACCTCTGCTGGTCGGCAGCATTTACAATCACTGATCCTGCAAACACAACCATTGAGTTTTGGGCACAAAAACCTGCATGGAGTGGAACAGTTGGTGTTTTGGGAGTTTATATTGTACCAACAAGCAACTGGCTTATTCCAGATTTATCGGGTACTGAGATTTTATATAGTGGTGGAACTGTAGCTATCACGAATTGGGCAAGATACCAATACCCATGTTCATCACTTAGTGCGGGCACTTACCGCCTCAAGTTCGTCCACCAGGACAACGACGGCGACCACGATGGCATAGACGACATTATAATTTTCCATCGTAACGTCACGGATTACAGTAGTTATGGTGCAGGTGCCACTGTCGAGGACGTGACGCGTACGCCAATAGCAAATGGTTGTTCTCGCATTACGGGTACAACGCATTTTGTTCAATCAACTGGTCAAAGCAAGGTTGTTGAGGTTTGCGACAGCTACACCTGGGTGGATAATGGCATGACCGTGGGCACCTATACCACCAGCGGCACCTACACCCACACCTATACCGCTAACGGATGCCCCGTGACCAACACCCTCATCCTGACTATCAACCATGGCGTTGGCAACGAATATGGCTGCAACTGTGCCGACTATCCAGAGAACTGCCCCGCCAACCGCTACACATGGACCACCAGCGGCCTCAACGGTCACGGTACGGGACAGACCTACACCACCAGCGGCACCTATGTCGGTCCTTACTACACCGACAGCCACGGTTGCTACGCACGCGACACACTGAAACTGACAATCAACTAACCCATAATTAAGGTTATCCTGCTATGACGAGCGGTGCCAGAGGACAGACCTCTGGCACCGCTCGTTGTATTGATATGCAACCTCTACGAGGTTGTGATGAATGGATTTGGCAAAAAAGTCTATTGATATGAAATCCCTAACGGGATTTACGACACCATTGATGCCGAAAAGCCAACCCCAGCGGGGTTGCATATCAATAGCTTAAAAAGACATCCTCCTCCATAAACAACGCCGTCAGGTGTTGCATATTAAGATGAGAAAAAGTGTATTTTTTCAATGGTCAAATTTGAGAAAAAGTGTATTTTCGCAGTGGTCAAAATTGAGAAAAAGTGCATTTTTCAATGGTCAAAAATTAGAAAAAGTGTATTTTTGCAGTAGTCAAAATTGAAAAAAATTGTATTGTTAAAATTTATACCACTAATAATCAATGTTATATAGAAAGATAGGGAATAGAATAGAACAGTACCTTAAAAAAGGGGGCAATAAGATACTGCTTGTCGATGGTGCGCGTCAGGTAGGCAAGTCCTATATAATCAGACATGTAGGCAAGCGTTTGTTTAAGAACTATGTAGAGATAAACCTTCTTGAGGACTATAACGACAGGCGTCTGTTTATGTCGGCACGCAACGTAGAAGATTTCTATATACGTCTCAGCATTGTTGCTGGCGGACGGCTCGGAAGCAGGGATGACACATTGATTTTTCTTGATGAAATTCAGGTATATCCGCATCTGCTCACGATGTTAAAGTTTTTGAAAACAGATGACAGATTTAGATACATAGCAAGTGGTTCTTTACTTGGCGTGGCTCTTGCAAAGACCGCCTCGATACCTATAGGGAGCATAGAGACAATGCATATGTATCCACTCGATTTTGAGGAGTTTGTGATGGCAAATGGCGTAGGAGGGGAGGCAATAAAATATATGAAAGATTGTTGTCTGAGTCGGCAGTCATTAGACGAAAGTTTGCACGACAAAATGATGGATTTATTTAAGAAGTATTTAATAGTTGGAGGGATGCCCGATGCGGTAAACATTTTTATAGAGAGCCAGAACCTCATAGAGATACGACGTGTACAACAAGAGATATATGATTATTACAAAGCAGATGCATCACAATATGATGTCCAGAACAGACTGAAGATAAGAAATGTATATGCAATGGTGCCATCGAATATGACAAACAAGCATAAAAGAATATACGCCAACAAAATAGAAAACAAAAAAGGCAAACGCTTCTCGGATTATGCGGAAGAGTTTGACTACATAATACAGTCTGGGATTGCCTTAGAGGTCTGCGCTGTGTCTCAACCGCATTTCCCTTTATTAGAATCAAGCAAAAAAAATCTGGTAAAACTATACCTTAGCGATGTTGGTATTTTGACATCGCTGCTGTATAACAACAACTTCATACCATTGTTAGATTCGTTGCCCAGTATAAACCTCGGCTCTGTTTACGAATCGGTAGTGGCGCAGGAGTTGCATGCACACAGTCATAGCCTCTACTACTATGACAATAAGAAAAACGGAGAGGTTGATTTTCTTGTAGAGCGTTTTGACCTACTGTCTGTAATCCCTATAGAAGTTAAGTCTGGCAAAGATTACAAAACTCACAGTGCGCTCAACGCTTTTATGAGCAATAAGGATTATAACGTAAAAAGCGCCATAGTACTATCCAACGAACGCGAGGTATATACCGACGCAATGGGGATAACGTATATGCCGGTATATTATGCTATGTTTATATGATTGAGGTCTCCATAATTTCTAAATATTCAAGATTGGCTTTAGTCCTTTCAGGGCGTGAGGGCTTGTCAATTCATCGCCAAGGTGTTGCCTTGGGCTGTACCGTGTTGTTGCTTTTCAGGTCGATTGCTATAGGAAAACTATTTTTGCACGATTACTTATAAAACTATGACATTTCAACCTTCTGAAGAGTGAAACTCAATAGAATATCATCAACACACATCAACCATACAGCCTCGTAGAGATTGTATTCTTCTCTACGAGGCTGTAATGATGATGTGCCGACTATGCGCGTCGGAGGCTCCGCACAATGATTAGAACGTCACACGGAGTGATAGTTCGGTGCGTGTGTCGTTTTTCTTCACGTTTTCAGGTACTACGCTGCGATGCTCGTAGGTGAAGACAATGCCGACAAAGAGGTTTTTCAGAATGGAGGTCTCTAAGCGTGTGGTGCTGTTGATGCTGAAGTCGCCAAAGTCGTGGATGGCAGGTTGATAGAAGGTAGTGTGGGAGAGGTTGACGTTTTCGCCAATTTTCTGTTTGATTTTAGCACGGACAGAGAGACGTGCAATCTCGGTCTTGAGGCCGTCGGCATCACCATAGTAGTTGATGAACTCGCCCACGAAGGCGGCGCTCACGGAGTAGTCGCAGATGCCAGGCAGCGAGTAGATGCGGTATTTGGCACCGGCGAGGAGCGACAGCTTGTTGTCGTAGCCTTTGAAGCGGTTGATGAGGTCGGTGGCAGCAACGAAAGGCGAGAAGCGGTTGTACTGCCATAGGTCGAATTGGATGCCTGTGGCGAGTTCTCGGTTGCTCATGATGTGCTCTTGTTCGCCATAGATGTATTTGTAGCTGCCGCTGAAGGCAATGATGCTGTCGTTTCGGTCGGCGCCGCCGCCTTGGCTGATGCTGATGCTGTTGACGTTGCCGCTGTTGATGAGGCCGCTACCGTCGAGGTGGAATTTCCATTTGCGAGGTGTTTCTTGTGCGTTGAGCGTGAAAGCGAGTGCGGCAAGGATGATGAGTGGGAAAAGTTTTTGTTTCATGGTTATTATGTTTTGTGATTAGGTTGTGGTCATAGATGAGTAGGCTGTGCGTTATGAGGAGATAATGGTGGTTTGAGATAGTGGTGTATTGTTTTTTTGTGGTGAATAGCCTAATGTCTTTTTCTCTTTTGTTTTTGAGCTTTATGCTGCCAGAAGGAGATGTTGAAGGATTTTTCCACAGAGTCCTCGTTGGCAATGCCTTTGAGGAAGTTGATGCCGGTGCGTGCTTCGACCTCGTCCACTGGGACTGCAAATTCATGCCATTGGGCTTTTTGCTGGATGTGAGGGACGATGAGGCCTATGGCTTGCTGGCTTGCTGGGCAATAAACGACTTTGTAGAATGCCTTTGGGACGGCTACACGGTTGCGGCCTATGGTGGTCATATCGTCGGAGAAGATGGGGCCTGTGAAGACATAGATGGTGTCGTAGGTGCGCGACCAGTTGCGAACGCGGTCTTCGATGGTGTTCCAGATGCCGCTGTTGAAGCTGTGCTCCTGAGGTGACATGTTGCTGAGGAAGAATGTCTCGTCGTTGACGGTGAAGTCCCATTTCATGCTGCCGGAGGGGCACAGATGTCCGCGGTCGAAGCCGCTGCCGTGGTAGTCGTCGAGTTGTGCGCTGCGTGTGGCTATGGCAGGGTCTTCGCGGAAGTTGTTACTTTTCTTGCCTTGAGCGTTCACGCGGTCGCGCGTTAGCATATAGCCTACCCATGCGGCTTGTTCGTATTTTTCGTTATAGACGAGGGCAAAGCCTTTGTGGAAGACAATCTTCTCGCCCGAGCGTAGCTCGGGGAAGCAGCGCTGGAGGCGCATGTCGTTCTTGGTGTGATAGGTCGATGGGGACTGGGCTCTGCATGATGAGGAGAGGACGGAGACGATGAGGGCTCCGAGGATTAACAGACGTGGTAAGTTTTTCATGGCTTTGGTGTTATGTCGATGACTGTAAGGGTTGGAGGGGTGATGGAGAAATGTACTTCGTGGTGTGCAAAGGGCATGACATAGATGCGGTGGCTGTCGTCATGGTATTGCGGACGAGGGTCGTGGGCAAGGGTGTCGATGAGTGTATGATGCAGGGCGGAAGGGATGCGCTGCAACAGAGCGTCAGGGCATACTACATCGAGCAGATGGTCGGCGGGTTGAGGGGCGAAGCCGCTGCGAGCGTCGGGATGGCTGTCGGTGTAGGGTAGATAGGGCTTGATGTCGAGGATGGGTGTGCCGTTCATCAGGTCGGCACCGCCTATGCGCAGCATGGTGCCGCGGTGGGCATTGTGCTCCACGGCGAGGAGACGCACTGAGGAGAGCCCTATGCTGTTGGGGCGGAAGGGGCTGCGTGTGGCAAAGACGCCCATGCGCACGTTGCCGCCCAGTCGTGGCGGTCTGACGGTGGGCGACCAGTCATCGCGCTGTGTCGCACTGAAGAGCCACAGCAGCCAGATGTATTCGAATTGCTCTATGCCTCGTAGTGCTTCTGCCACACGGTAGGAAGGTTCGAAGACTATGAGGCTCTCACTCTGTACGATGCCGGACTGGCGCGGCACGCCGAACTTGGAGTCGTAGCAGTTCTCTATGTGTGCTATGGCTGAAATCTCTTTCAAGGGCTAACAGCGGTTAAACGGTGGTTGTTATAGGAAGCACTCGTTTTCAAACTCTT
Source organism: Bacteroidales bacterium (assembly GCA_017451385.1). Classification (GTDB taxonomy): domain Bacteria; phylum Bacteroidota; class Bacteroidia; order Bacteroidales; family P3; genus Colimorpha. The sequence continues at coordinate 42,918 of JAFSPS010000020.1, forward strand.
CGAGGCTGAATGGTTCTATTTCGAGCGTCCCGTCGCTGTTGATGATGGCTTTGAAGTATTGCTTTGTGGCTTTCAGGTAGAGGTCTTTGCCGTGGAAATAGCTGGAGGGAGCGAAAGGAATATCCTGCATAATGAACACGTTGGCCTGTTGCACCATGTAGCAGAGGATAGCGGTGACGATGTCGGTTTGTAGGTCGTCGGCAATGGTACGTTCCTCGGGCAGAGTGAGCAACTGTCCGTTGTAGGCAGTGTCGATAAGGCGAGAGACGCGGACCCACGAGTGCATCAGGTCGCGTCCGCTCTTGGTGGAGCGTAGCTGGTATTCGGCATAGAGGCGTGGCTCTGTTGGTGTGCCTTTCCATGCCAGCAGGCTGCAGATGAGTATGGCGTCGGCATCGTGCGTCACGCAGTAGCGCGACGGGTCGCCGTCCTGCAGGCTCTTGAGCCTACGTGCTGTGCGTATGCCTGGGTAGAGTATGCTGTCGGTAGTGGTGATGGCATAGCCGCGTTGGCGTATGCCAATTGGGATGGTTTGGTTGAAGAAGTGCGCAGCGACGGCTTGCCGCTGATATTCGCAGAGCGTGGCGGAGTCTGCATCTTTCTTGTGCGGGGTGAGGTCGAAGAGTGGCGCCACATGTATGCTGCGAGGTGTTTCTTCGTATAGCGTGGCGTAGCGCACATATTTCTTTTCGCTCTTGCATGCGGCAATGGCGAGAAGGATGAGTGGCAATATGAGTAGCAGTCGCTTCACTGATGTTTTTTTATGATTATGATAATACGGTAGGTTTATATAAAAGGAGGTATATGCAACACTTATGTGGTTGAGTCTGAATATCGGATATTTATTATTTATCTGAAACGCTGATGGGGTGTTTATTGCAGCCCCTTAATGAAGATGGTGATAAAACGCTATTATTCTATGCTTTTTTCAAAAAAGAAGCATCTGTCTGACCTATAAGCCGGGTTCTGTCGAGTTCTATCATTTATCTACTGCCGTCGTCGCCGACGACCTCTATCGACCTACCCCCCGACAACGGACGAGCCAGCCCTTGACTGTCGGTATATTTGGTCTTTCAACCCATAAGGCTTGCCATCACGCTCATTGCTGAGACGCGTCGTGAGCTCTTACCTCGCGTTTTCACCCTTACCGGCCCTGTGGCAGGCGGTTTGTTTTCTGTGGCGCTCTCTGTGGTGCAGTCCTTGCGGTGCTGTACCCCTTCCCGTTAGGAAGTATGGCGGCTCTGTGTTGCCCAGACTTTCCTCTCGCCAGAGTCTTGCGGCTCCGGCCAGCGATAGAACAGTCCGACAGATGCTTTTGTTTATTGTTTGTATCTCGTTATGGTTGTGAACTTATTGTATTTGAACGGTAGAATAAATATTTGCGCTATCAGGATGTTACGTTGTGATTGTAGTATGCTCTTGTGTTATAATTATAATGCTCTATACTAAAAACATGATTGCAAAGGTAAAAAATAAATGTTGATTTTGCTCAAAAATAATGTTTGTATTATGATAAAGGTTTTTTTGAGGATGCTTAAAAAAGGATGCCTATGGTGGCATCCTTGTGAGTGATAGTTTTTTTTTATGCTGTTAAAATCCTAAAGGAATAAAAGTTACGTTGGTAAGCGCTATCGTGACGGTCTTGTGCTGCACGTTGTCTATCCTTTTGTTTTCGCCGCCGAAATAGAGCTCGTAGAGGTTGAACATGTCGCATTGCATGACCAGGGAGAGCGTGTTGGTCTCGCGGTCGTAGCCGTCCACTACGCTTTTGATGGTACGATGGCCGAGCCAGTCGAAGGTGAGCGTGCCGCCGTTTTCCTCGGTGAGTGCCGAGGCGTGGGCGAAGTCTTCGTACATGGCGGAACGAGTATGCTGCCAGAAGTTGATATCGTCATATCGCAAGTCGAGCATAACGGCAGGGCGGCGTATGCCGGAGCCTTCTATCTGGGCACCGATATAAATCTCGTAGAATGCGGTGTCTTCGACAAAGCGACAAGTGGCTACATACTGTCCGTTGTTGATTACGGAGTCGCCAGAGAAGATGCTCACGGAGTCGTTGGAGACGATGAAATAAGGGTTGTCGCTATAGTCTGGTGAGGGTGCTGGCGAAGGCTCTGACGGTCCATTCTCTTTCTCGCCACATGCAGCGAAGAAGAGCAGAGGACATACAAATAACGCTGCTTTTAAGAGTATTTTTTTCTTCATAATGCAATGTGGTTTTGTCTGTTAATGGTGTAAGATGCAATGTTGTCGGATGTCAGCGCAATTTAGCATTGTAGAAGAGGAAGTTATTTACTTTGACGGTTAAATCACGTCGAGAGGCTTTCTCTTCCGGAATGTTCAAGACGGCATACTCGTAGAAGCTTTTCATCACTGCGGTGGCTTCGAAGGAGACGATGACGGGGGTGGTCTCAAATCTGTTGAAATGAAGCGTTTTAATCATATCGAACATATACTCGGCTTTGACGCGAACATCCACCTGTTTCAGGTCCTCGAAGTGTAAGGAGTCCTCGGAATAGAGAAAATGAGCCACCTGCCATTTCGTGCTCTCATCAGCAGATGAGTCGAATTTGAGTCCTATCTGGATTTGTGGCAGTCGGTTGATGCCCAGCTCCTGATTGCGGCAGCAGGCCACGAGCGAAAGGAGGTAGGGGTTCTCTGTGTCGTCGATAAGGGCGTTGAAGCGGTCAAAATGGATGGTCTTGCCGTTGAAATAGACAGTCAGAGATTGTTCTTCCGAGTTCTCATCCTTGTTGTCATCGGCAGGTGGGGTTACCCCTCGCTGTGTGTCGTTGTCATTATTCTGCACGGTGGTTGGATTGTCATCATTGCCACGTGCATAAACATACTCTTCCTCCCTACTGCAAGATAAAAGGAGGAATGTTGCGATAGCCGCAGTGAGCAGTAAGGAGGCGAGTGGTTTCATGCAAATATAAGACGTTATTATTCTTGGTCTCTCAGTGAGCCGTTGACGAAGCGGAAGTTCTTGACGCGAACAAGCAGAGGTTTGGTAGAGACTTCATCTTCGGCTACATTCTCAACGATATGCTCGTATAAACTGCGCATTGTTATATCTGCATCGAAAGAGACTTCGACGGGGCTTGTCTCGAATTTGGTGAATTGGAAGGAGTTGATGGTCTTATACACATATTCGCATGGATTCTTGGGGTTGGCCGTTTTCATAGCTGCGAAATGAGCGGCATTCTCACTATATTGTATATAGTTGATTTGCCATTTGTTTTCGGCTTCGTTGTCAAATTGGAATCCCACTTGGAACTGTGGCAGTTTAGCGGCGCCTGTCTCAGCGTCTTTGCCTACGGCTACGAGTGCGAAGAGGTAGGGGTTCTGAGAGTCGTCGATAACAGCCTGATAGATGCCCATGTCAGCCAATGTGTCGTTGAAGATGACGATGATGGATGGGATGGTGTCTGTCTCGTCCTGCTGGTTGCCGCCGCCCTGCTCGGTGTTGGTTTTGTCTGAATCGTTGTCTTTGTCACCGCAAGAGGCGAACATGAGGGTTCCTGCTAAGAGTGCAAGGGCAAAGAATTTGATAGTTTTTTTCATGGAATGATATTATTTGTGTTAATTATTCGATAGTGTTTTTTGTATTATCTGATTTGGTTATAACTTTGCAAAAATACGTTTTTTTCACTTTATTGCAAACCTTTTTTATTCACAATACTCTTTTATGGTGTGCTGTGCGTAGTTGCGCCATTTGTTGAGAGTTGTTTCCATGTCGGCAGGTATGGGGCTTTCGAAGTGCAGATGCTGGTGCGTCGTAGGGTGTTCGAATCCGAGAATCATGGCATGGAGTGCTTGGCGTGGCAGCAAGTCGAAACAGTTGGTTACGAATTGTTTGTATTTGGAGAAGGTGGTGCCTTTTAGAATCTCGTTGCCTCCGTAGGCGGCGTCGTTGAAGAGGGGGTGTCCTATGTGGCGCATGTGGGCTCGGATTTGGTGTGTGCGTCCTGTTTCGAGCACACATTCGATGAGTGTGACATATCCGAAGCGTTCGATGACACTCCAGTGGGTTACGGCATGTTTGCCACGGTCTGGGGTGGTTACCGTCATAATGCGGCGGTCTTTGGGCGAGCGTTCGAGGTTGCCGTCGATGGTGCCGTTCTCTTCGTTGAAGTCGCCCCATACGAGGGCACGGTATTTGCGTTCTATGGTATGGTCGAAGAACTGCTTGGCCAGCATCACCTGTGCTTCTTCGTTCTTGGCTACGAGGAGCAGTCCGGAGGTGTCTTTGTCTATGCGGTGGACGAGGTATGGGCTGACGGCATCACCTTGGTCGCGTAGGTAGTAGAGTAGTCCGTTGAGGAGGGTGCCGCTGAAGTTGCCTACGCCCGGGTGTACTACGAGGCCGGCGGGCTTGTCTATCACCATCACGTCGGCATCTTCATATATGATGTTTAGCGGTATGGGTTCTGGCAGCAGTTCGAACTCGTGAGGTGGCTCTGGTAGCAGTATGCTGATGACATCGAGTGGCTTGACGCGGTAGTTGGCTTTGACGGCTTTGCCGCCTACGACGATGCAGGAGGCTTTGGCAGCCGCTTGTATCTTGGTGCGCGAGATGCCTTCGAGCCGCATCTGCAGGTATTTGTCTATGCGCATCATCTCTTGTCCGCGGTCCACAGTGATGCGGTGGTGTTCGTAGAGGTCGTTCTCTTCGTTGTCGCTGGGGGAGGGCAGGTCTGCCGTCTGCTTGGGGGCGAGGGGGCTGTCGGAGGTTTGCATGATGAGAGCGTGGATGGTGGTAGGTTAGTGCTTTATGATGACTTTGCGCCATAGGTGCTGTCCGTCGGCGAGAGCTATGGAAAGGGAGTAGATGCCGTCCGCCAGTGCTGCCACAGACAGGGTGTTGCCGACGGTGTGCGCTACGAGCTGTCCTTGTATGGAATAGAGCGAGAGCGCTGCCGGATGAGTGGTCTCTACGTGCAGCGTGTTGCTGGCGGGATTGGGGAAGAGCCTGATGGCTGCGATACTATCAACGTCGGCTATGGCTCCCATGTTGGGGCCACGCAGTGTGCCGAGGTAGGGGCGTATCATCAGTGCACCATAGATGAAGGACTGTTGCCATTCGCCACCAACCTTGTAGAAGGTGTGCTCGGAGGCATTGTTGTTGCGGTCCATGCCGAGGTTGATGATGCCCGGCGTGGTCTGTCGTAGGCCTACATAGATGGTGCCGTCTATGGGCAGTGGCTTCTCGAGGCGGTAGGTTATGTAGCGGTTGATGGCGGTGAAGCGCGGATAGCGTGTGGCGTTGTCGCAGTAGATGAGTTGCCCGGGCTGTCCGTCGTTGTCGTCCCATACGCAGAGCTGGAACGCCATGGTGGCGTTCTCGTCGCCGCGAGTACGGTTGAAGTAGAGCGCTACGGCGGTGAGGGTGTCGGCTTGGTTGAGTTCGATACGATAAGCCATCTCGACAGTCCCCGACATGTTGTATATGCCGTAGCCGTTCTCGGCGGTGCCGTCGTCGTAGGCATAGTAATTCTCTATATGCTGGTAGAAGTGAATGGTATCGTTTTGAGGGAACGGGTCGCCGCCCACGCCCTCGGTGACGGTGTGTATGATGTGGTAGGTGCGTTGCACCCCGTCAGCGGGGAAGGCGCCAGATACTGGCGGTGCGGCATGCGCTGCGGCAGTCTGGTAGGAGGCAGAGGGTGCGAATGGCGTAATGTTGTCGATGCCGCCGTCGTAGGGTGTCAGCCATTCGTCGGCTTCGGCATACTGGTAGCGCGTGGAGAGCGTCTCCTCATAGCGGTTGGTGATGGTGATGGCGATGGATGATGCCATTTCGTCGGTGCGGTACTGGCTGGCCGGCATGGCTTGGTAGCGGCGCAGCATGGAGGGTGCCGGCTCTACGAATGCCACATCGCGTGCAAAGGTGTAGCGGTAGTTGCGGCCATAGTCGAGCAGCACATAGTCAATGTGCCATTGGTCGCTGTTGCCCACGAGACCAGGTTCTATGGTATTGTCGAAGCTGCAATAGTTGCGAAAACGGAACCGGAAATCGCTTGTCAGGTATTTGTCAAGGGTGATAGGCACATAGACATACTGCCATGTGGTGCCGGTGCGCAGCACGAGGCTGTCCACCGATATGCCGTCGGTACCCCACACTTTGTCCCATCTGTTGCTGGCGGCATCGTAAAATTCGAGTATCAGGGAGTCGCCTTTGTTGGGCGAATCGCCCGTGCGCGTCCACATGTCGCCACTGCCGCCGCCGGGCAGATAGTAGAAGCTGAGGGCCAGCGAGTCGGCAGGGGATAGCCGTCGCGCTACAGGCATGAGCAGCGAGTCGAGCCGTAGAGGCATAGAGAGCACGGTGTCGGCAGGGAAGGGCATGGATGAGGAGCCAGTGTAGTAGAGATTGCCTTGCTCGTTGATGGCATCAAGGGTCATCATGCCTATGGTGGGTGGCAGTAGTGCGAACTGGGTGTTGACCCAAGCGCCGTAGGATATCCAACGGTCTATGGATGGCGAACCTTGATAGTTGGAGAAGTCGTCGAAGAAAGGCAACGAGAGAGCTATGGGTGATTTGGCGTGTTTCGCCGTACCCTGCGGACCATACTGCAATGCAGTGACTACTTCCTGAGCGCTGATGGTGTGGGCTGCAAGGAGCAGAATTATTATCGAAAGAAGGTTGTTTCGTGGCATTTCTTCTCGGTTGGTATTCTGTTTTTTTTTTCTCGACGAATTATAATGAATTTAGGACGAATGTTTTATTTCCCGGGTAATTACGTGTATTTCTCGGAGAATTGTTTTCTCGCTTAATTATGGTTAGTGTTTTTTTTGATAGAAGGGGGTAAATCTTTAATGGTATTACCAGTTGAGGCCTTCGTCTTCAAAGGGTTGGCTCTCGCCCCATTCTATTTCGCCTGATGCCGAGGGGTTGCCGATGGCAGAGGAGTCAATGCGGTATTCTTCCACCATTTTGTGTATTTTCTGTTCGTCGGCATCGCAGTACCACAGGTTGACGCGGGTGCCGAAGGGTATCTGTGTCAGGCCGTCATAGCTGGGTTGCTGCTTATAGACGACAGCCGCGGCGCGGTTGCTAACGCCGTCGAAGTTTTCTGAGCCGATGTTGAACGAGGCCGAGAGAATCTCGCGGCGTACGCGGTCGGATTTTTTGCCGATAACGAAAGGCACGGTGCTGTGGGCTTTGGCGGGGTCGTCGCCGATGCCAACCACGAGGTCTATCTTGGCACCATTGGATAGTTTGTCGCCAGCATTGACAATCCTGCCGTTGTGCGTCATCTCGATAATGGTGTTGCGGAAGGGGCTATCGACAAATTTCAGTTTTCCACCAACGAGGCCCACGCTTTCCAACTGCGATATAGCGGTGCGCAGTGTTACGCCACCTGTGAGGTCTGGCACCACGGCGTCGGAAGGGCGGAAGGCCGTTATGGTAACATATATCTTACGCCCTTTCTTTATCACGGTGCCCGCTTTGGGGTCCTGCGTCAGGATAACACCGCCGTCCATGCCGTCGCGATAGGTGGAGTCGAGCACTATGAAGTCAAGCCCCAAGGCATTGTCGCGTTGTAGCGAATCGACGGAGAGACCCACCATCTCGGGCAGGTCATAGACTTTGCCGTGACGCGAATAGATGCGGATGCCAATGAATACGAGTATGATGATGGCAAAGGATATTAGAGCCATCCATACGAGTTGCAGTATGATGGGATGTTTTGAGAAAAAAGAGTCTTTTTTCATGATACACGGTGTTTGGTGGCTTGTCGGGCGGTGATGTTCTTGCCTTGTGATGTTATTTTACGAGAACGCCTTTGAGGGTAGCGGCGGTGCAGTCGGTTACTTTGACCATAGCGTAAGTGCCAGGCTGGGCGTCTTCGCGGTCAAAGACGATGACTTTGTTCTGGCTGTTGCGTCCAAAGAACTGTTTGTCGCTACGATGCGAGGTGCCTTCTATCAGCACTTCGTAGGTGCGTCCTATCTCCTGTTTGTTGTTTTCGAGGGCTATCTGGCCTTGTAGCGCGATGATTTCTTCGAGACGTCGCACCTTCTCCTGCTCGTCAATGTCATCCACGTAGTGCTTGTGGGCGAAGGTGTTGGGGCGCATGGAGAATTTGAACATATAGGCGTAGTCGTAGCGCACGCGTCGAAAGATGTCGAGGGTGGCCTGATGGTCCTCTTCGGTCTCGCCGCAGAAGCCGGCGATGACATCGGTGGTGATGGAGCAGTCGGGCAGGTAGCGGCGTATGGCATCGACGCGGTCCAGATACCATTCGCGCGTGTAGCTGCGGTTCATGCGTTTCAGCATGCGGCTGCTGCCGCTCTGCACGGGCAGATGGATATACTTGCAGATGTTGTCGTAGCGCGCCATGACTTGCAACAGCTCGTCGCTTAGGTCTTTGGGATGCGAGGTGGCAAAGCGCACGCGCAGCAGCGGGCTGATGCGTGCCACGCTCTCCATGAGGGCGGGGAAGGAGGTCTCAACGCCTTGCGTGTCTTTGTAGCGGTAGGAGTTGACGTTCTGGCCCAGAAGGGTTACCTCGCGGTAGCCGCGTTCGAAGAGCGTGCGAGCCTCGCCTACGATGGTCTGCGGGTCGCGGCTGCGCTCGCGTCCGCGGGTGTAGGGTACCACGCAGTAGGCGCAGAAGTTCTGACAGCCGCGCATGATGGAGATGTAGGCGGAGATGCCGTTGCTGTGCAGGCGCACGGGCTCTATGTCGGCATAGGTCTCTGTGGTGCTGAGTTCGGTGTCGGCAGTGCGGGCTCCTTCGCGCACCTGTCGCAGTATCTCGGGCAGGCGGCGATAGGCGTCAGGACCTACCACGAAACTGACGTTGTCCTCTTCGGCCATGAGTTGCGACTGTAGGCGCTCTGCCATACATCCGAGGATGCCTATACGCAGCTGCGGGTGGCGGCCCTGCATGGCGCGTAGCTCGCGCACACGTTTGCGGATGCGCTGCTCGGCATTGTCGCGTATGGCGCAAGTGTTAATCATCACATAATCGGACAATTCGGCATCGTCAACAACCTCGTAGCCCTCTTTCTGCAGGATGGAGCATACCACTTCACTGTCGGCCATGTTCATCTGGCAGCCGTAGCTCTCTATGTATATCTTGTTATTCATAACTTTCTAAAATAAAAGTGCAAAATTACAAATTTTTGCTATTTTTGCTACTAAAATTGCGTCAGCGACAATCTTAAAGCCTTCTCATCATGCTGAAACAGTGTACTAAACATAGCGTAGAACAAATAAGAGTTATGGTGCTTGCCGCGGCCTTGCTGGCTTTCGCATTATGCAGGGCGCAACATGTGGTAGATTCGACATGGGACGATGCCGTGCGCACCGTGACGCTCTACCGCAGCGGCATAGACCAAGAGCCGCCGCTGCTGCTGTTGGGAGGTGACGACAGGCTCGTGCTGTCGTTTGACCTATTGGCTGACGAGCCGTCGCTGTTTCGCTACACGCTGCATCACTGCGATGCGGAATGGAACATTGACGAGCTGGAACCATACGAATACGTGACGGGTTTTGACGAGGGCACGATAGCGGACTATAGGCAGTCGTTCACCACCTTGCAGCTCTACTATCATTATGAGGCAGTTGTCCCTGCCGTCGGCACCGCGTTCCTCGTGTCGGGCAACTATGCTCTCAAGGTGCACCCGGAGGATGCTCCCGACAGCACGGTGCTGACATGGCGTTTCCGGGTGTCGGAGGAGCTGCTGAACACGCAGATGGAGGTGGTGCGCCCCACGTCGGGTGTGGGCATATATGAAAATCAGGAGGTCAACGCCTATTTGGAACCCAAGAGCGACCTCGTTTTTGGCGAGTATATGCCGTTTCAGTTTGTGCCGCATTACTTGAAGCTCTACTTGCAACAGAACGGGCGTGAGGACAATGTTCATAATCTTGCCTTTCAAGGCTATGGCGGCACGAAGTTGTGCTACCGCTGGGGGGATGCCAACATCTTTGCTGGGGGCAATAGCTTTCGCTATTTTGACCTCAGCAACCTGCGTTCGGCGATGTACAATGTGCAGAATGTGGAGACCTACGGTGGCGAGACCTACGCTATCATACGCCCCTGTGAGGACCGCAGCGGTAAGCACTATGAGGCTCGTGAAGGGCTGAACGGCGGCATGAAGGTGAATATCTGGGACCGTCGCGACCCGCAGGTAGAGGCCGACTATGTGTGGGTGAACCTCAGCCTGCCTATGGAGCGTCCCTACCTCAACGGCAGCATCCATGTGGTGGGGGCACTGACGCAGTGGCAGCTGGACGACCGTAGCCGCATGGAGTGGCGGCCGGAATACAAAGCCTACACAGCGCGTCTGCTGCTTAAGCAGGGCTACTACAGCTATCAGTTGCTCTTCCTGCCTGCCGGCGAACGCGAAGGACTCACCGCCACATTAGAGGGCGACCACAACGAGACTCCCAACGGCTATTCGCTCTATGTCTATTACCGCAGCCCTGCCGACCGCTATGACCGCCTGCTCGGAGTGCGACGGTTGCAATAACCTATGGTGGGAAAAAAGTAGCACGATATGTGCTACCTTTTGTCTGTTGAGTTGATGGGTGCCTCCAATAGTCGGCAGTACTTGTTTTAGTCGTCAACTCCGACGAATACCATCTGTTTGTTGAATTTCAGTTCCAGCTGGTTAGAGAGTTTCACCTCGTAGCCTTTGCGGTCGCGGCTGAGCTCGGTGATGAATGCTTGATCGTATGCCTTCTTCACATAGTCGGCTATCTGCTTGGGGACGAGAGCGGCGGGGACAGCCTCCTGCTGGCAGTCTATGTCCTTCCATTCGCCGTTGCCGTCGAACTCCAGTTTGGTGCCATCGCTGAAGGTTATGTCGTAGCTTTTCTTCATAAACTCTTTGTCGAGCGTGACGAGTGCTACCTGCTTGGCGGCAAAGTGCTTCTTCACTATCTGCTGGGCTGCGGCGGGAAGTTGCTCGAAGGGGATAGGCTTGTCGTTGTCGGCACACGAGACGAGGGGCAGCATCATGACGAGCATGAGCGACAGGTTTTTAATAAAGGATTTCATAACGCTTGTATTTTTTTGATTTATAATGCATGCAAAGGTAATATTTTTTGTGTAATCACAAAAGAAAAGTCGCAGGCATAAAAAAAACGCTGTCGAAACATCGTTTAATTGGTGTTCAAACAGCGGTAAAATTTTTTAATCGGCATTGAAAGAGCATGAGGCTATTTCCAAAACCTGCTGGTGATGTCTTGCCATTCGTCAGTTGTGCGTTTGAGTAGTCTTTGATTGGTGGTGCGCTCTTTCAGGCTGCCGCATTTAGGGATGTAGGGGCCGAGTTTGATGTAGTCGAAGTCGGCCTCATTCGATGGCATCGCTGTGCGTCCGCTGTACCACGCCACTTTGAGGTTCGTTGACTCATGTATATGGTGTGCCAGATGCTCTACGAGTGCTCGCTCGCGGTCGCCCCCCATGAGGCATACGCAGGTGATATTGCCGCGGTATATTGCCATCAGGCGGTCGAGTTCGGCGGTGTCGAGCGGTGTGCCTTCATCTTCCCAGAGGTGCGGGCTATGGCAGTCCTCGCAGTGGTTGGGACAGTTGGTAATGTTGATAGCCAGCGACACCTCGTCGGGGACCTCTTGGAAGACAATATCGTAATTGTAGTATTTGAGCATGGGAGGTATAGACGCTTATTCTTAATATAGATGTCTTGCTGATGGCGTTATAATTTGAACACTTCAGGATAAAAATTAGTTGTATGTTACCGCAGGCTGCCGTAGTAGCGTTTGGCTGCCTCTTTCTGGCGGCCTTCGCTGAAGGAGGTTACGCGTTTCATGTAGCCAATGACACGGGTCAGGTAATCGACGTTGGTGCTGTGGCAGTGGGGACACTCCTTCAGGTAGCGTTTGTCGATATGGCCGCAGTCGTTGCAGAGGGTGTTGGGGATGTTGAAGGTGAAGTAGTTGCAGCCCTCCTGTGCTGCCACGCGTAGCAGCTGACGGTATTGTTCTTTCGAGAGATGCTCGTCGAGGTTGCAGTGGAGTGCCGACCCTCCTGTGAGATGCTGTATATAGCGTTTGCCGTGGAGACGGAATTTGTCGAGAACGTTGGTGTTCTGGTCTTCGACGACATAGAAGTAGCTGTTGTAGCAGTCGCGTGGCACCACGTAGCCGTCCTCGCGGTCCCATTTGGCATGTTTCACGCCCACATTCTCGGCGGGTATCATCTCGCAGTTGAACATCAGCTCTTTGGTCTTGTATTTCTTGTTGTAGCGTTCTACGAGCGAGAGAATATCCTCTACAAACTGTTGGTATTGTGGATTGTCGCTAATCTCGATGCCCATGAACTCGGCAGCTTCCACCATGCCGTTGACGCCGATGGTCAGGTACTGGCGGTCCATGGCGATGAATCCGGAGTCGAAGAGTGGGAGCATGCCTTTGTCCTTGAGGTAGCGCAGGTTGGTGTCGTAGGCGCTCTGCACTTTGTGCATGAGGTCTATAACCTCCTCGACGAAGGAGAGGAACGGCAGGTTGTTCTTCTTCTCATACTGTATGCAGCGGTTGAGGTTGATGGTCAGCACGCTCTTGGAGCCCGTAGAGACGCCGCCGGCGCCGAGGGTGTAGCTGAACTCGTTGTCGGTAATCTCGTTGCGCAGACGGCAGCAGCTGCTGAGGGAGTCGGCGCTGTCGCTGACGTAGGTGAAGAAGGAGTGGCCTTCGGAATACATCTCGGCGGTGAAGTCGGCGTATTCGGGGTCGGCGATGTCGCCATCCTTGGAGAGCAGCGCCATAGTTTCTACGGGGAAGGTGAGCACCGTCTTGGTGCGCTCCTTGTTGAACCACTTCATGAAGCGTTTCTGCAGCCAGTTGAGCGAAGGCCAGTCGGGTTTGCTGCCATCGGGGAAGAAGAAGTTGTCGAAGAGGCTGGCGAAATAAAATTTGTCGTAGTAGCTGATGTTCCAGAACACAGATTGGAAGTTGCGTGCACCGGTGGGCTGATTGATGGAATAGACAATCTGCTCGAAGCAGTCGGTGATGACCTTGTCGATGGTGCGCTGGCGTTTGGAGAGGTCCACCACCTCGTCGGCACGCTGGTAGTAGTCCTGCCCATATTCGAGGCCTATGAAGTAGTTGAGGTACATGAGAAACTCGGGCGTGGCGCAGGCGCCGCTGAGCATGCTGGAGACCATGAAGACCATGTTGACGAAGCCGCCGCAGAATGACTTGAGGTTGGTGGGGCGTGTGGCGTTGCCTCCGATGGGCTGCGTGCCTTCGAGGAGCCAAGGGTACATGGTGATGCTGGCACAGTAGTTGGCTATGCTCGTCTCGTCGTTTTTATAGATAAAGTGGTTGTTGAGCAGCTGCATATATTTGTCTGCCACCTCTTTGCCGTACATGTCGCGCACGGTGTCGCAGAGCATGCGTCGGTTGAGGCGTATGAAGTTGCTCTTGGGCAGTTCGCCGATGAGGGTGGCTATGTTCTTCTTCTCCACGTTGGCGTTGGCATCATACTTGCTGCCTGTGGCGGCGTTCTGAGCGTTGCAGTAGTTGATGAGGAAGTCCAGCTTCTCCTTCACTTCGCGGTCCTCGTAGTGCTTTTGGCGATAGAGGATGTAGGATTTTGCCACGTTGTAGTAGCGTTCGCTCATGAGGGCGTTCTCTACCTGATTTTGAATCTCTTCGACCGAGATGCCGTCGTGTACGGCGATGCGGCTCAGGATGTTTGCCAAGGATTCTTGCGAGGCGAAGCTACCCACGGAGAGGAAGGCTTTTTGTATGGCACTCTTAATTTTCTCTACCGAGAAGGGTTCGCGTTTCCCGTTGCGCTTGATGATGAAAGGCTGGTTCAATTCCATAACGTATTGTGTTTTATTGTTTTGTTTTTCTAATGCGTTGCAAGTCCTGCACATAACTGCATATAGTAAGGGGTAAGACAGCCCGTCGCACACTGCGACTTCCTACGGCAACCTTTACTCCCGAAGGTATGCAGTTTTTTTTCTCCAACATGCTTTGTGGCAGGTCTTCTGACTTGTTCCATACATCCACCGCCTTCCCACCCCATGTAAGGGATAGTGGCTCCTCGTTGGTTGTGGTAGATGCTGCGAGAACATACAGCAGCGGGTACTGTCCAAGACTCTCACTTGGTTCCCTTTTCAATCCTTGTCGGAGGATACCCAAAGCATTTGCAAAAGTATTCTTTTATCCTAATATGGCAATATATGGGATATTTTTGTTGTTCACATAGTTATTAACATTTTTGGTTTGGGTTTTGATATACAAATCTTTATGAATCAGAAGTACTTTCATCGGCTAAGATTTGTGCGACGATAGTCAAAATGATATGCTGTCGGTAGCGTTTTTTTTGTATCTTTGCACCTTTGGACGAGGAGATATCGTCCGTCTTGTTATGCACTTATGGAAACCTTTTGTAATCAACTTTTATAAAACAAAAAACTACATGAAAACACTAAAACTCTTATTCGTAACATTCCTCACGTTGGGATGTATCGCTCTCACGGGTTGCGGCAAGGACGATGACAACAACACGGAGAACAATGGCGGAAATGGTGAAAACCAGACTGAAGGCCTTATCATCAATGAGGACGACAATCAGATAACTGCCACATGGAAAACGACATACACGGAAAATGATAAAAATATTCCGGTGAATGTTGATTTTACGTTCGACTTTGAGAAGGGCATCTGCACGGCTGCTAAGATGGTAGTTACTTGTCCCTCAGCAGATGATGCTACCATATTGACTAATGACATTCTTCAGCAAATGGATGAGTCCCCATTTGTTAACATGATGTCGGGTGTTAAAACGACTGGTAACACGATAGAGATAGACCTTGCAATGCTTATGCAGGGTAAGAGCAAAGATGAGGTAAAAACCATGCTCAGCGAATTGGAAGAAAAAGGTTTTATCTTAATCGGTGGCGACAATGGCGATGATAATGGTGATGACAACGGCGACGATAACGGTGATGACAACGGTGATGACAACGGTGATGACAACGGTGATGACAACGGCGAAGTGCTGCCCAATGGTGAGACGACGTATTTTGTCAGCGAACCTATTGGAGGAGAAGCCAATGTTTCGTATGTCTCTGTGGTCCTTACTGGTGACAGGGCTGAAAACCGCTATACTTTTGAAATGATGGTTGATGTTGAGCTGGCAGATGACGATATCCGCAGTGACTGGGTTGAGGGTACGATATCGTTTGACGAAAATAACGAAGGTGTCGTGACAATCAGCTATAAGAGAGGCCGTTTTTCCGAATATGATGATTTGGAGGTAACGGTTGCTCTGCTTGACTCCAAGACGCTTACGGTAACTTATACTTTCGCAGAGGGAAGTATGAATTACACATACACGTTGGTTAAGTCGGGTGAATAACGAGAAGATGCCGCAACTTATTTTGTGGCAGATTTGACTTGGCCGTTTAATATGAAAAGGACTGCTATACATGATTGTATGGCGGTCCTTCCTTTTATGTATGGAATGTTTTTTTTTTCGGTAGTATCAAAAGATATCTTTCGGTGGTATCGAAAGATATTGTTTGGTGGTATCGAAAGATATTGTTTGGTGGTATCGAAAGATATTGTTTGGTGGTATCGAATAAAATAGTATTTCCGCTATGAGAAAAATATGACGTTATGATACTGGAAAATCAGATAAAACTCCAAAGAATGTGTATGCTTTTGACACAGGAATATCAAGCTGTACGTCTCTCTCTCAATCAGTAGATGTAGAAAGATTGGTAAGCCTTGTGCGATAGGGGCATTGCGGCTATGCTTCTGGGGGCGTAGCGGATGGGTCGTTTGAAGGGTGAGCGTTCTGCTCTGGCAGACGTATAGACTTGAATTTGCTCTGGCGGTTCTTCCAGCGTTCGCGAGCGTATTGTTGCATGTCGCTCACTTCGTCGTTCTCGTCGATAATTTCGAGTCCGAGAATGGTCTCTATCACGTCTTCGAGTGTGAGGATGCCCACGAAGGCTCCGTACTCGTTGATGATGAGAGCAATCTGTTCGCGACGGTGCAGCAGTTGCTCCCAGATGTCGCTGATAGACAGCTCTTCGTTGAAGTAGGGTATGTCGCGGCGTATGCTTCCGAGCGTCTGGTCGAACTTGTCCTCGGCGAGTAGCTCGAGGGCGTCGCGCCGCAGGATGTAGCCTGTGATGTATTCTTCGTCTTCGGCATAGACGGGTATGCGCGAGAAGTGTCCGAACTCTTCTTCTTTGAAGAACTCTGCCAGCGTCATGCTCTCGGGTGCTACGGCGGCCACTACACGCGGTGTCATCACATCGTAGGCCTTGATGTTGTCGAGTTTTATGACGTTTTGGATGATTTTGTTCTCTCCTTCATCTATCACGCCTTCATCCTCGCCGACATCGGCCATGGCAGCCACCTCCTCGCGGCTCACGGCACTCTCGTCTTCCTTACTGGCGAAGAGGTGGGTGACAGTCTGCACCAGCCATACGAAGGGATACATGATGACGATGAGCACGTGAATGGCGTGTGTGGCAAAGCCCATAAGGCGTTTCCAATAGCGTGTGCCGATGGTCTTGGGAATAATCTCGGAGAAGATGAGCACCAGCAGAGTCATGATGGCCGACACAATGCCGAACCACTGGCTGCCGAATACTTCTGTGGCCTGGCTGCCTACGCCGGCGGCGCCAAAGGTGTTGGCTATGGTGTTGAGCGATAGGATGGCGGCAATGGGGCGTGCGGTGTCCTGCTTGTATCGTTTAAAGCGGCTGGCGGGCTTGAACCCCTCGTCCTCACGCATGGTGATGTAAGAGATTGGCGTTGACATCAGCACCGACTCCAGTATTGAGCAGAGAAACGAGATGCCAAGGGCGGCGAAAAGATATATCAGTAAGAGTGTCATTGCCTCTTGTGTTCCATTGAATAAATAAAATGCAAAGATAGTAATATTTTCGATAGTGGTAGGTGAAATTATGATTGTTACTTTTGCTGTAGGGGTCTTGCAGCGTAGGAATAGGTGATGTTTTTGTTTGTCGATTCGTCTTTTTTTGACTATTTTTGCATCTTGTAGGCAGAAGGAGATTAGTGCTCCTATGCTGATATTGTGAAAGGTAGAATATAAAAATAAAACAGATATGCTATGGTGAAGAAAACCTATAAAGTAGAAGGGATGGCGTGCGAGCATTGCAAGGCTCGTGTGGAGAGTGTGCTGCGTGCCATAGATGGCGTTGTCGGCGCTGTCGCCGATGTTGGTGCTAAGAATGTCGTGGTGGAGTATGACGCAGCAAAAGTGTCGCCTGCCGACCTCAAGGAGGCTGTGGAGGATGCCGGATACGGCATGGAGCTATGAGCGGCGTGAAGGATTCGCGTCAGACGGAAAGGCGCACATTTCCCGTTGTGGGCATGATGTGTGCCGCCTGTTCGGCGAATGTGGAGCGTTGCCTCTCGCAGATGGAAGGCGTGCATAGCTGCTCGGTGTCGTTGCCCGGGCGGACGGCGTTGGTGGACTATGATGCCGCCATCGTTACCCCTGCCGATATGCAGCGCGAGGTGAAGGCTCGCGGCTATGACCTTGTGATAGAGGCAGACCGCGACAGCGAGGCTTTGGAGCGTGCGTCATACAGGTCGCTGCGGTGGCGTGTAGTGCTGTCGTGGCTCTTTGCCGTAGCTGTCATGGTGCTGTCTATGGCATGGCATCCGGTGGGCGACGCAATGATGCGCAATCTGCTGCTCCTGTTGTTGGCAGCCAGCAATATGGTGTTGTGTGGCCGTCAGTTCTATGCTACGGCATGGCGGCAGATGCTTCATGGCAGTGCCAATATGGATACCCTTGTGGCGCTCTCCACGGGCATCGCTTTCCTGTTCAGTGTCTTCAATACCTTCTGGGGCGACGCGGTATGGACTGCGCGAGGCATCGCCAACAATGTGTGGTATGATTCTTCTGTGATGATTATTACCTTTGTGCTTACGGGGCGATTGCTTGAGGAGCGAGCCAAGGGCAGCACCGCCTCGTCTATCCGCGCCTTGATGGGCTTGGCTCCCAAGACTGCGCGCCTTGTTGTTGACGGGCAGGTGTCGGAGGTCCCTATCTCTACCATACGCGAGCGCGATATGCTCGAGGTGTGTGCCGGCGACCGCATACCGGTGGATGGTGTGGTGCGTAGTGGCATGGTGCGTGTGGACGAGTCGATGCTCAGTGGCGAGCCGTTGCCCGTTGCCAAAGGCAAGGGCGACAAGCTCTATGCCGGCACCTTGGTGCGTGGCGAGACGTGTGTGATGCGTGCCATGCAGGTGGGCGAGCAAACGGTGCTGGCAGGCATTATCCGCATGGTGCGCGAAGCACAGTCGTCCAAGGCACCAGTGCAGAGGTTGGTGGACCGCGTGTCGCTGGTCTTTGTGCCGGCGGTGGTGGCGATAGCAGTGCTGACATTCGTCGTATGGATGCTGATTGGAGGAGGCGAAGCCTTGCCGCGTGCTTTGCTCTCGGCGGTCTCGGTGTTGGTCATAGCCTGCCCGTGTGCTATGGGGTTGGCGACGCCGACGGCGCTGATGGTGTCCATAGGCAGAGCGGCACAGCAGAATATCCTCGTCAAGGATGCCACAGCGTTGGAGCAGATGCACCGCATAGATGCGCTCGTCATGGACAAGACGGGCACGCTGACAGTGCCTAAGGAAGCGGCCGACATGGCTTTGCAGGCCACCGCAGAGCTGTCCATAGAGCAGCGCGAAAGCCTCAAGCCCCATGCCCGAGAGGCTGTGGAAATGTTGAAAAAAAATGGTGTAGAACTCCATCTGATGAGTGGCGACCGTGATGATGCTGTGGCCTATTGGGCCGGACAGGCGGGCATAGAGAACTACTGTAGCCGCGTGTTGCCGCAGGACAAGGAGGACCTTGTGCGGCGATTGCAGAAGGAAGGCCGTTGTGTGGCTATGGTGGGCGACGGCATCAATGACTCGCAGGCTCTTGCGGCAGCTGATGTAAGCATAGCCATAGGTCGTGGTACCGATGTGGCTATGGATGTAGCACAGGTTACATTGATGGGTGACGACTTGCGACGCATACCCGAAGCCATGCAGCTCTCGTGGCGCACGGTGCGCATCATACGGCAAAACCTCTTCTGGGCTTTTATCTACAACATCGTCTGCATCCCGCTGGCGGCGGGAGCCTTCAGCGCATGGATAGATGTGCAAATAACGCCCATGTGGGCTGCGGCACTGATGGCGTTCAGCTCAGTTAGTGTGGTGCTCAACAGCCTGCGGCTGCGGTAGCGTGGTGGGCTAAACGACAGGTACAAGCTCTACGCTGTTGTTATTGACATAAATCAGATAGCCTTCTATACCTGTATAGTCCATTTGGCTAATCAGGTCGCAGTATTCTTTCACCTGCTTGTGATGCTCGGCTTCATGCTCACCGGTCTTGAAGTCTATAACATAAGTATGATTGTCAGTAGATACAAAGCGGTCAATGCGTCTTGTTGTCTCGCCATACATTATCTCGCTCTCGCATAGCACTTTGGCGTCAGGAGTAAAGAACTTGGCACATTCGGGTGCCAACACGATGGCGCTGACTTCCTGACGTATCAGACTCTGCTCGTCGGCAGAACATTTTACGGTATGGAAATAGTTGTTGAAGGCTTTGTCGAGGTCGTCTTTTGTCACTATCATTGACAGTATGTCGTGCACGGCTATGCCGTGTAGGCGCGCCACGTCTCCCTCGTTCTGCTCGTCGGAAACAATGTGCAGTCGTCCCTCCCAGTTAGCGAAGCTCGTCATTTTAAGATTTATGATTCCGTTGGCGTTATCATTGTCGGAGTTCCCATTTGACGGATTGTCTCCGTCTGTTCCAATGTAGAAGGTCTTTTTGTCTTCGTCATAGAGCATAATGCTATTCTCTTGATTGGCAAAACCGTCGAGTAGGCTGGCATCGTCGGTGGCTTGGCTGTCGGTCTTTTTTGCTGTCTTAGGTTTTTCTGCAATAAGGAAGAGTTTATGTCTTGGGCGTGTGGTGGCTACATAGAGAACGTTGATGTTGTCTATCTGAGTTTTGTTCAGCTCGTCGTCTCTTTCTTTGTTAAAAATGGTGCTCTCTTTTTGGGACAGACACAGCAGTGCGATAGGCAGAGGTTCGCTTGAGGGAAACAGTTTTTGTTGTTGTTCTTCGTTGATGTCAACCCACAATGTATCGTTATTGTTGCCTTTTTTGGGGATGATGGGATAAATGATTATGTCTGCCTCCAAGCCTTTGGCTTTGTGGATAGTATATAGCTTTATGGCATCCATATCGTCGGATGTTTTGGCGGAGAAAGCTTTGGAGCTGTTGGTCTCATCATACCACTGCAGGAAAGCAGCGAGGTCTTGGTGGTTGTTTTGCGAATAGGAAGCGGCAATGTTGAGCATCGAAGCAGTGAAGGCAGGCTCGATGTCGCCTAAGTCGAGTTGTCGTATCAGCTCTTCGCAACACTCATACACCGACATGGAGTGCAGATTGTTGGATAAGGTTGTGCCGAGTTCTTTGTTGAGTATTTCTATTAGTCTTATGGGTGCGTGGCTGCCTTGTTTTTGCGTGGCGTTGCTTTGCTGGTCGAGTATCAGCTCTTGATGGTCTTTCTGCATTTTGCCCAGTTCATGTAGCAATATCAGGACTTGGGTGGCGGCGGCACGGTCGTTGTTGTTGTTGATATAGCGCATGAGGGCGAGCAGGAGCTGAACGACGCGGCTGTTGTCAAGGAGGAATGACTCGGAAGAGACAAAGGGTATGGGCTGACCGTCAATCGTCTTGCTCGACAAATATTGGCATATATCCGAAAGAGTTTTGTTCTTGCGTGCTATGATGCAGATATCCTTATAGGCGTATCCTTTTGCACGTTGCGATATTATTGTCTGGTATATTGTCTCGTAGCATTGTTCCAAAAAGCTGCCATGTTCATCGTCTTCTTTCTTGGTGAGAAAACGCAGCTCCACATAGCCTTCGCCCTCCTTTTTCTCTTTCTGCCATAAGGCAGGGTCCTCATCTTTGCCAATATATATGTTTTGTAGCTCTGTGTTGTAGCTAAAGCGGTTTTTGATAGCCCAGTAGTAGAACTTGTTGTTGAATTGGATGATATTTTTGAAAGAGCGGTAGTTGGTGTCGAGTGGAGCAAGCTGAGCACGTTCGGTGAAGTCGTGCACTATGTTGCCCTTATCGTCCTCCACTTTAGGGAGGATGACAAATTGGTGAGCGTCGCCTTGTCGGAACCGATAGATGGCTTGCTTGCCGTCGCCGACGATGAGTGTGGTGTGGTTCTCCGACAATGCGTTCTCTACCAGAGGCAACAGGTTGTGCCACTGCAGACGCGAGGTGTCCTGAAATTCGTCGAACAGATAGTTCCAATAGTGTGTGCCGAGACGCTCATAGACGAAAGGCATATCATTTTGGTCTTCGACGACTTCTCCTATGCGTTGGTTGAACTCGGAGTTGTGCAGTTGCTCGTTTTCGTCGTAATAGTCATGCAGACGTTGCGAAAGGGTGTTGAGCAGAGCCAACGAGAAGATGTCTTTCAGCACCCTCTTTCGGCTGTTGTAGATTTCTATTCCTTCTTTCAGCTTGATTATGGGAGTCAGTAGGATATCTTCGTTTCCGTTGCCTTTGTCTTTATCCTTAAAGAGGGGATTTTTATCTTCGAGGACCGCTTGCACATGGCTGTTTATTGGAGATTCTATGTTGCCATCTGCCAGTTTTTTTATCAATTCGTAGGGACCTTTCTTGCCTTGAAAGAAATCTTTTTCGGTCCAGCCCCTGTTTTCGCATTGTTTAATGACATCTTCTGCACTTTCCTTTATTTCTTTTTTGAAATCATCGTTTGCCTTGCGAAGATTGCGTTCTATTGTTTTGAAGTCCTCGGAGAGGAGGTCCTTTACCTTGTCGATATGTTGCTGTACGTCCTCGTCAAACAGTTTTTTGCAGAATTCGGTGATGCTGCGTTCAATATCTGTCGATTTATCATCCTCCATCCTTCTCTCGATGAAGGTGGTAAGTATATTTGTCAGGTCATTGTTGTCTTCTCCAATGGACGACATCATCTGGTCCACCACCTCGTGCACTATGCGCTCCATGTCCAACGATACTTCGTAGTTCATTGGCAGACCGAGGTCGTGGGCGAAGGTGCGGACAACGCGTTGCATGAAGCTGTCTATGGTGCATACCGAAAGGTCGCTATAGTTGTGCAGTATTGCGCTGTGTACTATCGTGGCTTTTCTCTTTAGCTCGTTGTAGTCGATGTTTAGTTCAGAGGCAAGCACTTCTGCCATATCGCATTTTGCGGGGTCCTCGCTCATCTCCTTAAGCTTGAGCATGATGCGCTCCTTCATCTCGTTGGTGGCCTTGTTGGTGAAGGTGATGGCAAGGATATGCGTGAAGCGACTCTTCAGGGCTTCGTCGTTGGGAGCATCGAAGGATAGCTTAATAAAAGTCTTAGCCAACATAAATGTCTTGCCTGCCCCTGCCGAGGCCTGACTGATGATGAGCGGTTTCGTGCTGCTGATGGTGCTGGTCTCCATATTAGATGCTTTTGCTTCGATAAATACTTGTATGGAAATAATTCGCAAAGTTACATCTTTTCAAAATAAAAAAGTAATTTTGCAAAATTATATGCATAAAAATAAATTATGCTAAAAGCAATAATGTTGGTGTAAAATACTGAATGATAATGTTAATATGACTGCAATGAAACAATATAAAGCTGTTTCTGCCGATGAGGCGGTGCAGGTAGTCCGCTCGGGCGACCATGTGCATATCAGCTCTGTGGCTACTGCCCCACAAGTGCTTATAGAGGCTTTGTGTGCCAGAGGGCGGCGTGGTGAGCTGCACGACGTCTATATCCATCACCTCCATACCGAGGGTGCGGCGCCATATGCGGATGCTTCCTTCGACGGCGTGTTTCAACACGACGCTTTCTTTGTGGGTAGTAATGTGCGCAAGGCTGTAGGTGAGGGCTATGCTGATTATATACCGGTGTTTTTGAGCGAGACCTCTAAGCTTTATCGGGGCGGCTATGTGCCGTGCAATGTGGCATTGATACAGGTCTCCACACCCGATGCCGAAGGCAATGTCTCTCTTGGTTCGTCTGTCGATGCCACGTTGGCAGCCATAGAGCATGCTGACCATGTGGTGGCTGTGGTCAACCCTCAGATGCCGTTTACGTATGGCGACAGCGTCATACCACTGTCAGCGATAGACATCTTTGTCGAAGACGACCGTCCGTTGCACAGCGTCAAGCCTGCCGAGCCGACGCCGCAGGAGCAGGCGATAGGACAACACTGTGCTGCCCTCATAGAGGATGGCTCGTGCCTTCAGATGGGCATAGGCTCCATCCCTAATGCTGTGCTGGCATGTCTCGGAGACCATAAGAACCTCGGCGTTCAGACGGAGATGTTTTCCGACGGCCTGTTGCCTCTCGTAGAGAAAGGCGTAATCAATGGCGCCTGCAAACATCTTGACCGTGGACGCATCGTCTCCACCTTTGTCATGGGCACGCAGCGTGTCTATGACTTCCTCGACCATAACGAGCAGGTGCTTATGAAGGATGTGGCATACACCAACGACCCGTTCATCATTGCGCAGCAACCGCGCATGGTGTCCATCAATAGTGGTCTGCAGATAGACCTCACGGGGCAGCTCTGTGCCGATTCTATTGGTACGCGTATCTACTCCGGTGTGGGCGGGCAGATAGATTTCGTCTATGGCGCGTCGCGCTCCGAGGGAGGCAAGACCATTATTGCCATGCCATCCATGACGCTAAAAGGCGTCAGCAAGATAGTGCCTACGCTCAATGAAGGTGCCGGAGTTGTCACCACACGCGCTCACATCCATTGGTTTGTTACCGAGTATGGTGCTGTTAACCTCTATGGCAAACCGTTGCAGGAGCGTGCCCGCCTGATTATCTCTGTGGCGCATCCGTCGGTAAGAGAGGAGCTGTCGCGTGCCGCCCATGAGCGGTATGGTAAGCACTACCACGATTAAAACGACCTGTTGTCGGCGTCATCCTAACAGTGTTAAAGGGTGTGTTTGCTTTGCCTAAAAAAGGCTTGATGCCAGCCGTGTTTATAAGTTTTTTTACATCGTGTTGTTGATAATTGAAGAAAAAGTTATAAATTAGCAGTCTGAAAAGCAAAAGCGATTTTGCTCTTGTTGATTTGTAAATAACTAAAAAATAATAATATGGAAGCTAAGAAAAGTCCGAAGGCCGACCTTGAAAACAAGAAGGGTCTATTCCTTGAGATTGGCTTGGTGGTCATCTTGGTGGTAACGCTTGTCGCATTCAACCTGAAAAATTACGACAACGAGAAGGTAGATATCTCGCAACGTACCGCCGTGGACGAGATTGAAGATGTCGTCATCCAGACAGCAGAGGACACCCCTCCGCCACCACCACCCGAACAGCCAGAGGTTGTTACTGAACTCACCATCGTTGAAGATGATGCCGTTATCGAGAACGAGCTCGGCATTGTCGATATGAGCGAGAAAACGGCTGTGAACGAAGAGGTCGTGCAAGTCGTTGTGGAAGAGGAAAAAGAGGAGGAAGAGGAAGAGATTTTCACCGTTGTGGAGAACGACCCCGAGTTCCCCGGCGGTATGGATGCCCTCTACAAGTACCTTAGTTCCAACATCAAATATCCCGCTATTGCTAAGGAGAACAACATTACGGGACGTGTCTATGTGACGTTTGTTGTTGAGAAAGACGGCTCCATTGCCAATCCTCGTATCCTGCGTGACATTGGTGGTGGATGCGGACAGGAAGCTATCCGCGTTGTCAAGTCCATGCCTAAGTGGACCCCCGGCAAGCAGCGTGGCAAGGCTGTCCGTGTGCAGTTCAACCTCCCTGTCTCGTTCAACTTGCAGTAAAATATCTGCAAACAGTTTAACGACTGTGGATAACCATAAAAAGGCTGTCTCCCAAAAGAGCGACAGCTTTTTTTTGTTTTCTGGTCGTTAATGCTGTTGTAGATGGAATATGAAACGGCTTAATCGCATATAGAAAAGTTGTGAATTGCTAAATAGTAGTCAGATTGTAGTGAGTAGCATACATAGTAGCTGACAGGCATTGTGTCATTATCTATTTGCTAATGATATATTGTGATAGAATTAAGCGCATGTATTTGTCAGTGAATAGTGTATAGATAAGCGAGTTTAGAATCGTGATGTCGCGTTGATACCGTTTTGTGATATATTTATGGTCGAGAACTATTCAATAACTTTTTTCATCAAAACATTTAATTCCCTTGATAGCCATCAATAATCTATCGGTGCAGTTTACTGGCACCAACCTATTCGAGCATGTTACGTTCAACATCAATGACCGCGACCGTATAGGTCTTGTGGGGAAAAATGGTGCTGGCAAATCCACGTTGTTGAAAATACTTTGTGGGCGTCAGGAGCCTGAGTCGGGAACCATAGTCATAGCTTCGGGGCAGACGGTGGGTTACCTCCCTCAGGAGATGGTGCCAGACACCGTTGGCACCGTCATGCAGGAGACGCTCACGGCTTTCAGTGAGATAGATGATATGGAGCATCGGCTGCAGCTGTTGACTGAGCAGATAGCGGAGCGTAGTGACTACGAGAGCAGCGACTACGCCCGACTGATAGAGCAGCATGCCGACCTGACGGAGCGCATCACGCTCATGGGCGGACATAGCCGGCAGGAGGAGGCGGAGAAGATATTGCTTGGACTGGGTTTCCGTCGGTCGGATTTTGACCGCCTTGTAGCTGTGTTCAGTGGCGGCTGGCAGATGCGTGTAGAATTGGCTAAGCTACTGTTGCGTCGTCCGGATTTTCTGCTCCTCGACGAGCCTACCAATCACCTCGACATAGAGTCAATACAGTGGTTGGAAACGTTCCTCTCCACCTATCTTGGTGCCGTGGTCCTCGTGTCGCACGACCGTGCTTTCCTTGACAACATCACAAAGCGAACCATAGAGATAACAGCGGGACGCATCTATGACTACAAGTGTTCCTATTCAGAATATGTCGTCCAGATGCAGGAACGCCGGGCCTCGCAGATGGCGCAGCTCACGGCACAGCAGCGGCAGGTGGCGCAGATAGAGGCTTTCATGGAGCGCTTCCGCTATAAGGCCACGAAGTCTAAGCAGGTGCAGTCGCGCATAAAGATGCTGGACCGTATGGAGGCGATACAGGTCGATGAGATTTCCACGGAGAGCATCCATTTCACCTTCCCGCCAGCCCCCCATAGTGGCAAGATAGTTGTAGAGACAGAGCACCTCGGCAAGGCGTATGGCGAGAAGCAGGTCTTTGACGATGTAGAGATGCGCATCTTGTCGGGCAGCAAGGTGGCTTTTGTTGGGCGTAATGGCGAAGGCAAGTCAACGATGGCGAAAATTATTGTGGGCGAGCTGCGCGACTATACGGGCACCTACAAGCCCGGCCATCAGGTGCAGATAGGCTACTACGCGCAGAATCAGGCGGCCATGCTCGATGGCGAAAAGACAGTCTTTCAGACTATTGACGATGTGGCTGTGGGCGACATCCGCCCCAAGATACGCAATATTCTTGGCAGTTTCCTTTTTGATAGCGATGATATAGAGAAGAAAGTCAAAGTGTTGTCAGGCGGCGAGAAGGCGCGTCTGGCGTTAGCCAAGCTGCTGCTCACGCAATCCAATCTGTTGGTACTCGATGAGCCTACCAACCATCTTGACATGGATTCAAAGGACATTTTGAAGAATGCACTCTTGCAATATGATGGCACACTGATTGTTGTCTCCCACGACCGCGATTTTCTGCAAGGTCTTACCGACCATCTCTATGAGTTCCGCGATGGCAGGGTGCATGAGTTCAAAGGTGACATATCGGAGTTTTTGGAGTTTCGCAAGTTGCAGTCGCTCAAAGAGCTGGATGCTAAAAAGGCTTCCGTGTCTTCGTCAGCCATTGAGGCTGTTGCTGCCAAGTCGGCTGCCAAAGAGAGTTATCAGCAGAGCAAGGAGCGCGAACGTGAGCAACGTAAACGGCGTGCGGCGGTGGAGCGCATAGAGCAGGAGATAGCCCTCATGGAGCAGAAGATAAAAGAACAAGAAGATATCCTCGCAACAGGAGAGGCTCAGACCCCGGAATTCTACAAGGCGTACAATGACCTCAAAGAGTGTTTAGACCAGAAGATGCTTGACTGGGAGGTGGCAATGGAGCAACTCGAAGGGTAAGGATGAATATGTTGGTAAAGGGGCGGGTTGCATTATAGTGAT
Source organism: Bacteroidales bacterium (assembly GCA_017451385.1). Taxonomy (GTDB): domain Bacteria; phylum Bacteroidota; class Bacteroidia; order Bacteroidales; family P3; genus Colimorpha. Next base: position 70,093 of record JAFSPS010000020.1, read on the forward strand.
GTTTACTATTAGTATGCAACCCCTGACGGGGTAGTTATAGAAGGTCCTTTAATTATTGTTGCAGTCTGCTGGTATAGCTCACTTTTTTGCTTTCTGCTATCGACTGTTTTTTTTACATGTTCCTTCCGGCTGCGGCGCCTGTGGAGAAGGCTATTTGCAGGTTGTAGCCGCCGGTGTCGGCATCGAGGTCGAGCACCTCGCCGGCGAAATATAGGCCTTTCACGAGGCGCGACTCCATTGTTTTGGGATTTATCTCTTTGAGACATATCCCGCCCTGAGTGACGATGGCTTCGTCGTAGCCGTGCGTGGCGGTGAGCGTCAGCGGCATAGCTTTCAGGAAGTCGAGCAGGCGGCGACGCTCCTGTCCGTTGATTTGGTTGAGTCGTTTGTAGTATTCTATATGTAGCTGTTTTAGAGCTGTAGGCACCAGTTCGGCGGGTAGCCACAGCCGTAGTGCGTCGTGGAAGAGGCGTGTGCCGTTTTGGTTGAGGTCGTTAATCAGACGACGGTCCAGCTCGTCGCGACCTATGGCGGGTTTTAGGTCGATGAAAGCTTTCAGCGTCTCGCCGTTGTTGAGGTGACGGCTCACTATGCGCGAGGCAGATAGGACAATGGGGCCGCTGATGCCGTCGTCCGTGAAGGTCATCTCGCCGAAGTGAGAGCAAAGCTCTTTGCCGTCATTGGTACGTACGGTGAGAGACACGTTCTTCAGTTGGAACCCTTGCAGGGTCTGCTCAGGGCGTGGCTCGCTGACGAGTGCCACCAGAGAGGGCACCTGAGGCACTACGCTATGTCCCAGCTCTTCAGCCCATCGCAGTCCGGCGCCAGTGGACCCCGTGGTGGGGTAGGAGAGTCCTCCTGTGGCTACCAGCACGCGGCTACAGGCTATGCTGCCACTCTTGCTGCGTACGCCGCATACATGGCGTAGGCCTTCGTCGTCGGTGTAGGTGTCTATGGCCTGAACAGCATAGTTTTTGCGTATCGTTACGTTGGCACGCTGTTCGAGGTCGCCGATGAGTGCAAGGAATATGTCGAGAGATTTGCCGCTCTTGGGGAATACCCTCTTGCCGCGTTCTATGACGAGAGGTACGCCCCGTTGCTCGAAATACTGCATCAGCTCCTCGTTGTAGAAGACGCTCATGCTATTGCGCAGGAAGCGGCTGTCGCTGCCTACATGGGTAAGGAACTCTTTGAGCGGTGCCGTGTTGGTGAGGTTGCAGCGTCCTTTGCCGGTGAGGCGCAGTTTGAGTCCTGCTTGGTGCATCTTTTCTAGTACGAGTACGTTCTTGCCGCGGTCAGCAGCCATGCTGGCAGCCATCAGTCCAGCGGCGCCGCCGCCGACCACTATGATGTCGAAATTGTCCATAATGAGTAGTGTGCTGTAATCAGAGAATAGTGAAATCCAAGAGTTTTTGCTTAGCAATAAAAAAACTATATAACCTATGCTGGATAGATTATATAGTTTGTTGGAATTGATAATGATTTATCTTGCTACGTTGAAGATGTCTTCGGGATGCACGCAGAGCACAGGGATTTGCGATTTATGGACAATCTGTTGAGCGTTGGTGCTGAGGAAGAGCTGTTGCAGCGGTTTGTCCTGCTCGGTGTTGATGACGATGAGGTCGGCATGAACCTCTTCGGCGTATTTCATTACGGCATCGCAATAGTTGTTGCATAGTTGCACTGCCGCCGTGTGTTCTACGCCCTCTTTGTGCATATATTGTGAAGCTTGGTCGAGGATGATGCGCAGCTGGTTGGCATCGCTCGCTGCGGTGTAGAGTCCGAGCAGGTGCACCGAAGAGCCGAATATGCGAGCGATAGTTGTTGCGGGCGGTACCTTTTGACGCGTGTTGTCGCTGTTGGGGCGTAGCGGCACGATGATTTTCTCCAGTGTCTTGTGGTAGTTGTAGCCCTCGCGTACTGTCAGTGTCGGGCATGGCGACTCGGTGACGATGCGCACTGCCGTGCTTCCCATCCAGTATTTCTCGAAACCCGATGCGCCATTGGTGCCTATCACGATGATGGGGGATTTCTCTTCTTTGGCTTTCTCAGATATGGCGGCAGACACCTTGCCTTTGGCAATCTCGGCATGTATCTTGCCTTCAGTCATATATTGGCTGTATTCCTTGACAATCTCCTGCAGCCGGTGAGTAGCCAGCTCTTCTGTCTGCTTGTCGTAGCCCATACCGAACAGGCCTGTGGCCTGCTGCACCCACATCAGCGAGATATCTACTTTCAGTTTGTTGGCAATATGAGTTGCTATCTCTAATGCCACTAATGACCCCTTTGAGAAGTCGGTACCAACAACGATTGAGTTCATAATATGTTTGTTTTATGTCTTTTTGAAAATTTAACGTAACAATGCTAAATATATTGTGTTTGTGCGAGAATTTATGACGTTTGCATTCTTTTTCTGTCGAGATGTTTTTCCTTTCGTTGATGTCAGCTCTTTTTTGCCCTGTGTTCTCACAAAAAAAATGTACCTTTGCATTTTGTAAACTCTCTATTGTGATGAATGACAATCTTGATGCTACTGGCAAGACTCAGTCGGCGCGTGAGCGTGAGGTGGAGCGTGCGTTGCGTCCCAAGGGGTTCGACAGTTTCGCCGGCCAGCAGCAGGTGATAGACAATCTTCGTGTCTTCGTCAGTGCTGCCAAGGAGCGTGGTGAGCCGCTGGATCATGTGTTGTTCCATGGTCCTCCGGGTCTGGGGAAGACGACGCTCTCCCACATCATCGCCAACGAGCTCGGCGTGGGGCTGAAGATGACCTCTGGGCCTGTGCTTGACAAGCCCGGCGACCTTGCCGGTCTGCTCACCTCGCTGGGACGTAATGATGTGCTTTTCATTGACGAGATACACCGCCTTTCGCCTATCGTGGAGGAGTACCTCTATTCCGCTATGGAGGACTATCGAATAGACATCATGATAGAGTCGGGGCCGGCAGCCCGCAGTGTGCAGCTCAACCTCAAGCCGTTCACCCTCATCGGCGCCACGACGCGGTCTGGCATGCTCACCGCGCCACTGCGAGCGCGCTTTGGCATCAGCTGTCGTCTCGAATACTATGATGCCGAGACGCTCATGCACATTGTCAGCCGTTCTGCGGGGCTGCTGAATGTGAAGATTACCAGCGAGTCGGCTCTTGAGATAGCTCGTCGTAGCCGTGGCACACCCCGTATCGCCAACCTGCTGCTGCGCCGAGTGCGCGACTTTGCACAGGTCAAGGGTGATGGTACTATCACGCTCGATATAGCGCGCTATGCCCTGCAGTCGCTTAATGTGGACCGCAATGGTCTCGACGAGATGGATATACGCATCCTATCTACTATCATCGATAAGTTCCGTGGTGGTCCTGTGGGGCTCACCACCATAGCCACTGCTGTAGGCGAGGACAGCGGCACCGTGGAGGAGGTCTATGAGCCGTATCTCATACAGGAGGGCTATCTCATGCGCACCCCGCGCGGCCGCGAGGTGACAGCTATGGCGTACCAGCACCTCGGCAGGACACGCACCCCTCAGCAGTCAGAAATAGATTTCATAATCAACGAATAGGAATAAGACAATGCGGTATGATGTGTTTATAAGCTATTCGCGTAAGGATACGGCGATAGCCGACCAGATATGTGCGGCTTTCGACAAGGCGGGCATCAGTTATTTTATCGACCGTCAGAGTATAGGCGGAGGAATGGAGTTCCCCAAAGTTCTGGCGCCAGCTATCCGCGATAGCGAGGTGTTCCTCTTCCTTGCCAGCGCCAATGCCTATGATTCGCCGTTCACCAACCGCGAGATACTCTATGCTTTCAACAAGAAGCGTGGTGAGAAGATGCTACCGTATATCATAGACAGCAATCCGTTGCCAGACGATTTGGAGTTTGTCTTTGCCAGCACCAACTGGCGCGTGCAGCGAGAACATCCGATAGATACTGTCCTTGTGGATGACGTACTACGTCTGTTAGGGCGTCAGCGAGGAGAGCGACAGAATCATGGTGCGGCATCGGAGCAGGAGAGTGCTGCAGAGCTATACGAGAAGGGTAAGGCATATTATGATAATAAGCAATATAAAGAAGCCTATGATTTTCTGAAGAAGGCGGCGGAGCAGGGGAATGCGGATGCTCAGAACAATCTTGGGGTGATGTATCAATATGGCGAGGGCGTGTCGCAGGACAAGGCGGAGGCAGTGCGGTGGTACCGCAAGGCGGCGGAGCAGGGGTATGCGGCTGCGCAGAACAATCTTGGGGTGATGTATGATAATGGCGAGGGCGTGTCGCAGGATAAGGCGGAGGCAGTGCGGTGGTACCGCA
>JAFSPS010000021.1 GCA_017451385.1 Bacteroidales bacterium
CATCGTGTTTGTGATGTTCAGCGGCGCACGCCGGCTGGAACTGCGTCAGAACGCCGCCTACGGCAACGACCCCGAATATCAGGATAGAGTATCTCGTTGAACGATGGTGTCGTAATGGTTGGTTACGTTATATAGAGTGTCGAAATGATTTGTGACGCTGTACAATGTATCGTAATGGTTGGTAATGTTGTATAACGTATCACGTTGAATGATGGTGTCGTAGTGGTTGGTTACGTTATACAACGTATCGTAATGATTGGTCACGCTGTACAATGTATCGTAGTGGTTGGTGATGTTGTATAGCGTATCTCGTTGAATGATGGTGTCGTAGTGGTTGGTTACGTTGTATAACGTATCATAATGATTGGTCACACTGTACAATGTATCATAGTGATTGGTGATGTTGTATAGAGTATCACGCTGAATAATTGTATCGTAATGGTTGGTCACGTTATACAATGTGTCGTAGTGATTTGTGACGCTGTACAATGAATCATAGTGATTGGTTACGTTATATAACGTATCACGTTGAACGATGGTGTCGTAATGGTTTGTTACGTTATACAATGTGTCGTAGTGGTTTGTTACGCTGTATAATGTGTCGTAATGGTTGGTTACATTATACAATGTATCGTAGTGGTTGGTGATGTTGTATAGAGTATCACGTTGAATGATGGTATCATAATGCGTGGTGATGTTGTATAGAGTATCACGCTGAATGATTGTGTCGTAATGATTGGTCACGCTGAACAATGTATCATAATGATTTGTTACGCTGTACAATGTATCGTAATGGTTGGTAATGTTATATAGCGTATCACGTTGAATGATGGTGTCGTAGTGGTTGGTTACGTTATACAATGTGTCGTAGTGGTTTGTTACGCTGTATAATGTGTCGTAATGGTTGGTTACATTATACAATGTATCGTAGTGGTTGGTGATGTTGTATAGAGTATCATGTTGAATGATGGTATCATAATGCGTGGTGATGTTGTATAGTGTATCACGTTGAATGATGGTGTCGTAGTGGTTGGTTACGTTATACAACGTATCATAGTGATTTGTCACACTGTACAATGTATCATAATGGTTGGTAATGTTATATAGCGTATCACGTTGAATGATGGTGTCGTAGTGGTTGGTTACGTTATATAGCGTATCACGTTGAATGATGGTGTCGTAATGGTTGGTCACGTTATACAACGTATCATAGTGATTTGTCACACTGTACAATGTATCGTAATGGTTGGTAATGTTATATAACGTATCACGCTGAATGATGGTGTCGTAATGGTTGGTCATGTTATACAACGTATCATAGTGATTTGTTACACTATACAATGTATCGTAGTGGTTGGTGATATTATATAGTGTGTCGAAGGAGAAAACGGTGTCGTTGTTGATGATAATAAGTGTGTCGCGATTCGTGATTATGCTATAAATTGTATCTGCTGTTGAATGAACGGAGTCAACAACGAAAATGGTATCTCTACTAATGCTATATATGGTGTCAGAATGACTTGTATGTGGACAGTGTGCAGCATATTCGGCATATAAGGCGTATGGTACTGAAAGAATCTGTTGTGATGTTGTTATTGAATAGTTGTTACCGCCCCACGGGTCTGTTTCGCTTACGGCATAGTAGGGGCCGTTTCCCCACTGTATATTAGCAAAGGAGCCATATTCAGGCTGTCCGGTGCCGATGCGAAGGGTGTAGAGTCCATTGGCATTAGTCGTGGCGGTATGGATTTCGGTATATATCGACGTTCCTGTGCTTGAGCCTTGCCGGATGCTCATCCGCACGCTAATGTTTCTGTTGGATACAAGAATCCCGTCACTATCTCGAAGAACCGCCTGATAGGTTACCGCCATAGGTGCTTGTGCACATACATCTGCCATGGCGGCAAATAGGAGGAAGAGAAGAAAATAAAAACGTTTTTTCATAAGTATGTTTATTAGTTTATTCCGTTTTGTTCGATATATTATATATGGTCAACTGTTTTTCAGTGATAATAAGAGGCGGATTGTTTTGCTATAATACGTATGATGGTTTTCGCCTACGGTATTTTATGTTGGATGTTCTGAATGGATTGCCGCTTGAGATGCGTTTGCCAAATGTCATATTATAAGATATGCGAATACCCACATCCATGTAGCGTAGTGACGAGATGCTGTTGCTATGCAGATAGTTGTTTATCTCGTAGTCGCCGTTGGCGTAGTACACAAGGTCGTCACCGTCAATTTTGTTTTTGTTAAGGCCAATGTTCGCATAAAAGACAAAATTGATGATACTCTTAGCGTCTATTGCATAGCGGTAGCCTACAGCTATGGAGGCCGCTATGTTCATAAGGTTGGTTCCCCCCTGTTCGAAAGAGGAGGCGGTATATCTGCCAGACTGTTCATCGACAGATAATATCTCAATAGGGCGGCGAAGTGTCGTCCCTGTGCCGTCAATCTGCCTGCCAATGCCTATTGTCGTCGCGCCGTAATCGAAATGAGCCGCGGAGATTATTGGAAGCATGATTTGGAAGCCGACATTGGAATAGAAATGTCCAGACTGGAAGATGAAATAAGCTGGCAGGGTTATAAAGGCAAGGTCATATCTTTCGTGCATACCATCTGTGGTTGCTGTGAAATGAGTGCTCCTAACCACGGTGCTCTCGTTGTCAAAAAATTCAATATTGCCAATACTCTCAGATTCAAACTTATCGAAACCAACGCCATTGTGAGCATAGGTCATGCCGAGACCAATCCGAAAGCCAGATAGTTTGTCCCATAAATAGCTGTAGGCGACATTCATCTGGAATGATGCACCAGGGTAGATTGGAGCAAAAAAACGACCATCAGCTAATAATTGAGCACATCCTCCACCGAAAGAGAAATCGATATTTGACGAACGTTGCTTGCGTAGTAAAAACATCTGTCTGTATGGAGCATTTTGAGCAGGGGAAAGAGAGTATAGTCCAATACAAAGGAATAGACATAAGTGTATCTGTATGATAATTTTCAGCATGTATGGGCTTCTTTGATTCATGATATATTAGAATTCGGAGGGAAAAGTACTTTGGAATTAGTGAACAATAATTTTCTTAACAATGGTATTCTGTTGCCCTCGAAACACGACACTATAAGTCCCACTATTGTCAGGTGCTATGATATAGTTATCTCCGTTATGTGCCTGTTCCTTTTTTAGCAATCGGCCATGAATGTCGTATAGTTCCAGAGTATCATATTCGTCGATGTTGTTAAGTGTAATCGTGATTATATATTTTGGTGTTGTGGGATTGGGATGAATTAGCATTGTGGCGGGTTCCGATGCTTGCTTGCCTGGCTCAATACATATTATGTTGCTCTTCACCCAGAAACCATTGCCGGCAGAGACCTCTACATAAAAGCATCCAGACAGATTTTGATGAACGCCATCAACGAATTCAACATAGAAATCGCTCGTCGCTGTTGCTATTAGTTGTCCATTGCGGAACCACCTATACGCCGTATAGTCGGCTCGTGGTCCTTCTTCACCCTCCGGATAGTGGTCAACAACTAAAAGACGGCGGTCGTGGCACCGTATATGAGGTATTGGTGCATCATTAAGCAGAGCGAGGTGCAGATGTAATATGCTGTCGCATCCAGAAGCCGCAACATCTCTTATCATATATGTATAGTTGCCGGATTGAGTGTAGTTTGACCCTTGCCAAAAGAAGTGTCTTGAGGCTTCTGCGCTGTCATACGAGTTTGCGGAATAGCGGATGTTCAGATTGAGAATGAATATACTATCACACTCGTTGTGTCCGATGGCTAAATGTTTATATGTTCCTGATGAGTTTAATATCCGTCCATGCCATACCATACTGTCGCATGTCGTTATTTCACTTTCTAAAAAAGTCGTGTCGCATTCAGTCGGCGGTTGCTCAATAAACGGTTGTTGCACGCCCTCGGAAACGCTTAGGGCTGTTGCACCTAAATCTTGTTCACAGAAAACCTGCCCTATGGTATATTCTATAACACCGGTGGTGGAGAAAAGGGAACTGCCTCCAGTTGTTACGATGTCGTTTTGGCAGTATAGGCTTTGACAGGCCATCATCAATATGGCTATGATAAAGATACTTTTTGATGTATGTACTGTATTAAGATACATATTATCATCCTCAAATGGCATGATTCCCAAATGCCATAGCAAAGCTATTTGTATTAGAGTACATAAAAGAAGCGCGGGAATCTCTACTTTGCTTATCCCATCTGTGAGGTTCTCGCATGGACCCGGTAAAGAAAGATAAGCAATGCCGAAGCCCACGCTGTTAGGATATTCAAAGTCAAAAAGCAGTAGAGATTAGCTACTACCATAGACCTACAAGCCAATCAATTGGCATAATAGTCCTAACCATGGACGCTGACATTTGCTATATCGTTGCTTTACCTGTTAAAATTTGCGAGATTTCACAGACAACGAATATAACGCTGTAGGCGTCTCCTTTTATGTTATAGTTCATCCTCTCCCGCCACATCCCTTGATGGCTTCGGCGTTTGAGAATGAGGTTGCAAAAATACGTTTTTTTTATTGAATGGGAATGTTTTATTTTTCCACCATAACACAAAAATATGTGTGCAGGTGGTTCGAGGCAGTTTGCAATCGGTCTTATGCTATGCTTACCGTGCTATGGAGGCCCAGTCTATGGGGGTGAGGCCTTGTTGCAGCAGGATGTTGTTGCATTGCGAGAAATGGCGGCAGCCGAAGAATCCTCTGTGTGCCGAGAGCGGCGAGGGATGTGGGGCTGTGAGCACGAAGTGTTTGGCGCGGTCTATGAGTGCCGCCTTGCGAATGGCATAGCTGCCCCACAGCAGGAAGACTATGCCTTGCCTGTAGAGTGACAGAGCGCTGATGGCGGCATCGGTGAATTGTTCCCATCCGTGGTTCTGATGTGCACCGGCTTGATGGGCACGCACGGTGAGGGTGGCGTTGAGCAGTAGCACGCCTTGGTCCGCCCAGCTGCCGAGATAGCCCTGTGTGGCAGGGATGGAGAGACCGAGGTCGCTGTTAATCTCTTTTATGATATTGACCAACGATGGCGGCACGCGTACTCCGTCGGGAACCGAGAAGCAAAGTCCCTGCGCCTGTCCGGGTTCGTGGTAGGGGTCTTGACCGAGGATGACGACTTTTACTTTGTCGAACGGTGTGCGGTCAAAGGCGGCGAAGATAAGGCTGCCGGGAGGGTAGCAGGTGTACTGCCTGCGCTCCTCAACAAGGAAGGCTTTGAGCTGTGCAAAGTATTCGGACTCGAACTGTGGGCGGAGGACAGCAAGCCACGAAGCATCTATCTTTGGTGTCATTGGTATTCGTTGGATTAGGAAGATTTATGAATAGTACCGCACTCGAAAGATTGGAACTGTGGGTTTGCTTGTCAGTTCAATCATATACAAGGAAACTATTGTATTTATTCTCCCTGCCTATGGTGCTCGCAATGCCGTGACCTGGCAGCACAGCATAGTCCGAAGGTAGTGTGAGCAGTTGCTCGCGTATCTTGTGTATCAGCAGACGGTGGTCGCCACCGGGAAGGTCGCTGCGCCCAACGCTGAAGTGGAACAATGTGTCGCCAGTGATGACGCTGCGTTCGTCGTGCAGCACATAGCACATGCTGCCAGGGCAGTGGCCCGGTACGTAGCGCGCCTCAATCTGAATCGAGCCTACCTGCAGAGTGTCGCCATCGACTATCTCGTTGACAGGCAGCCGTTCCAGAGCATCGCCATCGACGGCAAAGCCCATCACGCCGCCATATACCATGGCGTGTTGTAGCAACTCGCGGCCCTCGCGGTGCATGGTGACGGGGAGGCTGAAACGCTCGCAGACCTGTTGCAGTCCCGCTATGTGGTCTATATGCGCATGCGTCAGTAGTATGAGGGTAGGGGAGAGCCCCTTGCCCTCAATGAACTGCATGAGCATGGCATCCTCGTATGATGCCTCGGCGGCAGGGTCTATGATGGCGCACTGGCGCGCCGCTTCGTCATAGACCACATAGCTATTCACCTGAAAGTGATTGAACTCAAATGTCTTTATCACAGGCTGCAATTATTTTATTGTTTTATTCGTTTCCGCCTCTTATCCACTGTTCTACAGCTTCTTTTTGGACGGGAGGGATGTCGAGTTTGTTCTTCTTGCGCAGGCCGTTGAGGTCGTTATATAGCTTATTGGGGTTGGCCTCTCGAAGCTGAGATAGAGTGCTTATGCCGGCTTTGCGAAGCATGGGTACCCACTCTGCCGCCACACCGTGTGCCTCAAATTCCTCGTCAGTGGTCACTGCGGCTTTCTTCTCCGGTTTCATCTGCGGGAAGAGCAGCACATCCTGTATGCTCTGTTCGCCGGTCATCATCATCACGAGGCGGTCGATGCCTATGCCCATACCGCTGGTGGGCGGCATGCCAAATTCGAGGGCGCGGACAAAGTCCATGTCGATAAACATGGCTTCGTCGTCGCCTTTCTCGCTGAGACGCAGTTGCTCTTGAAATCTGCCGAGCTGGTCGATGGGGTCGTTGAGCTCGCTGTAAGCGTTGGCCAGCTCCTTGCCGTTGACGAAGAGCTCGAAGCGTTCGGTGAGGTTGGGGTTGTCGCGGTGGCGTTTGCAGAGAGGCGACATCTCGATGGGATAGTCAGTAACGAAGGTGGGCTGGATGAGTTTGCCTTCGCATCTCTCGCCGAAGATGGCGTCAATGAGCTTGCCTTTGCCCATGGTGGCGTCGGTCTCGATGCCGAGGGTCTTGCAGGTGTCGCGCAGTTCGTCCTCCGTCATGTCGGCCACATCGTAGCCCGTCTCCTCCTTGATGAGTTGGCACATGGGGGCACGTCGGAAGGGGGGCTTGAAGTCTATCTCGTTGCCCCACACATTGACCTTGGTGGTGCCGTGTAGCGTGAGGGCTATGCGCTCCAGCATGTTCTCGGTGAAGGACATCATCCAGTTGTAGTCCTTATAAGCCACGTATATCTCCATGGCGGTGAACTCGGGGTTGTGGGTGCGGTCCATGCCCTCGTTGCGGAAATTGCGACTGAACTCATATACGCCGGCGTAGCCGCCCACGATAAGCCGTTTCAGGTACAGCTCGTTGGCTATGCGCAGATAGAGGTCTATGTCGAGCGCATTGTGATGGGTGATGAAGGGGCGTGCCGCCGCTCCGCCGGGGATGGATTGCAGCACGGGGGTATCCACCTCGAGGTAGCCCTGACCGTCGAAGTAGTCACGCATGGTGCGTATAATCTTGGCACGCTGCTCGAAGGTCTTGCGTACCTGCGGGTTGACTATCAAATCGACATAGCGCATACGGTAGCGTTGCTCGGGGTCGCTGAAAGCGTCATAGACCACGCCGTCTTTCTCCTTGACGATAGGCAGAGGACGCAGGCTCTTGCTGAGCACTGTCAGCGTCTTGACATGAATAGAAATCTCGCCCATCTGGGTGACGAAGACATAACCCGTAACGCCAATGATGTCGCCGATGTCGAGCAGACGTTTGAACACGGTGTTGTACATCGTCTTGTCTTCGCTGGGGCATATCTCGTCACGCTTCACATAGAGCTGGATGCGTCCGTAGCTATCCTGTAATTCTACGAAGCTGGCGGCACCCATAATGCGGCGGCTCATGATGCGGCCAGCGATGCTGACATTCTGAAAGAGGGTGTTGTCGGTAGGATACTTCTCAAGAATCTCGCTACTCTTAGCGTTGACTTCGTAGAGGGCGGCGGGATAGGGGTTGATGCCAAGATTTTTTAGTTCTTGCAATGAGTTGCGACGTATTTGTTCTTGTTCGGTTAGTTCTGCCATTGTGGTTATGTTTTATTATCAATTATTGTATTTGTCAATGATGGGATGCAGATGACACTGCTTCATTCATCAGCGATGTAATTATCCTCGTGGAGTATTTTTTTCGTTTCAGCTTATTTTCTGCCACCAGTGCTGCGTTCAAAGAAGAAAAAGAGGCCTACAGTGACCAATACCATCACGCCGATGATAACCCAGAACGCCGTAGTGCTTGTTGTGAAAGGGAAATCCACGTTCATGCCGAAGAGTCCAGTTATCACCGTCAGCGGCAGCATGATAGTGCTGAAATAGGTAAGCACGCGCATGATGTCGTTGGTGCGGTTGGCCTGCAACGAGTCGAATGTTTGCGACAGACCTTCAATCAATTCGCCGTAGTCCTCAATGGAGTCGAACATCTTTTGATATTGGTCTAAGATGTTGCCCCAGTAGTCTTCCATATCCAGCACTTCGGGGTCCACAAATCCTCGTATGCCGCCACTCTCGAACATGTGTAGCACGCGCAGCTGCGGCTTGAATGTGGTGTTGAGTAGGATGATGTTGCGCCTCGTAATGCTGATGAGTTCGATGATGGTGCGGGCGCGCTTGTTGAAAATGTCGTAGTTTATCAAGTCCACTTCTGCACCCACGCGCATGATGAGCGTATAGGTCTCTTTCATCAGCCGCTCAAGAATATGGTAGAGTAGCAAATCGCTTGACGAGAGCGAGTGTATGGTGTCCTCGTCCTCTTCAGCAAGGTCCTCTACCATCTCGTCAAAGAGCTGCTTCACCACCCAGTGGGAACGGTCGAGGGTGACGATGAAATCCCGCCCCCAGAATATTTTTACCTCTCGGATGCGGATGAATTTGTTGCCCTTGTCGAAATAGGGGAAATGGAGAATAATGAAATAGTAATCGTCATATTGGTCAATCTTGGGTCGCTGGTTGCTGCTGCGACAGTCCTCAATATCCAAAGGGTGTACCTTATATTCGTCCAATAGGTAGCGGTAATCTTCCTCGGTAGCGTTGGTGATATGTTTCCACTTCAAAGACTGGTACTGCAAAGTCTCTATCATAGGAGCCTCCCTTCTTTTTAGCAATTACTATGGTGGTCAATATTCTACATTCGAGTATTCTCTTTTTTTTCGCGTGCAAAATTAGTTAAAAATCCTGATATATTGATGCAAATAATTGTAAAAAACGCTTTAATGGCTTTTGTGGCGTATATGGTTAATAAAAAGAAACAAATGATTTCAAAAAAAATGATAATTTTGCTTTGTGAAACGAGGATTGTCCGCCATATTTGTCCTTCTCTTTTCTGTGTCGCTATGTGCACAGTCTGCAACGTTGAAAATCAGCGAAGTGATGTACTGCCCGGCATCTGGCGGTGCAGAATATGTAGAGTTGTATAATGATGGTGGCGAGGCTGTTGATTTGAGTGGTGTTTGCTTGGCACGTATGCGTGGCGACAGCATCAATAGGCTTTACCCGCTTTCCTCGGAGCATCGTTGGATGGAAGGCTTCTCGTATTATGTTTTTACGAAGGATTCGGCTGATATAGTACATCGTTTTGCTGTCAAAAATCCGTCGCATATTGTCGTTCCTCCTTCTATGCCACCGCTTGTCAACAATGCCGGATTCGTGGTTCTCTGCAATGGCGACAGTAGCGTTATAGAGCATTTTGAGTATAGCGATGCGCTACATAACACGCTGTTGAGCAATCTCTGCGGCGTAGCACTGGAGAGACGCGATTTCGGTATTCCTGTCAGTAGTGCAGATAACTGGTCGTCGGCTTCATCCTTGTCGGGATATGGCACACCGACCTACGCCAACTCTGTCTGTCGTGACACCACTGCTGACGGCGATGATTTTTCTATCTCATCGCAGATTGTCTCGCCCGATGGGGACGGAGTGCATGACGAAGTGGAGATAACCTACAGCCTCGTCTCTGACAACCTGATGGCAAATATCACCATTGTCGATGCTCGCGGACACATCGTCCGCCACCTGCTGCGCAACGCCTCGCTCGGTGCGGCAGGAGTTATCCTGTGGGACGGCAAAGACAATGCTGGTGCATGCTGCCCAAGGGGCAACTACATCCTACTCATAGAGCCCTATGACATGAAAGGGACGCGCAAGATGATAAAGCATGTGATTTCGGTAGTGTATTAAATATGGGTGACCGATTAAACTTCATTCAAATGACATCTGAACGTAATAAAAAAAATATAGACATGAAAGAACTTAACAATCTTAAACCTGCAAAAGTATGGCAGTTCTTCGGCGAGCTGACGCAGATTCCTCGTCCATCAAAACATGAAGAACGCGTGTCGGCTTTTCTTCAAAAATTTGGACATGACCGCGGCCTCGAAACACTCCATGATGAATTGGGCAACGTGTTGATACGCAAGCCTGCCACACCGGGCTATGAGAACGCTCCCAAGGTGTGCGTGCAGGCTCACATGGATATGGTTTGTGAGAAAAATGCCGACAAGCAGTTTGACTTTATGACTGACGCCATACAGCCCATGCTTGATGGCGAATGGCTCACGGCCGATGGCACTACTCTCGGTGCCGATGATGGTATCGGCGTGGCTGCCGCCATGGCACTCCTTGATGCCGACGACATAGAGCACGGGCCTCTCGAGGCATTGTTTACCGTAGATGAGGAGACGGGCCTCACGGGTGCCGCAGGCCTCAGCACCGAATGGCTGCAAAGCGAGATGTTACTTAATTTTGACGACGAGGATGAAGGCGAGTTCTGCATTGGCTGCGCTGGCGGTATCGACACCACGGTCGCCATACCTTACACAACTGTTAAGACCGAAGGGGGCAAAGCCTTCTGCATTAAAGTTAGCGGCCTCAAAGGGGGTCACTCTGGCGACGACATCAACAAGGGATTAGGATGCGCCAACAAAATATTGGCACGCCTACTCTATAACGCACAGCAGCAGTGCTCCATACGTCTCTCATCTATTGCTGGCGGCAACTTGCGCAATGCAATTGCTCGCGAGGCCTATGCTGTCGTCACGGTGCCGGACGCAAAGGCTGATGCCCTTGCCGCCCTCGTGGCAGACCTTGGCGAGAAGATTCGTTTTGAATTCCGTACCACAGAACCTTCACTGTCCATAACCATTGAGCCTGCTCCGATGCCTGCATCGCTCATCGACACCACCACGCAGAACAACCTGCTCAATGTGTTGCTTGCCGTTGCTCACGGCGTATTGGCAATGAGCCGCGAGCTTCCCAACCTCGTAGAGACTTCCACCAACCTCGCATCTATCAAGATGGACGAACACGACATTCATATTGCCACCTCGCAACGCAGCTCGGTAGAGAGTGCCAAGATGGCTGCAGCGCAGAAGATTGAGGCCACATTCAACCTCGTCGGAGCTAAGGTGACGCATGGCGATGGCTACCCGGGATGGACCCCTAACCCCGACAGCAGACTGCTCAAAGTGGCAGTGGAGACATACAAGGGGATGTTCCATCACGACCCCATTGTTCGTGCCATCCATGCTGGCCTCGAATGTGGTCTCATTGGAGAGAAATATCCCAAGATGCAGATGATTTCCTATGGCCCGACATTGCGTGGCGTGCACTCGCCAGACGAGCGTATAGAAATCAAGACGGTGCAGATGTTCTGGGACCTCACCCTTGCCATCCTGCGTTCATTGAAATAGTATATCAAAAAATATCAGCCAGATAGTGGGGAAGAGTTGATATTCATTATTTGACTGATAGGTGTTTTTTACATATTTATGTGTATTATGAAAAAGATAACATTGTTTTTTGCTGTCATCATGCTGATGCCACTGATGCTGAGGGCTGACGAGGGGATGTGGATTCCCATGCTCCTGCACCGAAACGAAGCCGCCATGCAGCGTGCTGGCATGCACATCTCGGCAAGCGACATTTATGATGTCAACCACGCCTGCTTAAAGGATGCCGTAGTTCTCTTTGGCGGCGGATGCACGGGCGAATTTGTCTCGTCACAAGGACTGCTTCTCACCAACCACCACTGCGGCTATGGACAGATAGTTAAACATAGCACTGTGGACCATGACTATCTGACTAACGGTTTCTGGGCATCCAGTTGCAACGAGGAGCTGCCGTGCCCAGGACTGACGGTGGTGCGCCTTGTGCGCATGGAGGATGTGACCTTGGCTGTGCTGAAAGGTATTGACGATAATGTCAGCGAGGCAGACCGTGAGACCGCCATTGCGCGTCGTATTGACAGCTTGTGCAACAAAGCCGTAGCAGGTACGCATTACAAGGCTATTATCAAGCCTTTCTACTATGGTAACCAGTATTTTATGTATATCAACGAGGAGTTTCGTGATGTGCGTCTCGTAGGTGCTCCCCCCAGCAATATAGGCAAGTTCGGTGGCGACACCGACAACTGGATGTGGCCACGCCACACTGGCGACTTCTCCATGTTCCGCGTATATGTATCGCCTCAAGGCCTGCCAGCAGAGTACAGCAAAGACAATGTGGCGTACAAGCCTCTTAAACACCTTGAGATTTCCCTTAAAGGGGTGGACGAGGGCGATTTTACTTTCGTGTTTGGCTATCCGGGTACCACGCAACGCTATGTGACACACAATCAGGTGTCGCTTGCTGCCAATGTGGAAAATCCTATCCGCATAGCCTTGCGCGATATTCGCTTAAAGCATTACAATCAGGCCATGAATCAGTCGGCGGCACAGCGTCTCAAGTATGCCAACACTGTGGCAGGCATTGCCAACGGATGGAAAAAATGGCAGGGCGAGACCCTCGGCATCAACCGTCTCGCTGCGGTGGCTCAAAAGCAGGAACAGGAAGCAACTTTCCAGCGTTGGGCTGTTGAACATCGTCAGCAAGGGGGGGCAGACTACACCAATGTGCTGGCTGACATGGAGAAAGCCTATGACATTTTCCGCCCCATTGATGTCCAGTGGACCTATTTCAACGAGGCGGTACTTGCGAGCGACTTCATGTATCGTGCCTATCTAATGTACCTCCTCGCTCAGCGCCATAGTGCCGATAAGGAATCCGCCAATGCTGAGGCGCAGAAGCTTCTTGCCCGCAACGAGACATTCTTCAAAGATTTCGAACAGCACAGCCCCATAGATAAGGCTATCTTTGTTGAGACAATGACCTACCTTTACCACTCTGGATTCGCCCCTTACCTTAAATATAAAGGAGAGGAGGACCTGATGGATGACCTGAACCGCATCTATGAAAAGTCAATTCTCAACAATCAGAGCAAGATGAACAAATTGCTTAGAGGTTACTCTCCCTCCGATGCTCGCAAAGTGATGAAAGACCCTGCAGTACAATTCTTTGCCAATGCCTTTGACTATGCTTATTCCACCGAAATGCGTACAGCCCACAACACAGCCAGTAACGACATAAAGCGTTTGATGCGTCTTTATGTGCGTGGTATGATGGAGCAATACCCCGACAGCAATTTCTTCCCCGACGCCAACCTTACATTGCGTGTGGCCTACGGTCATGTGCAGGGATTCCGTCCTCGTGATGCAGTTTACTATACGCACTACAGTACTCTTGACGGCATCATGGAGAAGGAAAATCCTGACATATACGACTATGTTGTGGAGCCTCGCTTAAAGGAACTATATCGCACTAAGGAGTACGGACGCTATGCCAACAAGCAAGGAGAGCTGCCAGTCGGCTTTATTGCAACCAACCACACTACGGGAGGCAATAGTGGCAGCCCCGTACTCAACGCCGATGGACAACTTGTGGGCATCAATTTCGACCGTTGTTGGGAAGGCACAATGAGCGACTTGCTCTTCGACCCCAATTATTGCCGCAATATCAGTCTCGACATTCGTTATTGCCTTTTCTTGATAGAAAAATTTGCAGGTGCTAAACATCTGGTTGATGAGATGACCATCGTACAATAGTCGTTTGTCATATATGTCAGACGAAGAGTACCCAATTATGACAAAATGGCACACGATGGCGTTTGGCACGTTGGTAGATTGATTATTTAGTGTTGCTGAAAAGCAAAAAAGTGAAATAAAAAAATAAACAATAAAACATTACAATTATGACTATTAAACCTTTAGCAGACAGAGTTCTCATCGAGCCAGCAGAGGCCGAACAGAAAACAGCCGCTGGCATCATCATCCCCGATACGGCAAAAGAGAAACCGCAACGTGGCAAGGTTGTTGCTATTGGCAACGGAACGAAAGACCATGAGATGACCGTCAAGGTTGGTGATATGGTTCTCTATGGCAAATACAGCGGCACCGAAGTCGAAATCGATGGTACCAAGTATATGATTATGAAAGAGAGCGATATCTACGCTATTATCTAATTACAGAAGTACGATTTGCTGATGATTTGAAATATTCTCAACTTTAATTTGTTTCTTTCATCGGTTGATGCTTCAAAAATCTATAAATCGCAAAAAAATCTATTCAATTATGGCAAAGCAAATTGTTTTCAATAATGAGGCTCGTGAGCAGTTGCGCAAAGGCGTTGATGCTCTGGCAAATGCAGTCAAAGTTACTCTTGGCCCTAAAGGCCGTAACGTTGTTATCGACAAGAAGTTTGGTGCTCCTCAGGTTACTAAGGACGGCGTGACCGTTGCTAAAGAAATCGAGTTGGAGGACAGCATTGAGAATATGGGTGCCCAGATGGTTAAGGAGGTTGCCTCCAAGACCAACGACCAAGCTGGTGACGGTACCACCACCGCTACGGTTCTGGCTCAAGCTATCGTTAATACTGGTTTGAAGAACGTTACCGCAGGTGCTAACCCCATGGACCTCAAGCGCGGAATTGATAAAGCTGTTGCCGCTATTGTGTCTGACATCAAGGCTCAGGCTCAAGAAGTTGGTGGCGACATCAGCAAGATTCGTCAGGTAGCTACCATCAGTGCCAACAATGACAGCGCTATCGGCGACATCATCGCTGAAGCTATGGAAAAAGTTACTAAGGACGGCGTCATCACCATCGAGAATGCAAAAGGCATTGACACCACCGTCAAGGTCGTTGAGGGTATGCAGTTCGACCGCGGCTATATCAGCCCCTATTTTGTGACTGACACCGAAAAGATGGAGTGCAGCTACGACAATCCTCTGATTCTTATTTATGACAAGAAAATAAGCTCTTTACAGACAATACTGCCTATCCTTGAGCAGGTTGCAAAGAGTGGTCGCGCCCTCCTCATCATCGCTGAAGATGTTGAGACTGAGGCTATGGCAACCCTCGTAGTCAACCGTCTGCGTGGTGGTCTGAAGGTCGTTGCTGTCAAGGCTCCTGGCTTCGGCGACCGTCGTAAGGAAATGCTTGAGGATATCGCTATCCTTACCGGTGGCACTGTCATCAGCGAAGAGAAAGGTTACAAACTCGAGGATGCTACTATGCAAATGCTTGGCACCAGCGAGAAAATCACTATCGACAAGGACAATACGACCATTGTCAATGGTGCTGGCGACAAGGAGATGATAAAGGCTCGTATCAATATGATAAAAGCCCAGATTGAGAAAACTACAAGCGACTACGACCGTGAGAAGCTGCAGGAGCGTCTTGCCAAGCTGGCAGGTGGAGTGGCTGTAATCTATGTTGGCGCAGCCAGCGAGGTGGAGATGAAGGAAAAGAAAGACCGTTTCGACGATGCTCTGCACGCCACACGCGCAGCCGTCGAAGAGGGTATCATCCCCGGTGGTGGTACCGCGTTCATCCGTGCCGCAGCTAAGCTCAATGACATCAAGGCAGAGAACGAGGACGAGAAACTCGGTGTCGAGATTATCCGCCGTGCTGTCGAGGAGCCTCTCCGCATGATTGTTGCCAACGCTGGTCTCGAAGGTAGTGTTGTTGTCAATGAAGTGAAGAACGGCAAAGCCGACTATGGTTTTAACGCTCGTACCGAGAAATATGAGAACCTTTTCCAGAGTGGCGTTATCGACCCCGCTAAGGTAACCCGTGTTGCTCTTGAGAATGCTGCTTCTATCGCCGGTATGCTCCTCACCACAGAGTGTGTGCTCTGCGACATCAAGGAACCCGAACCGGCAGCCCCCGCTGGTAACCCCGGCATGGGCGGTATGGGCGGCATGTACTAATACCTCTAAGAAACACTAAATCCAACTCCAAGTTTTTCATAATTTTTTTTGGTTGGTTGACAGAGCGGCATCATTACGATGCCGTTCTGTTTTTTTGTTCACTTTAACATCATTTTTATAAACAATGTTGTGCTATATCAGTCAAATGCTGTAAATTTGCATTTTATTATAATGAATACATAATATATAAAATAATAGTTGACGAGAACATAATCCATTATGGCGAAAAGCGTCAGCCTTGTGTTGGATTTTGTAACCTTATGTAACGCAAATTATTTTCACAATTTATTAAATAATGAAAAAAATTCTTTTAACAATCATGTCAGTAGGTATTGTTGCTGCATGTAGCACCAAGCAGCAAGGTCCCACGTCGGGTATCGACCTCGACAATCTCGACACCACCGCTAATCCTGTGGAGGATTTCTATCAGTACGCTTGCGGCGGATGGATGAAAAACCACCCTCTCGATGCCGAACATAGCCGTTTCGGCTCGTTTGATGAACTGGGAGAGAACAATGTAGAACAACTCAAGGGCATTATTATGGAGGTCAGCGCCAAGCAGAACGACGCTGGCAGCAATGCCGACAAGGTAGCTACACTCTATAATATCGCTATGGACTCTGTCAAGTTGCAGCAGCAAGGAGCCGAGCCGATTCAGGGACTACTCAACGACATCAATGCTCTCAGTGGTAGAGACCAACTCGTGGCATATATCCCCACCCTTCACATGCAGGGCATAGGTTCTTTCTTCGGCCTTTTCAACGAAGCTAACCCCGATAACAGCAAGATGCAGATGGCATGGCTCTATCAGGGCGGCCTCGGCATGGGCGACCGCGAGTATTATCTCGAGCCCGGTGAGGATAACGATAAATATCGTGCAGGCTATAAGACAATGATGGCAAAGGAGTTTGCTCTGGCTGGCTATGACAAACTGTCGGGTATAGAGGCCAACCAGCTGACCGAGATGGTCTATAATCTCGAAATGCGTATTGCCAAGGCTCACTATGACAAGCTCACTAACCGCGACCCCTATAAGACAAAGCACATCATGACGGTGGCTGATGCTGACAAGCTGGCACCTAATGTAAAGATTGCTGATTATTTTAAGGCTATGACGCTCGAAAGTCTTACAACTTTCAACCTCTGCCAGCCCGAATACCTCACTGAGGTCTCTAAAATCCTCGCATCAGAAAACGAGAATACCATCAAGGCATACTACGCTTGGAATGTAATCCGTACAGCAGCATCCTATCTGAGCGACGATTTCGTCAACGCCAGCTTCGACTATTATGGTCGTCTGCGCTCTGGCAAAGAGCAGAATCGTCCTCGTTGGAAACGTGCTATCTCCACTGTGGAAGGAGTGCTTGGCGAAGTGCTTGGTCAGCTCTACTGTGAGAAATATTTCCCTCAGGAAAACAAGGACCGTATGGTTACCCTCGTAGAGAACCTACGTGAAGCGCTCGGTCATCGCATTGAGAATGCCACATGGATGGATAAGGAGACCAAAGACAAGGCTCTTGACAAACTCAGCACTGTATATGTCAAAATTGGTTACCCCGACAGATGGCGTGACTACAGCGGTCTCGAAATAAAAGATGATAGCTATTTCGCTAATGTTTTGCGTAGCAACGTGTTCGATATGAAATATATGCTTAGCAAGATTGACAAGCCTACGGATATTACCGAGTGGCTTATGACTCCTCAAACTGTCAACGCCTATTATAATCCCTCCACCAACGAGATTTGTTTCCCTGCTGGTATTCTTCAGCCTCCTTTCTTTGACGTCAAAGCCGACGATGCTGCCAACTATGGTGCCATCGGTGTTGTCATTGGACATGAACTCACGCATGGCTTCGATGACCAGGGTCGTCAGTATGACAAAGACGGCAACCTCTCCGACTGGTGGAAAGCTTCTGACGCCGAGAATTTTAAGGCTAACGCTAAAGTCCTTGCAGATTTCTTCAGCAGCATCAAGGTTCTTGACAATCCAGAGACCTATGCCAATGGCGAATATACGCTCGGTGAGAATATTGCCGACAATGGTGGTCTGCATATCAGCTTCCTCGCCATGCAGGATGCTATAAAGAAGGGGCAGGTTTCTACAGAGAAAATGGACGGCTTTACTGCCGAGCAGCGTTTCTTCCTCGCCTATGCAGCTGTTTGGGCTTCCAATATTCGTGACGAGGAGATTATCAATCGCACCAAAAATGATGTTCATGCTCTTGGTCGTTGGCGTGTCAATGGCACACTGCCTCATATCACAGAATTTGTTGATACATGGGGTGTTCAGGAGGGAAATGGCATGTATATCGCTCCAGAAAACAGAGTAACACTCTGGTAGTAATTATATTATCTAAAATAAGAAGAGGCAAATGTTTTTCGCTTGCCTCTTCTTTTTATTATCCAAATCACCAAAGTAGGGAAGTGTTTTATGTGTTCCATCCTGTATATGACTTCCGTCCTGTATATAACTTGATTACATAACGAGTGATGTTCATATTGCAATCAGACGGTTTTCTAACGTTTCAATAAAATGGAATAAGTGTTTCTAATCAATAAATATCTGATATAAAAAGGTATTGTTTGTATGATTTTATTCTGAATAAAAGTACCATTTTTTTATTATTTGTTTGAAATAAAAAAAATATTGCCTCGTTTATTAAGTGTATAATGCTTTTGAATTATCTGTCAGTGATTTTCAAATTATATAACACATATTATATAATTAGCATTATACTGTTTATCGATTCCAAATTATAACTTCTTAGAATTGGCGTTATGTTAAGTAGAGTGTTATGATATATCCACTATTCTATATTACGTTTTTTTTTATCGTGGATATTGGTAATAAGCACACTTCAGTTTCATGTGGACACCATCTATCATTTTTATATGATATAAATTATTGATAGTATAATTGTTGTATTGTCTTAAGATGCATAACAATATTGAACAGTTGCTTATAAAAAAAAAAACGAGCCGCTACACAAAAAGTATGGCGGCTCGTTGATATAATTTTTGTTTGTGACGATTATTGCTGTGATTGGATTTCAGCTATGCGAGCTTTGATTGGTTTTAGTTCTTCGTACATCTCAAGGCGTGAGTAAACTACTTGCAATGCGTTGAGGCAGTCGAAGAGGTTTTTACGCTGCATGCGTTTCTGTTCGGGGTCAGTAATGTTGTCTATATGACGAATGGCGGCGTTGAAGTACTGAATGGACTGACGGAAGAAATCATTGGATTCTGCTGTGAGTTTTTCGTTGAGACCAGTTTCGTCGTCCAGTGGTACCTCATTGGCAGCGCTGAGTTTGTCAACACCACGGTTATAAATCATGTGTCCGAGTCCGAAGTTGGCGGCAAACTGGTCAGGGTCGAGTTTCAGTGACTCTTGGAATTTTTGTTCGGCTTCCTCATATCGCCCATAGTTTTCGAGGATGCTGGCAGCAGCACCAAGCATTTGGGTGTATTTATTGGGGTCTGTTTTCGATTGGTCAACAGCTTGATTGAGCATTTCGAGACCACGGTCGATATCGCCACGCAGGAGGTTGGCCTGAGCCATGGTGAGAGATGCGTTGTAGTCGTTGGGGCAATTTTTGAGGTAGTGGTTGGCGAGCTTCATTGCCTCCACGGTGTCAGACTGAGCCTTATAGATGTTGAAGAGGGTGTTATAGACTTCGGTTTTGTCGGTTTTACGACGCACGAGGGGTTTGAAGTAGCTCATTACTGTCTCGTTGTCTTTCATGGCTTTGCCACAGAGGCCAGCGAGATAGTAGGCGTCGTCGGCAAATTTCTTGTCGCCGGAGTTGTTGAAGATTTTTATTGCTTTGTCGGCATCTTCAAGTGCTTTCTTATAGTCTTTCTCATCATTGAAAGAGGTTACGGCACGCGTGTAGTATTCATTACCCACATAGCGGAACACGCTGTTGTTTTTGTCGGCATACTCGTTGTCGGTGTCAAGTTCCTTACAGCGCAGTGCGGCGTTGTAGGCTTTTTCAAGCCAGTTAGCATCGAGGTTTTTGTATTTTGATTTTGCTTTAGTGGACTCTCCGCCAATTTGTCCGTAAATCATAGCTGCATAGCACCATGTTTTGGCATCGTTTTTGGTGCTTTCGTGTTCGCAAGCTTTGTCAATTTCCTCTTTTGCTTTATTCAGATAACCTTTTTTGAGGTCCTGAATTGCACTCTGCACATTGAGGGTTTGTGCATTGATGCCGAGTGTTAGGGCTACGAGTGCTACGGTTAAAGTCAGTTTTTTCATAATATGTAGGTTATTGAATGTTATTCTTTATTTTGTAAATGGTTGTTTTTATTGATTAGTATCTGTTGTGGTCTGATTATTGTTTTCTGTTGTGGCATTAGTGGTGTTCTCTTCCCCACTCTCCCCTATTTGCTCGTTGTTTTCATCATCGTCATCGGATGCAGGAACAGGAGTTATGGAGGCTATGTAGTCTTTGCCGCGCAGGTTTATGAGTTTGACACCTTGCGTGTTGCGTCCCATCACGCGCAGGTCGGCGACTTTTAGTCGAATGGTGATGCCAGAGCGGTTGATAATCATCAGGTCGTTCTCGTCATTTACCATAGCTATGGCGGAGAGGAGACCGGTTTTATCGGTTATTTGGAGTGTCTTAACGCCCTTGCCGCCACGGTGTGTTGTGCGGTAGCCTTCGAGGTCTGAGCGTTTGCCATAGCCATTGTCAGAGACAACGAGGACCTCATCCGTGCTGTTGTTGTTGACGCAGAGCATGCCAATCACTTCGTCGTCGTCGCCTTCGAGTGTAATGCCTTTCACACCACTTGCGCCGCGCCCCAGTGAGCGGAATTCGTCTTCGTAGCAGCGCATCAGCTTGCCTTTGCGTGTGGCAATGAGCATTTGGCTGTTGCCATCCGTAAGTCGGGCAGTGAGCAGTTCGTCGCCTTCGCGTATGCCTACGGCAATGATGCCGTTGGTGCGAGGACGAGAGTAGGCTTCGAGTGTTGTCTTTTTGATTATGCCATTCTTAGTGCACATAACGATGTAGTGGTTGCCCACATATTCGGAATCGCTTAGAGTGCTGACATTGACGTATGCTTTGATTTTGTCGTTGGGGTCGATGTTAATCATGTTGAGTACGGGGCGGCCTTTGGAGTTCTTTTCACCTTCGGGCACTTCGAAGGCGCGCATCCAGTAGCAACGTCCCATCTCGGTGAAGAGAAGCAGGTAGTTATGATTTGTGGCCATGAAGATATGCTCGACGAAGTCTTCGCTCCGTACAGATGACCCTTTAGCACCTACGCCGCCACGGCTTTGTGTGCGGTATTCGTCGAGGCGGGTACGTTTGATGTAGCCTTTATGGGATATGGTGATGACCACCTCGTCATCGGGGATAGTGTCTTCAACACGGAAGTTGGCGGCCTCGTATTTGATTTGGGTACGACGTTCGTCACCGTATTTTTCACGTATCTCAATAAGCTCGTCCTTAATGACTTGCATCAGAACGTCGTGGTTGGAGAGAATCTGTTTGCAACGTTCGATGAATGCTATCTTGGTGTTATATTCTTCTTGCAGCGTTTGGCGTTCAAGGCCAGCCAGTTGGCGAAGGCGCATATCAACGATGGCTGTAGCTTGTTCTTCACTGAACTGCCAGCGAGCCATGAGTGTTTGGCGAGCTTCTTCACCAGATTTTGATTTTTTAATCATATCGATGATTTCATCGATGATGTCGATAGCTTTGAGCAGACCTTCGAGGATGTGAGCGCGTTTTGCCGCTTCGTCCATCTCGTACTTAGTACGACGGGTAACGACATCTTCGCGGTGTTCGACGAAGTATTTTATCAGGTCGCGTAGATTGAGTAGTTGCGGACGACCATGCACAAGAGCAATGTTGTTGACGGCAAAAGAGGACTGTAGCTCAGAAAGCTGGAACAATTTGTTGAGCACCACGTTGGGCATGGCATCGTTGCGTAGCTGATATACTACGCGTGTTCCCTCCTTGTCGGACTCGTCGCGGATGTCGCTGATGCCAGTTATCTTACCTTCTTTGACCAGCTCGGCCTGCCGTTTAATCATTTCCGACTTGTTGACACCGTAGGGAATGGAATGAGCAATGATAATGTTTCGGTCGTGGCTGTCGGTCTCAATGCTTGTCTCGGCACGCAGGACAATACTTCCGCGTCCGGTGGTGAATGCGTTGCGCACGCCGTTGTAGCCGTAGATGATGCCACCGTCAGGGAAGTCGGGGGCGGTAATGTATTTCATCAGCTCTTCGATGCTGATGTCGGTATTGTCGATATAGGCGAGACAACCGTTAATACACTCCGTGAGGTTGTGGGTCGGCATATTGGTAGCCATACCCACGGCGATGCCGTTGGAGCCGTTGACCAGCAAGTTGGGTATGCGCGCCGGCAGAACGGTGGGTTCGTTGCGTTCGTTGTCGTAGGTGGGCATCATATCAACGGTGTTTTTATTGATGTCAGCCATCATCTCGTTGGATATTTTCTGCATACGCACCTCTGTGTAACGCATAGCGGCAGGGCTGTCGCCGTCCACCGAGCCGAAATTTCCCTGTCCGTCAACAAGTGGGTAGCGCATATTCCATGGCTGCGCGAGACGGACGAGAGCACCATAGACCGAAGAGTCTCCATGAGGGTGGTATTTGCCGAGGACTTCACCGACGACACTGGCAGACTTTTTGTAGGGAACGTTGTAGAACAGCTTCATGTCGTTCATGGCGAACAATATACGACGATGGACGGGTTTAAAGCCATCGCGTACATCGGGGAGGGCACGGGCGACGATGACAGACATCGCATAGTCGATATAGGCCGTCTTCATGGTAGTTTCGATGTCAACCCGCGTGATTTTTTCGTTGTCGGAAACCATTTGTTATATTATTGTATTCTATAATTATTTACAACAATTTATTCTTGTGGCTTGCATGTGCAGAACCGCAAAAAATAGAAATACAAAAGTACAAAAAAATATTCGATTGGGAAAGCATATAAACCGCTTGTTTTGTCGTTTTTTATCAACAATTAAGGCATTAACAAAGATGTGTTGAAAAGAATGGTCTGCATAGTCTTTGAGAATAGATGTTTTTAGTAATTTTGCATATCTAATCATACATCACATACTTTATGGAAGCTAAGTACAGTAATCACCTTAAGGAAGTGCTCGTGACAAGTCGCGACGAGGCTTTGCGGCTTAAGAATGGAGCTATCGGAGTAGAGCATTTTTTCCTTGCCCTCGTCCGCTCTACAGAGTGCAAAGGGCACCAATTGCTTGAGGAGATAGGTGTCAACATGAATGACATCAAGATACGGTTGGAGAATATGTACAGCAAATCGTCGAGCGATATTGTTTACAGTGAGGAGAGTGAGATACCGATTTTGCGTCAGGCGCATCAGATTTTGCGTATGGGCTATCTTGAGGCTATCAATCTGCGTGACAAGATAGAGCGTACGGAGCACCTCGTGTTGGCCATCCTCAAGGAGGGAGAGAACACGCCGGCGCAATTGCTTAAGGCTGCAGGCGTAACTTACGACGACTTCAAGAAGCTTGTGATAGACTCGTCAGATACGGTGGTTAATCCGGCTGACGATGACGTGCCAGACTTTACGCAGCAGACAAGTGATGACGATAACGATGATTCGCCCTACCCCGACCCTGCAGAGCGACCGTCGATGCCGTCGCATAAGAGCGACAGCAAGACTCCTGCGCTTGACAATTTCGGTAACGACTTGACGAAGGCAGCATCCGAAGGCAAGTTGGACCCTGTTGTTGGACGCGCTCACGAGTTGGAACGCATAGCCCAAATATTGAGTCGTCGCAAGAAGAACAATCCAATCCTTATCGGAGAACCCGGCGTTGGCAAAAGCGCTATAGCCGAGGGGTTGGCGTTGCGCATTGTTGAAGGACGGGTGCCGCGCACGCTGTACAACAAACGCGTTATAGCTCTGGACCTTGCTTCGCTGGTGGCAGGGACAAAATACAGAGGACAGTTTGAGGAGCGCATGAAGGCTATCTTGAAGGAGTTGGAAAACAATCCCGATATTATTCTGTTTATTGACGAGATTCACACCATTGTCGGTGCTGGCAGTGCCAGCGGGTCGCTTGACGCATCCAATATGTTCAAACCTGCTTTGGCACGCGGTCAGGTGCAGTGCATAGGCACTACAACGCTCGATGAATATCGACAATATATAGAAAAGGATGGGGCTCTGGAACGTCGTTTTCAAAAGGTGCTGGTAGAGGCCACTACGCCGGAGGAGACACTTACCATCCTACAGAATATCAAGAGTAAGTATGAGGACCATCATCTTGTAACCTATACCAATGAGGCGTTGAAGGCATGTATAGCATTGTCTGAAAGATATATCAGCGACCGACTTTTGCCAGACAAGGCTATCGATGTGTTGGATGAGGCTGGCTCACGCGTGCGTATCTCT
This sequence comes from Bacteroidales bacterium, assembly GCA_017451385.1. Lineage (GTDB taxonomy): Bacteria > Bacteroidota > Bacteroidia > Bacteroidales > P3 > Colimorpha. The sequence continues at coordinate 24,278 of JAFSPS010000021.1, forward strand.
AACGTGGAGATACCACAGGAGATTATAACAATAGAGAACGAGTTGCAGAAGGTTGTCGGGCTTAAGAAGGAGGCATTGAGAGAGAAGCGTTATAATGAGGCTGCCATCTATCGCGACCAATCGCGCGATTTGGAGGGAAAACTTGCCGACATGAAAAAGCAGTGGCAGGAGGATGAGAAGAAAAACCGTGTCAAGGTTACGGAGCAGGACATTGCTGAGGTGGTTGCCATGATGACGGGGGTTCCCATCCAGCGTATTGCGGAGAATGAGAGCCAGCGACTGCTAAAGATGGAAGAGGAGTTGCAGGGTTCTGTCGTTGGGCAGGATGAAGCCATACGGCAGATAGCAAAAGCCATCAGGCGAAACCGTGCGGGTCTCAAGGACCCCAATCGTCCTATTGGCTCTTTCTTGTTCCTTGGCCCTACGGGTGTTGGCAAGACGTATCTGACTAAAATCCTGTCTCGTTATCTCTTCGACAACGAGGCAGCCATGGTGCGTATAGATATGAGTGAGTATATGGAGAAGTTTGCCGTCAGTCGTCTCATTGGAGCACCTCCGGGCTATGTGGGCTACGAGGAGGGCGGCCAGCTCACAGAGCGTGTGCGTCGCAAGCCTTACAGCATCATCTTGCTCGATGAGATAGAAAAGGCGCATCCCGATGTGTTCAATGTCTTGTTGCAGGTGCTTGATGATGGTCAGCTGACAGATGGCATGGGACGCAAGGTAGATTTCAAGAATACCATTATCATCATGACTTCAAATATCGGAAGTCGGCAGTTGAAAGATTTTGGCACCGGCGTGGGCTTTAGCACCCATGCTCGCGAAGCGGAGAAGCAGAAACTGCAACGCGATGTGATTGAGAAGTCGTTGAAAAAGACCTTCTCGCCCGAATTTCTAAACCGCATAGATGATATAGTTTATTTCAATTCGCTGACGCGAGAGGACATCCATAAGATTATTGATATTGAGTTGCGTGGTCTCTTCAAGCGTATCAAGGAGATGGGCTATGGCGTGGAGCTTGATGAGAAGGCTAAGGATTTTATCCTTGCCAAAGGCTGGGACGAACAGTATGGAGCCCGCCCGCTGCGCAGGGCAATACAACGTTACGTTGAGGATGATTTGGCTGATGAGATTATTAAAGCCGTCATCCTGCCAGGCGACACTATAAAAATCAGCACGAGCGGTGACGGAGACGATGCCGCTATCACATTTGACATTGAAAAAGGTGAGACCTCACTGCAACTTGAACGCGCCACGGAGGAAAACCTTACAGTGAATAAGGATGAGTAGTTTCTGCTCTATCAGTTCTTCCCTACTCTTTGGATTATTAATGGAACAGGGTGTCAAGCAAATGCTGACACCCTGTTATGTTAATGAGATATAACCGCTGTTAGCGTGCTGAATGCAACTTATTTAATGGTTATTTCTTTTTTTCCTTTTTAGTGTTTGCAGTACCACCGAGTTCCACAAAGGGGTATTCCTTATGGTCAATGATACACTGAAGGCGATAGTAGATGTAATGGATGCGGCGGCGCCACATACGGGCATGCAGCACGCTTCGAGCATAGGTGCGTGATATTTTATTCCGTTGGTGGTCATAGTAGAGGTAGATGCCCCAGACAAGCATAGCCGATACACCCCCCATGACTATGGTCATGATAGTTACATCTTTAATGAAGAATGCAAGGACAAACCATATCGCCAAAAGAACGGTTGTGATGATAAGAATGATGCTGGTAACCACAACATGAGGATAACCCATGGCGATGAACAAGTGGTGGAGGTGAGTCTTGTCGGGCAAGAAAGGAGAATGACCGCGCAACATACGGGCAACCATGACGCGTATGGTGTCGAACACTGGCACAGCATAGATGGTCAGCATGAGGCTGATGCTATAGAGGTCGGTGTTATAAATGATAGGTTGGTCGATGATACGGCAGGTGAACAGATATGCCAATGTGCCCAGTACGAGCGAGCCGGAATCGCCGATGAACATTTTGTATTTGCGGCTGAAGACATTGTAGGTGAAGAACGGAATCAGCGCTCCGACAAAAGAGAAAGCAAGAATGCTGTAGATAATATCACCGTGGAGAATGAAATTGACACCGATAACGGAGCCGGAGAGGATGCCAAGTCCCGAAGAGAGTCCGTCAACGCCATCAATGAGGTTCATGGCATTAATGAGACCTACACCGGCGAGGATTGAAAGAATCAGACTTGGAGCCATAGGTATGTTGTTGATACCCAATATGCCGTCGAGGTCGTCGAGTCGAAAACCAAGATACCAAAGAAAGAAAATGACGACAATCTGAAAGGCAAATTTTGTAACGAAAGAGATGCCTATCATATCATCGAAAAGACCAACAAAGAAAATAAAAAATAAGCAGAGCAGAGGGACATATAGCTCAGAAGTGTCGATAAAGAGATTAGAAATTAGCAACATTGCTGTAGCGGCGGCAAAAACGCTGATACCACCGATGACAGGGATAGGTCTATTCTGTAGTTTGCGAGCATTGGGATGGTCCAGAATACGTTTGCTGAAAGCCAATTTGACGAGTGGAGGATTCATGTAAGCTGCCAGCAGAGCTGCCATACAAAGGCATAAGAGAATAAGTAATAGGCTTTTATCCATAATATTATATTTTTCAAGATAATATCATAACTTATTGCATATCAAACAATTACCCCCCCCCATTAAGAAGAGCGTTATAAGATAGTTAAACAATGCAAATATATATAAAACTTTGTAAATATTGTTAGTATATTTTTTAGGAAATGAGGATAGCGACACTGTTAAGTAATTAGTGTGTGTGTCTTTTGCCTCTATCGGTTATATAATATCTGTTAGTATCAAATAGTTGAATATATTTTTTTTTATTTTGACTCGTGATAGTTTTTGTCGTTGTTTACGTTCCAGATGTTGCTCTTGTCCTTCTGTCCGCTGACGATGTTGTCCACAGCTTCCATAGCGGTGAGCATTGAATGGTCCATATTGTTATAGCGGTGTTGTCCGTTGCGACCAATGCAATAGAGGTTGTCGAACTTGTCGAGGAAAAGTCGAACAGCGTCAATCTCGTTGTATGTGCCGAAATAGGCTGGATAGGCTTTTTTAATTTTAACTTGTGTGGCGTCCAGTACGTCGCCAGCCTCAACAACATCGATTTTTACGAGTTCGTCAATAGCCATCTTGATGAAGTCTTTTTCCGGCATAGCCCAAAGGTTGTCACCCTCGTTGCAGAAATACTCCATACCGATAAACATAGTACCCTGATAGTCGTTGACCATATATGGAGACCAGTTGTTAAAGATTTGCAGACGCCCCACTTTGACATCACGTTCTTGGACATAAATCCAAGTGTCAGGCACGCGATGGTCGTAGGTTACCATCTTTGTCTCATTGCGTATCTTCAGTTTCTTGACGAGAAGCCCCACGGTGATGAAGTCGCGGTAAGGCAGCTGGGTGGCGATGCGATGAACATCGTTAGGCACCTCCACGCCATGCAGGCCGCGCACGAGGTCGGCAAGAGGCATGCTTGAGAAAAGCAAGTCGCACGGAATGGAGGACTCTTCCCCACCCTTGTTAACGACTACGGAGACGACTTTGTCGTTCTCGATGTTGATTCCAACCACTTCGGTCTGCATCATTATCTCGCCACCCAATTTTTTTACGCGTTCGGCAGCCAGTGTCCACAGTTGGCCGGGGCCGTATTTAGGATAGATATACTGTTCTATCAGAGAGGTCTCGACATTTTTTTGACCTATAGCTTTCTTGCGGAAAGGGCGTGAGATAATGTCCTTGATGAGAGCGGTTATAGAAAGTCCCTTGACGCGCTGGGCACCCCAGTCGGCACCTATCTTGCTTGGGTGAACGCCCCAAACCTTTTCGGTATAGTCCTCGAAGAACATCTCGTAGAGGGGGCGACCGAAACGGTTGATATAGAAGTTCTCCAGCGAGTCCTCTGGCAACTTGTGAAGCGTAGCCATAAAGTAGCCCCATACGGCGCGGATGGTGTTCTTCAATCCCATGCCGACAAACGTTGCCATCTTGACGGAGATAGGATAGTCAAAGAAATGGCGAAGGAAGAATATGCGCGAGACGCGTTTGCGCACGAGCATAACAACATCTTCTTTTTCTGGGTCTGGGCCGCCCTTTTCGAGTGTCGATTCGCGGCCGAGCAGCTTATCGTCTTTGGATGCTTCGCCCTGCATAGGCATGAGGTCGCGCCACCAGTCCATCACTTTGTCGTCTTTGGAGAAGAAGCGGTGTCCGCCAATGTCCATGCGGTTGCCTTTGTAGTTGACGGTCTGCGATATGCCGCCAATCTGTGCTGTCGCCTCGATGACAACGGGATGGATGTCGGTATTGCGCAGTAGTTCGGTAGCTGCCGTAAGGCCGGCAGGACCGGCACCAATGATTATAGCTGTTTTCATTTCTTGATTTCTTTTTTGGTATTAGAGAATAGGGCTATTTTGCGTGCAAAGAAATTCCAGCAGAAAACCAATACAGTGGAAATTAGCTTTGCTATTTTATAGTCAATAAGAAGTTTGGCAGTGCAGATATACATTATCAGCTCGTTGAGCCCAAGACCGATGACACCGATGATGGCAAAGATAATGAATTCTGCCCAACGATTTTTCAGATTATGGGCTGAGAAGACGATGAGGTTGCTAAGCAGGTAATTGACAGTTAGTCCGGCGATGAAGGATATGGCTGCTGACCAGAGAGGATTGATGCCGAACAACTCTGTCAGAAGAATCATTATTCCGTAGTCCACTACGAACGATACTCCGCCGACGAAGCCGTAGCGTATAAACTGGAAAAAAGTCTCTTGAGAATGAAGAGTATTATCAATAAGGCTTTTTATAGTAAACTTCTGTGTCATAGTATTATGCTATCTTGCGGCTAAATTTATGCTTTAATAGAGAAAATTGTTGTACGGATAGCGTATGGCGTGTATGCGGCTTACCTCGTCATAAAGAATGTCGCGTAGAGCATCGATGTTTTCCTTCTTTGTTGCTGAAATAAAAATGCTTTTCTTTTCGCCCAGTTTAGAGAGGTAGGATTGGCGAAGAGTTTCGATGGGCCAGTTGGCTTTTGTGGCGGGAGTGAGGTCGTCTTCTTCTTTTTCAATGTATGTGTAAGCATCTACCTTATTGAACACCATGATGGTAGGTTTGTCGGCAGCACCAATCTCGGCAAGGGTTTTGTTCACGGCCTCTATTTGGTTTTCGTGGTCGGGATGCGAGATGTCCACAACGTGCAGCAACAGGTCGGCCTCGCATACTTCGTCGAGGGTAGATTTGAACGACTCAACCAGTCCATGCGGCAGCTTGCGGATAAAGCCCACAGTGTCGGTAAGAAGGAATGGCAGGTTGCCAATGACCATCTTGCGCACGGTGGTATCAAGAGTTGCGAAGAGCTTGTTTTCGGCGAAGACATCGCTTTTGCTCAGCAGGTTCATCAGAGTTGACTTACCCAAATTGGTATAGCCCACCAAAGCCACACGCACCAGCGACTCGCGGTTTTTGCGTTGTTGTGTTTTTTGTTTCTCAATCGAAGCCAGTCGCTCTTTTAGCAGCGTGATTTTCTCTGTAATGAGGCGTCTGTCGGTTTCAATCTGTGATTCTCCGGGGCCGCGCATACCGATGCCTCCGCGCTGTCGTTCGAGATGGGTCCATAGGCGGGTGAGGCGTGGCAGCATATATTGCAGTTGAGCCAGCTCTACCTGCGTTTTAGCAACGCTAGTGCGTGCTCGTTTTGCGAAGATGTCGAGGATGAGTGTCGTGCGGTCGAGGATGCGGCATTGCAGTTCGCGTTCGAGGTTGCGCAGCTGCGCGGGAGAGAGTTCGTCGTCAAACACAACAAAGTCAGCCTCCAATGCGTCTTTGTACTCTTTCAGTTCTTCGAGTTTGCCACTGCCTATGTAGGTGCGGGTGTCTGGGCATTCCAGTTTTTGTATGACCGTTTTCAGAGCTATGCCGCCGGCGGTTTCTAAAAGGAAAGCCAGCTCTTCCAGACATTCTTCGGTGCGCTGCATAGTAGTATTGGCAGCACATACTGACACGAGGATAGCCTTTTCCGGCACTATCTCTGTCGAGAAGGTGTTGCGTTCCTGAGGCGTTGGACGTGTTTTCTTACCCTCGGCGGATGGTTGGTTTTCAGCATCCCATGAGCCGATGTTTTTTTCCCATTTGCCCTTATCGGTCTTCCACGACGACTTCTTCACAGTGCAGTAGCGATATAGGTTGTTGCGTTGTTATGATGTCTGATGGTTTATTGCAGACGTGGCGATTGGTCGGCGGCAGCTTCTTTGAGGATGCCTTCAAGTTTTGCTACAGCCTTCTCCCATTCAAAGTGTTGATGCACAAAATCGTATGCCGAAAGGCTGAGTGTCTCGCAGAGTGCATCGTTATCTAACAGAGAGAGGATATGGTTGGCAAAAGTCTCAGGAGTGTCGCCAATGAGGATGTCTTTGCCCGGTGTGGCATGGAGCGAGTCGTTGGCGATGGAGGTGGTAACGCAGGGTATGCGCATAGACATGGCTTCGAGCAGCTTGTTCTGCAAGCCGGAGCCGTTCTGCATGGGTGCTGCGAGTATTTTTGCCGAAGCGTAGCAGTCGCGTATGTCGCTGACGCTGGGCATGATAACCACATGGTCAGACTCGTATTTCATAACACTCTGCTTGGGGTAGGCGCCAGCGATGAGCACACGTGCGTCGGGACGTTGCTGCCAAACGATGGGCATCACTTTTTCAATCAGATACTGAGTGGCGCGGATGTTGGGTTCGTAGCTCATATTGCCACAGAACGCAATGTCGTACTCTTTTTCGCGTTCCATAGGATGGAAAAACTCGAAATCCACGCCGTTAGGCACCACGTTGATTTCACTGTTCTTGCGATGTGGGATGGCATCGCTGTCCACATCGGAGATGATTGTGAGGGCATCGAAAATCTTGAAGGCGTTGTATTCCGTAGAGCGCAGCATTTTGAATTCAAAATGCAGCATATAGCGCCAAAGACCCCGAGCGTGTTCCATGCGACGTTCGGTGTTCATGGACAGCGCGTCTTGGAAGTCCATCACCTTCGGACGGCGGGAGCGGCTGACGAGAGGCATGGTGCGCACCATCTGGCTGTAAATCACATCTGGCTGCACGTTGTTTTCAAACTGCCTGTACTGCTTGCGGGCCAGCTTGGAGTCCCAGAAGCCAATTTGTAGCGATTTGGCACGGAAGAAGTTTCGCGCCACGTTGAGATAGTTGGCTACGCGCGGTGAGCGTACTATGCAGATGTCTTTGCAGAATGGTTTTAACTGCTCTATGCACTCCTCGGGCACGGGGATGTGGCTTACACAGAAGAGGTACACCTCGTTGTTGCGTGCGAGATATTTTATTTGGTTGTAAGCACGTAGTTTGTCGCCTTTTTCCAAAGGATAGGGGAAACGTGGTAGAACAACAAGTATTTTCATGTTTAATGTGTTTTTATTCAAAAAGGTTGTATTGAGTGCCCTCGACGTATGTGGTGTCGTCGTCTGGGCGTTCTGTGCTTGAAGATGGTGAGGGCTCTGCTGCCGAGATGGGGACTTCGTCAGCAACATCAGTCCCATTGACGTCAGGGGCATCAACCTGCTCCTCGTCCGGCTCTACCTCGGGTTCAGGCAATGGGTCTAACCATTTGAATTCAGACACTTCGAAGGTGGTGAGAATCTTGCCTTTGGCAGTGTAGCCCTTGATTCCGATGAAGTCATACACTTCAAAAATCTCCTGACTAATTTTCTTGCCGCTGTCTTCGGCATAAATCACTTCAAGACGCGGGAAGGTGTCAAAGGAGAATGACGTCAGTGTGTCGCCAGCGGTGTCATCAATGAACTGAGTGCGTTTGTCGTATTCGTCGCATTGGAAGCGTTTGATATAGTATGTGCCGTCTTTTTTGCGATAAATGACAGAAAGAATAGCGCGACGGTTAAGTTTGCGAATATCAATCATGTCATCGTCAAAATGGGTCGAAAGGTCGTAGCCCACAGTGCGCATGGCACCAGATTGTGTGAGGCACAATATCTTGTCGGCGGCAACAAACTCGCCTAAATAGCGGCCAGCCTCGTTCACATTAAGTCGTTTGACGCTTTCGTCAAACCATATCTTGCGTGCCGAGAGCGTGGAGACGCCAGCACCTTTGAGGGTGATGTTGCGAACGGCGTTGCGTGTGAGGATGTTGCCGGCAGCCTGACGTCCTTTGATTGCCAAGGTGGAGAAATCGAAGTCGAAGCTTGTTTTCTTCAGCTTTGGTTTTGACACATGGTGGATAGTGATAGTCTCTGCTTCGCCGTTGGCGTTGGCGGTGAAATAAAGCACCTTGGTGCCCTTGGTGTGCTTGGTGAGGTCGTATTCGGTGTCGCGAGTAACGCTCGTTACAGAAAAACGTTTCACCATGGTGTAGCCGAAGGCACCATCACGATAGACCATGTTATATACCGTTCGGTCATCGCGTTTGCGGAACACTCCGATATGTATTATTTCGGTGCAGTCTTTGCTGCCTACAAAGCCTTTTTCTTGGATTTTGGTTACCATCATCGTGCCGTCGCGTCGGAATACTATGATGTCGTCCATGCGCGAACATTCGCAAACGGCTTCGACGCCGTCGTCGCGTTTGAGGTTGTATCCGGCGAATCCCGTGGTGCGGTTAACGTAGAGTTTCTCGGTGGCGGCAGCCACGCTGACGGCCTGAATGTCCTCGAAGTTGCGTATCTCGGTGCGGCGTTCGCGGCCTTTGCCATAGGTGTCGAGGATGTGCTTGAAGTAATTGATGGCGTAGTCTGTGAGGTGATCCAGCTCGTGTTTTGTTTTTTCTATCTGAGCATCAATGTCTGCAATTTCTTCTTCGGCTTTTTTTATGTCGAATTTAGAAATCTTGCGTACCGGTCGTTCGCAGAGTTTCAGCACGTCGTCGCGCACTATCTCGCGGCGGAATAGTTTTCGATAGGGGTCAAAGGCGCGTTCGATGCCTGTCACCTGCTCGTCCCATGTGTCGAAGTCTTTCTTTTCGAGAACCTTGTATATTCCTTTCTCGAAGAATATTTTTTCCAGCGAGACCCAATGCCAGCGTTCTTGCAGTTCGTCGAGCTTAATCAACAGCTCTTGGCGCAGGAGGTCCTTGGTGCGCATGGTGGAATGGCGCAAGATGTCTGACGCTGTGGTGAAAACGGGCTTATTGTCTATCACTACGCAGGTCTGCGGGGAGAAGCTTATCTGGCAGCTTGTGAAGGCGTAAAGGGCGTCGATGGTCTGGTCTGGCGATACGCCGGAAGGCAGGTAAACGACAATCTCGGCGTTGGATGCCGTATAGTCATCGACTTTTTTAATCTTTATCTTGTTCTTTTCGAAGGCTTTTGCGATGCTCTCTTTAAGGTCGCCAGTTGTGACGGTGTATGGCACCTCGGTGATGACGATGGCTTTGCGTTTGTCGTCATAGTGCATTTTGGCGCGTATGCGCAGACGACCGCCGAGAGCGGCATCGTTGTAGCGCGACACATCAATCATACCGCCTGTCGGGAAGTCTGGGAAAATCTCGAAAGGTTCGTCTTTGAGTATTTTGATGCTTGCTTCGATAAGTTCTATGAAGTTGTAGGGCATGATGACGGAGGTGAGCGTCACGGCGATGCCCTTGGTGCCTTGAGCGAGGAGGAGCGGAAATTTGATTGGAAGCGTTACGGGTTCGTTCTTACGGCCGTCGTAGGATGGTTTCCATTCCGTCGTTTTGGCATTAAAGCATACTTCTTTGGCGAATTTTGAAAGACGTGCCTCTATATAACGTCCGGCAGCTGCGTCGTCGCCCGTCAGGATGTTGCCCCAGCTACCTTGGCAGTCGATAAGCAGGTCTTTTTGTCCCATATTGACGAGTGCATCCTTGATGCTGGCATCGCCGTGAGGGTGATACTGCATAGTGTTGCCTACGATGTTAGCGACTTTAGTGTATCGTCCATCGTCTATTTCGTTCATGGCATGCAGTATTCTGCGCTGCACTGGTTTCAGTCCGTCGTCAATATGCGGCACGGAGCGGTCAAGGATAACATCGGAAGCATAGTCAATCCAATATTCGCGAAACATATTGTCAAGCGAAATGGTCTGCCCGTTGTTTGTCCTCTCGTTGTCTGTTTGTTGAGGCTGTGTTGTCAGTCCGTCTTCTTCGTGCTTATTTTCTTCGTCAGACATATAGTAGTGTTAAGAATTTGCAAAGATACAAAAAAAATGTTAAACAGATGCTGTTATATTCCCAGTAGCCTCTTATTCGGTTTCTATAAAAAAAAGAAAAACTCGCCTTTTCTTTTTCGGCGAGTTTTTTTTTGTGTGTGTTCTTATGCAGAATGTGGCCTATTGGTCTTTCCTTTTCCTGAACAACGTTTTTTTGTTCTTGTTGTCTTTTTCTTTTTTCTCTTTGAAGTATTTTCTAACCTGTGCATTTTGTTCATCAGTAAGGACCTCTTCTATATGCAGGCGTGTGGCATACATCTGTTTGGAGATAGCTGCTTGCAGGGAGCTTTCGCGGTCAAAGAGCGGATTGAGTTGTGTCGTGTGGTCGCCTGACATTTCAATATAAGTTTGGATACTGTCGCGTACCGTCTTTTGCTCGTTGCGTAGTTTTTCAATAGCCTTGTGGTCCTCGTCGTAGATGGTGTTGAGACGTTTTTTTTGCGAGGCGGAAAGGTCACTGACAATATTTTCAATACGGAAATGTTCTTTGTGTTTGCTTTTGTCGGATGGGCGTTGTGCTACGGCGCTTGAGACAAGCAGTACGAGCATTACGACAAAAATAATGTTTTTCATGGTTTTATGTGTTGTTTTCGGAATTTTTATTCGCTGTCTGCAATGAGTGCAAGGTAAGACATATCGCTTTCTTCGCTGTCAGCGTATGGGTTGTAGTCGTAAACGGATGCAATCATGCTACATAGCTGAGGCTCTTTATAGTCTTTGTTGAAGTAAAGGAATACATTGACGGCGACCGCCAGAGCAATTGCTGCTGCTGCGCTGTAGGCGATACGTCGTACCCATAGGCTGCGATTCGGCAGTGGTTGAGGCTGTGGTAGTAGCTCTATGCGCTTCATCACGCTGTCCACTATATCAACGTCGTTGGTATAGCGTCTTTTTTTTACATCTTCTATAAGTTTGTCTATATCGGTCATGCGTCAATTATTTTGCGTAGGTTCTTTTTAGCTCTGAAAATAAGTGCTTCTACTTTTGTCAGACTGCATTGCATCACGTCGGCTATCTGTTGGTAACTAAAATCGTTGAACGTATATAGTACCAGTGCTGTACGTTGCTCGTATTTAAGTTTTCCTATAGCGTCATGCAGTCGTTCTATTTGTTCGTTGTAAATTATTTCTTGTTCTATATTGCGATTTTCGGAGGCCCTGATGGGTGTATTGTCGCCTTCTATGATGATGTTTTTCTGTCTTTTGAATTCTCTAATCCGAGTGTAGCAGGTTATGCTGTAGATGAAAGTTGATAGTTTAGAGTTGAATTTGAATCGTGGCAGAGCTTTGTATAGTTCAACAAACACTGTTTGTGCTATCTCTTCGGCATCGTTCTGGCTCAGTTTCTCTCTATAGCAGATGTTCAAGACCATAGCCTGATAGCGTTTCACTATTTCGGCAAAAAGTTCTTTTTTTCCTGCAAGGACTTCTTTTATGATTTCTTCGTCTGTCACTCAATTCTATTTTTATGTACTGTTAGAAAAAGATTTATTGCAAAACAATTTTATTTTTTTTGCAAAACTTTACTTGTATTTGAACTCTTCAATCTCGCGGCGGTCTCTTTTTGTAGGGCGTCCGGTGCCGTGGTCTCGTTTTTCAAAGGCGTATTGACGCGCCATCTGAATACGTTCGTATTCTTCTTTTGGTGTTAGGTCGGTGATGTAATTGTCCACCAGTTTGGCTCCCACGCGGTTAGAAAGAAGAGCCTTGACCTCTATCTGTTTGTGCAGTTGTTCGATAGAGATGTTGTACACTTCACCAACTTTGACTTCGTGCGATGGTTTGAGGGGTTGGTCGCCCATAGTGATTCGGCCGTTACGGCAAGCATCGGTGGCGAGGGTGCGTGTCTTGTAGAGGCGCACAGCCCAAAGGAATTTGTCTATCCTAATTGGTTCTGCTGAAGACATAGGTTATCGTTCCTTTCTGCTTTTCAACGGCTGTCTCGGAAGCGTTAAACTGAGTTTTTTTTGCCGCGATGATGCATTGATTGATTAGTTGCTGGTCGTTGATGTTAGTGCCGCGGCTATTTTCGGCGGAGACAACTTTGCCATTGCGGTCAACGAGAATAGTAATCACTACTTTGCCTTGTGCCTGCGAAGAGTATTTGGGTTCAGGAAGACCGAGAGCTTTACGTCCAACGAGAGAATACCCTATGCCGTTGCCATTAGCCCCATTACCACCGTTGCCGTTAAATCCTGTTGCATTAGGATTGCCATTATCCTTACCCATTGCTCCTTCGCCAGTTGTGTTGCCCTTGCTGCCGCCATCGCTGTTATTAGTGTTATTGCGTTTCTTGAAGAGTGCGTTGTTATTTATCTCTGGTTCTTTGGGTTGCTCTTTTTCTGCAGGCTTTGCTTTCTCTTGTTCTTGCTGTTGCTTGTTTGACGGTGTCTTAGAGACTTTACTTGGCATAGAGAGCGATTGCTCGGTGTTTTGTGTGGCATACTCGTTATTGGCGGCAGCCGGCTGAGGAGCCGGAGCTGCCGAAGCGGGTTGCATATCGGGCGTCTCGGCATCGCCGAAGCCCATGTCGCTATTGCCGAGGCTCACCTCCACGCCCGATTCAGGGATAGGCGGGTCGGGAGGCATGTATCCGAACGCCATGCACAAAAGCAGTGCAATGAGTATGATGATGGCGGTAAGAATGCCCGACACTATTTTTCGTGCTGTTTCAGAAAGCATGATGATTGCGTTTTATTGTTTTGGCGATGTGGCAAGGATGACTTTATGTTTTACCGACTGTTTCTCGTTGATGCTATTGACGGCATCAATGACATTGACAACATATTGCACTGGTACGGTCTTGTCGGCGCGCAGCACAACGCAGGCGTCTTCTATACCGCTTTCTATGCCTGCGGCGATAAGCGTCTCGAGGTCTTCGGGTGCGGCAGGCGTGTCGCCAACGTAGAATGTGTTGTTCTCATCGATGTAAACAGTGACGTTCTGTTTTGCCATAGTCTTGCTGTTGCTTTCTGGAAGCAACAGTTTGACGGCGTTGGGGCTGATGAGCGTCGATGTTATCATGAAAAAGATGAGCAGAAGGAACACAAGGTCGGACATTGTTGACGATGAGCTCTCTATCTTTATCTGATTGTGACTTTGAATCATGGCAAGTGGAGGAATTGCTAATTATGAAATATGAATTATGGACTGTATGATATTGGTAAGTTGCTTTATAGTAGCTCTTTGCTATGTAATAGTAAATGCAATGCTTTAGATAAATACAATCAACCGTTATAATCCACTATTCATTATGCTGGCTCATGGAGCAGGTCCATAAACTCTGTGGCGCGTGATTCGAGGGTGTTGACAACCTTGTTGATGCGCGTCACCAGAACGTTGTAAAGGAAGTAGGCTATGATGCCGACGATAAGTCCGCCCACTGTGGTTACCATAGCTTCGTAGATGCCTGTGGCGAGGAGGCTAATTTCGATATTGTTGCCAGCATGTGCCATGTCTTGGAATGCCGTGACCATTCCCGTTACGGTGCCGAGGAAGCCGAGCATAGGTCCGAGAGACGCCACAGTGGCTACGAGCGATACGCCCTTTTCCAGACGTGCCACTTCCAGTTTGCCGACATTCTCGATGGCGGTCTGTATGTCGGGCAGCGGACGACCGAGACGCGAGATACCTTTCTCTATCATGCGCGCTATGGGGCTATCGGTGCTTTTGGCAAGGCGGTGAGCCTCTTCGATTTTGCCGCTATGGATATATTGGCGTATGTCGTTCATGAATGCGTTGTCGCTATCGGCGCGGAGAGCGTTGTGCAGGGCGAGGTAGCGTTCGATGAAGATGTAGAGCGCGAGGATGAGCGCGAGGACAAGGACGAGCATTATCCAGCCGCCTTTCAGTGCCATGTCGAAGAGGGTTATTTTCTCTACAGAGGAGGCAGCGCTCTCGGCTACGGCCTCAACACCTTGCACGTCGGATTGGATTAGAAGTAACGTTTTGAACATGGTTGTTTGATTATGTATTGTGTTGTTGTAAATTTATTTTTTTGTTTTAGAAGCTGAGAGAGACTGCCATTGTAGGAGACAGTGTCGTTGTGGTGGCGGAGCAAGGCATGAGCGAAGGTCTGACGGAGAGCGAAAGGTCGTTGTCTATCTGGAAATCAAAAAGGTGGCCATAGACATAGGCATCAAGCAGGTTGAGGCCATAGGTGAGAACGGTAAGCACTATGCCCAGTTGGAAGTATTGGTTGTTAGAAACATAGAGATTGTAGATGCTGGCATCAGGATAGTTCTCGTAGCCTTCCATCTGCGGTTCGCCGCCATTGACGCGCAGCAGGTATTCTTCGCGGAAGTCGCGCATTTTGCCATAGCTGGAGTATGACCAATAACTGAGGCCCCCTATGAGTCCATAGATGATTGGGACCTTCCATGCCTGATGGTTGTAGATTTGACCTCCTCCGGGGATAAAGGAGAGGTAGAGTGCTTTGGATGGAGAATGAGTGGGGGCGATGATGCCTTCGTTGTTTTGCACGACAACAGTCATAGGAATGCTATCATTGGTGATGACTGTTGGTGTGGTGTTCGCATTGCGCTGCATCAAAGAAGACGTTGCTGCTTCTTTGACGTGCATTTTCTTAGGCGTTGCGCCGTCAACCGTTTGTGTCCAAACTGTCGTGGGTAGGCATAGACAGACAAGGACTATGACCCAGACAAGATGTTTCACTGGTTGATGATTTTCATTATTCTTTCGAAATCGCTGTCGTTGTTGAAATGGATGGTGAGAGTGCCTTTGCCTCGTTTAGAGCGTCGTATCTCAATCTCTGACTGCAGTCGCTCGTGCAGTCTGTCTTTCTGTTGCGAGTAGCTTTCGGGAAGGGACTTGTTGGCGGCAGATGTTTTCTTGGCGGGGCTTTTTTTAGCATTCTGCACCAATTTTTCTGTGTCGCGAACCGACAACTGCCTGCTGACAATCTCGTGCAAAATCATGAGATGGCTATCCATGTCGTCGATGCTGGCGAGTGCGCGAGCGTGCGCCATACTAATCTGGTCGGTGCTTAGAGCGAGCTGCGTCTCGGCAGGCAGGGCAAGGAGTCGCAGGTAGTTGGTGATGGTGGAGCGGTTTTTGCCTACGCGCTCGCTGAGTTGCTCGTGTGTGAGGTGACACTCATCGATGAGTGCGTTGTAGGAGAAAGCAATCTCCATGGCGTTGAGGTTCTCGCGCTGGATGTTTTCAACGAGAGCCATTTCCATCATCTGAGCGTTGGTGGCGATGCGGATGTAGGCTGGTATTTCGGTAAGTCCCACGCGTTGTGAGGCGCGGAAACGTCGTTCGCCAGCTATGAGTTGGTAGCGTCCGTCGTCAGTAGCGCGCACCGTGATAGGCGAAATGATGCCTTGCTGACGAATAGACTGAGCGAGCTCGTCGAGAGCCTCTTCGTCAAACTCTTTGCGAGGCTGGAAGGGGTTGGTGTCGATGAGGTTGAGAGGAATGTTGGAGATGGCGGCGGTAATGTTTGCCGACGATTGGATTTCGTGAGCCACCTGGGCATCGGAGAGGATAGACCCCAGTCCGCGTCCCAGCCCTGTAGTTTTTTTAGCTGCCATGGTTTATTTATTTCTTCATTTTGTTGCGTTTTAGCAACTCGCTGGCCAAGTTGAGATAGTTGACAGCCCCTTGACAGGTAGCGTCGTGCATGATAATGGGGAGTCCGAAGCTGGGAGCTTCGGCGAGGCGCGTGTTGCGATAGATGAGGGTGTCGAAAACGAGATGGTTGAAATGTTTTCGCACATCCTCCACCACTTGGCGAGCCAGTTTGAGACGTCCGTCGTACATAGTGATGAGCAGGCCCTCGATGGAGAGGTTGCGGTTGAGGCGTGTCTGCACGATACGGACGGTGTTGAGGAGTTTACCAAGCCCTTCGAGAGCGAAATATTCGCTTTGTATAGGTATAAGGACCGAGTTAGCTGCCGTGAGGGCATTGACGGTGATGAGGCCCAGCGAGGGGGAGCAGTCAATGAAAATGAAATCATATTCGTCGCGCACAGGCTCTATGGCGCGAGAGAGGAAGTATTCGCGGTTTTCCTGCTCTACGAGTTCGAGTTCGGCACCTACGAGGTCAATACGCGTGGGCAGCAGCCACAGGTTGGGCGTTGTCGTTTCGACGATACAGTCATGCGCATCGGCCTGACCGAGCAGACACTCATAGGCACTTTTCTCTAACCCGTCGGGGTCCACGCCGAGTCCCGAAGTGGCGTTAGCCTGAGGGTCGGCATCGACGAGGAGCACCTTATACTCCATAACAGCAAGGGCGGCACTGAGGTTGGTTGCCGTGGTGGTCTTCCCTACTCCGCCCTTTTGGTTGGCGATGGCAATGATTTTACCCATATTAGAAATTAACGTTGATGTCGTCTAACGAAGAAGAACCTTCAAGGTTGAAGTCAGAGGTGCGGTACATCTCGGGGGAGTCTTGGTTTTCGACCACGACAGGAGGCGGTTCGATGCCGGTCTCGATAAAAGAGAAGGCGTTCGCCAGACCCTGTTGGAATTTCTCAAAATCCTCTTTGTAGAGGAACAACTTGTTCTTATCGAAATGGAAGTCGCCAGTATTGTTGTCGAAAATCTTGCGGCTTTCGGTGATGGTGACGAATTTGTCGCCGCCGCGAGTCTCTTTGACATCGAAGAAATAGCGACGTTTGCCGGCAGGGATGACCTGCGAATACAGCTCTTCTTTTTTGTTTTCTCTGTTCTCCATGTGATAATACTTTTATAATCGGGTACAAAAGTAGCAGTTTTTTTTTAGTTGGAAATAAAGCCCCATCAAAAGTTATTAACACACAAGATGTGATAACAGAAACGGAGACTATATAATATAATTATGAATAGTGAATTTTGAATTTTGAAAAATGGGAATGGCGAATTTTGAAAATACAACAAGACACTGTCGCAACGACACACTTCGATCTGTTGAGATATTTTTATTTGAGAAAAAAAATATTCGTTTTTTTGCTACTTCGTTTTTTTTGCTACCTTTGTATTCTCAAATCACCAGCAATCATGAATACGGTTAAGATGATAAGACATATTAGGGGGGGGTAAAGTATTATAATTTAGCGAGTTACGAAAATTTCACAAAACTCATATTAGGACTATCGGATAGTCTTAATATGAGTTTTTTCTATGTTCATATAATTCACGGAATTGGATAGACGTGTATTGGGTCGTAGGTTAAAGTTCCAAAAGCGACAGGTTATAGATACTAATGGATATGCGTCAAAAACATAATCGTCACCACAAATGGGATGTAAGTGAAGAGATTGAGAATAAAATAGATAAATAGGCTGGATGCAAATGGGTCAAAATGGATTTTTCTATGTGTAAGCATATAGATACATTTGCAGTATGAGAAAAAAGACATGGTCTTTTAGATAAAACGATAGAACTATTACAACTTGAAACCATAAGGGAGAAAGCCGAAAATCCTTGAAAAGAGTAGGCGAAAATAATAAAAAACCAAACAATTATGGCAAAAGAATTGAAAGTTAGCGGCCGTATGACGGTCAAGACCTTGAAGAGCCAGTTCAAGGAGAATTATGGTAGCACGCTCCGCGTCTATAACGGCATCAAGTTTGCCGACGAGGGCGCAACGCTTGCATCTATCCGCACCGGCGACGCCAAGGGTGGCGAACTCACGGTGGGCGGCAACATGAAAGTTGGCAACTTCGAGGACAAGATGAAGGAAATCTTCGGCATCAAGGTACAGGTCGCCAATGCCGACGACAGTGCCCTTGCCGACAACGGCATCACCCTCGTGGCTGCTGGCAAATAAAACGCTTTTTCTTGTGGAAAAACCACGCAAAGTCAAACCAAAATTCAGGGCAGGGCTGGCCTGACCGCCTCCCTGCTCACAAAATTAAACGTTTTCGATAAGCCGAGAGCATATGCCGAGGCAGGGAAACAGATAAATAAAGTTAAACCAATAAAAAAAAACATTATGGCAGAAGGAATCAGTGTTACCGGCAACAAAAAAGTAGAGACGCTGGTAAAAGAATTCAACGAGAAGTACCCGTTCATCCGTTTAGGCATCTTCCCCATGTCGGCAAAAAAACTCGTAGCCGAAGGCAAGAGCATCACGCAGGTGGACTATAGTCAAACAATTGCGTCGGTACGCAGCAAGGTGGCCCCTGGCGATATCACCATTACGGGGCACAAACTGGTGAAGACCCTCGAACACGAGTTTGAGGAGATCTTTGGCCTCTATGCGCAGGTATGCTACACCACTAAGGAAGGCAAACGCTACTACACCAGTGGAGCCAACGACAGCCTCACCCTTTCCGCCTTCAACAAGAAGTGCGAAGCCGAGGGCTGCAAGAAAGACGTGTGGAAATAATAAATCATAGTTTCTAACAATTAACATTAACAATCATGTCATATTCAAAATTAGTAATCCGATATCATGAATTTTCCAATGAGGCGCAAAAGAAAAAAACAATCTTATTGAACAAAAAAGTAAAAGACTTTGGAGACAAGAATGGGTATCATAACCTTGTGGTCGGCAGTCTTTGTTATAATATAAGGATTTTTGGTTATAGTAGTTATGATCTCAAGAATCTACTTATGGAAAAGGATATTAATAGCGGAAGCTTAGAGTTTATTTCTTCTATTGATTCCTATGAATGGCGAAACTAATACGCCAAATCATCTATTTGGGGCAGGGCTGGCCTGACCGCCTTCCTGCTCACAAAAACAACCTAATAATAAACGCTATGAACGATACATTAAACCTGAGTTTTCAACAACTTTTAGAGATACAGCATCCAGACTCAGATGTTGTAAAATCAAAGAAAGTACTATTTTGCTATCTTCTCCCATTAGAAAAATACATCAAGACGTTGGGGGAAGATTATGTTGCCGTAATGTCGAAAAAGGATCCGAAATGGTTTTACGAGTATATCTCTTGCTGGAGCATCAGAGAAGGCAGCAACCGCAACATTTCCACTCTCAAAAGTAAAAAATATGAGTATATCATGTTTTTTGCAAAAGAACAAAAAGCCACTTCTTATGCACGCTTCGTGGGTTGCTACAAAAACGGTGGCGTTGCCGAAGAAGAATGCATTATAGAAGGCGAAAAGTGTGTGCGTTTCGCTTTCGAGAAGGTTCTTGATTTTGACGATTTAGACGGCCATGTTGTAATCAAATGGCCGGAGTCCGACCGCTCGATACTTGAATATTGGTGCAAAGGTGGTGATACAAAGAATGGTGCAGTGCAGCACAAATATATCTATCGAATCAATGATTTGGCGATACCCAAAAAAGACTTCACACGATATGAGGATGTCATCTTATCTTTCTCAGAATTGAAAGAGATAATAGATGCTGGTAAAATTACGGAAACCGAATGGAGAAAAAGACTATCCATCGTGAAGGGCATATACTGCATAGTGGACAAAACCGACGGGAAGATGTATGTTGGTGCAGCATATGGCGAAGAAGGCATTTGGGGACGATGGCAGCAGTATGTCGAGACAGATGGGCATGGCGACAATGTCAAGATGAAAGAAATACTGATGGAAGACGTGCAGAATAACAACGAGATGCTCAAGATTGACGAAGCAAGACGCGACAATCTCCAATGGTCTATCCTTGAGATTTTCTCACAATCAAAGTCCAACGAAACAGTCCTATCGCGTGAAAAGTTTTACAAAGATAAGTTCTGCACAATAAAAATCCAACTCAACGACAACTAAACATTTGCTTATATAAATGAAACAATAATAACAAATCATCTATACCCATGGCAAAAGAAATGAATAACGCTGCCGACTCGCAGGAGAAGACGGCAAAAGCGGTCTATCGTTTCAAGGGGACCGACTACAAGAAAAAGACCGACTTGGTGCAGGCTGTGGTGCGCGACTATATCGACACGCACGACATTATGACCATCGAGGAACTGAAGGCGGTGTTCGACATCCGCGTTAAAAAAGGCGTGCCTATGGTGCTGAGCCTTGACGATGCCATGAAGACAAAGGATTCGGCAGGGACGGCTGGCGGCAACTTCGCCACAAAGGAGGAGATGCAGATATCCATGAAGAAGAAAGGCTTCCTCGGCATCAAGACGGGCGTGAAGGTGGTGGTGTGGAACTACTGGCCTGCAGATTTCTTCAGCCGCTTCCTCGACCTCGCCAAACGTATAGGCTATAAGATTGAGGAAGTGTGAATCGAATTTTGAATTTTGAAAGTTGAATTTTGAAAGTTGAAACCACATGAAAACTTCTTTCGAATTTTGAAAGTTGATTATTGAAAGTCAAAAATTATATATCATTACACAAAATCAAAACATTATGGTAGTTATTGCATGGCTTATTAACCTTGTCGCCCCTGTGATTTTCATCTTAGGATTCCTTGTCCTCACCCTCGGCAATGAACTGATAGACACATGGCTGTGGATAGTGTGCTGCATATCGGCAGTGATAGGGATGATTTGGGGCATAGTATCGTGGAATGTCGGCGTGCCACCCCGCTGGTTTTGGGCCAAGTCGAGTATGTTCCTCTTCAACAATTTGGTGTGGTCCGCCATCAGTACGGGATTCCTCTTTTTCCTGCTGCCGCTTGCCATCTGGCTCCTTGTCGTTGGCAGAGAAGGACTGGGGGTATGATGAAATAATCTTTTTCTTCAACACAACTTAGGCTGTAAATAAACAATAATCAAATCAATTATAAACAAACAAAAACAAACAATCATGGGACTATTAAACAACATTAAAGACCACTTTGTGAACGCTGAGTTCACAGTGGCACCGCAGAAGAAGGTCAAGACCATCTGCAAGGATTTCAAAGAGGCGTTCGGCTGCACGCTGGCAATATACAAGGGCACGCAACTGGCAGACCCCGACCTGACGCTGGCAGCACTCAACAAGAGGACCACCAAAGATGTGAAGACCGGCAGCAACGAAGAGTTGAAAATCAAAGCCTCAATGAAAGTAGGCGATGTGGAGAAGATGTTCGACAAGGCTTATGGCCTTACGGTACAGATAAAAGACCCCGCAGGCACGACGTGCGTGGACAACAAACTGACCATCGGACAGGCCGCCCGCGGTGAGGTGAAGTAAGTGACCTGTAAATGGTACTTGTAAAACAAAAATTCAATTACAAACCAATTAAAACAAACGACCATAGGACTATTAAACAACATTAAAGACCACTTTGTGAACTCTGAGTTCACCATAGCACCGCAGAAAAAAGTCAAGACTATCTGCAAGGATTTCAAAGAGGCGTTCGGCTGCACGCTGGCAATATACAAGGGCACGCAACTGGCAGACCCCGACCTGACGCTGGCGGCACTCAACAAGAGGACCACCAAAGATGTGAAGACCGGCAGCAACGAAGAGTTGAAAATCAAAGCCTCGATGAAAGTCGGCGATGTGGAAAAGATGTTCGACAAGGCTTATGGCCTTACGGTACAGATAAAAGACCCCGCAGGCAAGGCATGCGTGGACAACAAACTGACCATCGGACAAGCCGCCCGCGGAGAAAAATAAGAGGGTTGCGAGGGGCTATGATGTCTCAAAAAAAAGCATAACGCATTGAGCATTGGCATAATCAATGCAGAAATCATTGCCCCCCCCAAAAAAAAGGAGGATGCCAAAAATCCGTAAGAGAGTAGGCTCAATAAACAATAAATAAAATTATGGCAGTAACAAAGAAGCCCGCAGCAAAGAAGCCTGCAGCAAAGAAACCCGCAGCGAAGAAACCTGCAGCACCTGCACCCAAAATAGGTGGCGAGATTACCGTGAATGGTAACAAATTGATGAAGACTTTGCAAAAGGAGTTTTCAAAGAAATTTCAGTACTTGACTTTATGCTTCATTATTAGTGCCGACCGAGGCAAGTCTGTGAATGTGAAAGGCATTAACACCGACAAACGTCTATCGGATGTACGCAAAAAGTTCTCTAATGCAGAAATTTCACTCCACGGTCGCACAAAAGTGAAGAACATTGAGAACTATTTCTGGGATGAACTCGGCATAGCCGTACAGATTGGAATTTGCAACTATTCTGGGCATAAACATTATTTCCCTATCGGGTCGTTCAATGGACTGACACTTACCGCCGCCAACGACTGGGCCAAAAGCGTAGGTTGCAAAAAGGTGGGAGAGCAGGAGATTAATGAAATATGCCGAGGCATGATCTTTTAATTAATGTTGAATTAAAATATAACAAATGGTTTTGCGGTCATTATATCATTGTATAGTAAGAACCGCATTACTAAACAAATTATTATCAACAAAAAACGCAAACATTATGACATTTACCGAACAATATGTGGCTCTTATGATGGCCATACTGAATGCCGATGGCAAACAGGAGCCCGAAGAAATAGCGAAGGTGCGCGAGATGGCCGCCGATTTGGGTCTCGACATGGCAGAGGTGGAACGCCTTATTACTGCCGAGACAGAAAAACCTCACAAATTAGAGGCAGCAGCACGCTCTGTGCAGAAGAAAGGCGATGCCGAACAACTTATGGAGGCTTGCACCCTCGTTGCCTTGAGCGACAAATATCTTGACCATCGCGAAGTGGAGATGCTGCTCGACATTGCAGGCTGGATGAAATTAAAACCAACCAAAGCCGTGCTCACCATCGCCGCCATTGCGCAGAACGACCGCAGCATACTCATAGAAGGCAATGCCGCCCTGCACGATGAAGACACCATTGAAGAAGAAATAGACGGAGAATAACCATTAAAACCACAAAGACAATGCAAACATATACATATAGCAATAGCGGCAACCAAGTATTGCCCTTGATGATGAACTTCACTCGTCCTACGCCTATAAGCGAATACGACATCGAGCCACTCACCTACAACGACCAGACGCAGGTTTCCTACGAGATGCGCATTGTGGGAACACGCAGTCTTAAACAATCGTCGACTCATGTCCGTACTGGAGGATACAAGTCTGACAAAAAGAACGAGATAGACGACTCGAAGAGTGTGAGATAATCGTTTAGTGAATTTCACGATTCACAATGATACTGATTTTCAGCAACAAAGAAGACATCCATCCTAACAACGTCATCGGTTATCTGCGGCAGTGGGGCGTAGAGGTGTTCCGTCTCAACACGGAGTGCCTGCTGACGGACTACCGCTTCTGCTGGTGGTTGGACTCAGATGGTATCGACTTTGAGATAGAAAATGTAAAGAACGGATTGAAACTGACGGGAAGCCAAGTAACGGCGGTCTGGGACCGCCGTGCTTCGGCGCCGTCGGAGTTGCCGATGCCAAGCAGCAACGACTCCGTCAACGATTTTATGCGTCGCGAGGGCTATGTATTCCTCAGTTACCTGCGCCATTGGATGAAGGACATCTACTCGATAGGCGACATCGAGGAGGACTGGCCTGCCGAATCAAAAATGCTGCAACTGACGGTGGCACGCGAGTTGGGCATGGCGGTGCCAGACACCTGCTTTGCCAACTATCGCGAACCTATAGTCCGCTTGGCGGAACGCTACGAGACGCTGTCGCTCAAATCGTTCGATGGCAGCAGCGTCCTCGACGGCGAGAACGACCGCGAATACGTCCTCTACGCACAGCGGGCGAAGAGTGCCGACGTGGTGGCGCAGCCGGAGGAGGCGTTCTGCCAGACAGCCAATTTCGTGCAGAACTATATAGAAAAGGCATACGAACTGAGGGTAACGGTGGTGTGCGACGATGTGGTGGCATGCAAGATAGACTCGCAGGCTATGGCCGACGATGAAGGCAAAACGGACTGGCGGCAAGGCTACGAGCATGGGATGCGGCTCGAAATAGTGGAACTACCTGACAAGATAGCCGACTTCTGCCGACGTTATCTGCGGCGCATGAAACTGAATTTCGGCTGTTTCGACTTTATCGTAACACCCAACGGCCGATATGTGTTCCTCGAATGTAACCCCAACGGTCAATGGCTATGGATAGAACTGCTCACAGGCTACGACTTGTCGAAGATAGTGGCACGACATCTGTGCCGCTATGAGGAGGGGGCGCAAGGAGACATGATGTAACAGATTGCTATAGTCTGAGAATCAGTATAGCGAGAATCATATATCTAAGCACATCTTAACAAATCAAAACAAAAAGAATGCCAAATTACGGATAAATCATGTAATTTTGCTCTCTATTAGTTGAAGACAGAACGCAGCAAATCAAATTTGACTGATTATATTTATAATCAATGTCATACAAATATAGGTTTGAGCCATCTAAGCAATGACTACACAAGCAAAAGAACCAACAATCAAGCAGGAACTGGCGCGGGTGTTTGACGACAACCTGCACACCAAACAATGGCACAACTTGGTGGACTACACCATCATCGGACTTATCGTGCTTTCTACCCTTGAGGTATTCCTATCAACATACGACGGCATCGTGGAACACTACGGCGTATGGCTCAAGGTGGTGGACTACTTCACCACGGCAGTGTTTACCATCGAGGTGTCGCTGCGCATCTGGTGTGCCGACCAGATAGACGAACGCTACCGCGGTTTCCGCGGTCGTCTGCGCTACTGCTTCTCGTTCTATGGACTGATAGACATTCTCTCGACCTATCCGTTTTATGTGAGCCTCATTACGCCCCTACCCTACACTGCACTAAAGACATTGCGAATCCTGCGACTGTTGCGCATATTCCGCTACATCAAGGCTTTCAATATATTATCGCGCGCTGTGAAAAGCAAGCGGCGGGAGTTGGTGGTGTCGCTTGAGTTCCTTGTCATTGTGACGCTGCTGCTGTCGTTTGTGCTCTACTTTGTCGAACACGAGGTACAACCTGAGGTGTATGACAACGGATGGATTTCGGTGGTATGGGCGTTTGCGCAATACATAGGCGACCCGGGCGGTTTTGCCGACACGCCACCCATCACTACCATAGGGCATCTTGTGGCCGTGCTGGTAGGTCTGCTGGGAATTGCCATCTTTGCCGTACCCGCGGGTCTGATTGGGTCCGGTTTTTCGGAGGTGATGGAGGAAGATGCGGCAGAGGCAGAACTGAAAGAGACACAGAATAGAATAATAAAGGCATTCCGCTTTGTAAAAGACATGCACCATACGGGGTTGTTCTTCGTGCCGCGCTATCTGTCGATGACGACCATATCGACAAAAAAACTTATAACAGAAGAGCAAATCTTCCGTGCCGTAGAGAAGTCGGACTGTCTGCATCTATGCAACACCGCACTGTCAATAAACAAGATAGACAATCCGACAGACCAGATTGTGCTGGTAAACTTCTACAAAAACACCGACTACGGATGCTGTATAGACAGAGGGTCGCGCATCACAATAGTAAACACGTCGGGCGACACAGAACCTATGTCGAGTTGGTTTGCGTTCCATGTGGCGAAGTTGGGCGGATTCAACTATGTGGCTAAAGATATAGCGACTGACCCCGACAAACCGGCATCATACTATACCGGTCTCAATAATCCTTGCCCCAACTACCCAGTTTTCATAAATGACATCAACGGCATGGCGCATCGCGGCGATACTTGGGCGATAATGATGCTAAGCACCAATGCTCCGCGAAGCCGCCCGACGCAACTGCACTTCTGCTACAATAGCAAGAAGGGCGATGACTCGTATAACGACCCCGACAGCCGCATAAAAGACTACGACACTTTCGACCGAATGTATAGTTCGATGTCGAAGACGATGGACGACCAGTTTGGACTAAAGTGCGACCGCAACCAGTGGTACGGCGTATCTAATGAAAACATAGCCCACAAATTGGAGGCTGACAATGTGTTTACTTTACGGGTGGCGGGCTTTATGCTGGTAAATGACGACAGACTGTGCGCCATAGTGAAGCAGATTGCAGACTGCTTGCGCCAAAGCATTGAGCCAGAACGCAGCGAGCCCTTGATACCAGAAATGAGGAAACGCAATGTAGGCCACGACTTTGGAATGGCTGACTATGTAGAGGAATATTGACGTGCGAAATATAACGATTGACGAATGGCACATAAGTAAATAGTTTCATTTATTTTTAATCTATTGTGTTATTCTTCCTCTGCCCTCACCTATCTTAGTTTGGGAGGGAGTGCTACAGTTTTATGCCTATTATTTTAGCACATATTAAATATTTTAACAACATAATAAACAAAAATGGGTGCATCAGATCTTACAATGATGATGTTTATCCGTGATTCAAACCTATGACTACACAATCAACAATCAAGCAGAAATTGGCGCGGGTGTTTGACGACGACCTGCACACCAAACAATGGCACAACTTGGTGGACTACACCATCATCGGGCTTATCGTGCTGTCCACCATTGAGGTATTCCTATCAACATACGACGGCATCGTGGAACACTACGGCGTATGGCTCAAGGTGGTGGACTACTTTACCACGGCAGTGTTCACTGTTGAGGTGTCGCTGCGCATCTGGTGTGCCGACCAGATAGACGAACGCTTTCGTGGTTTCCGCGGACGTCTGCGCTACTGCTTCTCGTTCTATGGGCTGATAGACATTCTCTCGACCTATCCGTTCTATGTGAGCCTCATTACGCCCCTACCCTACACTGCATTAAAGACATTGCGAATCCTGCGACTGCTGCGCGTGTTCCGCTACATCAAGGCTTTCAATATATTGTCGCGTACAGTGAAAAGCAAGCGGCAGGAGTTAATGGTGTCGCTTGAGTTCCTTGTTATTGTAACGCTGCTGCTGTCGTTTGTGCTATACTTTGTCGAACACGAGGCACAGCCTGAGGTGTATGACAACGGATGGATTTCGGTGGTATGGGCGTTTGCTCAATACATAGGCGACCCGGGCGGTTTTGCCGACACGCCGCCCATCACTACCATAGGACATCTTGTGGCCGTGCTGGTAGGTCTGCTGGGAATTGCCATCTTTGCCGTGCCCGCGGGTCTGATAGGGTCAGGATTTTCGGAAGTGATGGAGGAAGATGCGGCAGAGGCAGAACTGAAAGAGACGCAGGATAGAATAATAAAGGCATTCCGCTTTGTAAAAGACCAGCACCATACGGGGCTGTTCTTCGTGCCGCGCTATCTGTCGATGACGACCATATCGACAAGGAAACTGATAACGGAAGAGCAAATATTCCGTGCCGTAGAGAAGTCGGACTGTCTGCACCTATACAATACTGCACTGACATTAAACAAGATAGACAAACCGATAGACCAGATTGTGCTGGTAAACTTCTACAAAAACACTGCTTACGGCTGCTGTATAGACAGAGGGTCGCGCATTACGATAGTAAGCACGTCGGGCGACACCGAGCCTCTGGCGGGATGGTTTGCGTTCCATGTGGCGAAGTTGGGCGGATTCAACTATGTGGCTAAAGATGTGGTATCCGACCCCGACAGACTGGCATCATACTATAATGGTCTCGATAATCCATGTCCCAACTACCCAGTTTTCATAAATGACATCAACGGCATGGCGCATCGCGGCAATACTTGGGCGATTATGATTGTTGGCACCGAGGCACCGCGAAGCCGCCCAACGCAACTGCACTTCTGCTACAACACCAAGAAGGGCGATGACTCGTACAACGACCCCGACAGCCGCATAAAAGACTACGACACCTTCGACCGAATGTATAGTTCGATGTCGCAGGCGATGGACGAGCAGTTTGGACTAAAGAGCGACCGCAACCAGTGGTATGTCGCCTCGAAAAATAACATAGCCCACAATTTGGAGGCTGACAATGCGTTTACTTTACGGGTGGCGGGATTTACGCTGGTAAATGACGACAGACTGTGTGCCATAGCCAAGCAGATGGCAGACTGCTTGCGCCAAACCATTGAACCAGAGCGCAGCGAGCCGTTTATTCCAGAAATGAAAAAACGTAATATAGGCAACGACTTTGGCATGACTGACTATGTAGAAAATTGTTAATGTGTGAATTATAACGACTAATGATATGAATTTATTATCCAAATTATACACAATAAACTGCAAATCGGAACACGAAGAAGAGATGACGGCTTTTATTCTTCTGCAGTTGGAAAAAATTGAACATGAAGGTGGTTTTTCGCTGGAAATCGAGAGCGACGCAATGGGAAATCTTTTTATCACCAAAGGCGAAAGCGACAGTTATCCGTGCGTAGTAGCTCACACAGATGAGGTTCACATACAACGGCGGCGCAACGTATGCCGACGCGATGGGATGATATACACCACTAATGAGGCTGGCGAACAGGTGGGCTGCGGCGCCGACGATAAGAACGGAATCTGGATTGCCCTACGCATGCTGGAACGTGTGCCGTCGTTGAAGGTGGCTCTGTTTGTGCAAGAAGAGACAGGGTGCCACGGGTCTAAAGGGTGCGATATGTCCTTCTTTGCCGACTGTCGTTATCTACTGCAGTGCGACCGCAAAGGAGCGTCGGACTTGGTGGTATGCGGAAAGGGAGTGCCTCTATGCGATGACGATTTCATTCCTGCACATCTCTTGGAGCAATATGGCTATTCGCCTGTGGAAGGGGGACGTACCGACGTGGTGGCACTCAAAGAGAAGGGACTCCGCCAACCGTGTTGCAACATAAGTTGCGGATATTACAATGCCCATCACGACGACGAGTATACCATAGAGGCAAAGTTGGAGAATGCGCTGGAGTTTGTGTATAGCATAGTTACCGCTATGTGACATTGAGGACTACGGGCGGACACATAGGTCCGTCCCTACATGTTCGGGTCTATGCACCATTATTTTTTACCACATAATAAAACAGACAACGCCATGAGGTTGTGACCAAATGACGTTGTTTGTTTTTCAGAACGATTTTCTGCTATGTTCAGCATTTAACTGATTTCTCGTCTCGGCATACGAGCGAGTTTGACTGCTCACGCCTTATCGAGGGCACAGTTATATGCACATTATCTTTTGAATACTTATTTAGCGAAAATCTTTTGCCAGTTTTTGTATTCGCGGTCTTTCCAAGCGTTGTTGTGATAGACGTAGGAAGCGATAGCGGGGATGACGGTAGTGCCTTCGGCATAGACCATCTGCTGCAGTTTGTCATCTACCTTGCCCCAGCTGCCAGCTTCGAGCAGTGTGGAGCTTGAGCAGGCGCCGTCGCGCACGTCGGCAACAGTGATTTGGATGGCGTATTTGTGCATAGGCACCTCGTGTCCGAGGATTTCGGCGCATACGACGGTGTCTTGAGCGAAGTTCTTAGGCGTGCCGCCGCCCACCATGAAGAGGCCTGTCTGCGGTGCAGCCATTTTTATCTTGGTGAGTTCGATGAAGTCAGCCACAGAGTCGATGCTGAGGTATTTCTCGCCTTTGAGGGAGCGCTCCCACTGATGTTTGCCGATGCCAAATCCTGCGCTGCAGTCGCTGAAAGCGGGTACGAAGATAGGCACGCCGCACTCATAGCATGTCTGGATGAGGCTGTCTTTCTTGACGGCACGACCATTGTGGAGCCATTTGCCGAGTTCGTAGATAAATTCGCGGCTGCTATAGGGACGAGCCTCCAACATGTTGGCGAGTTCGAAGGTGGCGTTGTCGCAAGCCTGCAGCTCTTCCTCGTCAATGAAGGTGTCGTAAATACGGTCGATATAGAGTTCGCGGAGAGTGGTGTCGGGGACGACGTTCTCCTTAGTACCCACATAGTGCTTGAATCCGAGAGCCTCGAAGAGGTCCATGTCGATGATGGAGGCTCCCGTGGAGACGACGACGTCAATCATTTTGTTGCGTACCATATCAACATAAACCTGCATGCAACCTGCCGCGCTGGTGGAGCCGGCGAGGGTGAGGATGTTGGTGCACTCTTTTTCGCGGCACATCATGGTTAGGATGTCGGCGGCGCGAGCGGTGTCGCGGCTGGTGAATGACATGCCACGCATGGCGTCAATGAGCTGGGTGGAGTCGTACTTTTTGATGTCGATGTGCTGGATGGTTTCTTTCAGCAGGTCTTTCTTTTCCATAGCTATATTTGTTTTGAGGATTAAAATTTGACGTTTTTGTAAATGGCAATCGGAAAGATTGTTTATGTAATGAAGTTTTTTTACCGTGTGATTAAATAATGTTTAATCGGTAGTTAAATGGTGTTTGAATAGTGTTAATTGTGAGTATGGTTAGAATGGCGCATCTTCATCTTCGTGAATATCGAAATTAGGGGTATTATTGTCAGACATCTGTGGTGGAGGTAGGCTTGGAATACTGGTATTGTCGTCGAAGGAAGTATTAGACTGAATGGAGTAAGCATACTCTACATTGTTGAGATTGCTTTCTACATTTGTGAATTTAACGAACTTGCTCTTAAATCTTACGCGTGCAGAGCCCGTGCTACCGCTACGATGCTTGGCAATGACGATGTCAGCCATGCCGGCTGTCGAGGTGCCGTCGGGGAATTCATTTATGTTGTAGTATTCAGGGCGATAGACGAAGAGGACGATGTCGGCATCCTGTTCGATAGAGCCAGATTCGCGCAGGTCGCTCAGTTGTGGCACTTTCTCTCCGCCGCGAGTCTCGACGGCGCGGCTGAGCTGCGAGAGAGCAAGGATTGGGATGTTCAGCTCCTTGGCAAGGGCTTTAAGTTGACGCGAGATAGTTGCAATCTCCTGCTCGCGGTTGCCGTTGCGACTGTTGTCGCCGCCGCCACTCATGAGTTGCAGGTAGTCGATGAAAACCATCTGGATGTCGTGGCTCTGCTTGAGACGACGGCATTTGGCGCGAAGCTCGAAGATAGTGAGCTGCGAGGTGGCGTCTATATACATCGGGGCGTTGGCGAGAATCTGCGATTTGGTGGATAGTTCTTGTTTTTTATGTCCGGGAATCTCTTTGCCTTTTTTCAGTATTTCGCTCTCAATCTCTGCCTCGCCGGAGATGAGACGCATGGCGAGTTCTTCGCCAGGCATTTCGAGGGAGAAGAAGGCTACAGGTTTTTTGAAATCGACAGCGATATTGCGTGCCATGCTGAGAGCGAGAGCCGTTTTGCCCATAGCGGGGCGGCCGGCGAGGATGATGAGTGTGCCGGGCTGGAAGCCTGCCGTTTCGGCATCGAGGGAGTCGAGGCCGCAAAGCACACCTGTGCCGCCGCCTTTCTCGGGATTTAGAGCCGCTTCGCGCGCGTTAGCAATCTGGTCGTTTGCCAGTTTCACATAGTTGCTCAGAGGCAACATGTCGCGGCGGAAGTTTTTGTCGTTGATGTCCATGAGACGCTGTTCGGTCTTGTCGAGCAGGTCAACGACATCTGTCGTTTCGTCGTAGGCGGAGGTGAGGCTTTCGGTGGAGACGCGTATAATCTCGCGCTGGATGAATTTCTCATTGAGGATGCGCACATGGTATTCGATATGTGCAGCACTGACAACGTTGTTGGTGAGTTCGGAGACATAGTAGGCACCGCCTGCCGCTTGCAGTTCGCCGTCGAAGCGCAGCTGGTTGACAACAGTGACAAGGTCAACGGGCTTGCTGATATCGAACAATTTACGGATGGCGCGAAATATGGCCTGATGCTCAGGGCTATAGAAGCAGCCTTCGTGTAGTATTTCAATAGTGTTGGAAAGAGCGTCTTGGTCGAGCATGAGAGCACCCAGCACCGACTTCTCGACATCGAGTGCCTGTGGTGGCGTTTTCCCGTTGAGGTCGAATGCCTTGCTGTAAGTCATTCGTTCTCTTGTTCTTGGTGTATTGATGGTGCTTGTTGCCATAAATGCAAATGTACATAGTTTTTATATTTTTTCTTAACTTTGCTTGATAAATGTTTTTCAACAGCAGGATGAATGTACGCTATATACATTTGATAATCGCCATACTATGTATGATGGCGTCTTATTCAGCGTCGTCGCAGGAATGTAGCGAAGTGCTTGCCAAAGGAGTTTCTGCCCAAGAGAAGGGGCTTGACGAGCTGGCAAAGAAATACTTTCGTCAGATATTGGATGGCGACAGCTGCGATGCCACCTCGGAGGCTGCTCTTCGGCTTGGCATGATGCTGGAGCGTGATGAGCTCTATGAGGATGCCATTGGTCTGCTGCGTCTGTCGGCGACGCGCGAAGGCTATGAGCATCTGGCGCAGTGCCATGCCGAGCTGAAGCAATGGGATGCCGCTCGCACGGCGGCAGAGAAGGCTATGGAGATAGAAGAGGGTGCTTCGGCTATGAGCACGCTGGCACTGTGCGAGAGTGCCGAGGGCAGACAGGTCAACGCCATGTCGTGGGCAAAGAAAGCATACAAACTGCAACCCAAAGATGCGCGAGTGCTCAACGTTATGGGCATAATAAGCTTTCGCAAAGGGATGGACAACGAGGCGATGCAGTATTTCCGCAAGGCTATAGCTGCCGACAGCACCAATGTGGATGCCTACAACAATCTCGGCACGGTCTATTGTGCGCGAGGCAACAGCGAGATGGCCATAGTGAATCTGAAGAAGGGGCTGCGCCAACAACCTAAATCCATTAAGTTGCTTTTCTGTCTCGGGCGAGCCTATGCGCTACGAGGAGACAACAATAGAGCCGTTGCCTGCTATCAGCGCATACTGCAGAACGACAGCATCAACGTGACGGCCTTGATACGTATAGGCAATGCGTTGTGCGATAACGGAGAGTGGGAGAAGGCGCATGCTTTTTTCCGTCGTGCCGTGCAGGTGGCACCGGAGTCCGCCGAAGGTCATAAAGGCGAAGGGCGTACCTACACTGCCGAGGGGGAATACAAGAAAGCCGTACAGGCCTACATACGTGCCACGCAGACTGACAACAGCGATGGCGAGACCTACCTGATGATGGCAGACCTATACAACAAGCAGGGCAACGCACAGAAAGAGAAGAACTGCTACAAGAAGTCCGCCAAGCTGGGCAACAAGATAGCGCAGCAATGGTGCATAAAGAATGGCACGGCGTGGTGATAGGCTTGCTTGGTGGCGATGGAGGGTGTTGTAGGCGACTGGCGAAATAAATATGACCGTTTCACATAGAAGAATGAAAAAACAAATGGCAGAAACAGATAACGAGAGGGCGGAATATTTTTTTGAACTGCTATTGCAGGCGGCAGCATCGGACACAGCCGCCCAATGCTATTCGAGGATGTCGCAGGCATACAGCCTGGTGCTTCAACGTGCCACGGAGCATGCGCAAGCACAGCTGATAGGTCCGTTTGCCAAGACCGACTATCTGCTGAAAAACAATGGAGCCTCTCCCCGACTGCGCTATCAGGTGAACACGGCGCGTGTGCACCTGCGGCATGCTGGCGACATGACGATGACCGCGGAGGAGATGGAGGCCCTCTGGAGTAAGGACTATGAAGCGTTGTGCCGCTTTGTGGCGCTGGTCTTTCACAGCGAGGTGGATTCGCGTTGCGTGGCGTATTTCGATAATGAGCAAGAGGAGGTGCACGAGGAGCGTCGCGAGCGGGTGGCCGATTATCTGCGCGTGATAGTCAACAGGTGGGATGCAGAACGAATATATGCCGACTGTCCGGAGATGACAGATGAAGAGATAACGATAAGGTATGCAGGCAGAGACCTAAACAGCTTTCACTACGACTGGTCGGCACTGCAGCCATTGCTGGAGGTGGGTTGCCAGCTGAACATAGTGCATCCTGTGCGTCAGGGCGACGAGATATATCCGGAGCTCATCATCTACGAGCCCGATTATCTGGTAGATATTACCTCGGTGGCCAACTGTTTTGAGGAATATGGTCCGACAGAGCTCATACACCTAATGAAAAAGATAAGTCCCATGCAGTGCACATCGGCAATTCTTTTGGGTAACCTGATGGGCGAGCTGCTTGACGCTGAGATGTATGACGACGACAATACGAATGCCTATAACGACACGGTGCGACGGTTCTACAAGAAAAATGTGGCGAACCTGCTTTCGACAGAGACGGATGCGGATTTCCACGACAAGGCGAAGCGTCAGATGATGAATATACGGCAGGCGGTGAACGTGAAACTGCCACACGACATAGAGCGATACAAGAAAAGCGAGGTGATGTTGGAGCCCTCTTTTTTCTCCGAGATGCTTGGGTTGCAAGGGCGTATGGACTTTCTGCAGCTGGACCACGAGGTGCTGATAGAGCAGAAATCGGGCAAATGCGGATTCCCGCAGCGTAGCCCGCAGGTGCCGGAGAAGAAAGAGACGCACTATGTGCAGACCTTGCTATATATGGCACTGCTGCGCTACAACTACAGTGAGCAGTACTTGCGCAACAACCGCGAGGGGCGCGGATTGCAGGCATATATAATGTATTCTAACTACGAGGAGAGCCTCTACAGTGCCGCCTACGCTCCCGACATGGTCTTTGCGGCACTGATGATACGCAACCGGATAGTGTGGCGCGAGAAGCGATATGCCGAGGGCGGCTTCGATATACTCACGCGTTTGGAGGCTGACAGCCTGAATGTAGGTGGCACTACGAGCCGTCTGTGGCAGGGCTTTCAGCGTCCGCAGATTGAGGCGCTGCTGCTCCCCGTGAAGCTAAGCACTCCGTTGGAGCGAGCCTACTATATGCGCATGATGACCTTTGTCGCAAAAGAGCATCTGCTGTCGAAGGTGGGTAACCGCCGCAAGATGTGCTCTGGTTTTGCAGCCACATGGAACGAGCCTCTAAAGGATAAGCTGGCGGCGGGCAATATCTACTATAACCTGTCGCTTGTCAGCCCTGCGATGGGCGACGAAGGGACTGTGGATGATGTCGTCCTGCACTACAGTGACGACGAAGCCTATGATATGGCCAATTTCCGCAAGGGCGACATCGTTATCCTCTACCCTTACAACGTCGGCGAGGTGCCCGATGCGCGGCGCACGATGGTGTTTCGTGGCACGTTGCGGAGTGTTGACGATGGCAAGATAAGCATACATCTGCGTGCCACACAGGGCAGCACCATGCCGCTACTAAAATATGCCAGCCATCCGTGGGCTATGGAGCACGATTTTCTGGAGTCGTCCTACTCGGGGCTATACAGAGGGCTGCAAGAATTCCTGACGGCACCCAAGCATCGGCGCGACCTGCTGCTGATGCAACGTGAGCCTTGTTGTGACGAAAGCCGTGCGCTAAAGGGCGACTATGGTACATTCAACGAGTTGGCACTGAGGGTGAAGCAGGCTAAGGACTTTTTCCTTATCATCGGTCCTCCGGGTACTGGCAAGACCACGCACGGCATGGTGAGTACGCTCAGGGAGGAGCTGATAAGCAACGCCGAGGGCAACATCCTGCTGATGGCATACACTAACCGTGCTGTGGATGAGATATGTGACAAACTGATAGAGCAAGGGCTTGATTTTGTGCGTCTGGGCAATGAGCTGTCGTGTAGTCCGCAGTCGGTCCCCTACCTTCTTGACCGCATGGTGGAGAGCTGCGACAACAAGAAATCACTGACAGAGGCGTTTGCAAAGAAACGGATTGTTGTCAGCACAACGACCTCGATGACGAGCAACACCTCGCTTTTCACGATAAAGCACTTTTCGCTTGCCATCATTGACGAGGCCTCGCAGCTGCTTGAGCCCCATCTGCTGCCGATACTCTCGGCCCATACCTATGAGCAGGTGGCGATAGAAAAGTTTGTCATGATAGGCGACCACAAGCAGCTCCCCGCTGTCGTTCAACAAGGCATAGACGAGTCGATGGTGAAAGAGCCTTTGCTTAAAGGCATAGGACTCACCAACTGCCGGCTGTCGCTCTTCGAGCGTCTGCTGCGGCGTTATCAGGACAATCCGCACATCGTCTATATGCTGAGCCATCAGGGGCGTATGCACAGCGAGGTGGCTGACTTCCCGAACAGGGTGTTCTATGGAGGGCATCTTTCCGCCGTGCCGCTGAATCATCAAACGCAGCCTATTACAACCGTTGCAACGGGCGATAATCTGTCGGACTTCGTGATGAACCATCGTTTCTCGTTTGTCGATGTGCTGCCGTATGATGATGTTGTCAGCGAGCAAGTCAATCAGCACGAGGCCGAGGTGATAGCGCATATCGCTGTTGCTATCTATCGTTTAGAGTCTTCATCCTTCGAAAGCGATAGGACATTGGGCATCATCGTTCCTTATAGGAACCAGATAGCCACTATACGCAAACTGCTGAACGAGACAAGAATACACGCTTTGAACGATATTACTATAGACACCGTAGAACGTTATCAGGGCAGTCAGCGCGACTGGATTATCTATGGACTCACGGTGCAACGCAGGCATCAGCTGCACTTTCTCACCGAGACCGCTTTTGAAGAAGACTCCGCCGTGATAGACCGCAAACTGAACGTGGCGCTAACACGTGCGCGTCTGCATCAGATAGTGGTAGGCAACGCCAAGCTGGTATCAAAGGACAAGGTGTATAATCAACTGATAGACTACTGCAAAGAGCACTCGTCTTATATGAGTGTCGCGGAATAATCACTTTCCAGTATATCTACCCACAAAGAGTATTGCATTGGTCGATGCTTCGCGGATGATATATACGAATGGGCGATTGGCATAGAATAATACAGGTTCTTCCGGCATTGGTGCACACGAAGACTCTGCAATTCCTACAATAGTTACTGCAGCGGCTTCCGCCCCCTCTTCATTAACCATAATACGGGCATCTTGCTTCATCATGCCTATATATACATTTCGGTCGCACATATTTGGAACGTCGGACAAGTCTTTGTCAAAAACATATCGTATGCCCATGTTTTGCATAATGTCTATTAGGTACCCCTCGGTTGATGATTTTGTTTCAAAACGTGGCAGTTTGAGGTCAACACTTCTTTCCCGTAATGTATCAAGAAAAGCAAGGTGCTCTTTGGATAAGAAATCGATAACATCGCTGACATCCTTTCCTTCTTCCGGCAGAACCACGGTCATACTCCATTGTCCGTTTCCGTATGGAATATCCACAGCCGCAAACAGTTGGTTCTGCACATAACTATACCTATTGTGTTGGTGCATCAAAGGCAGCATGACGTACCCGTCAGCCGTATAGAATGTGTCGGTTTCGGTATCGCTTTCTTCAAACGGTTCTGCCCATTCGGCTTTGAAATAGACAGCATTAAGCAGATACGAGACAAAGTCAGGATTCGTCTCATCAATAATGCTGGGTATCAAGCCATTGGTTTGCTTTTTGCACCATTTGTTGATGCTACTGGCAGCAGAGCGAGACGAGAAATCGAGAGATTCTGCATCTGCGCTATAATATTTATTCAGATTCTGAAGGAATTGTTTTTTCAAAGTGTAATTCTTATTAACAAAAACAGCGTTAGCTATTTGGAGCTGTATGTTACGGTCAGCCATAGGCAGGCTGTCTATCAATATCTTGCAGAAGTCATTTATCTTGCTTTTTTCCACGATGCCAAAGCCCAGCGTGTTCTGCATTTCCATACTGGTGATACCTTCGGCGGCATCATTAACCATGCTGAGAACGTATGTGATGCTCAATGGTGAATATACAAAACTCTTGCCGTTTATGTCCCAATCGTCCATCTCTTTTAAGAAGCTGAGCGAAAAAGAATTATTACCATCGACAAACTGCCTCTGTTCGTCATTGAGAGTGATAGGGCAAGGCTCTGCCTTTTCCGTCTTTTTCTGTTTGCAAGAAGAAACACCGCCAATCATTGCGATGGCACATAATAATAGGAAAAACTTTTTCATAATGAAGCATTTGAAATTATACTATTAATAACGTTGTTGCCTTAATTTTCTTATATGCACAATCTTTAGTCTGCCCTATAGCATACCCACTGGTCAAGCCAGTAATCATATGCCCCAAATACATCCAGAACTATCTCAGCGAGTACTGCTGGAAATTCAACAGAAGATACTTCGGCGACAAACTCTTCGAGAGACTGATTATTACATCCATAAATTATAAGAACGAATTTAGGTATAACATTTAGTAATCA
>JAFSPS010000022.1 GCA_017451385.1 Bacteroidales bacterium
ATTCACTATTCACCATTCACTATTCACCATTCACTATTCACCATTCACTATTCACCATTCACTATTCACCATTCACTATTCACCATTCACTATTCACCATTCACTCCTCACCTCTCACCCGCTCAACTCATCGTCCACGTCTTCAGACCCTCAGCGGTGAAGTCATAACGCTTGGTCTGTCCGCCAAGACGTTCCAAAGCATCGATGACGGTGTGGCGCGCCGTGTCAGGACAATAGAAGAACATGAATCCTCCTCCGCCAGCTCCCGAAATCTTGCCTCCCGTAGCACCTGCCTTCATAGCGGTATTATATATCCCGTCAATCTGAGGATTTGACACACTCTTGGCCATCTGCTTCTTGTATCGCCATCCGAAATCCAGTATCTCGCCCACGCGGTTTATGTCGCCCTTCAGCAACGCTTCCTTCATCAGTGCAGCCTGCTCCTTCACCTTGTGCATCGACTCTATAGAGCTGTTATTCTTGTTTTTCACGTTCTGCTGCTGCTCCTTGATGATGTCGGCAGACACGTGGCTGGTGTCGGTGTAGTAGAGCACGAGGTTGTGCGTCAGCTCATCGACATAACGTTGCCGTATGCGCAAAGGGTTGACGATGACGTTGTCGCCATTGAACTCCATGTAGTTGAACCCACCGAAGGTGGCAGCATACTGGTCCTGCTTGCCTCCTGCCAGACCGAGGTCTATACGCTCTATCTCATAGGCAAGACGCGCAATATCATACTCGCCCAACGGCAAGCGCAGCCACTCAACGTATGCACCCAAAATACTGACAACCAGCGTCGATGATGTGCCCAACCCAGAGCCTGCCGGAGCATCGACATAGGAGCAGATGCGCAACGACAGCGGACGATGAGCAAACTGCTTGACAATGCGGTTATACACACCCTTGTGTAGGATGAAATAGCCATCGGTATCTACCTGCATGGCATCTTGGTACTCCTCCCGCAGGTGCTTGCCGGGAGCTTCGAACACCACCTTGCCATCATCGGTAGGCACTATGGTTGTGTGGGCATACATACTGATTGTGGCATTGAGGATGGCACCGCCATAGATGTCAGAATAGGGCGACACATCGGTGCCGCCTCCTGCAAGACCCAATCGTAAAGGTGCTTTACTGCGTATTATCATTTCCAATATTTTATTCTGATTAAACGGGAGCATGGGCTAACAACTGTGCGACAGCGACGCTATTGCATCCGTCATGTTGCTCCATGCATACTTGGTCTTCTCCACCTTGATATTCTCCACAAATTCCTGCTCTCGCCGTTCGCTATAGTAGCGGACGAGAGCGTCGGCAATCTGCCGTGCTTCGGGCTCTACGACAAAGCCTATCTTGCCATCGGGCACTATCTCTGGCAGACCTCCCACGTTGGTAACCAACATGGGGCGCTCGAAGTGGAACGCCACCTGCGTCACACCGCTCTGCGTGGCTGTCTTGTAAGGCTGCGCCACGATGTCGGCGGCACAGAAGTAGCGGTTCACCTCGCTGTCGGGGATAAAATCCGTGCGCAGCTCTACGCGGTCGGCAATGCCGAGCCGTGCAATCTGCTCCATGTACGGCTTAGAGTCGCCGTAGAACTCGCCGGCGACAATCAGTTTCACATTCTTCGCTTTCAACCTCGCGTCGGCAAAGGCGTCGAGCAGCAAGTCCAACCCCTTATAGTCCCTTATGAACCCGAAAAACAGCACATAACACGTCCCGCCGTCCAGGCCGAGCATCCGTTTTGCCTCATCTTTTGGCATCACCTGCCCATAGTGGTCGTAGAGCGGATGGGGACAAAAGGCCCGCGGCTTCACCACATCGAACAATCCGAGGTCGTTCATCACCGAACGCGACATAGCCACGAAACCATCCTCCGCACCGACAAAATATCTGACAAAAGCTTTGTCGCCTATACGGTGCTCATGGGGTATCACGTTGTCAAGGATTGATACGCATCGCGTATGTCCGTTACGTCGCACGCACCGTGCTATGGTGCCAAAACAGGGAGCCATGAACGGCAACCAGAACTTAGTAATCATCAGGTCCGGACGCTTCTTGGCAATCTCGCGCCCCACGCTGACCCAGTTGAGCGGGTTGCATGAATTGACGCGACGATGTATCACGAGACCCTCGGGAGCCGGACCATCGCTATATTGCGTCTTGCCAGGGAAAAGAAACGACGGATATTGCAGTGTGAAGGTGTATATCTCCACCTCATGCCCCATCGACTGATACTCGTATGCCAGCCGCTCGTTGAATGCCGAGAGCCCGCCGCGATAAGGATAAGCCGTGCCGAGGATAATTACTTTCATCTGTAACTATATTGTGGGTTGTGTGTTTTTCGTGAGTTGACTTGTCCGATGCTCGTATTGCATATTTACAAATGCAAAAATACATTTTTTCCTTGACATATAAAAAGCAAAGGTGCCGCTTCCGTCAGGAGCAGCACCCATCGCCTCAAAAGAGTGTGCGGATAGGGGGACTCGAACCCCCACTCGGTGAAGAACTAGATCCTAAGTCTAGCGCGGCTACCAATTACGCCATATCCGCAAAAGCGATGCAAAGATACACTTTTTTTTGAAATCACAGATAATGAAAAAACAAACGCCTCACCTCTATCCCGTTATGACAATCTTCTGTACAACTCTTCCATTGACTTTCAATAGATACACGCCGTCGGATGCCACACGCATCATCACCGTACCATCACTGAAACGTCCATACCCCATAAGCCGTCCGACAACATCATACAAAGCCACCACGCCCAAATAATGAATCTCAAGGATAGCGCCTATCAGCGTTTTTTAAGAAAATGATAAACAGACGTGCTATTTCTCAACGCAATCGGGCAACTAAATCATAAATCCAAGAATTTGGTCTAAAATGTGATTTTTTACATTGTCATACATGCCGAAAATGTGATTTTATCACTATATTTGTATGCCGAAAATGTGATTACACAATATGGAACTTCTTAAAAGAAAAAATGTTGTCGGCTGTCTTAATCGCCTACTTGCTTTGCAGCGTGATGAAGGGAATTAGGATTTCTTCCATCGAGATGCCTCCGTGCTGGAAGGTGGAGTCGTAGTATTGCACATACTGGTTGTAGTTGTTCGGATAGGCGAAGAAGTCATTCTCGTGGGCAAAGATGTAGGGCGAGGTGATATGGCGACGCGGCATGAAAATCTTGGACGGGTCGCGCACCTCAAACACATCTTTGGCATTATAGTCGAGCAGTCTTCCCTGCTTGTAGCGCAGATTGACCGATACGGTGGCATCGCCTTTGACACGCACAGGATTGTCCACACGCACCGACCCGTGGTCGGTAGTGATGACAACGTTGACATCGCGCGTGGCAAGGTTGCGTAGCAGGTCGGCAAGCGGCGAATGGTCAAACCACGAGCGCGTGACGGAGCGGTAGGCCTGGTCGCTCTCCGAGAGTTCGCGCACTATATTGGAGTCGGTGCTGGCGTGCGACAGCATATCTATGAAGTTGAAGATAACGACATTCAGCTGGTTGGTCATCAAGTTGTTGTAGTTATCAGCCAGTTTCTTACCATACTGTGCGTTGAGCACTTTGTTGTAGGATGTGCGGATATTGATGCCGTGGCGATGCAGGTTCTCTTCGAGCAGCTCATATTCATATTGGTTTTTATACCCCTCTTCGTCCTCGTTAATCCAGTATTTGGGGTATTTGCGCTCTATCTCGGCAGGCATCAGCCCAGCGAACATGGAGTTGCGGGCGAATTGCGTCGTCGTGGGGATAATGCTATAAAACAGTTCGTCGCGCTTCACTTCCATCATCTGCTCTATGGCAGGTTGAAGATACTTCCACTGGTCGTAGCGGAAGTTGTCAATAACGATGAGGAACGTGGGACGTTGCTCGGCAAGCAGGGGGAACAGCTTCTCGCGCAACACGGTGTGCGACATCAGAGGCTTGTCGTCGCCCTTGCCACTAAGCCAGTCGATGTAGTTCTGCTCATAGTAGCGGCAGAAGAGGTGGTTGGCCTCGGCGCGCTGCGAACGGAATATCTCGTGGATATTCTCATCATCGGTGTTCGACAGTTCCAAATCCCAATAGACGAGACGACGGTAGAGTTGCATCCACTCCTCGTGGTCGAGACGTCCGGAGAGTGTCATGCCTATCTCGCGGAACTGCTGCTGGTAGTTCATCGTCGATTTCTCGCTAACAAGCCTCTTAGCCTCAGTAAACTTCTTTACTGTCAGCAGTATCTGATTGGGTTTCACTGGCTTGATAAGATAGTCGGATATCTTGCCGCCGAGGGCCTCATCCATGATGTGTTCCTCCTCGCTTTTCGTAATCATTACCACGGGCACCTGCGGGTAGCGTTCCTTGATTTGCGTAAGGGTATCGAGTCCCGTCATGCCCGGCATATTCTCGTCAAGAAAAACGATGTCGGCGCGCTGATGTTCCAGCTCTTCGAGGGCCTCGCCGCCCGATGTTACAGGGATAACTGTGTAGCCTTTCTCTT
Source organism: Bacteroidales bacterium (assembly GCA_017451385.1). Lineage (GTDB taxonomy): Bacteria > Bacteroidota > Bacteroidia > Bacteroidales > P3 > Colimorpha. The sequence goes on from JAFSPS010000022.1 coordinate 4,494, forward strand.
CAAGGAAAAGAATGTGCGGCTTGAGCAGGTCTATCTCATCGTCTGCCCACAAGATGTTGATACTGTCCATAGTTTGCAATTTGAGGCTTGAGAAACATTTTTTCCGTGACGTCACCCCCACGACAGTTCCCTCCACATACAAATCTTTGTGTCACCATATAATAACGAAGAAGCGGCCTTGTTATTGCAATACCACTCCTTCGTTACCGATGCGCCTGCCGGCATCGTGATATTTGCCTCGTTCGGTCTGCACGACCTTGCCGACAGGCAACGCACGTCCTATTTTGTCATTTTGTCTATATTGCGATAGTGCCATTTGCCCAGCACCTTAGCATCCTGCAGCATGATAAATCCCGGGTTGGAGCGCAACATGGTCTCTATGGCTTTCTCGTCGGCATAATACACCTCAAGGTCGGGCAACTCTATCTCCTGCTTAAAGGCGTCGGCAGCCTCTGGCAAGGCGGCAGTGAGCAGCACGAAGACATAGTTGTGCTGCGCGGCATAGGCGTAGGCTGCCTGCAAGGCTTCAATGCCACGAGGCTTCACCTTGTCCAGATGATGGATGGTAGCAATGACCAACGTGTCGGGCGAGCTGATAAAGTCAACAGCATAGTCGTTGCCCTCGCTGTCCATCATGGAGAACCCGGGTGCTGCTATCTCGTTGGGGTCCACCACACGGCTGCTCACCCATTTCCAATGCTCCTCGAAAGCGGGGTCTGCATTATATTGCTCCATCAGCTGTGCCGTGGTCAGCTCCATCTGCTCGCCAGTGGCTATATTCTCATAGGTTGTGAAGCTCTCCGCCTTCAGGTTGGGGTCGGTATTCATCATCTGCGCACCTTTCTTCCACGGACGGAAATCGATACAAGGCTCGTTGTTAATGTTGTAGATGCAGAAGAACACCATGAGGGCTGTGGCCAATAGGGTGATGATGGTGTCGCGCTCGGTGCGGCGACGACGGCGCACATTGCGCGTCAGCAGGATGTAGAGCATCGGTATGTCAAGCACCACATTCTTTAGGAATGTTTGCAAGGGGGTGAGCTTGACGGCATCGCCAAAGCACCCGCAATCGCTGATGCCATAGGTGGTGCTGAAAGCATCGAGAGCCGTGCTGACGGTGAAGAAGAGCATCATAGCGCACAGCAGCCATGCCGACAAACGGCGGAAAGCCCCCGTCAGCAGTAACACGCCAACGAGAAACTCGCAGACGATGAGCGCCACAGCTATGAATGTGGACATAGGCAAGAACACCTGAAAGTTGAGCACGCTGCCGCTCCATGCGGCAAAGTACTCTTCTATCTTGTAGGCTGTGCCCAACGGGTCAACACCCTTCACAAAGCTTGAGAAAAGAAATACCAGTCCGACAAACCAACGCGAAACGACATTGATAATGTATATTGTCTTATTGTCTTTCATATTGTTTTATATGTTTTTTGTTAAGTAAAATACTCTTATTCCCCTTCCTCTTCCGTCATGCGTATGAGGCAGAAAAGCGAGTAGTTGATGATGTCCATATATCCGCCCTCAACGCCTTCCGAGGCTATGGTGTGCCCTGCATTGTCCTCTATCTGCTTGATGCGGCGTATCTTCATGAGTATCAAGTCAACCATAGAACTGATACGCATCTGCCGCCATGCCTCGCCATAGTCGTGGTTCTTGTCGAGCATGAGGCGTACCGCACTATTTAGGTGCTTGTCGTACAGCTCCATAGCGGTGGCGAGAGGCAGCTCCTGCTCGCCATCGGGTCCCAGTTCCTGCTGCATGAGCGCCATAGTGGCATAATTGACCATGGCTACAAATTCGGGACGCACGCCCTCCGCCACGCGGTGTTCGCCACTCTCTTCGATGCTACGTATGCGGTTGGCTTTGATAAAAATCTGGTCGGTGAGCGACGGCAGGCGCAGGATGCGCCACGAGGTGCCATAGTCATGCGTCTTTTTCTCGAAGAGACTACGGCAGGCGGCTATCTCATGAGCAAATTCGGCTTCGGTGGTATTCATTTCAGTTCTTTTTTTATATATTTGCACCCACAGCGACATAGCACTGATGCTATTTACTGTCTGACATACAGCACATAACACCTCAAAGCATGCCACATAGCGATGCAAAGCAAATGTACATATTTTTCTGCATTTACAATCACTTGCAATAACAGACTCATAGAGTTCTCTCGTCCCTGCGTGATGGGCATACTCAACGCCACGACAGACTCTTTCTACGACGGCGGACGCCACAACGACGACGAAGCCCTTGTAGGCCACGCTTGCTGGCTACTTGACGAAGGGGCCGACATCATTGATGTTGGTGTAGTATCATCACGCCCTGGCGCTCAGCTGCTGCCACCCGACGAGGAAGCACGCCGCCTGAGCCATGTCGTACAACTTTTGCGGCAACACCTGCCCGAAGGCACCCTTCTCTCTGTAGATACTTGCTATGCCGCCCCCGCCGAGGCTGCAGTAGCTGCTGGTGCCGACATCATCAACGACATCAGCGGCGGGCAGTTTGACGATGCGATGTTTGCCACCGTGGCACGCCTACGCGTGCCTTACGTGCTGAGCCATACACGCGGACTGCCCTCTGAGATGCAGAACCTGACCCACTACGACGACCTAGTGCGTGAAGTGCAATACTATTTCTCCAAGCATCTGGACAAACTCTATGACATGGGCGTGGCCGACGTGATATTAGACCCTGGCTTCGGCTTCGCCAAGACGCTGGAACAGAACTACGAGCTTCTCAACCACCTCGACGACATCTGCACAACCTTTCGCCAACCTCTGCTTGCCGGACTAAGCCGCAAGAGCATGATATACAAAGCCCTCAACTGCACGCCCGACGAGGCACTCTACGGCACCACTGTGCTCAATACCATAGCCCTGCAACGCGGCGCACGCCTGCTGCGCGTCCACGACCCACGCCCCGCGCGCCAAGCCATAGAGCTGTGCCGCCTGACGGCATTTGAAAACAAGTAACCAAAAGATTACAAAAAACAAATGAATAGTCTCATCATAATCCTCACCTCCGTATGGCCCAAAATACGTTTCGTCGATGTGCTCGACGTGCTGCTGGTAGCCTTACTGCTCTACGAGCTTTATCGTCTGGCCAAAGGCACCAACGTGATGCGCATCTTTTGGACCATCGTAGGCATATATGTGCTGTGGCGCGTAGTAGTGCTATGCGGCATGCGGCTGTCGTCAGAGATTCTGGGGGCCGTCATCAGCGTCGGATTGCTTGCTATCGTTGTAGTCTTCCAGCCCGAGATACGCAAGTTCCTCCTAATGCTGGGCACCAAGGCATCGCCCGAATTGCGGCTACGCATGATAAGGCGTATTTTCGCCAAACAGGTACAGACTACAAAAAAGACTGACTACGAGCCATACGTTCAGGCCTGTCGCCACATGTCGGCAGGCAAAGTAGGTGCTCTCATCATCTTCAAACGCAACAACTCTATAGAAGAGATTGCCTCCACGGGCGAGGCTATAGATGCCCGTGTGTCATCAGCACTGCTGGAAACACTGTTCTTCAAAAACTCGCCACTACACGATGGCGCCGTGGTGGCAGATGGCAACCGCGTGATAGCGGCGCGCTGCATACTGCCCGTGACCGCGCGCACCGACATCGACCCTAACCTCGGACTACGCCACCGCAGCGCCATAGGCGTAACGGAGCAGATAGATGTCGTCGCTGTAGTTGTAAGCGAGGAGACAGGAGCTATTTCCTACGTCGTTGATGGCGAAATTCATCACGATGTCAGCTCCATAGAACTCAAGAAATTCTTAGAGGAAAACGTCAAATAGCCATTATATAACCATTTAAGTCAAACCACCGGAAAAAAACTGTAAAAACATGAAAATAGTAAGCGTCGAGACCCTGCAAGGTGTAGCCTATGAAGAACTCGGTCTGGTAAGCGGCAGCACTATCCAGAGCAAGAATATGTTTAGTGATTTTGGACAAGGGCTGAAAAGCATTGTCGGCGGAGAACTAAAAAGCTATACAGACATGATGGAGAAAGCTCGCGAGAAAGCCACCAAGCGCATGATAGAGAAAGCTATGGAGATGAATGCTGACGCCATAATCGGCGTACGCTTCACTACCAACAGCATCATGGCTCAAGCCGCCGAGGTGTTAGTATTTGGCACCGCCGTCAAATATAAATAAAGAGAATCTATATAGTTTCTCAACCTCGTTGTGGTTGCATACGACCCCCATTGGGGGGAGGTTCTTTCGTGCCGCAAACACTTTTTATCATCGTTCGCCGTCGTACTGCCGTATTGCGGAGAGAAGATGGCTATAGACGCTCTGACGCAGTGCCTCAGGTTCAAGGATTTCGGCATCAGAGCCCAACATAGTAATGATGTTTTTCAGCATCGGCATGATACTCTGAGCTACCCTCAACGTGCAAACGACCCTATCGTCACTCTCCGTATTGTCGCTAAAAGCATTTATCAAACGGACGGTACACTGCGTGTCGGCATAGCGATAGATGCCGCGTTTCAGCAGGTGACTGTCAAGCTCAATAGAATATGGTGCTCCACGCAAAATGCTGAGGTCATACTGCACCGTGCGGCGGCTCACCTTTACTCCGAACGACTCCATTAGCTCTTTGTTGCAAGCCTCGGTAAGAGCCTGAATGTTATAGAATTTACGCTCATCACGCAGACAGTTGTCAATGACATGGAAACGCAACTCGCGGTATAGGACTCGTGGCATAATAGTATGTATTTATGTGTGTTATAGCACGTTTTTTTACTTATTCATCAGCATCACTTGGAAGCCGTCTTTATCGGTGACTGTAGCATCGGACATTATAGCCCACCACCAACATAGGGGCAATAAGATAATAGGAGCCATCAGTGTAGTAGGTACCACCCACGCCAAAGTCAAAGTCCTTATAGGCTGCTCCCGCTACGAGCGATGCAGAGAAGACCGTAGAGATAAGAGCGTCAAGACGCAGGTCGAACATGGCAGCCCATCTATTATCATTCGTATATGCCCTTACACCTGCTGAGAAGCCAACATCTTTAAGAAAAACATCGTACCCAACGCCACCATACGTCTGGAAATAAGGATTAAACTGGTAGCCGAGACGCAAAGCCACCTCACGGTCAAGCTCGGGACGAAGAAAGAAACCACTGCCACGAGTGAAACCACTGCCACGATAAGAAGAACGATAGGATGTGTGATGCGAAGGGCGATGATAGGACGTGCTATGAGACGATGACGAACGCCCAAAGCGTATGTTGTAACCAGCAATGAGCGTTGGGACGATTAGGTAAAAACGTCCATCAGTATATAACGTGCCGCCCACGCCAAAATCGAAATTCTTGTATGATGCTCCTGCCATAAGCGATGAGGAGAGTGCGCCTGCCGGCATGTAGCCCAGTCGGAGGTCAAAGACAGCTGCCCAGTTGCCCTCGTTGGTATAGGCTCGTGCGCCCAAAGAGAAGCCAAGACCCTTCAGGTAGGTGTCGTAGCCCACGCCGCCATAGGCTTGAAAAAAGGGATTATACTGATAACCAGCCTTTAGCGATACTTCTCGGTCCAATTCCGGACGTAGAACGAAACCACTCTTGCGAACAAAACCACTGCCAAGATGGCTGTATGTATTCGCTGATGTTGCTGTCACTATATTGACGTTACTGAACGATGCCGACAGGCTGTTTTGCACAGATGCCGAACTGCTATCATTGACGACATGGCTTGTAGCAGCTGAAAGCATCGGCAGATGGAAGAAACACAGTGAAAAAAAAGCAAGGGTAGAAATGATGTATTTCATAATGATGATTTTGTTTATGATGTATTGTAATAATCCTATTGTTAAACAAGAAGTTAAAGAGTATGCAGTTGTTATGTGATTGCCTATTGGCTTGCAACTTGTTTTCATTGGCAAAGATAGAGTGATAAAAGAGGCACTCTCGATTTTTGCAAGTCTTGCAAAACTGTGTCGTATAAGAAAAAAAAGTATTATCTTTGTTATACTTTGAAAAAAAGAGAATGGAACAATCGTATTGCGATAACCATTTGCATATAAGCATGTAGTTGATATAGTTAGGAATTTATGGCAATATCATACGCTATTATTGCGTCGGTGAGCGTGGCACTTATTGTTGCGGCGACCTTGGTCTTTTACCTTCGCCGAAAAAAGAAACTATCAGACCGAACAAACAGCTCCGACAAACGTAATGCGGTAAAAAAAAATCGGTTGGTTTACAGTTTGCTGCCTCATCATCATTGGAAGACCGACAAGACTTTTGCCCAGCACGACAGAGGGCCGATGTATGTCTATCTTAAGGATGACGTACCCATCGAACATGATGAGAAGGACATATATGTATATACTCGTAATGTTAGCGATAGGACGCTTCGGCTGCTCAAAGAGCATGATGCGGACTTGCGCAAGATTGCTGCCGAGAGAGATTTCCGACTAATCAATCCCATTATAGGAGGAACCAACCTCACACTTGGTGACACAACAATAGAAATAGACGCCACGACCAATGTTGTTGTCTCGAACAAGGTTTTGGAACACCCTACTCTCGAAGACATCGTAAGGCAGTATGCCGACCAAGAATTGCCCGACAGGCCGGCATTTCTGCACTATCAGCCGCTGCTGACAAAGGAGGAATACACGAAGGCAGCGACGGAACACCGCACACCGCGCATCGTCTATTCCGTCTATTACATTGACGATATACCCACAGAGAACGGGAAGGGAGACTTCCTCAACGAAAAGATGGGACAAATCCCCGACAAGTTTTTTTCTGACGAGTACGCATTAGAACGTCTGTTGGACAACCTGCGCACGCTCTGTTCGCTAATAATACTTCACCCTGCTGAATATTATAGTTCTAAATGCGAAAAGGAGCCTGGAGACACTCACATACTATTCCATATAGACACCTCAAGTTCATCTGGTTTAGCCGAATATGAAAAAAACAAAGCGAAAGCCCTACAGCTGCTTAGAGCTATTGATGCACCGGCAAGCATCATTGACGAGGTGTCAAAGCTAAGCCGTACGATACAAGATGTAGAGCTGATAATCACTTCGGATTTAGCTATCTGCGTTGCAAAAAAAGGCAAAGATTACCTTGCTGAGAGCGGACGGTTGAACGTGAATATGTCGCCACTGTCAAAAGCATTATATTTTCTCTATCTGCGTCATCCGGAGGGGATAGCCTTCAAACAACTTGTTGACTATCGCAGCGAGATAATGGAGTTATACAGCATAGTGTCGCGACGTGAGAACATTGAGAAACTGAGCGAAAGCATTTCTTTGCTGACAGATGCTGTCAACAACTCTGTCAATGAGAAGTGTAGTCGCATAAAACACGCTTTCGTTGTACTGGAGAATGATTTGCCTCGCTCAAATATCAATCATTTTATCATCACCGGTGTGGCAGGTGGCATCCGTCGTATCACCATCGAACGCAACAAGATATTAGACCTGTCGGGATTGGTGCTGGCAAACGGTATGCGGAATAAATCATAGTCCGATGATGTAGAACATCAATTTTTCAAAACACAGATTTAAGAATGAGATGTCGAATATGGAAACACTTCTTAGAGACCAGTTTCTGCAAGAGCTAATGGAAAAAGTTCAGGAAACGCGTCTTATGTTCAACGGACAGATAGACCATGACAGCAACATGGTTCATCAGTGCGTAGTCAATTATTATAACGAAAAACGCAGAGGTGCAGAGTTTAATACATTATGCGAGACAGAATATGCGCAGAACAATATCCTCGTAGAGGACATTCTTTTCGATGTGTGCGACAACTTCGTTAAGACCTACTGCGATTGTCCTGACGATGACTGCAAGGGTCTTTTCGATGGAGAAAACTATGCATCAGGAGAACAAGAACTTGCTAAAATAGACAAGGTTAATTGGAGAAAAAACACTATTCAGAAGGCCAACGGCGGACATACCAATAATGAGCCATTGCTGGAAGCTCTCTCTGCAGTGAAAAAGGTTGTACGATGGAATGTTATACGCATACGTAGTCTGACGGAGACCTACTACAAACTGAAGGTTTCGTCGGACACGATAGAAGACGCATCTCCGCTTATCCCCAAAGATGTGAGCCTTGTCAGGGTTCCGCATGGCGTGAAGCGGATTGACGATGCCTCATTTTCATCATGTGCACGGCTGACGCATATAATGCTACCCGACACATTGGAAAGTATCGGCAACTGGGCATTCTCTTGGTGCCTCAATCTGAAAAGCATTGTCATCCCTCCATCGTTGAAGGAGATGGGGCATAACCCCTTTGCAGTTACAAGTATGTCGAACGTCAAGTCGCAATCACCCCACTTCAAGGTGTGCGATGGTGCGTTGATAGAGGTCGCCACAGGACGCATGGTTTCCTATCTCGGGCAAGAGCCTACGGCGTCATACGACTGGCGTGGCAGGGCGATACGCAATGACAGAAACGTGAATGACACATACACTGTACCCAGAGAGGTGAAAGTCCTTGGCCGCGACTGTTTTCGTGGTCGCTTTGCGCTGAAGCATCTTACTATATCCGAACAGGTGGAGCGGATACTGCCAAACCCTATTGCAGACACCTGCATAGATGAGATAGTGTGCCTATCGCCACATTTCAAAGTGGAAAACAAGATGCTTATGAGTAGCGATGGGACAACGATATATGCCTATTTCGGCAAAGCATCGTCGCTTGAAGTTCCCGAAGGTGTTACCACGATAGGCGAGGAGGCTTTCCTGTTATGCAGCCTGCAGGAGATAAGTCTTCCTACTACGCTTAAGGACGTCCCAGAAGAGATGTTTCGGGGCGCGGAGAAAATAAAGAAAATTTATATTCCACAAGGCGATGCAAAGCAGTTCGAACAGATATTAAAGGATTATCCAAGTTTGGCCGCACGGCGGTAGAGTTCCTTCAAATTCTTGGATATTCAAGAATTTCGAGGGCTTGCGGTATCGGATTCCCTTGTGGGGAGTCTTGTGGGGGAGCAATGACAAAGCGTATCAGCGTGCTGACCTTGTGAAAGCCGTAATGACCTGCTGCGCCAGGGTTGATGTGCAACAAGTTGAAACGCTTGTCATACATGACGCGCAGTATGTGGCTATGTCCGCACACGAAGATGTCGGGACGCTGCTCCTCGAGCATCTTGCGCATAACTGCCGGATAATGTTCAGGATAGCCCCCTATATGGGTCATAAGCACCTTAAGACCCTCACAATGAAAAATATCAGTCTTAGGCAACTCAAAGTGCATAGCATTATCATCAATGTTACCATACACCGCACGCAGAGGCTTGAACCGTCGCAGCTCCTCAAGCACTCCGCGTCCCACATCGCCAGCATGCCACAACTCGTCGCAGTCCTTGAAGAACGAATAAACCTGTTGTGGCACAGTGCCATGCGTGTCTGAAAGCACACCTATGCGTTTCATCTTGCTTTCTTTGATTAAAGAGCTGTAAGTTCTATAGGTTGCTCAGTATCTCATTAAGGCTCTGCTCGTCACGCACCATGAGGTCGCGTGGCTTGCTACCGTTGGCAGGGCCTATGATGCCGGCAGCCTCCAGCTGGTCTATAATACGGCCTGCACGCGCAAAGCCTATGGTCATCTTGCGCTGCAGCAACGAGGTAGATGCCAGCCCGCAGGAGAACACCAGCCGTGCAGCATCCTCGAACAGTTCGTCACGCTGCTTGAGGTCCACATCCTTGCTTATCTCGTCGTTCTCGTCAAGATATTCGGGCAGGAGGAATGCCTCCGGATAGCCCCTCTGGTTGGCAATATGCGCCACGACGGCATCAATTTCCTTGGTCTCTACAAGGGCACATTGCAGTCGCACGAGGTCACTGCCAGAGAGCGAGATGAGCATGTCGCCACGACCTATGAGGTTCTGCGCACCTCCCATGTCAAGGATGGTTCGCGAGTCGATGGCACTCGTCACCTTGAAGGCTATACGCGCCGGAAAGTTAGCCTTGATAGTTCCCGTAATGATATTGGTAGTAGGACGCTGCGTAGCAATGATGAGATGAATACCCACAGCACGCGCCAGCTGTGCAAGACGGCAGATAGGCTGCTCCACCTCCTTGCCGGCAGTCATTATGAGGTCTGCAAATTCATCGATAACCAAGACAATATATGGCAGATAGCGATGCCCATTGGTAGGGTTGAGATGACGGTGGATAAACTTGTCGTTATACTCCGTTATCTTGCGCACCTGTGCCATCTTGAGCAAGTCGTAGCGTTGGTCCATCTCTATGCAGAGCGAGTTGAGCGTACGTACCACTTTCTTTACATCGGTGATAATGGCCTCTTCGCTGTCGGGCAACTTGGCCAGATAGTGTCGCTCTATCTTGCTATAGAGTGACAGCTCCACCTTCTTGGGGTCAACCATCACGAATTTAAGCTCTGCCGGGTGTTTCTTATAGAGTAGCGATGTTATGACAGCATTGAGACCCACCGACTTACCAGTACCCGTAGCACCAGCCATAAGGAGGTGGGGCATCTTGGCGAGGTCAGTGACAAAGACCTCGTTGCTGATAGTCTTACCAATAGCCACGGGCAATTCCATCTTGGTATTTTCGCGGAAAGCGGGACTTTCCAGCATGGTACGCATCGACACTATCTGTGGCTTAGCATTAGGCACCTCTATACCTATTGTGCCACGCCCCGGGATAGGCGCAATGATACGTATGCCTATCGCCGAGAGGCTCAACGCAATATCGTCCTCAAGCCCTTTGATGCGCGATATACGCGTCCCTGCGCTGGGCTTGATTTCGTAGAGCGTCACCGTGGGTCCCGGCGAGGCGGAAATCTCTACAATCTCTATATTGAAGTCACGCAAAGTCTTGACAATACGGTCTTTGTTGGCAACCAACTCTTCACGGCTTATGCGCTCGTTTTTCTCTTCCCAGTTGTAGAGCAGCGATGTAGGCGGACGCTCATAGAGCTTCAGTTCCAGCTGCGGGTCGTACAGGTCGGTAGGGTCAAAGTGGCGCGCATAGTCGTCATCATCCTGTATTTCAGCGTTATCACCTTCGTCCTCTCCCCCACCGGCATTGCTACCCGTATTGTCATCCTCTGGCTCATTGATGGTGAATCCGGGCTCATTGCCGCCAGTGTCCTCATCTTTGTGGAGGTTGTTATTGACACGTTCAAACTCGTCGTCAATATTGAACGTCACATGCTCATCGCCCTCGTCATCACCCTCATCCTCTTGCTCTTGATGACCCTCGTCGCCAACGGGCTGTTCTTCTTCATTCGCATCATCGTCCACCTCATCGTTTTCTTCTTCCTCCTCGTCATCCTTACTACGGAAACGCAACAGTGAGCGTATCCGCTCCATCAACCCCACAGGCTCCTCGCCATCCTCCTGCTCCTTATCACGTCCTGACGGTAGCGCGATATTAGGCATCTTCACATTGACATGATGTACCAGCACAAGGAACAGCACCGCCACAAAGACAAGGAAGACAATGGTGCCCCAGTTGAGCAGATGATGCAGCAGGTCTGCCAGCGTGGCGCCTATGCCGGCAAAGTGCTCTATATAGGCATTGCCCGGCAGCAGCTGACACACATAGCCTATGGAGGTGCTGAGCCATATCATCCAGAAGAACACTACCCCCAACACATGCCACCAACGTATCTTCAACTTGCGCAACAGATGCACTCCATAAAGAAACAGCAATGCCGTAAGCCCCAACGATGCCACACCAAACAGCCTATCCGCCAACAACTTGGCAGCCAACCAGCCGAGAGCGCCCATTACGTTGCGCTCATCGCCAGCGCGCAACACGAACGACAGCAGGGCTAACGTCAGGAACAACGACAACAAAATATACGATACGCCACGTATGCGGCGAAACTTCTTGCTGCGCAGAAACTTTATTAAATCCGCCGTGGTCTTTGCCACCTTTTCTTTCTTTGGCATACTTATCTCACTTTTACCGACAACCGGTGATAACGCCCTATGAGGCTTCATCACCTGCTGTCGCAGTTATTTCTCTACAGATGTATTGTGCTTTTGTCAGTGTCGTTCTGCGCTGGGCAGGGCAGTCTGCGGCATGCGCCGCCTTGTAGTGGGATGGCAGCTGTTACTCTTGCAGCAGCTCAAGTTCTTCCTGTATCTCGGTACCAAGGGTCTGCATATCCTCATCGCTCAACTGCTCATAGCCGTAGGGCAGCAGGAAGTCGCCCTCTTTCACCTTGCCCTTCACCACCTCGGTGGCGGTATATGTCACAGCCTTGCCTTCACCGATATTTTGCTTGCACATCAGCGGCATACCCTTGAGGCCCATGAATAGGAAGTTATATTTAGGACCAATTTCGTCAGAATACCACATCACGGTGGGCTGGTCGTTGCCCTCGGCATCATAGCTGTGGAGGATGACCTTCTTAGCTTGGACCCCTGCTATCTCGCGCATCTCGCCATCCACATACTCAAAGTAGTAGTGTCCCGGCTCGGTATCAACAATAGTCAACGAATCGGCCTCAGACTCTTTGAAGGTATGCTTGCTCAACAGTTTGCCATCACCCTGATAAGTAAACTCACTCCCATTGTTGCGCAGGTAAGCCAGCAACTGTCCATAGTTCAGGCAATAGGTAACGGTCATATTGTTCACCACTATCTGCTCTGCAAAAGGGTTCGACATGAAGACAGCACCCGAAGTGCTCATGTCGTTACCGCTTACACGCACCTCGGCAGTAGCAGCCTCAGCAGGCAACTGGAATGCTACCTCGCCCGACGACTCAACTTTATATTTCACAATACCCTTAAAGGTGTTCTGTGCCGCCAGCGAAAGGCAGATAGCCATCAATGCGACCAAAAGAAATGCTGTTTTTTTCATAGTGTATTTGTTTTTTTTCAATCAGATTTATGCAATTTTTTATTCCATCCAAATTAGCCACATGAGGCATAAAACTTTATTTATGCCCCAGCTCTTGCCGTTCTTCGTCAATCTGCTTCTTATAGCGGCGTGCCGTGCGCGGTCCCGACCCTTTGGCTTCGGGCGAACGCTGCGCAAGAAACAGACCTACAATGACTATTGCCATGCCTAACAGCTTGAATACCGATACTTCCTCCTGCCCTATCATCAGTGCCGCAGCAAGAGTAAAGACAGGGCTGATATTCATGAATGCCGCTGAACGGCTTGCTCCCAGCTGCTTGAAACCGGCATTGTAGGCGGTATATGCCAACATGCTGCACAGCACTCCGAGGATAAGGATGTACGCCCATGTCTTGACAGAGTAGAGCGGCAGGTTAGAGATTGCCACAGGGTCAGTGAGCAACGTGACAGGTACAAAATAGACAAGACCGAAAAGATTCTGATAGGTAGTGATTGTCAAAGGCTTGTAGTGGTCGGCAATCTTGACAAGGACCAGCATGTAGATGGTCGAAGCAAGCACAGCACCGAGCAGTATGATGATACCCATCAGCTTGCTTTCACCCTCCGAGTTGTCTCCCAGCGTGGTGAATACCACACCAACTATCGAGACAACAACACCTATCAAGAGTTCACGATTTAACTTCTGCTTATACACTATTGCGACGCCAAAAGGTACAAAGAGCGGCACCGTGGCGACAATGACCGACACAAGGCTGGCATTCACCATGCTTACAGCCCCCGTCTCGCACAGATGGTAGAGGAATGGCTCAAAGAGTGCTATGAGCAGAAACCATTTCCAGTCGCCCTTACGCAGATGCTCCCACTTGCGGAATAGCAGCAAGCCTGGGACGGTGACCAACGTAGCAAGGATGAGTCGCAACGTAACGAGCGCCGTAACGCTCGGTGCTGGACTGCCAGCAAAAATCTCACGGCTGAAGATAAAACTCAAGCCCCAACAGCCCGTAGCGAAAATGAGAAGAAGATATGAAATGTTTTTTTTCATTTAACAGAGTTTGTTTAGCAAAATTCCCTTTTATTGTTTAGTTGATAGCACATCGTCGATAGCCTTTTATGAGAGATGCATCGCACCGCATGACATAATGGTTTTCTCGCTCTATGTGTACCTTATTGGGAAATATATTTTGAGACATGGACACTTTTTCACGATGCAAAAGTACATGTTTTTTTTCTTTTTTGTGTTATTTCTTTAATAAGTTGTATCTTTGCAGGCGTGAGACAAAATTCGCCGGACTGACACAGAATGAAGCACACCAACAAAAAAACGACAAACGCAAGTATGAATAAATACCTCTTTTTCTTCGGCATAGCATTGGCCTTGACCATAGTGTCATGCTCAAAAAAGAAAGACTGCCACTGCTCCGTACCCAACAACGACATGACGCACGTATTCACCATCAAAGGCGATTGCGCCGGAGTCAACGTCATCGACTATTGGGATGCCAACAACAACCCACGGCACGACAGCGTGTTCTGTGTCGAATATAACGACTAATCATTGGGAGGACAGATTATTATGACAAAATATAAATTAGCACTGCTCGCCGTTGCCTCTCTCCTTGCCATCTTTTGCGGAGCTTGCAACAAGGAACGCAATTGTCGATGCACTGTGACAGAACACGACAGACGAAACACCATCAGCACCACCAACAACACGATGATTATCAATGTTGACGGCATCAAATGCGAGGACATTACCGCCGTTGGTGACGAATGGATTGCTCGTGACGGTTTTGAGCACTCTGCCAACATCGTCTCCTGTAGCGAACAATAGCAATGACCGCACAGCTTAGACCGCACAGCCTGACACGGCTTGCAACAGTATTGCAAATTGTGTTGGGATTGTTCTTCATCGCTTCGGCAATAGGCAAACTCATTGAAATAGATACTTTTGAGGTTTACCTATACTCTTTCGGCTTCTTCTCGCTGCCCACAGCCTTAGTAGGGACGCGCATCGTGATAGTGGCTGAGCTGCTATTGGGCATAGCTATAGCATGCGGCATAACCCCACGCCGCAGCATCCTTGCCGCCACGTTTCTCGTCTTGCTCTTCACCCTTTTCCTCGTCGCTGCACTATGGACCGGACGCAACGGCAACTGCCATTGCATGGGAGCCCTCGCTCCTCTGTCGGCAGGCTGGTCGTTAGTCAAAAACGCTCTGCTGCTGCTCCTTCTTCTACTGCTCCTACGCTTGCCGCTGTGGCAGTGGCACTTACGCTGGTTCATTGTGTTGCCCACCGCACTGCTGCTCGCCACAGGCGTGTTTGCACTCTCTATGCCGGACAACTGGATGTTTGGCTCATCCACCGAACCATTTGACCAGCGACTGCTTTCCAATCTCGCCGATGAAGACGGACCGCTCTGCAACAGCGACATTCTACACGGACGTTGTGTGGTGGTGATGGCAACCGAAGGATGTCCTTACTGCCACAAGGCTCTGCAAAAACTACAAACTATCGCCTCGCGCCACAATATAGGCGACGAAAAGTTCTTCGTCATTTTGCCAGAACAGGAGTCCGCACACCAGTGGGATGACGACATCCCACAGTTGCAAGGGAAACGCTACCGCATCAGTGTGGCAGACTTCCTGCATCTAACCTATGGGCAACGCCCCATCATCGTCCTGATGGACAACGGCACCCCCACGGAAACCTTCCACTATCGCAACATCGACGAGTCTCGCATCGCTTCGTTTCTTGACAACAACGACTGACAATAAACCATCTGCACTCAGTTAGAAAAAAGAACATCATAAAACAATACACTCGTTTTTTTTGCTATTCAACTACAACTCAACCACCATTTAACCACCTTTCGAACAACAAACAAAAATGAAACGCCTAATCACACTTGCCATCATATTGTCCAGCATCATCACACTTGCCTCATGCAAAAAAAACTGTCGCTGCTACGGCTACGACGGCAACGCACGCGACTACAGCCGCCAAGAGGTTAACGACCGTGGCGGCTCATGCCCCAACATGATTTATCAAGCCAACACCCGTTTCTACTCTATTTGCGAATGGGATAACTAAAACGGATGAAACGCCTTCATAGCGCCCTTAGCACGTAGCGGCAGCACCCTCATAGGGGTGTCATTTCTTTCGCGGACAATAGGATTGCCCGCTTCCCTACTACCCTCTGCGACGCACCAGACGTCCCACAGCCTGCCCCACCAACGCACGCTCGCAATATGCCACGACGGCAAGATAAACCACGACAAGCATCGTGCCGACAGCAATACGCCATCCCACCGGCAAGCCCTGCACCAGTAACGTGCATCCGTAAAGCACCATCGCAAGGAGGAAGTAGCCAGCTATAGCCTTCACAGGATAGGGTACGGGCCCCTTGCGCTGCCCAAGCACATACGACATCACCATGCACACCCCATAGCCCGCAACACCACCCCATGCGCACGCCATATAACCATAGCGTGGCACGAAGACAATATTGACAGCCAGCAACACCACGCAGCCTATGGCCGACATGATGGCGCCCCAATACGTCTCGCCGCTGAGCTTGTACCAGAAAGACAGATTGAAGTACACACCCATGAATATTTCGGCAATCATCACTATAGGCACGGCACGCAACCCATCCCAATAGTCGGCATTGACAAGGTAGCGGAACACATCAATATAGCACACCACAACAACGAAGGCGGCAAGGGTGAAGACAACAAAATACTTCATCACCAACGCCTGCGACTCGCTACTGTTCTTGTCACGGCTGCCACCAAAGACAAAAGGCTCATAGGCATAGCGAAACGCCTGTGTGATGATGGCCATTATCATCGCTATCTTGACGCACGCACCATATATGCCCAACTGCACCTCGCCTTCGGCACCCGGCACGATGAAGCGAAACACTATCTTGTCGGCCACCTGATTGAGGATACCGGCGATGCCAAGCAGCAGCAACGGCCACGTATAGCGCAGCATAGGGAGCATGAGGGTGCGGTCTATACCACGCCGCATATCGCGCAGCTCAGGCAGAAAGCCCAGCGTCACCACCGAGGTGCAAACCAAGTTGATGAGAAACACCATACCCACCTGCCCAACACGCGCACTCCATGACTGCCAAAAGCCGTCGGGCTGTCCAAGGGTAGGAAGAACCAGAAAGGCAAAAAGGTTAAGTCCTATATTGAAGATAATGAAAAAAAGTTTTAGCGAGGCAAACTTCCACGCACGCCCCTCGAAACGCAGACGAGCAAAGAAAATAGACTGAAAAGCATCCAGCGCAACCACGCTGGCCATCACCCTAATGTATTCAGGATGGTTCTCATAGCCCAAAGCACTACTTATCGGGCTAATAAAGACAAAACAAAGCGTCACGAACGCTACTGCCACCAACCCTACCATCCATGCAGCAGTAGAGAATACCTCATGCCAGCGGTCGCGCTCGCGGTTAGCAAAATAAAAAAACGTGGTCTCCATGCCGAAGGTGAGCATCACCAACAGCAACGCCGTATAAGCATAGACGTTGGTAATCACACCGTAGCCACCCGTAGCAGCAGCTATCTTGTAGGTGTAGAGCGGCACCAGCAGATAGTTGAGGAAACGCCCAACGATACTGCTCATGCCATAAATCATGGTATCGGAAAACAATTTTTTAAACGAGCCGCTTTGCATGTCTTATATTCTCTTAAATGAATTTAACGCAGGCTCTTTCAAATTATTTTACTATATTTGCATTTCTAATATTTTATAATATGAAAGGTAAACTATTTAAGTTATTATTATTAACCTGTTTGGCATCTTGTGTAGTGGCCTGTGGAAAGGTTGCTGAAGTCAAAGAGCTAACAATCATTCCCGAACCCGTCAGCCTCACCCAGCAAGCGGAGACATTCACGCTCTCCTCACCGATGAAAGTGAGCCTTGACAATCTGGTGCAGGACAACGCCACAGTGCGCTATATAGACCAGTCTATGCGCAAGATGCACCTCCGCCCCTCCTTTGTCAACGATGGCGAGACAGGTGCTATCATCCTCAGCCTCAACCGCGAACCCAACAGCGAGATTGGCGACGAAGGCTACACCATCGAGGTGTCGCACAGCAACATACAGATTGCTGCCAACACCGAGGCAGGCCTCTTCTACGGCTACCAGACTTTCGTCCAGATGCTGCCGGACGATGTGAGCAGCACCGCCTACTCCAAAATCACCATCCCGCTATGCTCCATCACCGACTATCCGCGCTATCAGTGGCGCGGCAGCCACATGGATGTATGCCGCCATTTCTTCCCTGTGTCGCAGATTAAGAAACATCTCGACGTGATGGCAGCCTACAAGATGAACCGATTCCATTGGCATCTCACCGAGGACCAAGGATGGCGACTCGAGATTCAGAAATATCCGCTACTCACCGAGATAGGCGCATGGCGTGTGGACCGCAACGACGAGGATTGGAACTATCCCCGCAACCCCGAACCCGACGAGAAAGCCACCTACGGCGGCTACTACACCCGCGCCGAAGTGCAGGAGATTGTGGAATACGCCGCCCAACGCCACATCGAGGTAGTGCCTGAGATTGAATTTCCCGGCCACTGCTGTGCTGTGCTGGCTTCCTATCCCGAACTGGGATGCCGCCGCGACACCACCTACAGCGTCGCCGTGGCAGACTACTGGCCGCCAACGGCAATCATGTGCGCCGGCAACGACAGCGTGCTGACGTTCCTCAAAGACGTCTTCGACGAGGTGGTTGACATGTTCCCCTTCCAATACATCCATGTGGGCGGCGACGAGGCGTTCAAACACGACTGGCAACGCTGCCCCAAATGCCAAGCCCGCATCAAGGAGCTGAAACTTAAGAACGAAGAAGAGCTGCAAGGCTGGCTCACCGCCGAAGTGGAGAAATACCTTATCTCTAAAGGCAAACGCATCATCGGATGGGACGAGATTCTCGAAGGGTTCGTAACGCCTTCCTGCACCGTCATGTCATGGCGTGGCACCGAGGGTGGCAAAGTGGCAGCACGCAAAGGCAACGACGTCATCATGACCCCGACGCAGTTCTGCTACTTCGACTACCGTCAGGCCGACTCACTCTATCAGCCTCAAGCCATAGGCAAAGCCTTCCGATTCAACCCGCTCATCAAGGTCTATCAGTTCAACCCGACACCCGAAGAGCTCTCTGCTTCAGAGGCTTCGCACATCCTCGGCGGACAATGCAACCTCTGGGCTGAATACATCAAAGACACCAAGCATCAAGAATATATGCTCCTGCCCCGTCTATGCGCCATGGCAGAGTGCCTGTGGACACCCGTAGAACGCAAAAGTTGGGAGCACTTCCAGAACAAGATAGAGCACCACAAAGACCGCCTCACCTCTATGGGCTACAACGTTTGCTGGGGCTCGTTCAAACCTATCATCTCCATTGACACCGTAGCCAACGGGCTGAACGTAACCCTCACGGCAGAAGAGCTGGGCACCGCCTTCCACTATACCACCGATGGCAGCGAGCCCACGGAGGCTTCACCCATCTACAGCGGCACCCTGCTGCTGCAACAAGGCGACACGCTCAAGACCCTTGCCACCTACCGCAACGAGGTACGCGAAGGCGTTTATACCTTCGGATTCTAACCATCACACCTACTTTCTTTCACACGACAACACAATAACACAACAACAATGAAAAAGATACTCATTGGTGCTATGCTTCTCTGCCTCGGAGGCGCAGTCATGGCACAGCAGAACGGCGGCATCAGCAACGACATGATGCAGCAGATGAAAAAATCCTACCAAGGCAACGCAACCGACAAGGCCCTGCGCAACATCATGGTCAACAACAGCCCCTCCAAGATGGCTATCAACTTCGACAATAGCCGCGCCTTCAACTCCAAATTCTCCAACCGCGTAGAAAGCCGCGCCGTCACCGACCAGAAATCCAGCGGCCGCTGCTGGATGTTCACCGGCATGAACGTGCTGCGCAACAAGGCCATCCGCAAATTCGACCTGCCTGCCGACTTCCAGTTCTCTCAAGCCTACACCTTCTTCTACGACCAGCTGGAGAAATCCAACCTCTTCCTGCAGGCCGTCATCGACACCTACAAGAAAGACTTCAACGACCAAGAGGTCATCTGGCTCTTCCAGAACCCGCTGAGCGACGGCGGCCAGTTCACCGGCGTGGCCAACCTCATTGACAAATACGGCCTCGTCCCCTCCGACGTGATGCCCGAGACCTTCAACACCAACAACACATCATCCATCACGGGTCTCATCAAGCTCAAACTGCGCGAGGACGGCCTCGAACTGCGTCAGATGGCTGCCGACAAGAAAGTGAACGCACAGAAACTCAACGCTCGCAAGACCGAGATGCTCAGTGAAATCTACCGTATGCTGGCCCTCACCTTCGGCGAACCTCCTGCCGAGTTCACATGGGAACAGAAAAACTCCAAATGCGAGACCGTCTCCACAGAGACCTACACCCCCATGTCCTTCTACGAGAAATATGCCAAACAGGACTTCTCTCAATACTACATGGTCATGAACGACCCCACACGCGAATACTATAAAGTATATGAGATACAATACGACCGCCATGTCTATGACGGCCAGAACTGGCGCTACCTCAACCTCCCCATGGAGGACATCGCCCCCATGTGCATCGCCTCCATCAAGGACAGCACCATGATGTATTTCAGCTGCGATGTAGGAAAATTCCTCGACCGCGACAAAGGCTTCATGGACGAGAACAACTTTGACTATGAATCGCTCTTCGGCGTCAAATTCGGCATGAACAAAGAGCAACGCGTGCGCACCTTCGCCAGCGGCAGCAGCCACGCCATGACGCTATGTGCTGTGGACCTCGACAAAGACGGCAAACCCGTAAAATGGATGGTAGAGAACAGCTGGGGCCCCAACTACGGCTATCAGGGCAACCTCATCATGACCAATGAGTGGTTCAACGAATACATGTTCCGCGTAGTCCTTGAAGAGAAATATATCCCCGCCAAGCTGCTCAACCTCCTCAAGACCGAGAAGCCCATCATGCTCCCCGCTTGGGACCCCATGTTCGCTCCCGAACAATAATCGGGACTATTGTTTCCACATATATAGATTGAATGTGTAATCATAAAAAAATAACAAAACAATACAAAACATGAAAAAACTTTTTGCACTTCTGGCAGTAGCCCTCATCGGCACCACTACCTTTGCACAGGAAGCCACCGAGGCTGAGAAACAAGACTCCGGCTACCACTTCACCGTCATCAAGGAGAACAAGATTACCTCCATCAAGGACCAGAACCGCGCCGGCACCTGCTGGGCATATAGCGGACTGGCATTCCTCGAGAGCGAACTGCTGCGCACCGGCAAAGGCGAGTTCAACCTCAGCGAGATGTACGTGGCCTACAAGACCTATCTCGACCGCGCCATGAAAGCCTACCGCACTGGCGGTGAGACCAGCTTCTCGCAGGGCGGTGCCTTCAGCGATGTACTCTGGTGCCTCAAATACTACGGCATGGTACCCGAAGAGGTCATGCGTCCGGGCGTCATGTACGGCGACACGCTCTCCAACCACGGCGAGCTCTCCACCCTCACCAACGCTATGGTGAAAGCCGCATCCAAAGACATCAAGAAACCCCAAGTCAACAAAGACGGCGAGATGCTGTGGATGAAAGCTGTCGATGCAGTCCACCAAATCTACCTCGGCGAGAACCCCACCGAGTTCACCTACAACGGCAAGACCTACACACCTAAATCTTTTGCCGACATGCTGGGCCTCAACGCCGACGACTATGTGAGCATCACCTCCTACACACATCACCCCTTCTACAGCCAGTTCATCCTCGAGATTTCCGACAACTGGCGTTGGGCTCTCTCCTACAACGTGCCCATCGACGAGATGATGGAAATCATGGACTATGCCATCGACAACGGCTACACCATCGCTTGGGGTAGCGACGTCAGCGAGGAAGGCTTCCGCAGCGGCGTGCGCAAAGGCTTCTGCGTGCTGCCCGACCTCGATGCAGCAGGCAAAGACAACGGCGGCAGCGACATGGCACACTGGACAGGCCTGAGCCGCGAAGAGCGCAACAAAGAGGCCTACGAGCACCCCACACCTCAGCGCTGGGTGTCGCAGGAAGAGCGTCAGGCTGGCTACGACCTCAAAGAGACCACCGACGACCACGGCATGCAAATCTACGGCCGCGCCAAAGACCAGATGGGCAACGAATACTACATGGTCAAGAACAGCTGGGGCGAAGTCTATGAATACAAAGGCATGTTCTACGCCAGCAAAGCCTTCGTCCGCTACAAGACGATGAACTACGTCATCCACAAAGACGCCATCCCCACACACATCAAGAAAAAACTCGGCATCAAGTAATTGCAAATGAGATAACGAGTAAAAGAGGATGTACTGTATTGCACATCCTCTTTTCATTTCTTGAATATTGTGTCATTAGACCAATGCACGTTACGATTAACCCTTGCCTGACGGCACAAAAATAAAAAACGTATTTTTGTTGATGATTTGTACTGCGCTATTACGACCATTCCTGATGGATAAGACAATGAAAACAAAGCTTATACATATATCTGACGCTTCATGCTACAGCATCTACCCTATCTTTATTTTATAGGGCATCATGGTATAACATCAAACTACGTTTCATGCTATCAGTATCTTTCCTCTTGCTATTATTCGTCACCACTCATGCTCACACTATGAACACTACCATCATCACTACTATTCGCAGACAGACACTGCCACTTCTTTAACATTTCTATCATCACTATTTACATCAACCAGCATGGCCCGAATAGTTGAATTAGACCTCAGCCCAGAACAGTATCACGTAGAGGCATCGCTGCGGAAGGCTGTAGCGCACGCCGCCGGCCTACGCACTGACGACATTGCCCATGTACGGGTGGTACGACGCAGTCTCGACTCACGCCGAGGTGTGCGCTATCACGCCGCCGTAGAGGTAACGCTCATCGGCGAGCCCATCGCCGCCACCGACTTCTCAGGAGGCTACCTCGACTGCCACACGGCGCAACCCGTTGTGATTGTCGGTGCTGGTCCTGCCGGACTGTTTGCTGCCCTACGCGCCTTGCAGGTGGGGCTGCGCCCCATCATCGTCGAACGTGGCAAACCCGTAGAGCAGCGTGGCAAGGACCTACGCCCCATCGTCCGCGACTATAGCGTCAACCCCGACAGCAACTGGTGTTTCGGCGAGGGCGGCGCCGGCACCTACAGCGACGGCAAACTCTATACGCGTAGCACCAAGCGTGGCAACGTAAAGGATGTGCTGGCACGCTTCGTGGAGCATGGTGCCGACGAGGACATCATGATTGACGCTCATGCGCATATTGGCACCGACCGTCTCGGCCCCATCATCGCGCGTATGCGCAACACGATAGAAGAGTACGGCGGCGAGTACCACTTCAACAGCCGCGTAGTCGATTTTGTGATGAAGGATGGTGCCGTCACCGGTGTACGCACTATGAATGGCGACACCATAGAGGGCGTTGCCGTGGTGCTGGCAACAGGCCATTCGGCGCGCGACATCTACGAACTCTTCCACCGCCGAGGCTGGACTATCGAGGCTAAGCCCTTTGCTATGGGCGTGCGCGTAGAGCATCCTCAGACACTGATAAACAGCATACAGTATCATACGAAGAACTATTCGCCATACCTGCCAGCAGCATCCTATAGCCTTACCACGCAGGTCGAGGGGCACGGCGTGTTCTCGTTCTGTATGTGCCCCGGCGGCGTCATAGTGCCTGCCGCCACCGATTCGGAACAGCAAGTGGTGAACGGCATGAGCAACTCGCACCGCAACTCGCCCTTTGCCAACAGCGGCATCGCCGTAACCATAGGGCTGGAGGATGCCGCCGCCTACGCCGAACATGGTGCTCTGGCACTCATGCGTTTCCAGCAGAGCGTGGAGCGGCAAGTATTTGAACAAGCTGGGCGCACCACGCGCGCCCCCATGCAGCGTCTCACCGACTTCTGCGAAGGCCATCCGTCGTCATCACTCAACAAGACGGGATATATGGGCAGCACCGTAGCAGCCTCCGTGGGCGATGCCCTGCCGCCATTCGTGGCACAATGCTTGCGGCAGGCGTTCCGCCTGTTCGACCAGAAGATGCATGGCTTCTACACACGCGAAGCCTCCGTGCTGTCGGTGGAATCGCGCACCTCGTCGCCTGTACGCATACCGCGTGGCGACGACTATCAGCACCCGCAACTGCGAGGACTCTACCCCTGCGGCGAAGGAGCCGGATATGCCGGCGGCATAGTCTCGTCGGCAATGGACGGCATCAACTGCATCAATGCCATTGCAAAAGAATTTATTACTGTCCGCTAAACTTTCGTCATTAGAATAAAATTAGGGCTGATACCAGATTCGGTGTCAGCCCTTATGGTTACCTTTGTAGTCGCCAAACAAAATCAAACGTAACCATGGGCAAAAGTACACATTTTTTCGGACA
>JAFSPS010000023.1 GCA_017451385.1 Bacteroidales bacterium
GAGCTCCGCTATGCTTCGAACTGCGCGGCAAAACTACACAATGTTTTTAGACTATGCAATCGTCCGCCCAAAATTCGAACCTGCAATTTGACTATTAGTACAAAACTTGCAAATTTCAGCCTGCAAAATGACTATTACGCCGAAAATGGGTATGGCGAATAATGTCTGGCCGCACCAATCTATGCAAGTTTCCAGAAGTTTCGTTTTAGTTTTTCAGCGCGTTATTCGGCTGCTGGCTCTATCTCTCCCTTCGAGATGGCGGCTCGGATTTTGCCTTCCAGCTCTTCTGTTAGCTCGATGTTGTCACGCAAGAGCTGTTTCAGTGCCTCACGTCCCTGCGCCAACTTGGTGTCGCCATAGCTGAACCACGACCCGCTCTTCTTGATAATGTCATGCTCGACACCGAGGTCTATTATTTCTCCAATCTTTGATATGCCTTCACCGAACATGAGGTCAAACTCGCATGTACGGAAAGGAGGAGCCACCTTGTTCTTCACTATCTTTACTTTCACACGGTTGCCTATATTTTGGTCACCGTCTTTGATAGCCTGCGTACGGCGTATGTCGATACGCACCGAAGCATAGAATTTCAGCGCATTGCCACCCGTGGTTGTCTCCGGATTGCCAAAAAGCACACCGAGTTTCTCGCGCAGCTGGTTGATAAAGATGCAGCAGCATTTGGTCTTGCTGATTGTTGCCGTGAGTTTGCGGAGGGCCTGACTCATCAGACGTGCCTGAAGACCCATCTTGCTCTCCCCCATCTCACCTTCTATCTCGGCCTTAGGCGTAAGGGCTGCCACAGAGTCGATGACGATGATGTCAATAGCGCCAGACCGGATAAGGTTGTCTGCAATCTCAAGGGCCTGCTCGCCATTGTCTGGCTGTGAGACAAGGAGGTTGTCAATATCAACACCCAACTTCTTGGCATAGAAACTATCAAAAGCGTGCTCAGCATCAATAAATGCCGCAATGCCTCCCTTTTTCTGCGCCTCGGCAATGGCATGGATGGCCAGAGTGGTCTTACCTGACGACTCGGGGCCATATATCTCTATAACACGTCCCTTAGGAAATCCACCCACACCAAGAGCCGCATCGAGACTAATACTGCCTGTGGAGATAACCTCAAGGTCCTCCTCCGGACGGTCGCCCAGCTTCATGATGGAGCCTTTGCCGTAGTTTTTCTCTATCTTATCAAGAGTACTTTGCAGTATCTTTATTTTTTCAAGACGCGTTGCATCGTCCGTGCTCATCTCTTTTGCCATGATGTATTGTTTTTGATTTACCTTTTTAATGATAATAAGTTTCTGCGAATTATGTATTGCGCTATTACCTAAATAGTCACTTCACGGCTCAGCCTACATGGTTAGAGTATCTCCAATTGCTTGAAGCACTTGTAAATCTTCTCTACAGCGTAGTCTATCTGCTGATGGGTGTGGGTGGCCATGAGTGCTACGCGTATCAGCGTATCCTCCGATGGCACTGCAGGGGCTATGACGGGAGTGACAAAGACGCCTTCTTCAAAAAGCATGTGTGTAAGCATGAAAGTCTTGTCGTTGTCACGGATGAACAGCGGGATGATAGGCGTCTCCGTATTACCAATCTCAAAACCGAGGTCGCGGAACGACTTCAACGCATAATGAGTGTTTTCCCACAGCTTTGCGTTACGCTCAGGCTCGCTGCGCATGATATGCAGTGCTGCCAGGACCGATGCCGTAGAAGCCGGTGTGATGGAGGCTGTAAAAATATATGGACGCACGTTGTGCTTCATCCAGTTGATAGTGTCAGCGTCGGAAGCAATAAAACCACCCACCGATGCCAGCGACTTGGAGAAAGTTCCCATCACCAACTCTACATTAGGCAGCTGGTTGAAATGGTCACATGTGCCACGACCTTCACGACCGAAGACACCTAAGCCATGAGCCTCATCAACCATTAGCGTAGCCTGATACTTATTGCAGAGCTCTACCATCTTGTCTATATGCGCCACGTCACCCTCCATAGAAAATACGCCATCTGTAACGACAAGCTTGGAGGCATCCACGGGAAACTGCTGCAACACACGCTCAAAATCCTCCATGTTGTTATGCTTGTACTTGATAGTCTTGGCGAAAGTCATCTGTTTGCCATCCATAATAGACGCATGGTCACGCTCGTCATATATTACATAATCGTTGCGTCCTGTGATGCAGGGGATAACACCTGCATTGGCGAGAAAACCTGCCGAGAAGAGCATTACCCCGTCTTTGCCAAGAAACTCCGCCAATTCGTCTTGAAGCTGTATGTGTATATCCAACGTACCGTTGAGAAAAGGCGAGCCCGCACAACCAGTGCCATACTTATCAATAGCCGCCTTAGCAGCCTCTTTGATTTTTGGATGATTGGTAAGACCCAAGTAGGAGTTAGAGCCAAACATCAGCACCTTCCTGTCCTTGACAAACACTTCTGTGTTCTGCTCTGACGAGATAGGTGTGAAATAAGGATAAATGCCTTTTGCCCTGGCCTCCTGCGGGGCCGTGTAACGAGTCATTTTCTTTTGTAACGGTTTCATTGTCAAACGTATTATCTCTGTTTCTTAAAAAAATTAACTCAATCCTTAAAAACTGCAAAATAACAAAAAAAATTAGAATTATCAGCTATTTTTTACTCAATTTCGAAACATACATGTCATTCAGCACGCCTCAATACACATACTCAGATAGTTACAGATATAATAAAACATATATGCAGTCCCACCGCTTCTACGCCTCCAACAAACCGCTTTCATAAAAAAAACTATGACACGAACAGCACATATAACAAACGTCAGATAATGCCTATAATATCGTTTATATCACTAATATTATGGCGTATGCAGTAGTCATTTAAGCCGTCAATAATCTTCATCGTTACAGCAGGGTCAAGAAAATTAGCCGTACCTACCTGCACCGCCTTGGCGCCAACCATAAGGAACTCCAATGCGTCGGCAGCAGTAGCTATGCCCCCCAACCCGATGACAGGTATCTGAACAGCATGGGCCACCTGCCACACCATGCGCACAGCCACAGGCTTCACCGCAGGACCACTAAGGCCGCCCGTAATAGTGCTGAGATAGGGTCGCTGACGCTCCACATCAACAGCCATACCCAACAAAGTATTGATTAGCGACACACTGTCAGCACCGGCATCTTCGACAGCCTTCGCAATCTCAACGATATTCGTAACATTGGGTGTAAGCTTTACTATCAGCGTTTTATGATATATGCGACGCACCTCGGCAACAACTTGCGCAGCCATGGCGGGGTCTGTTCCAAAGCCCATACCGCCTTTTTTCACATTCGGGCAGCTGATATTCAACTCTATGGCAGGAATATTCGGCAGTGCGTCAATCTGTTCGGACACCGAACAATACTCCTCAATAGACCCACCGCTAACATTAACTATCACGTTGGTTCCAAGGTCTTTAATCCGTGGATAGACATCCTTGCAGAAGTTGAAGACCCCCACATTCTGCAAACCGACAGCGTTGAGCATCCCCGACGGTGTCTCTGCCATACGAGGATAGGCGTTACCCTGCCTGCGCTCACCTGTAGTACCCTTCACAATGATACCTCCCAAGGCATTAAGGTCCATAAAATCAGCAAATTCCTCACCATATCCGAATGTGCCGGAGGCCGTCATGACCGGATTTTTCAGCGTGAGATTATGTATCTTCGTTTGTAACATATTCTATAAAAATGGTTATTTTGTTAAATATCAAATATAATGCTTTGTCTTCACCAGCATCAAGCCTTTTGGATTAGAGCGAAATCCATTTGGTCAGCTCATTGGCATTGAATACAGGACCATCCTTACAGACACACTTATGACCATTGTCGGTATCACACACACAACAAAGGCAAGCACCTATGCCACACGCCATCATGTTCTCCAACGACAACTCGCAGTCTATTCCTTTGCTCAATGCGTGACGAGCAACGGCACGCATCATAGGGGTTGGACCACAAGTACATATATGGTCATAGTCGGCACCGAAACGAGTATGTTGCGTGACCATCCCGTGTTCGCCAAGCGAGCCATCATCTGTGCAAAGCAACAACTCACCCAAAGGCTCCAGAAGCTGGCGTGCAGGTATTAACGAGGCTGTGCGCCCTCCGAGCAATATCGTAGGACGGATGCCACGAGCGTTATAGCACTTAGAAAGATGTAGCAATGGGGCAATACCCGCACCACCGCCCACAAGCAGGGGACGCTCACCCTCCACGCTGAAGCCTTTGCCCAGCGGATAGACGAGGTTGAGCTTATCGCCAACCTTCATCTCAGACAGGCGGCGCGTACCTTTACCTACAATCTGGATGAGCAAAGTCAACTGGTTAGACTCCTGACAAACATCATGTACCGAGATAGGGCGTCGAAGCATCACCTCGCGGACTCCAGGCACCTCCACCTCTACAAACTGACCCGGCATCACAGGTTGCATCACACCAGGATGTTGCAACGTCAAGGCAAAGTACATATCACCATATTGAACACGCTCAATAACAGTAAAATCTTTTATCTCTTTCATCGCTATATTTTGAATAGTTATTTACTTGTTTCTATGATTATTACAATAGTATGCAAACTCTTTCCCTACTTCATCATAAGACTACAATCTTATGCGCTGCACCATCACCTATTCGCACCATGTAAACACCAGCTGCCGAAACATTAAATCGCATGATTCCATGCTCATTACGCCGTCTAATCAAACATCTGCCGTGAACGTCATAAATTGCCACCGCAGCATCGGCACCCTCAACCACTATCTGTCGCCCTATACTATACACTTTTGCGTCAAGAACGACAGAAGCCGACACTTCATTAAGCGTCGGGCAGACGGTATCGTGCACATAGACGGTGTCATGTATAATTATGGTATCAACGCTATGGACCGTATCATGAAGCATCAGCGTATCCGTCACATACCGCACAATCGTGACAGTATC
Source organism: Bacteroidales bacterium (assembly GCA_017451385.1). Classification (GTDB taxonomy): domain Bacteria; phylum Bacteroidota; class Bacteroidia; order Bacteroidales; family P3; genus Colimorpha. The sequence continues at coordinate 4,965 of JAFSPS010000023.1, forward strand.
TCGCGTCGTCACGGTGTCGGCACTGCCCCTAACAGTCCATTGCGTGCGGATAACCGTAGGTACACAGCCCACACGATATACGGTATCGCTTGTCGTAAGATTTGCGCCACGATGAGCCACTGACAGCTCGTGCGGAATATTCACCCGCCTCGGACCATACACCAACAGATTGTCCACACCCATACCTACACCACCACTATTAGCATGGCCAAGCATCACACGAACATCGCCTGCTGCAACATTTTGCATTCCAACGCTTTTATATGTCCACTTTTCCACGTCAGTATTTGTCACACTCATCAAGTAGCCGTTGCCGTTAGCAGCACTATATATCAATGCTGCCTCATCATAATAATACGTCTCCTCATCTATAACGCCCTCGTCATAGAGCATCATTGATGCCGTTGTTCTGGAAGGAACAACAACAGGGAAATAAGGAGACTTGGCAAAACTTGCCCGTCCGTCAGTACCCTCCGTGGCCTCGTAAAGCGACAGTCCCTCAAAGGCATCTTTGCAAAACGAAGTACTCCGTTGCCAACACATCTGCGTTACAGGACTGTATCCAAGACAATTAGCTCCAGCATCCAAAATCCAGCAGTCAAGGTTATCACTATTGAAGTCTTCATAAAACAAAGTATCCATATATGTATGATAGCCCGTCTCGCCAACATCTACCGTATCATAACGATTTATAGTGCGCGATACCATGTTAACCATTTGCTGCACCACGACCTGCAGCATACGGCGGCCTTGCCGCAGCATCAGCGTATCACTCCTAAAATGTCCCGAAACATTAGGGGATGCCGTCAGTGTGATAGACATAGCAACACCATTCCCTTCGCCCGAAGTATGCGACACCGCGAGCCACGGCACAGACGTCATTATCGTCCACGGCTCATCATCGTCCACACTGCTGCTAATGGTTAGACTCTGGTTCTCACCAGCACCATGAAAAAGAATTTTGCTTTTATCGGTATGCAGCATCGTTGCCGGCTCAATCCTATATCCAATCTCCTGATATAAAGTGAACGACAGCGAACTGCCTGTAGGCACTGGCGCAAGGGTCCAATAACCGTCGCATTGTCCATCCCAACCCCATTTGAAGCCGAAATAGAAATAGTTGCCCACGGTTCGGTAGCCATCGCACACAAAGGCATGCCCCCCCCGCGAAGCATCGCTGCCAGAATATAGCAGTGGACGCTCCATGTCAAGCTCCCGCCTTACCAGTGCGCACCACTGCGCATCGCTATATCCACTGCGGGAAGCGAGGGTGATACTCGGCGAGTAGCCGAAATAATTTCGCAATGCAGTTATCGCCAGACCCGTAAAAGTGCCACTCTCCGACGCACCATAGTTCATATCCGATGCCACACCAATATGATATAACAATGTCGAGACAGCACGCACCTGCGCCGCCGTGCAGGACGAGGTAAGCCTATCCGGCATATTAGACCAATCATATCGTGTCGTATCGAAATTGGCCGATAGCACACCGCACTTGCTGCTGGTATAGGTGTGCGTGCCTGTCCCCGTGGCAGGATAGCCCCAGTATCTCATTATCTGTCCCACTGCTGTTGCCACACATCCCGTAACCGAACGTGCATTGACGGTACGGTCTATAGGACATTGGGCATTATAATAAGCATCCTGTCCCCAATGGCTCGAAAGAAAAGGCCCCACGATTGTGTCGTCACCCGACTTGGCTGTTTTAGCATCGCTAACAATGTCTCGCCATAGGCGACGATAGGCATCCGAGACGATGACTCTACGCTCGCGCGCTTCGCCAATGGCCTGTGCATTCAGAGCTATCCAATAATGCATATTCCGCGGCATATCTTCTACATCAATATGACCCTCCGTTGCAAAGCCTAACACCGGCATCGCCACATCGTCAGCCGCCACAACGACATAGCCCGACGCATAGTTGAAAACATACATCTCTGTACCCCATCGCTGCATCGTAGCATCACCAGCACCCATGCCTACTCTATAACGAAAGGCATCAGCCACACGACGCGCCATCACGCTATCCACTGGCTCTGCAGAAAGCGAAACAACAGAAAAAAGCACAATCAAATATAATACTATACGTCTCATTATTAGTCCTTTGTCGTTCGGATTGCCTATACGGCTTTCATAACAAAAATACACGTTTTTACTGAAATATACAGCATCCTCGCTTCTTCGCATACATCCATGTCACATCACACCGCCCAAAATGATACTTCTACACGTTAATCACCATGCACTATTACCTTAAAAAAGAGTATCTTTGCAAGTCAAAAAAAAAGAATAATATGGCAGAAGCCAACGAGATAGGCAAAAAGGGCGAAGAGATAGCCTACAAATACCTTGAAAGCCAAGGCTACGACATCCTTGAGACCAACTGGCGCTTAGGGCACCTCGAAGCCGACATTATTGCAGCAAAGGATGGCATACTGGTCTTTGCCGAAGTAAAGACACGACGCAGCGACGAATACGGAGCCCCAGAAGACTTTGTGGATAAACGCAAGCAACGTGCCTATGTGAAGATTGCTAACAACTACATCCTTACCAATAAGCGCACCGACGAGGCACGTTTTGACATCATAGCCATTATCACCGATGGTCAAAGCTTCGACATCAAGCATATCCCCAATGCCTTCACTGTCGTTGATGCGTTATACAGGTAACGCTTATCCCTTTTGGATTAGACATTACTGAAACAAAATGAGGCAACCAATCGTCTGTTAGTTGCCTCATTTTGTGGAGTATACCGGAGTCGAACCGGTGACCTTTTGATTGCGAACCAAGCGCTCTACCAACTGAGCTAATACCCCTTTCCTCCTGCTTAGGGAAATCATATTCCTCAAAACAGCGGTGCAAAGATACAATATTTTTTTGTTCCTTGATTAATATCGGCTCAAATTATTTGCCACTTTTTTTGCAGCAGGCATCACAAGGCTATTATTCACAACATCTTATGGCATTAAGATTATTTATTATCCAGAAGCAGTACAAGGCTATTACCACTTGCGTATATTTCAACAAAGACCAAAGAAGCGTTGGCAGAATGTATAAGCCAATGCAATGAGGAGGGCGGGCTGCACATACAGCTTGTCACTGATGAGCCAAACGCCTTTGCAGATGGAGTAGAAGCCAAGTCCCGACTCTCGATGTTCAGCACCTATGCCAAGATAGAATTAGGCATAGTACGATGCCATTTCGAGATTGGTACTGGGACTGCTAATTCCCGCTGGCAGATTGACACCGCACTTTCTTCTATATCACTTACCACCCAAAGGAACAAGAGTCGCCACACAAACCGCAGCGACTCCTTCTTTATTGTCTTATGAGGACTTCCACGATATGAATAGGTAACGTCCCAGAGTCTTTTTAAGAATCCACTTATTGCCATGTATGGTCCTTATTAACCAAGAGCTTGCGCGAGGTCGTCAACATGCTCTATGCCCACGGAGAGACGCACGAGCGTGTCGGTGATGCCAATCTTAGCACGTTCTTCGGGAGGCACGGAGGAATGCGTCATCAGCGACGGCAGCTCTACCAGCGACTCCACTCCGCCCAGGCTTTCTGCCAGCGCTATCACCTTCAGTCGTGACAAGAAACGCTTGGCATCTGTCACATCACCTTTGATTTCGAATGTTATAATGCCACCGTCGCCAGTAGCCTGACCTTTGTGCAATGCCCGTTGAGGGAACGTTGAGAGACCTGGATAGACCACACGACTAACCTTGTTATGCTGCTCTAAGAACTGGGCAATTTTCAAAGCGTTCTCGCCATGTCGCTCCATGCGCAGAGCCAGCGTCTTGATACCGCGCATGACGATATACGAGTCAAAAGGCGCCATCACTGCACCAGCAGCATTCTGGTAGTACTGTATCTTCTCGTACAGGGCCTGATTGCTGGTCATCACCACGCCGCCAAGCACATCGCTATGTCCTCCAATATATTTTGTAGCACTGTGCATCACAATGTCTGCTCCAAGCTCCAGCGGATGCATGAAGTAGGGTGAGAGAAAGGTGTTGTCCACGACAAAAATGAGGTCGTGCTTCCTCGCTATCTCAGCCATTGCGCGTATATCAGCAATCTTGAGCAGAGGGTTGCTCACTGTTTCCACCCACATCATGCGTGTCTCCGGGGTTATTATCGGCTCAAACGCGTCAGGGTTAGTGACATCGGCATAGTCCGTCTTGATGCCGAACTCTGATACCACACGGTTGAAAAGACGCTTCGTCCCGCCATAGAGGTCGTCGCTGGCCACCACATGGTCGCCACCCTTCAGCAGTCCCATTATGATGGCCGTCTCGGCAGCCAGTCCCGAGCTGAACGCCAGTCCGTATTTGCCATTCTCGATAGCCGCCAGCTTAATCTCAAGGGCGTGACGTGTCGGATTGAGCGAGCGCGTGTACTCATAACCTGCCGTAGGGCTATCTACCTCATGGCGTGCAAAAGTTGTTGAAAGATGTATGGGAGCCGCCACATCGCCAGAAGCACCCTCGCGCATATCAGGGTTCTCGCCTGCATGTATGGCACGAGTCTCGAAATGTTGTTTGTTCATTATTTCTTCCATAATATTTATTTGTTGTTTTGTTATATATGATTTCATCTTGCAAGGGTCATGATTGACCAGAATGTCTTACCTCATATACTTTATGTGTCGCATCGAAACGCAAAAGGCGGTAGCGCCCCCGTTTATCTGGTCGTAATGCTTGAGGTATTCCTGATAGTAGCCGTAGTCCGACAGCGCCTCATACCCCATCTGCCACTCAACAATATCCTGCGCGCTGCCTATACCCCACTTGAAGCCGGCACGATCCACATCTATGCTCTGATGGGCCTGCAGCTTACATGCCGTTTATAGATAACTATAAAAACAATACAGCACCTCTCCTTATCGGAGCGGCAGACTAAAATCTATGAGTAAAAAAAATTGAATACGAATGCCTACCCCGCTGCGTCAACAGGTAAAACAACACTCGTAACAAACAAACGTGTGGAGTCCTCCGAGAACTCCTATCTTTTTGTCGTTGATAGATACCGAATGTATCATACGTTTGTTATTTGACATTTATTCAACGACATAGCCTTTCGCTATATCTAAACACGATGCAAAGATACAACGAAAAATTTAATCACAAAATATTTTTTTCGTCATATATGTGTTTTATCCATATCTGTCTATCCCACAACGCATGGAGCATTGCCTCATTATAAGCAAATAGACGGTCTTACAAATCTGAACTCCACAGTCGTGAACGGACATCCGTCAGCAGTTTGCAAAACTCCTTTTCGGTAAGCACAGTCTTTTTAGGATCTGTCTTGCCCATGGTATGGAAAAGACGCTTCCGTCCCGTAGCCAGTAGGGCGGCACGGAACTCCGCATTGGTAGCCAACGCGTCGTATGCCTCACGCAGCAATGCCTTGTATTCGTCCGACTCGCGCGCCATAGCTACACCCTGCCAATAGATTGTTTGAGTGTCTTTCCATTTGCTCTTAGCACCCTTTCGCTTGGCCTTCACCCCAATTAGCTGAAATATATCGGCCTGTTTTTTGGCATCACTAAACTTTAGCCCTTGCAGCAGGCCCTCCATAGAAGCCACGTGAAAGCCACGAAAAGAAAACTCAAAATGAGTAAAATTGGACAAAGCACCTGCTGGATATGCCATAGAAGACGAGATATCTATCGCCAAACCCAGACGGCACAAAAAATGCACATATAATAAGCGTATGGGAAAAAAGCACTTACGCATAATCTCACTAATGAATAAGGATATAAAAAAAAGCAATCACCGAAAGATTGCTTCTTGGTGGAGTATATCGGAATCGAACCGATTACCTTTTGACTGCCAGTCAAACGCTCTAGCCAAGTGAGCTAATACCCCATCGTTTTCAGTTTGCAAAGATACAACCTTTTTTCAAACCGAGCAAATTTTTTTACCACAAAAATAGTAATACTCTGTATTACAAAGGCATCCTATAACAAAAAACACTATTATCCCACACGTTTTACTCCGTAGTCTGATGAAAAAAGGAGGTACATCCTAAGTGATGCACCTCCTATATACAAATAGGCTTCCGTCTTGACCTTACTTAATCTTGTAGAACAGCGAGTACAGTACGGGGATGAAAACAAGGACAATGAAAGTGCCTATGGTTAGGCCACCCATTATGGATGCCGCCATCGTGCTGAACATGTCGTCAAACAGCAGTGGCACCATACCCAGCACCGTAGTGAACGAGGCCATCGTCACGGGGCGCAGGCGTGACAGAGCCGAGTCAATGAGGGCATCCTTGCCAGCTTTGCCATCTGCTATTTGCATCTTGATTTCGTCCATAAGGACGATACCATTTTTTAGCATCATGCCCACAAGGCCAAGGACTCCCACAATGGCAACGAAGCCAAAGTTCTGGCCACTGAGCAACATGGCTGGGATGACACCTACGAAGACCAGCGGCACGCAGCATAACAGCAGTAACGGCGAACGGAAGTCGCGGAAGAGCCACACAAGGATAGCAATCATAAGAAGTATGCAAAGCGGATAATTGGAGAAAAGGTTCTCCATTGACAGGTCGGTAGCCTTTTTCTCACCGCCCCACTCAATACTGTAACCCTCAGGGATGTCCATCTTTGCCACTTCATTCTCTATAACTTTGCGTGCATCTTCGATGCTGCAACCATTAGCCGGTGCCCCTTGGATACTCTGGATGCGCTTACCGTTGTAGCGTACCACCACAGGCTCTTCCCAATCTATGCGTATGCCGCTGGCCACCTCGCCAACACGTGCAGTATTGTTGAGCCCCGACAACAGCGAGCCCGACGAAGCAAGGGCGAAGAGTCCTTCCTTATTGAAAAGGTTTGAAAGATTGGGTATCATGCCGAATACGGTGGCATTATCCAGATTCGAGATAGCCTCGCCATTAGCATCGGTAACATTAACATAGATGTTATGGTGTGTTGTGCCATCATAGAAACCACCCACGGGCAGACCATCGGTGGCGGCCATCATCGAGAAGCCTATATCGCTACGTGTTATGTTTCGCGAACGCGCACGCCCTTGGTCATAGTCTATGCTGAGCATTGGTACACGCTCGTCCCAGTTGGTGGTATAAGTCACAAGCACTCCCGTGCGACGCACGATAGCCATAACCGAATCGGTGAGCTGATGCAGCACGGCGGGGTCGGGACCAACAAATCCTATCTCTACTGGATAGCGCATAAACATGAGGTTATAGCGTTTGAAACGCACATAGGCATCTGGATACTTATCCGCTATGGTACGTTGCAGCTCTGCGATATGTTTTTCTACATCGCGCGAGTGCTTGCAGTCGATGATAAGCTCGCCGTAAGAGAGAGACGGCAGGACAACAGAGCGCACCAAGTTATAGCGCCCCGGCGTGCCTCCTATTGAGGTGGTGATATGCGTGATATAGTCAAGGCTGTCGAGTTGCTGGCGTATCTCTTCAAGGTCGGCCTTCACCTGACGGCTGCTGGTCCCCTCAGGCAGTTTGTATTCCATATACATCTGGTCGTATTCCATATCGGGAAACAAACCCTTGGGAAGCAGGAAATAGCCGCCTACGGAGAGCACGAGGAGCAACACCATCACGAACACCGTTGCCCAACGGTGACGAAGGGCGCTCTCCAACACACGGCGCGTAAATTCGTACCAACGCCCTGAATACTGACGCTCTGCGGCTGCGGCTGCGGCAGCTGCCGTCTCCTCGTCACTCTTGGAGTATATCCAGCGCGAGGCAAGGATTGGCACCACGACGAGGGCTAACACCCATGAGAGCAGCAGGGCGACAGCCAGCACAATAAACATGTCATGCACATATAGACCCGTAACGTCGGGACTTAGGTATATGGGTAGGAAAGCGAGGATGGCTATGGCTGTAGCCGCCAGCAGCGGCATGGCTGTCTTGCGTCCTATGTCCGTCAATGCCTTACGGCGCGGCTTGCCTGCCTGCTTATCAACAAGGATGCCATCCACTATAACTATGGCGTTGTCCACCAGCATACCCATTACGAGGATGAACGAGCCCAATGAAACACGCTGTAATGTGCCATCAAAATAGTAGAGCGTGAAGATAGTTCCCAGCACAGTGGTGACGAGCGTGATGCCGAGGATAATGCCCGAGCGAACGTTCATACAGAAAACAAGCAGCAGGATAACGAGCAACACCGACTCTACAAGATTGAGTATAAATGTGTTGATAGCAGACTCCACACGTTCCGGCTGGTAGAATATTTTCTGCATCTCCACGCCTGCTGGCAGACGGGTCTCCTGCAGCTTAGCGAGCCTCTTCTCCACTCTGTTGCCCACCTTGGTGATGTCCGTGCCATGCTGTGCGGCTATGCAGATGCCGAGGGCCGGCTGTCCATCGCGCATCAGCTCCTCTCGCACGGTCTTTTCATCCTCCAGCACAACGTTGGCTATATCGCCAAGGCGTATCTGGTCGTTCTCATGTCCTTGCAGAATGAGGTTTCGTATATCGTCAGGATTCTTGTAGCGGTCGTTGACAGAGACGCGTATGCGCTGTCCGCCACTGACATAATATCCGGCGTAAGCGTTAGCATTCTGCCCGTTGAGGGTGGCGAGCACCTCGGTAGGGCTAACGCCGAGGCTGGCCAGCTTGTCCTGACGCAACTGTATGTTGACACACTGCTCGCGCTTGCCATATATGTCAATACGACCCACGCCTTTCTCGTCCATCAGCTCTTTTTTGATGAGCTCGGCATACGACTCCAACTCATGATAGCTCATGCCATCGCCCGTAAGGGCATAGAACATACCTGCCACATCGCCAAAATCGTCACGCACCAGCACCTGACAGCCCGCAGGCAAATCAGCCTCATCAATGCGATGGCGCATCTGGTCCCAGCAACGTTGCAAGTCGTCGGCCGTCACCTTGACGTCAAGACTTACAAGAACGTAACACATGTCAGAATAGCTGTAGCTATCCATGAAACCCAGCCCGCTGGTTTTGCTAATGGCCTGCTCGAGAGGCTCCGTCACTTCAAGCTCCACCTGATGGGCTGACGCTCCCGGATAGATGCCTACCACCACAGCCTGACGCACCTCTATCTCTGGGTCCTCAAGTTTCGGCATATTATAGTAGGCGAAAACACCACCCAGTACGAGTATCGCTGTAAGAAATGCAAGGAGCTTCTGATTTCTTAAAGCCCACGAAGATATATCAAATTTCATGTTTCTTAATTATATCGTTGCAAAATGTTGGCCCCACGCACCGCCATTCCTCCGCCATCTATCTGCCAACAAACAATAAATAAACCTATTAAAACTTTTGCCTACAATATGTTACCCACATTGAGCGACGAGCTGGTAGGCACCACGCGCACCTGCTGCCCTTCGGAAACATGATGCGTGCCGGAAGCAACCACATGCTGCCCAACGGTGAGCCCCTTACTTATCACTGTCATGCCGTCATTGAGTATGCGCTCCACGACTACGGGTGTGCGGCTTATCGTGCTATCCTCATCGTTGAAAAGATACACGAAGGTCTCAATGCCGTTATTGCATACAGCTCCCGAAGGCACCACGGTCTTGGCATCCTCGCTACCATTGTTTCTATACGTTACATGCACCATAGCCGTCATGCCGGGGGTGATATCTCTCACCTCGCATGCAAGCGACAGACGAGCCTCATAAAGCTGGTTGGCATTAGCCTTGGGCGATATGCTACGCAGCTCCAGCGGCATCGTCTCATTGGGTTTGGCACTGAACACGGCACTATACTCTGCTATGTTCGAACGCTGTGCATATTCCGTCTCGGGAATGTTGATGACGATGTCACATCCATCTTTGGTGAATATGGTCATCACGGGGATGCCGGGAGCCACAATCTCATTGTCATGGCGCATCAGGCGTTCCACATATCCGTTGTAGGGAGCCCTAATCTCGCAGTCTGCCAGCTGAGCACGATGATGCTCTAACTTGGCGGTGATGCGCTCCAATCCCGACCGTGCCTTGTCATAGTCGTTGGCCGAAACGGCGTGCTCGGCATACATGGCTATCACGCGTTCACATTCTGCTTTTATCTGGCGATACTCCGACTCGGTAGCGTCAAGCTGAGTCTTATAGTCACGTGTGTCGAGACGCGCCAGCAGCTCGCCTTTCTTCACTGCATCGCCCTCCTTGACATATAGCTTATCAATGGTGCCCATCACCATAAAAGAAAGGTCCGTCGAGGTGCGTGCCTCTGTGCGTGCAGGATAATCTGCTTGACGTGCGCCACTGGTGGATTCCACTGTGGCAATGTTGACAATGGGGATAGCGTTTTGCTCCACGTTGCCGCAAGAGGCAAAAAAAACCATCACTGTCATCATGACAAATAAAGTACGTAAGGGTGTCATAGTGTATTTATTTATTTTTTTGTTTTCTTGACTGGAATAATAAATTCACTCAGCGTTGAGCTGAAAAGGTTGTCGAAATATTGCGAGCCCAGCACCATAACGTGCGAGCCGAGCGTCTCACGCGAGAGATGATAATAGAGATTGCGGAAACTGATGTTCGGGTCATTAGCTATCGAGCTTGTGAGCATCTCCGTAAAACGGTTTGTGCGATATATGCCATCTATCTTCACATCTGCTTTAGATGTCTCAAAGACGTTGGCAGCCGTAATCATCATCACGCCAGGTGTCGCCACATACTCTGTCGCCAATGCCACCGAGGCACTGTAACATGCCTCTATGAGCCACAACATCTTGCGATGATGCCGGTGGTCTTTGAGAGACTCCATCAGATGCACCATGCGCTCATCGGTCAGTCCGTTCTCTCTGCCTCGTTCACCAAGTAGCAACGACCCCTGCACGCCATGCCCACTCCAGAACACCAGCACATTGTCGTTGGCAGTCGCCTCTATCACTTTGGGCAGTCGCTCGGACCGTTGCCCGAGAAGTATCTTCTCAATGTCGTCAGCACTGATGTCATCAAGGTTGTAGTCAATATTCACATCAACATACAGATTTATACCATCATAGCGCAACACCTGCCCTTTATTAGGATTTTCCGCATTGTTGGCTATATCATCTTTCATTATCAGAACTATATGGTCATCATCATACCCCATATACTTTAGTATCTGATACATATTGAGCACGTCAGCCTGATGACGATAGTTCTTCCACGACTCCGAGCCAGCCACAAGAAGTGCCCAATTACCTTTTAATTCGGGATAGACAACGGCATTGGATGTGCCGACGACATCCTCTATAACCGACGGCTTCCAGTTCCATGACGCCAATGTGGCCTCCACACGCGCACTTCCATTAGATGATAAATGGTTGAGTGTGAGGAAAGCCCCATTGTAGTTTATCCAATGGGCATAGACAGAATGGACAACGGTTGTGTTCAGCTCTTTATCAAAATCCAATGGACCCGTGGCACCATTGATATCATACATTTGTTTTCCTTCGCGCATAGCTCTGACAACAAGCTCCATGCCGTCATCGGTCCATGTCTGCATCATAGGCTGACGGGCATTGCCTTCCTTATCTGCTGTCGTCACAACGGCAGCTATAGCATCATTCATCGTCTTACCCATACCGCAATCGTATGCCACAGACGCCAAGGCAGCAAGCATTACGGCATCATACAGCTGTGCCTCATTGCCCTGCGGCAATGTCCCAAAATGCACCTTATACGCCACATCAAAACCCGACGTGGGGTCGGACGACGGCGTCACACCCTCTATATAGTCTGTTGAGACATAATCACCAGACTCCTCATCATAGAACTCCTCCAACAATTCTGGTGTGTAAGCTGCATCGGAAAACATGAATTCCGGACCCTCGTTAAACTCGTTGTACTTCTTCGCAATCACAGCACGCGCATCTTCGCAGCCTCGCGGCACACATATCAGCATCTCAGCACTACTTTCATAAGCCGCGTCTATAGCCTGCCTACGGTCGTTGTCATCGTGGTATGTGTACACGCCCTTCACTTCAAGTCCCAACTCTGTAGCTTGGAAGGCAAACCAATCTATAAACGTCTGCCCATAACTATTATCACACGCCAGCAGAGCCACACTCTCCATGCCAGTATTACGCGCTCGCGTCAGCAACACCTCGCACTGCGTGATGTCGCTCTCCGTAAGCGACCACACAAAGCCTTCTCCCGCATAGGAACGCACCAATTCTGCCGAGGTAGCACACGGCAGTATCAACGTTTTCTTATTAAGCTTCAGTCTGCCTGCCACCACATCGGCATTTTCCGAACTCAGCGGTCCGACGACAGTCCTGATATCTGGCCGCAGGCGTAGTGTGTTGCCCAAGCTATAGAGGTCTTCCTTGTCCTCGTCATACCACTCCAACTTGATTTTCACCCTACGATTTATCGAGCGCTGCGCCCTCTCGAAGTTCTGCAGAGCCCATTCTGCCACCGCCTTCACATGCTTCTCGCCATGGCCCTCCAAAGGATAGATTACTGCCACAGTATATGTGGTATCTTCATGACTTGCAGAAGCCTCATCCTCTTCCCGCCGGCAGCCTACGGACACCAGTGCAGCAAGCATGATTAAGACCATCATGCTGTGCCTCACTCCGTTCAGGATTATCTGCTTCTGTCTTTTCATTTATAACTTGTGTCTTTCGTTATCTATAGGAATATACGATGCGTTACTGTTCTTGTTTTTCCGCGTTCAGCAGTTTTTCTACATAATACTTTGCACCATGCTTGATTATTGCTCTCTTTTCCCACAATAGTCCATCTCTGCCGCTTGGGATTCAACCAGCACCTTTTCCAAGTTATTCGTCAATCTGTAATCCCCTCCTACATAAGCATAGCCGCAATATTTTGACCCCAGAAACTCCGTACTATGCAGCGCCAAAGGCTTTTGCTCTATCCATTCCGTGACGAAGTCCTCCAACAATATGTCATAACTTCTCAGTATGGATACTAAAGAGTTCATAACCGTTTTATTTACATCAACATCGACACCACATGTATAGAATGTATTGCTACTGTTAAAGTATATCTTACTTATTGCATAGCTATATACTCCATTAGCACTGCCACCACATAAGGGGAAGATAAAATCGTAACCTTCCTCACACAAAATGGCGCTGAGACGAAAGACGGAGTCCGACATATCGTAGCCCGCCGCTGGAGCATCGCTCAGAGCAATGATACATTTCTCTTCGTCAAGCTCGCCACCCAATGAGCGAAATCCATCCACGAATCCTGCCACAGCATCTTTTATATGCCCTTCTTGCTTATTAGCACAGATTAGGGCTGGCTTCGACCTTGTGTTGACAATCTGCTCATCTCTTTCAGTACCAAAATAGTAAACCAATGCACCAATCATATAGCTCACACCATACGAATTGATATATCGGTTATATACCCCTTCGTATTCATGGTAGCTGTCAAGCACCAGTATATCAGAATTGTCCTTAACGCTCCATCCATCATGCGTCGTGAGCCAATCCCCCATAGTTTCATTACACAGCACAAGCAATCTGCGTGCATCCGTTTTTTCCTTCATCCAGTAATCTATCATCTGCTCTGCCTGCTGCATACTCCTCGGCACAAGGACACGAACAATAACACTGCTGTCCTCCACATATCTCTCCTTAACAAAAGATATGCCTTCGTATATTTTATCATTGATATTCCTATCGCCCAACGCATTGACAGACATCATTACAGTCACCTCGTTACATCCATTGGCGCTCAACTGCTCATCCGATTCCTTCTTGCATGATGTCATCGCTATGACAACACATAGCAACACTATACGCAATATGGTCTCGTATCTCACAATTGACATACTATTACGGCTATAACTCATTTGTAGCACGCTGTTGTTTCAGCCTCAGATTATTCGAGGTTCTTCCCTCTACGACCTGTTCTTTTGTCTGCAATCCTTTTTGTTGTCCTCTTCAAGACGCCCATCTTCCTTCACACTAAAAAGATATCTGTCCTGCCGCCTTGCGCCATCGCGTCATCTTGATTTTCACCTGATATCTGGCTTCCACCAACTCGGCGTATGACTGTTGCCACATTAGCTGCGCCGTCAGCAGGTCGCTCAACGGCTCCATGCCTACCTCATACGATTTGCGGCTTATGCGCAGATTTTCTTCACACTGCTCCAGATTGCGTTTGTGCATCGTCATCTCGAGCACAGCCTCGTCCACTTCATTTGCATGCTGTTGCAGCTCGAGATTCATCTTCTCCACATAGTTCTGCTGCTCCATACGCTCCTGCTCGGCTTCCTCCTTGGCAGCACGTATCTTATTGCGGCCTTCACAAGCATGGAAGATTGGCACGCTGAGCACAGCACCTATATTGAGGAACGGCTTGTGGTTGAACAACTTATTACCCACCAGCTCAATACCGTCTATCACACCGCCCTGCACCAAGAGCCCCAGCTGAGGCATAAACTCGGCACGTTCCAGATTCACCTTCTGCTCCGCCAGCTGGCGTTTGAGGTCAAGTATCTGGTAGTCCGTGCGGTTCTCCACGAGACATTCGGCTGTGGAGGTCTCCATGCCGAGGGATGCCACGAAATCGGCATCATCGGCAGCCTCCACATCTATGACTGCGGTAAGCGGAAGCCCCACCAGTTGGCATAGATTCATGCGTGCCAGACGTATGCCATTCTCAGCCTGACGCACTTTCAGTTCCGCATCATTCTTCTTCACCTTCACCTTCAGCTCATCGTTGTGGCTGGCCATGCCATGCTTCACAGCACTCGACACATCGTTGGAGAGCTGCGTGAGCAGCGAGTCGTAGCGGTCTGCCACCATCTTCATCTCTTTAGCCTTGACGAGCAGCTGATAACCCTCATATACTGCGACAACTATCTCTTCGCGCGACAGTTGTTCGCCCTTGGCTGCCATCTCTTCGCCTATCTTGCCCATGCGGTGGGCTGCCACAATCTTGCCTCCGGCATAGATGGGCTGCTCCAACGTGAGCGCGGCAGAAAAAATATTTTTTGCCTTGAAATCAATATCTGGATCTAACGGCTCCAGTTTCGCCGCAAGCTGCTCGGCGATACGCCGCTGGAAAGTCTCCCTGACAAGAAAAGGTACGGCATCATGCAACTGCTGCGCTGTAAACTGCGCCACGGGTGTTGACATATTCACTGTCGATGAACCATCAATAGTGCTATACACATCGGCTACCGTCAACTTGATATTGGGGAAAAAATTGGCCCTCAATGCCTCACGCGTATAGGAATATTTGTTAGCCTGATGGTGGGCAGCCTGCACCGACTTGTTGCATCGCAGAGCCATCTGCACACAACTGTCGAGACTCAACACATGACGGTCTAACACCATGACGGCATCCTTGGTCGATGCACTCTCTTGCGCCTTCATACATAACGGATTGCCAACAAACAACAAAAGCGCTGCAAATAATATGGTTCTCTTCATTCTTTTACCGTTAAATCTCTGATAGCGGAACAATTAAAACTTTGAAGACAGGCGATGTTTCCGCAGGCATCGCCTGTCTTTTTTTCTAATATACTATTTGTATGCCTTCTGGACGTTGATACGCAGCATCCAAGCCATCTGAGCAAGGATATGGTCAGATGCCAAACTATTCTCTTCCAGCGTTACATTGGCACCTGCTGCCAAGAACTTGTTATAGGTAGCACGTGCATTGGCATCAACTGGGATAACGTTGTCAGTCTTAGAGGTAAAAAACTCCACGGGGAATTGGGGAGTCCAATCCGTGACGACTTCTGCCTTGAGGGCCTCCTCTAAAGCCTTACGGATGTGAGAATTCTCGTCCTTTACCTCGTCGCTCATGATGCCGCTGAAGCGCATCCAATACATCATTATGCCAGAACCGCCCAGATTGATAGACTTCAATTCGTCTTTGCCATCAACAGCCACAGCACCCAATCCAAGCTGGTTCACCGTGTTGTTTTCAATAGCCTGCACGATGCCCGTAGAGAGGTACTGTTCGGAGAAATAGTCGGTAAGTTTTATGCCTGCCATGATATCGGGATGACCTTGCATCAGACCGCTGATAACCATCGGCAACACCACCGACATGCTCACCTTGTCCGTAGCAAGCCAATGCTGGAACGTGGCGTAGGGGTCGTAGGGTCCAGCGCCGGCATTGACCTTCTTGACATTAGCCATGGTACGCAAGGCGGCAGGAGCCTCCTCCTGCAGGTAGCGTGCCGTAGCAAGGGCGTTGCCGCCTCCCTGCGAATAGCCGACAATGTAAGTCCCCATGTCGTCAGCCACCTCTATGCCGAGCGAGTTCAAGACCTCTATAGCGGCAGGAATCATATCGGCACACTGACGACCTATCAGCTTCTGGCAGAGGTAGGTTTGCTTACGTGCCGCTGTGATGCCGAAACCCTCGTAGTGGGGGGCGAGGACGGCAAGACCATCGGCTGTGCGACAGCTAAAATCAACCATATCCAGCATATCCTCATCAAATGCCGTGGGATGCGTGTGCAGCATGAGGTTCTTTACCTTCATATACTTGCCGTTGATTTTACCGACGCTCAGCGTGCCAGACAGTTCCAAGGGGTTGCCAAGGGCATCCACCGTGGTATATTTTATGGTAAGCACCTCGCTGGTGTAGTCATCCCAAAACAGACCATTGCTGCCGCCTTCCTCTTCGAGGGCATCAGCCACATCATCCTTAAAACCATCCTTTATTTGAGCCATCATGTCGGCAAACACATTCTCCTCATCGCCGTTGTTGCCTTCAGGGTCTTCGCCATATATTTCGCTGTCGAACATCCCGTTGACCATCTCCTCGTAGCTCAACTCACGACTGTCAAGGATTTCAACTTTTGGAGTATTCTCTCCGTTTTCGGACGACTGATTGTTTTCGTCCTTGTCTTTACCACATGCCGTCGCTCCCAGTGCCAAGAGGCTCACGACAGCAATGCGCATAATGTTTTTACTATTCATGACATGATATTATTTTTTTTATAATTCAACTCATTATTTCGACATCTCATTCATCTTGCAAAGATACAAAACCTTATGGGATTCACAAAATCAGAGCTGTCTCATAGTGTTAATTATCAAAGTTTACAGGCTTCATCTCGCCATTCCTCGGCAAGCAGTAGCCCGTGAGGATATTGCCGTAGTAGCCACGGTCGGTCTTTGTGATGAAACTCACCTTGAAGATACCCGTATGTATCTGATAACCACTTATGGCAATACCTTCTGGCAGATAGGTACGGCTCTCTTCGTCAAGACGCTGCAGCACCTGCAACGCGTTAGCCTGTGCATGCTCCTCAAGAATAAGATGCGCCACGACATGCTGGTTGGCATGGTCGCCTGCCAAGAGAACCAGAGAGTCCCTGACATCGCGGTCCTGACGCATTGTGT
Source organism: Bacteroidales bacterium (assembly GCA_017451385.1). GTDB lineage: Bacteria > Bacteroidota > Bacteroidia > Bacteroidales > P3 > Colimorpha. Next base: position 22,297 of record JAFSPS010000023.1, read on the forward strand.
TTGCTATATCAAAGAGGTACACCCGTTCTCCACTGGGCGACACCACATGCTCATGCTTACGACCATAGAGATAGACAAGCCCGTCGGGACTCATCTCGGCCATATCGCCACTATGTATCCATCCGTCACCTATCACCTGCTGCGTCAACTCCGGATTATTCAGATAGCACGTCATCATGGTCGGCGTCTTGCATCTCAACTCGCCACATTGCCCGTAGGGCAGCTCGTTGCCCTCATCGTCAAAGATGCCTACCGTGAAACCGGGGAAAGGATAGCCAACACTTATAGCACGCTTGACGCTGTGGTCCTTACGCACGCCGGGCCTATGGTCCACCGTCATCACTGAGAATGTCTCGCTCATGCCGTAGCCCGACACGATGCCCACCGATGCACCATTGGCGTAGGCCAGCTCGTCCATCCACGTAAGCGTTTCGGGGATGCAGCCCTCACCACCCATGATAGGTAGCGTGAAATAGCTGAGGTCCACTTTCTTGCCTGCTTTGTTTCTCTTCTCCACCTCACGGAAAAAGCCTGCCCACAAGCATCCGGACACGAGAGTGATTTGCGGACGTATCTTAAACATCCCCTCATTGAAATGCTTCTGGTCGAGGCGTGGGTCCAAATATACCGTCATGCCTCTATACAGCGGAGCCAAGACAAGTGCGAAAAGACCCGTGCACACAAAGGGGGGCACCAACGAGAACGACCGCGTGTTCTCACAGAACGGATTGTTCGTCAGGTTAAACGCCAATGCGGAACGGAACATGCTGAGCATGGCCTTGTCGCCAACGCCTATCTGCTTGGCTGTCCCTTTGGCGGTCGTGCCTCCTGAGGCAAAAATCATTGCCACATGGTCGTCACGACGCGGCGCAACAATATTTCCGTTGTAGCTGCCATAGCGTTTTATAGCGTTGTCGTACGTGATATACTTAGCGCTACGATTGCGCACCTTTTTTGTCTTCAGCCAGTTGGCAGCACCCAGCATCCAGCTCAGCGGCACTGCCATCGAACGTGTGACAGAAAGCAATACCACATGCTCGAACTGCGTCCTCGCAAGGATGTCCGAGAGCATTGGTTCCATACCGTCAAAGACAAAGGCAACCCTCGACTTGTCCATCGAGTGTCCTAACGACTCATGGCTGGCAGAGAGGTTGGGCATAATGATAGTGATGCCGGTCTTGTCAGCAGCAAAAACGAGATACATCGACTCAGGCATCAGTGGAGCAAAGAGCATTATCTCATCGCCCTCCTTGAGCCCCATGCCCTTCAGCATGCGTGCACATGTATCAACTTCCTCTATCAGTTTCGGTCGGCTTATATGATTGCCGAAATAGACGAAAGCGTCATTAGTGGCACCAGTAGTATGCAGTGCCGGCTCTATCAGGCCGCTCCAGATAGTCCCTTCCGGCAGCGGCTGGTCCAGTATCTCTTGGAAGCCTTCAGAATAGTATTTCTTCCATACCTGCTCTTGCGAGGGCTTCATTTGATTTGTATTATCAGTCATCAAGCTATTGTTTTTGAATAGTTATACGTCCTCTCGGTTGCTCAACTGCATTAAGCTTCTTACATAACAACCTCGGCGCGTGTTCTACAAGGTGTACTTAAAAGCCGAGGCAGGGTCTTCGTGCATCATTGACAAGAAAAGAGACACTGCTGTGGATGCTGCATGAGGACGAAATACCGACTCAAACACTCCCGTACTCACATTCTTAAAATGCAGCTTGCCAGATGAAGAACGCTCATCATAGAAAGTTCTTGAAGAAACGTATGGGATGAAATTGTCCTCCGGACAATGCACCAGATAGGTATCCTCCTTGGGCGTCCAATCGCCCCAGTTGCACAATTCGTCCATCACCTTGAGCAATATCTTCACCTTCTCACTGTCGTAATTCATGTGACCCTCTGCGGTACACATATCGGCAGCAAGGAAGTTGCTGACACCATGCGAACTGACACTATCTGGTAAATCCAAATTCCACACCATCTTATGCTTCACCAGTCCTTCGAAATACGACATCTCTTCGCCTCCCTCTGCTTCAACCATATAGTCCTGCATCCAGTCGGCAAAGAAGTCTTTGAGCTCGTAACCACCAAATATGGACTGGGGCAGAGCAGAAAAGAATGTAGGCAGGTATATCAATCCCTCACAGTCATATTCAGGATGCTCGTCATAGTATTTCAAGAGTTCGGTGAAAATCAGTGGTCCACATCCCGTATAGGCCGATTTAAGACGTATCTGGTCACGCACTGCCTGCGTGGTGCGCGTATCGTAAACCTTCAGCAGCCCTATAACGCCCGGCGTTGCCAACGAGTTGCCCCATGCCGTGCTGTAACCATCGGCGGCAAGGGTCACACCGCGACTACGCATCACCTGCAAGGCAGCACGCGCACAATCTATCATCTGTATGCCCTGCGCTTCATAGCTGAAGCCGGGGAAGGGGACATCCTTCGTCAGACCGTAACCCTCAAAGTCCGGCTCTACGACGGCGGAGTTATATAGCACACGCATGACTAACGGTGACGGGTCGTCAATGGTAGGCGCCTGATTGTGTTCATGAAGCAGGAAATGGGTATACAGCGACAAGCTGGCGACCTCATTCCCAGTACCATTTTTGTAGGTGGGAAAACTCACGCGGCCAGACAGCACTATGGGCTCGCCCTTGGCAGAGGTACTATTGTAGGTGAACGAATAGCTCTCCACGTGCCAGTCGCGTTTATAGCCTATGAGGCTTTTACTGTTAGCAAAAACGGTATCTAATGCATAGAGTCTATTATTGCGGATGACGCCGATGGCCGTCTTAAAAATCTTTAACGCCGTTTCATCTCCAAAATAGAATTTTGCCAAATTACTGTAAGCCACAAGCTCTGGCAATTCCTTAGCCTCATAGGTCCTGCGACCCGTGATAGATACCAGATTCTGCTCTGGCACGACATTTTGCGCACTCTCAGGTTCATTGTTGTCGTCTTTGCTGCACGCCACACAGAACGCCATCAGCATTACGCCGAATAATAGAGTTAGTTTTTTCATGTTTTTTTATTTTTTTCGTGTATTATTTCACTATTTAGCCGATTTCCAAGCTGCCTCGGGGTCTTCAATCGTGGCTATTCTCAACGTTGCATCCATAGTGGCAGCACTGTGCTTGTCGTCAACATAGACCAGCGAGGTCAGCGGCGCTTCAATCCCTTTCCAATAGAGATTGCCGCTGCTCTTCTTCATATCATAGAACTCCTTGTCCTGACTGTAGGGCATATGGTTATCCGTAGCGCAGTGCGACATATAGATTTTTGTCCTCGGAATCCAGTTACCCCAATCACTCTGCTGGTGCAAAACCTTCAGCAACAACTGCGTCTTCGCATTACTGTAGTTGAGGTGTCCGTCCTCCATGGTCATCTCCGAAGAGAAATGATTGTAGAGCTTCGTATCGTCATATTCCTCCGGATTGGGGAGCGAACCCTTCTTCTTTGTCGAAAGCTCATAGAAGCTGTATTCTATGCCCTCGTCTTCTATCATGTAGGTCTGCATCCATTCCGGTGCAAGTTCCGCAAGGGTATAAGGGGCAAAGAGTTGTTGTGGCAATGCTACCAACATCGGGAAGACATAGTGTGCCAACGAAGCATCGATGTCCAAGTCGCTGTCGTAGGCCTCTATAAGACGGTCCAGCAACATGGGGCCGCCGCCGGCGAAGGTCGATTTGAGACGTATTGCGGCCCGCTGCTCGCGCGTCATCTGCTCGTCATAGTAGCGGGCAAAGGATACTGCTGCCGGCGCACCTATCGAATAACCCCAGTTGGTGGTGTAGCCGTTGGCGGCAAGGGTCACGCCATGCTGACGCATCACCTCCATCGCGGCGAAAAGGCAGTCAGCAGCCTGACGTCCCTCTATAGCAAACGAGAAACCACAGTAGGGATAGCCCTCGGACACTCCATAGCCCTGATAGTCAGGCTCTATAACAGCAGAGTTGAATATGGCGCGCAACGAACTCGCCGTAAGGGATAAACTCGGCATCCCATCCCTGCCATTAAAATAGTGCGTCACAAGCGACATACTCTGCACCTCATGCCCC
>JAFSPS010000024.1 GCA_017451385.1 Bacteroidales bacterium
GAGCTCCGCTATGCTTCGAACTGCGCGACAAAACTACACAATGTTTTTAGACTATGCAATCGTCCGCCCAAAATTCGAACCTGCAATTTGACTATTAGTACAAAACTTGCAAATTTCAGCCTGCAAAATGACTATTACGCCCAAAATTTGTATCTTTGTATTTCATAAATAGCGTTCTGCAAAACATGATTCAATGGATATGAAGTATTTTTCAGTGTATTGTAGTATAATTAGATGTTTCTTTTATGCAATTCACTATTAGATTAACTTGATTCGCCGATTGGCGAATGTTTTAATTTGATAGATAGTATGTATATCTTTATTTGTAATTCATTGTCGTTCTCACTACTTGACTTATGTACACACTTCGAGAAGCTTGGATAAAAATGCATGGTGCTGACCCTGTGGAGCATTGGGATGGCAAAATATATTGTAACCTGACTAATTCCGAGGTTACATTTCGAGCCAACGAGACACATGGCTTTATGGCGGCTTATTCTTTTACTTTGGTCACCAGAGGATGTCTCACTATTGTCTATAACGGTCGCGAATTGACTCTGTGCCCCAACGACCTATATATCTATTCCCCGGGCTTGTCGGTGACCATTTTGGATGCTTCGGCAGATTATGAAGGTGTCTGCCTTCTGGCTGACGAGAGTGTGACTTTTGAGAACCCATCTGTGCATGACCTGGTGCATATAGCCTATATGCCTATCGTGCAGCTTCATGAGCCTAAAATTATGCTGAGCAGCGACGAGGCTATGCGTATGCACAGCAGGATGCGTGAGATAACAGCCTATCTTCATTCCGACCACACATATAAGGCAGAGATACTGCGTATGCTCTATGCCGTATTCCTGCTCGATTTGCAGAATGTGCAGGATAAGACAATCCGTCATAGGACTGTTCCTCAGCGCATTGAGGAGATATTTATTAGTTTTCTGCATCTGCTGCCTCGTCATTTCGCCGAGCACCACGGCATAAAATTCTATGCGTCGGCACTCAATATTTCGCCTGTCTATCTTTCAAAGATTGTCCGTCAGGTGGCAGGGCGCACAGTCGTTGATTATGTCAACCAGTTTCTCATTATGGAGGCATCGTTCTTGCTGCGGACGGCACCTATGACTATATCGCAGATTGCTGCTCGTCTTCATTTTGCCGATGTAGCCTCTTTCAGCAAGTTCTTCTCGCGCATGAAGGGTATTTCTCCGCGCGCCTATCGTGAGAATGGTTTGTAATATCAAACTGGCGGGGACCGCTACATTGTAGCACTCCCCGCCAGATATTATGTATGTTTTTTTGTTGAGATTATTGCTTATAGAGCATCATCGAGAGGTTGGCGAAGATGCCGTAGGCGCGCTGTCCGCTGGCAAAGAAGGGCATATCCAGTTCGCCAGTCAGAGTGCCGCGATTTGCATAGGGGTCGTTGGGGTCGGGTTCTGCATAGACGGCTGTTTCGGGATGAGCATCGTCAAACTCTGCACCTGCATACTGGTAGAACTTGTCAAGCACCATATGGAGAACGCCATTGGCGTAGGTATAGGTGCCGGTGTACTTAGACCCCATGTCCCAAACGGGGACATAGAGTGTTACATTGCTGCCTTCAAAATACACAGCCACGCGGACCATCGTGTTATTTGTGTGGTACATATACCAGTACCACATACCCTGTATGGAATTGACATCGGATGTGATGGTGGCACCTTCGCGGTAGAGCGTCATCGCTATCTCCTCGTAGGGGTCGAAATTCTCGTCCCATTCAGGATTAGGGGTGTCGATATAGGTCAGTGCCAGCACATTGTTGTTGTCCATCAGATTGATGATGTAACTGACGAGCGAGTCGGGGTCTTCACCTTCGTAGGTGGCCCAATGATTATATTCCCAAGTGTAGGACTCGGTAATCTTGCCATTGACCTTGCCGTCGTTGTAGGTATAATTAAATACCCTCTTGAAGTTGTTAGCCAGTATAACCGTCAGGCTTTCGCGGGTTATGATGTAAGTGTAGGAATCGTTTTCGGTATGCATTTTCCAAGTGCCAAGCAGACCGTCGGGCACGTTATTTTGAGGTGCAGGAGGCTGTGGACCTGGGTCAGGAGGAAGCGTGTCCTGCGGATTCTGCGGAATGCTGTCCTGTGGGTTTTGTGGAATGCTATCCTGTGGATTCTGCGGGATAGTGTCACTCGGATTATGCGGAATGGTGTCATTCTGCGAAGGGGTGTTGTTATTCGCAGCATTCTCCTCTTTCTCGCACGAGGTGAATGTCATCATGCCGAAGGCAAAAGCGGCAACGGCAAGGAAAAATGTTAGGCGTTTCATTTCAAGTGGTTGTTTTATTGGTTAATAAAGTGCAAAAATATGTTTTATTTTCAAAACCTGCAACTTTTACATGATATTATTCTGATAATCAACAATCATACAGCATTTATAAATCAGACAAAAAGAAGAAAAATGTTTGTAATTCAACTCGGTACTATATGACGGTAGCAGGCATCCCAGCGCGTCAGTTCATCATGCTGCACACCGCAGCGTCGAACCAGCGTGTAGGCAGGAGCGAGTGCAGGAGTGGGAACATCGTGGAGCCGAAACCATCACGGTAGCGCACGCGTGGACAGCGGGACAGCGATGCCTTCTCAATAGAGCGACCCACACGGTCGGCAGGGGTGGCAAACTTGCTGTAGCCTGTGCGGAAGAATGCCGACTGGCGTTTTGCCGATGTCTCGTAGGGCGTGCCTGCCGATATGCCTTCGAGGTGCTGCATGGCAATGTCTGCCCATTCCGAGGCTATCATGCCGGGTTCGATGAGGACAACCTTTATGTTGAACGGTTTGAGTTCCATGCGCATACTGTCGCTCAGCGCCACAACGGCGTGCTTGGTGGCATGATACCACCCGCCGCGTGGCTCATTGAAATGTCCTGCTATTGATGCCACGTTGATGATGCGTCCGAATCCTTGTTGCCTCATGTGCGGTATGACCATCTGCGTCAGACTTGCCAGACCGAACACGTTGACCTCCATCTGTCGGCGTGCTTCGTCGATAGGCACACATTCCACTGCGCCATACGAGCCATATCCTGCATTGTTCACCAGCACGTCGATGCGTCCCTGCTCCTGCATGATGCGCTCCACTCCAAGTCGCATGGTCTCCTCATCAGTAACATCCATTGATAGCAGATGTGCTCCTGCGGCGGCAAGGTCGCTCATACGCTCCATTCGTCTTGCTGCGGCGTACACCACGCATCCGCGTCCCAGAAGACGGAGTGCCGCCACCTCGCCAATGCCCGACGAGGCTCCGGTGATTAGTATGACTTTTTTATCTGTGTCTTTCATGCTGATAGTAGTTAATGACCTGTTTATGGCAGGGCTATTGTATGTGTCAAATCGTAAGACTTGACGGTGATGCTAATGTAAGGTGTTGAGATTATGATTGTTCGTTTGGTGTGTTGCCGTAGGTGGGCAATAATTCTATATCTTTAATGTTTGCAAATATAGTGTTTTTATCTGATTGACAAAAAAAATGTTCTTAATTCACTTTTTTTTGTGGGTGAGGTGTCGAGAAGGGTGGTCGTTGGCTGTCTTGCTGATGGATAAAAGGTGGTGCGCTATTTTGTAGATGTCCTACATGTCTTCCGAATATTGAGGTAAGTAGTCTGTCCAGCAACGGCGTTATTCTTTTGTCGTACAAATGCCGATTGAATAGCATTTGTACGATGTTTGACCAATATTTTGTAGTCATTGTCTCTTTTCTTATTTTCTATATGTTTTTTTTCCGTACCTTTGCTCTTTTATTTGTCTTATCATTATTCTGACGACCAAGGTGATATCATACGAAAAACATACGCTTGCCAACGGGCTTACACTCCTGCTGCATGAGGACCATGCAACGCCTCTCGTCACGGTCAATACGCTCTATTGCGTTGGGGCTCGCAACGAGGACCCGCAGCGCACGGGCTTCGCCCATCTGTTTGAACATCTGATGTTTGGCGGCACGCCGCATGTGCCGGACTACGATGCTGTAGTCAACAGTATAGGAGGCGAGAGCAATGCCTCCACGTCCAACGACAGCACCAACTATTATGTGACGGCTCCTGCCAAGTTTCTCCGCCAGATGCTTACCATCGAGGCAGACCGCATGGCGGGGCTTGATTTCTCCGAGCGTGTGCTGGCAGTGCAGCGGCAGGTGGTGGAGGAGGAATACAACCAGCGGTTCACTAACCAGCCTTACGGCGACAAGTGGATGCTGATGCGTCCTTTGTGCTATAAGGTGCATCCTTATCGCTGGTGCACCATAGGAGCCGACATACGTCATGTGCGTGAGGCTACCGTGGACGACGAGCGCGAGTTCTTTGCCAAGCATTATTATCCGGCTAATGCTATCGTTGCCGTGGCTGGCGACATCAATGTGAGGGAGACGCTCGCTATGGCCGAAGAGCTCTATGGTGTGATAGCAAATAGTCGCCGTCGCGACCAGTGTATCCTCCCCATTGAGCCAGAGCAGACCAGCGAACGGCGGCTGACGGTAGAGCGCGATGTGCCTTACGATATGCTGATGATGGCGTTCCCCATGTGCCATCGTCTGCATCCCGATTTTGTGGTCTATGACCTTGTGAGTGACGTGCTGAGCAATGGCGACTCGTCGCGTATGTATAACAAGCTCGTTAAGGATGACAGCATTTTCGACGAGGTCAATGCTTACATCATGGGCAGTCTCGATGCTGGGCTGATGGTGGTGCAGGGCAAGCCAGCCGACGGCGTGACTTTGGAAGAGGCGGAGACTGCCGTATGGCGCGTTTTGGACGACTTGACGGCCAATGGAGTGGGCGAGTATGAGCTGGGCAAGGTGGTCAACAAGTTTGAGTCCACATTTGCTTTCTCCCAGTATAGTGTGCCAGACCGTGCTGCCAACTTATGCCTCTTCGAGTCGTTGGGGCATCTGCACTGGGTCAACGACGAACCTCTCGAATACCGCAAAGTTACGCCGGTCGATATCCTGCGTGTGGCTCGGGAGTGCTTCCAGCACCATAAAGCCAATGTCTTATATTATAAGTCGAAAAGATAATGAAATTAACAGAACGACTACGCAAGTTTGACTATCGTGGGTTGCTGCGACGCATCTTGGCCGCTATCGGCGAGGTGATGCACCGCATTGTCTTCGACTGTCTGCTGCCTAAGCACTATCGCGACCTCTCTAAGCGCGACATACATACTATCATTTTCCGCTCGGACACCCCTGCCGGCAAGCGTTTTGACGTATGGTTGCTTATCCTTATTGCGCTCAATATCGTCCTGCTTATGGTGGACAGCATGCTCGGCAACACAACGCTCACACGCGGTGCCGAGGCTAAGCCTTTCTCCTATTGGCTGATGAAGGTGCTTGAGTGGGGGTTCACCATCCTTTTCACATTTGAATTCTATCTGCGTATCTACTGCTTGAAAAATCCGCGCAAGTATGTTACATCGTTCTATGGCGTTATCGATATTCTCTCTATCTTCCCATCCTACCTCAGCCTTTTTTTCCCGGGTGCGCAGGCTCTCACGGTGTTGCGCCTTTTGCGTGTGCTACGCCTCTTTCGCATCTTCCGCATGCGTAGCTTCCTCAACGAGAGCCGTTTCCTGCTCAATACATTAAAGCGTAGTGCTATACGCATTATGATTTTTATGCTTATTGTTGTCATCGGGGCTGTCATCCTTGGCACTCTCATTTTTGCCATTGAGGGCGACCGCAATCCTGCTATCTCGAGCATCCCGCGCGGCATATACTGGGCTATCGTAACCATCACCACCGTGGGCTATGGCGACATCGCCCCCGTGACGCCCGTGGGGCAGTTTGTGTCCGCCTTAGTCATGCTGCTCGGCTATTCCGTCATAGCGGTGCCTACGGGTATTATCGTAGGCGAGACAATTCGCGAAGGCAGGCAAAAACACGAGGAGTCGTTCTCGCTCGACAATGAGGAACTTGAGGCTGCCGACGACGATGAGGTGGATAAAGACAAAAAGGCTGCCGACGTCGCACAAGAATAACAATACCCTGTATCTAATAACTTTTTTTCAACTACAACCCAGCTAAAACCATTACTTTGAAAAGAATACTTTTGACCGATGATACGCACGAGGTCCTCCAGCAGCGTCTGCGTGAGGCTGGCTTCGATGTAGATATTGATTGCTCTCTCGACTATGACGGTCTCGTCTCTGTTGTGGATGGCTATGATGCTATTGTTGTACGTAGCAAGGTCGTCATAGACCGTGCTTTCATTGACCACTGTCACCGCCTGCGTTGCATAGCTCGTGTGGGGGCTGGCATGGAGACGATAGATGTGGATTATGCCGAGCAGCGAGGAATAAGATGCCTCAATTCGCCAGAGGGCAACCGTCAGGCGGTGGGAGAGCATGCCGTGGGCTTGCTGCTCTCATTGATGGACAATATTGCTCGTGCCGATGCCGAGGTGCGTCGTGGTATGTGGCAACGCGAGGCCAATCGCGGTGTGGAGCTGTGTGGACGCACGGTGGGCATCATAGGCTTTGGCAATATGGGGTCATCCTTCGCACGATGCTTGTCGGGCTTCGGATGCCGCATCCTTGCCTATGATAAGTATAAGCGATGCTACGCTCCAGACCATGTCGAGGAGGTATCGCTGTGTGCCCTGCAACGCGAGGCTGATATCGTCAGCTTCCATGTGCCGCTCACCGACGAGACGCGCCACATGGCCGACAGCTCTTTCTTCTCGTCTTTTGCCAACCCCATATATTTGCTCAATACTTCGCGCGGTGCCGTCGTCAGCACGCTCGACTTGGTCGATGCCATGCAGCGCGGCAAGGTGTTGGGAGCTGCACTCGATGTTATTGAGTATGAGAATATGTCAAAGGATGGCCTCGACCTCGCCGCGCTGCCTGCCGATTTCGACTATCTGCTGCACTCTCCTCACACAGTGCTCTCGCCGCATGTGGCGGGGTGGACGGTGGAGTCTAAATACAAACTTGCAGCTGTTCTGGCCGACAAGATTATCAATGTGCTGAAATAGATACTTACATCTCTGACTATTTTTTTTCTCTCAAACACTAAAACGATGATTATTGTTCAATCTGCCATAGTCTCTGACGATATAGCCGACCGATGCTTCTCCTGTGCACTACAACGGTGTAAAGGGGCTTGCTGTGTAGAGGGCGATAGCGGTGCACCTCTTGAAGCCGATGAGGTCGCCATCCTGCGCGAGGCCCTGCCTGTCGTGCGTCCCTACATGACCGAGTCTGGACGCGCTGCCGTTGATGCCGTGGGAGTTTCGGTTGTCGATGCCGAAGGCGATTTGGGCACACCCCTTGTGAATGGTCGCGAGTGTGCTTTCGTATGCTGGGGCGACGATGGTTGCGCCTACTGCGCCATAGAACGTGCCTTTCTTGATGGCAAGACGTCGTTTCGCAAGCCGGTCTCCTGCCACCTGTATCCGCTGCGCATCGAAAACTACGGTACCTTCCAAGCTGTCAACTATCATCGGTGGGACATCTGCCATTGTGCTGTTGAGGAGGGCAATAGTCAGGGCGTGCCGCTTTATAGGTACCTCAAAGAACCTCTCATTCGCAAATTCGGCACTGCATGGTACGACGAGCTTGTCCAGCAGATAGAGCATCCAGACAGCTGACCAGTTAGTTTCATTTTTAAACAGACAGATTATTTTCTATCATTTACTTCTGGCTCACAATGACACGCAAAAAACACTACATCCTCATTGCCGCCATCACCGTTGGCGTCATTATTATCGACCAGATTATCAAAATCCTTGTCAAGACAAACATGCAGATAGGCGAGAGCATACCCGTGTTTGGCTCTTGGTTTCAAATTCTTTTTGTAGAGAACGAGGGCATGGCTTTCGGCATGTCCTTCGGCGGTTGGGTAGGCAAGTTGCTGTTGTCGCTCTTCCGCCTTATCGCTTCAGCAGCCATTATGTGGTATTTGCTTGTGCAGGTAAGGAAAGACAAGTCCAGTGTGGGCATGTCTATCTCGCTCTCGCTCATCTTTGCCGGTGCCGTGGGCAATTTGATAGACTGTGCCTTCTATGGTCTCATTTTCGATGAGAGCTACTATCATGTGGCGCAGCTCTTCCCGCCGGAGGGCGGATATGCCCCGTTCCTTCATGGTCGTGTGGTCGATATGTTCTATTTCCCATTGGTCGATACGGTACTGCCCTCATGGCTGCCTATATGGGGCGGACAGCATTTTGTTTTCTTCAATGCTATATTCAATTTTGCCGATGCCGCCATCACCATTGGTGTCTTTTGGATTATCATTTTGGCTTATTTTATGAATAAAAAGTCCTTAAAATCAGATGAAAAAGAAAAAGATGCAAAATAAATTTGGTGGGTAACGGAAAAAAGCGTACCTTTGCATCCGATTTCAGACGAGAAAATCGATGGCGTCGTAGCTCAGTTGGTAGAGCAGAGGAC
>JAFSPS010000003.1 GCA_017451385.1 Bacteroidales bacterium
CAGATGACTGAAAATCCTTGTGTCACTGGTTCAATTCCAGTCGATGCCACAAGAAAAAGGAAGCACGAAAGCTTCCTTTTTTTATTGTAAAACGTTTTATAGGTTTAATGTCGTGCCCCTTTCGCAGTATAGGTAATATCATATCTCTCTTCTAATCACTGTTTCACGGAAAAAATACTAATTGTTCATCGTCTTTCACTTCATTATTCCCAACCTAATATGTCTCGTATTCTTGTTGTCGATGATGAGCAGGACATTTGCGACATCCTGCGTTTCAATCTTGAGGGGGCTGGATTCGATGTTGCTACCTGCAACAGCGCCGAAGAGGCGCTAACTCTCTTGACTTCGGGTGTGTCGTTTGATTTGATTTTGCTCGACGTGATGATGGATGCTATGTCTGGTTTTGAGATGGCGAAGCAGCTGCGTGAAGGTGGCGACACAACGCCTATCATCTTCCTTACGGCCCTCGTGGGAGATGACAATCAGTTGGAGGGCTTCAGCTCCGGTGCCGACGACTATATCTATAAACCGTTCTCTGCCGCTACGGTCCTTGCTCGCGTCAATGCCGTGTTGCGACGTACTGCGGCTGTCAGCAGCAGTGCGATTATCGAAGTCGATGGTCTGCGTCTTGTGCCGACAGAAGAGTCGGTCTATCAGGATGGCGTGCGCTTGCCGCTTACAAAAAAGGAGTATCTTATACTTCTTCTCTTGCTTCGCAATAGGGGACAGCATCTCTCGCGCGAGCAGATTATGGCTGATGTATGGGGCGACGAGGTGTGCGTTGGCGACCGTAGTGTTGATGTGCATATCGCTCGCCTTCGTCGCAAGCTTGGTCACTTAGGGGCACGGCTCGCCAATCGTTCTGGCTTCGGCTACATTTTCCAATAATTTTTTATTCTGCAAATGTTGTCAATCCTTATTTCACAATATGTCTGAATACATTATCGTTTCATCCATTTTTTTTGTCGTCGTTCTTTTGCTCCTAATTTTCAGGCGGCGCAAGACGGCACAGCAGATGCGCCAACTCGCTGAAGAGACTGAGCTGCAGAAGCAGCAGATAATTCTTGAACAGCAACGCAACCAGCAACTGAAGCAGGAGATGACTAACAACATTGCCCACGAGCTCAAAACGCCTGTTAGCAGCATACTCGGCTATCTTGAGATTCTTCTTGGTGATAAGCCTGTTAGCGCCGAGCAACAACGCTATTTCCTCGAACGTTGCAACAGTCAGGCATTGCGGCTCTCCGACCTTATTCGTGATGTGTCGTTAATCAACAAGCTTGAGGAGTCTGCTGAACTATTCCCTCGTGGCGAGGTGTCTGTCTCCGATGTCGTCAGTGAGGTCCTGCGCGACCTCGCCGACCGTATCGCAGCCCTGCAGATTACCGTTGCCGACACATTGCCAGACGACATGATGGTATGTGGCAATCGCAGCCTGCTCTATTCTATCTTTCGCAATCTGGTGGAGAATACTATCGCCTATGCGGGCTCGGCCGTTACGATAGGCATTGAGACTTACCGCGAGGACGACGACTGCTATTATATCCATTTCTACGATACTGGCTGCGGTGTCGATAGCACCTACCTTCCTAAGCTCTTCGACCGCTTCCTCCGCATTGACCAAGGGCGCAGCCGCAAGAACGGTGGTACGGGGCTTGGACTCTCCATTGTCAAGCATGCAGTACTCTTCCACGGTGGCGACATCTATGCCAAGAACCGCGCCGAAGGAGGTCTCGAATACTTCTTCTCCTTGAAGAAATCATAAAAAATGATTTCTGATAACCTAAAAAAAACTCCGTAGGAGTTGCAAATTGATAGAAAACAACTAATAACCTCATATTTCAACCCCGTAGAGGGTTGCATATTAAACTAAATCTTTAGAATATACCTTCTTAAAATACATGTAGAGTTAGCCTGTAAATAGTAGATAACAGAAACTCTCTACATACCTGTTGTTCCGATAGAATCTAAAAAAAACTGAATAAATGCACACACTTCCTTTACAACTGCGTTTCAATGATATAGATATGATGGGGCATCTCAATAATGCCATCTATCTCGAGTTTTTTGACCTCGGCAAAGAGCACTTCTTCCGCGAGGCAGGCCTTGACCTCTATGCCCACGATTTCACCATCATGATTGTGCATATCGATGTTGATTTCAAGCGTCAGGTGCATTTTGACGACCGAATAGCCGTTACATCCACCATCTCGCGCTTTGGTAATAAGAGTCTTGATTTCTCGCAGGCCATCGTTCTCACCGATGCCAACGGCATTCCGCTCCCCGATGAACCTCCAATGGCCGTCTGTCGCACCGTTATGTCTGGCTACAGCCGCAGTCAAGCCTCTTCTGCCATCATCCCCGAGAGCGTGAAACGCCTCCTACGAGACTTTGAAAGCAAGTAAATGCACTTAGTGTTGATGTGATAATCAGGCGAAACGACGCACTGCATAATAAATGCCACCTCTTGGGAGCACAGGCGGCCTACCTGTGCCATAATCCTTAGACTTGTCAACTCACAACTCACCAACTCACAGCCTCCCTCTCAAATCACTCTGGTTACCATTATCTTCTTCCATTTCTTGCCAATCCCCAGTAGGTAGGCGTCTTGGTTCTTTATTAGTAGTTCGCCCTTGCCGAGGCTGGCTATATCCTGACGTAGCTCTTGCATCTCGCGTGCGTTGAGTCCATAGAGGTCGCGTAGCACGCTGTCGTTGATAGTTTGCTGTTTCATTATTAGCGGGTATTGTGCGTTGGTGTAGAAGTCGAAATATTTGCTGCGGTAGCTGTCCATGCTCTGAGTGGCGAGGATGATGCTCATGCCTTTGTTGCGTCCCACAGATATTAGGTTGCGCAATGGGCGGTTGTCGAAGCCCAGCATATAGTGCGCCTCGTCGATAATGGTGAAGTGGCGCAGTTCTACGCATTCCTCTGTCATTGCCTGTGGTGGCAGTTGCTCATAGACGGTGTTCAGCTTCGACACAAGAAAATAGACTATTGCTTTCGCCAGCACGCCGTCCTTCGGGAAACTGTCCAGTTTCACTATGTAGCAACCATCCACTATGGATGCCTCGTCTTGCGTGGCAAAGATGTTGCTGCGTACTATTTGGCTTAGCACCGAGCTGATGCTGTCCATCTTCTCGGCATCCTTCTGCCGTGCCTGATAGCAGGTCAGCAGACGCTTGAAGTCGAAAGGTCTGTAGCCTGTCTGGCGATAGGCATCCATGATGGCTTCGCTCAGCCGGTTTGCCATGTTAGCACTTATCTTGGTGTTGTCCAAGGCTGTCAGCGCTGCTGCCATCTCGGTGGAGTAGAGGTTGACCTCGGTGATGTTGCATCCTGTGAAGTCTCGAAAGGGCGAGAACGGCAACGGATGCTGCATCGGGTCCAGTATAGCAGTTCTGTCCACCTCCATGTGGGTGAGCCATGCCTCGTTCTGCGGGTCGGAGAATTCCCCTTTGTAGTCGAACAGCAGGAAGCGCACTGGATAGTTGCTGTCGATACTCTGTTGTCGCATCCTCGACACCAGTAGTGCCAGCAGGTTAGTTTTGCCGCTCCCCGTAGAGCCGGCTATTAGTATCTGCGTGTTGTTCACTTCGCGTCCGTTCAGGTCCAGTGTGGCTTCCATCTCCCCGTCGTAGGTCCCTATGGCTATGTTCAGTCTTGGGATGCCAAGGGCCTTCCGTCGGCTGCCGTATTGCGTCATTAGGCACTCATCCATGTGGTTGCCGCTCATCAGGTAGTCCCGTCCGCACAGTATCTCGTATGCCACTATGCGCGACAGTGCCGCCTGCTCTTCCCAGTTCACACCGTTATCGGCATAGCGCAGTTTCAGCAGTGGCGAGTATATTTTCCCTAAGTCGTTCTTGGTGAAGAAACTCGGCACCATGCGCTGACTGGTCTTGGAGAGCACTATTGTCTCCACTGCCTTCATGTCGCGTGGCCCTTTTAGGCTCAGCCCCGTCAGGAAGCAGATGCGCATCACCGTGTTGTTGTTCAGCGTCACGCATTTGCCGTCTATGGCGGTGGCAAGGTTCAGCCGTTGCTCTATCTTGTTTTTCAGCTCCATAAGCTCATCGACTATCTGCTCCGCCTGCCTCAAATTTGAAAACTCTATATTCATCACTCTCTTTTTACAATTTAACATTAAACAATTCACAATTCACCACTCACAATTCACCACTCACAATTCACCACTCACAATTCACCATTCACCATCACACCTCCTCGTCCAGCTCCACTCCGAAGTAGCCCTTCTCCACCGTGGTGCGCTGCTCCTCCACGTTGCGCACCAGCGTGTAAGACTTGGCTACGAAAGCCTCCAGTCGTTTGTAGTCGCTCTCTTTGCGTATTTCTGATGTGGTGCAGAGCAGTATCGTCTGGCTCGCAAGGGTGGGGAAGTAGTCCTCCATCAGTGCGTCGCGGCTGGCCTCGTCAAGCACCCCCATCACCGTGTCTATCATCACAGGCGGGTTGTAGTCGCCAAGGTTGCGTAGCACTTTCAGTAGCACCTGAATGAATATCTGTTTCGAGGCTGCGTTCAGGTTTGTCAGGCTTATCTCATTGCCGTGTGTGTGGAACAGTCGTATGCCGAAATGTTCCAGAGTGTCGCTCAGTTCCACACGTTCTATACAGCCTTTGTATGACAGCAGCAGTTTGTTCAGCTGTTGCTTCATTTCGGCCTCTATCTGTGTTTTCTTCCTCTTCAGCAGTGCGTTGCTTATCTCTGCAAAGAGCGGCTTCAGCTTTACCAGCGTGTCGTAGCGCACGTCGGGCTCCTGTTGTATCTGTATGTCGTATTTGTGTATCTTCGTATCTATCGCTGCTATCCGTTTTTCCAACTCGTGGGCCTGCTCCTTCAGCTTCTCTATTTGGGCTTTCTTCTCCTCGTAGCTTGCTATCAGCTCTTCGTTGCCCTGCTGCAGTGTGGCTTCTATCGATTTCTTCTGTGCGGTCAGGCTGTCCAAGTCTTTCAGCTGGTCGTCTATGTCCTGCCTCATGCGGTCCAAGGTTGGGAAGTTGTTGTAGCCTGCCGTCTTCAGCATGATGCTCAGGTTTTCCACGTCGTTGTCATCCAGAAAACTGTAGGGCGTCAGCGTCTGCTGGGCCTGCTGCTCGGCGGCGAGGTGGTCTATGATGTTCTCTTCGTCTATGTTTGGCACGCACAGCGACAGTGCCTGCATGTATTGTAGCAGCCGGTGTGTTATCTCTTTCAGAGTCTCTATGCTGTAGCTGCTCTCGCGCTCTTTGCGTGATGCTTCGCGCAAGTGCACTATCTGCTCCACCTCTTCTTTCACCTCGTAGGCCAAGTGCGACAAGAAGAGGTTCTGCTCTATGCCCTCCACAAATTCTTTCAGCTCTTCTTGATATTTTCTTGCACGTTCGTGGATGGTGGCAATCTGGCTCTCCACGGTGGCAAGCCTCCCACGCTGTGCCTCGGCCTCCGTAGCTCCACTCTTAGCTATGGTGTATAGTTCCTGCATATCTGCCAGATAGCGGTATAGCGTGTCCTGTTCCGCCGCGTTCTTCGCCAGTGCGTGCTGTTCGGACTTCTTCTCTTCGCATAGGCGGTCGTAGGCTTCGGCCTCCTGTTGCGCCTCCAGCCGTCGTTGTGCCCACCGTTGCTGCACCAGCTCTGCAGTGAGCTCCAGCTGCACGAATTTCTTGAAGCCCATCACGTTCTCTATGTTGTCTTGGATGATGTTGGCAAAAACGTTCTTCTTCATCAGCTCGCCAGTCTGCATGGCGTCGAAGAGGAAGTATTTGCTCAACTCCTCAGGCAGGTTGGCACGTATTATCTTGCTCACCTGCTGCTCTCCTTCCGCGCGGTCTCGTGCCGACGATGCGCTGCCGTAGCTGAATACAGTCCCGTCCATGTTGAGCATCACACCCTCTACCACGCGTCCGCTGTCATTCAGCATATAGGTGCGGCGCATCAGATACTCTTTTGTGGCTGACAGCACTTGTCCAGTGAACGACACCTCTATCTCTATCCTCGGACGTTCATGTCCTCGCGCCCCGTCGTTCAGCAACTCTGTGAATTGCTCCCTACTTTTTATCTTCAGCCCGTACAGTGCTCCGCAGATGGCCTCAAACAGTGTTGTCTTGCCGCCGCCGTTCTGTCCGCCTATCAGCACGATGCTGCGCTCTTCGCTTACTGTCAGGTCTAAGTCGAGCGTCAGGTAGGTTTTATAGTTTCGTATTTTTACTCGTTTGATTATCATATTATTGAATAATGATTGTTGTCACAAACTATATTCTGGGGACATCCTAAAAAACTCCGAAGGAGTTAATATTAGTGGAAAACATCTGTCATTCAGCTATTTTTCCCGTATGTGGTTGCATATTAATCATTTTTAGAGGTTGTCATAATATTGCAGCATATAAGTTGCTCAAAAACTATCCCATAGTAATATAATCTCAAAATCTCAAAATCTCAAAATCTCAAAATCTTAAAGTCTTAAAATCTCAAAATCTTAAAATCTTAAAATCTCAAAATCTCAAAATCTTAAAATCTTAAAATCTTAAAAACTCCTCTATCCTTGCCGTATCTTCATCACCGCTGCTTCTATTATTTCCTCTGTCTCCTCGTTACTCATCTCTATGCTTTCAGCTCTCCGTGCGTGATAGGGACGCAGCAAATCTTCTTTCAGCCACTCGAAGTCCACCTCGTGCCGCTGGCATATCTGCGCTATGGTGTCGAGGTCCTCTCGCCGTATGCCGTAGTGTATAAAAGAACTGTCTATTCCTTTTTTCATATTTTTTGTATTTTATTAATTAATTATAGGCTCTCCTAGGCTCTCCAAGGTCCTCCCGGTCTTTCCCAGTCTCTCCTATCATCCTTCCCCCGGCCAGAAAGCCCGCCACCCGCTATGGTCTGTGGTGTTTTCTATGTAGGTGTCGCTGTATAGCCAGTTGCCGCCACCATCGTCTTCTATCACTATCCCACCGCCAATCGCCTCATGTGCTCTGCAGTAGTCTATCAGGGCGTTGTGTTTGGCGGGTGCCTCAGGGTCCGACCCAGCACTTTTGGTGTCCATCAGCATCAGTCGTTCACTCTTCAGCTTTATGATGAAATCCACATAGAAGAGTCCACGGCTCCCATCGGACTTCTCATAGTCTATGGCGTAGTGTTCGCGCCCTTTGTCGCCGTTCTTGTACCACCATGCTATGTCGTCCTTGTGCTCTTCGAGAAACTGTTCAAAGCGTCGCTCCGGCTTCGAGGCTTTTTTCTGTCTCACGAAGGGCTGCAACGCATGCTCCGCAGCCGTGGCGGTCTCGTTGGTCTCCTCGTCGTAGAGTCGCTCATCGGGCAGTCTCCACTCCACATCGACTATCGAACGCTCTGCCGCTGCCCTCTTCTTCTCCTCGCTCTTGCGTGCATAGGCTTCTATGGAGCGGCGCACTATGTCTGCGAATTTCCGGTTGTTGTCCTGTTTGCTGCTTAGTATCACTTTCATGGCGTGGTTCTCCTCGCACTCGAACAGCTCCTCCATCAGCTCCGTCAGGCAGCGTCCCAGCGTGACGGTGGAGCTGCTCTTCTCGAAGGGGCCGAGATGGCGGCTGCAGAAATCGTTGTACATCAGCCTCAGCTCCTGCCCGTGCCGCGCATAGCCGTATTTGTGCCCATTCAGCTCGGTGATGTCGTCCAGCTCTGTTTTTAGTTCCACATCCTCGGCTATCTCCACCTGCACCTGTTGCACTGCGAAGGTGATGCCGCCGGTCTTTTCGGCGTTCTGACGGTTTATGGCGTATGGGCTTGTCGCTCCGTCGCCGTCGGGCGAGTCTTCGTCGTCAAAGCGCAGCCGTGTCTGCCTCAGCTGCCATCGGTCCATCAGCACCCGTCGCAGCACATCCTTGAAGTCGCTCCCCAGCCGGTTGCGGCTCTCCGCCAGCCGCTGGGCACCCTTGCCGTCCAGCCGCACCACCTCCACGTCGTCGCGCCGTTTGGCAACAAGGCGGCTCAGGTAGCCTATGTCATCCTGCACTATCTTTATTATGTCGCGACTGATGTCGGTATAGACATAGCCGCGGTTCAGCAAAGCGTCGTCATAGAATCGTTGCTCCGGCATCCGCAGTATGCGCCCTACGGTCTGCATGGTGAACTCAAAGCTGTTGTTCTTCCTGAATATCAGCAATACCGCCGCACGCGGACAGTCCCATCCTTTGGCTATGGCCTGCTTGAAGAGCAGCACGTCCACTGCGCTTGTAGCCTCCTCTATGCCTTCAAGGTTTTCTTTCTTTACGCTTAGCCATACCGCCAGACGTCCGTTCGCCTTGGTCATGTTCCATGCCGTCTGCTCCATGTAGTTCTCTATCGTTTCTATCAGGCTGTTTTCGTCCGTCGTCAGCGTCGTGCTGTTGTCGTTGGGCAGCTGTATTAGCAGCAGCGGATTTATTGCGCTCCCCTGTCGCCTATAGGCCTCGGCTATGGCGTGCCGACGCCGTAGCGACAGCTCCAGCAGGTGCTGCGTCAGCGTCCGCTCGTCGCTCTGCCCCTGTCGCACGTCGGGATTAAGCACTATGCGTTCTTTTATCATCTCTTCACGCACCACCAGCTCGCGCGCTATGTTCACCTGCTGCTCGCCGTGTGTCTTCGGCGTGGCGCTGACGCGCAACTCCACCTTTGGCTCTATCTTGTCCAGCACCTGACGGCTCTTGTCCGCCGTAGAGCTCCAGAACTCATGCTCTTCGTCTATCACCACTATTATTGGATGCCCCGCTTCTCTCGTCCGTCGGCATATCTCAAACAATGATACGCCTTGCTCCGTGTCGCGCACCATGCGGTTTTTGTCTTTGTTGATGCTCTCCCAGTTGGCAAAGAGCACCTCGCCAGCCCTTAGCACACCCTCGCTATGGTCCACCTCGTCGTACATCACTGGTCGCAGCTCGCGCGTCTCGCCGAAGTAGTTCTTCATCTTGAAGTAGCTCTGCTCATGCAGGCTGTTCGGTGCTATCCATATCAGTGCTGGCTCGCCCTCTTTGCCTCTCGTGGCTTTCACTATCTGCTCCAACGCCATGGTGGTCATCACTGTCTTGCCGCTCCCCGTTGGGGCTTTGAATACGAGGGTATGGCGCAGCCCATCCAGTGTCAGCATGTCCGTCATATGGCGCACCACGTCGCTCACAGCCCTCTGTTGGTAGTCTAATATCTTCATAATAGATAGTTTTTCATTGTTGTCAACCAATGCTCATAGATGCTCTCGCATCCTCCGCACTCTCATCATAATAGGTTTTCCCTTAAATATCCATAGGATTTCCTTTTTTTCACACACTTTCTCTCATACCTCCTCCTCGTCATAGAACCTATCTTCTCGTGGCAGCACCTGCCTGTATGCCTCATAGATGGCCTCAGGTAGCGCACACAGCTGCACTCGGTCTGCCACCTCGACGAAGTCGTCATCATAGGCATAGCTGCTGTAGGAGAACACATAGACCTTCATCGGATGTCCCACTGTCGCCTTCTCGTTGTTTGCTATCCATCTCACTATCTCTGCTATCGCCTCCTCGTTGTAGATTATCATCATCCACCTCCCGTCGCGTCCGAACAGCCGCACTATCTTTTCAAATTTTTTCCACGGCAGACCCTCCATCGGCAGCTCGTCGTATAGGTCCTCTTTGATACACAGCAGCTCCGTGGCAGCCATCATCAGCGCGCGTCTGTTGCGGTTGGTGCGCTGGCGTGGCAGCAGGCGTGTGCGATAGTAGCGCAGGCTGTTGTCCTTCAGCCCCTCCACCGCCACGCCCTTCGGAGTCGTGTAACCCTCTATCACACGGCGGTTCCGCTCGTAGGTAACTCTCTCGCATATCCCGTTCTCGTTGTTTGTCACCAGTATGCACTGCCTATGACCTCCGTCTTCTTTATTCAGCTGCATGACAGCATGCAACGTGGTCCCACTGCCAGCAAAGAAGTCAAGAACGGTGGAGTTGTCTTGACTTGCAATTTTTAGTATTCTTACTATCAAAGAGATGGGTTTAGGATAATCAAATACTTTTGCAGATAGAATATTCATAAGGTCAGCGGAACCTCTTGCAGAGTTAAAACTATCGTCATCGTCAAGAAGGTTTTGATATGGAGAACTCCTCTCTAATGGGGTGTCATTGTTGTCAACATTTTGATATTGTTTGAAATAAATAGACCAGACTCCATTATTTTTTTTGAATACTATAAACCCATTTTCTATTCCCCATTTTACTTTTTCTTTTGACCATCTCCAGTTCCAATGCTCCAATTTCTTTTCAGAAGACCCTGGATATAGCAATGTTTTTTCAGGTGTTTCTATTTGATAATTTAATGATTCGGAGTAATGAGAACCAGTCATTCTTCTGTCAAGTTTATTTAGAACATACCCACCACGTTTATTTACATATTTATCTTTGTTTTTATATTTGGTTGCATCTGTGATTGCTTGTGTATTTGGGACAAATATTTCTTTTCGCTTACAATATAAGTAGATGTATTCTGTTACTGTTTTTATGTCTGAACCAGTGTGAGAGCCTGGCGTTGATTGCCATATGAATTTAGATATAAAATTTCTTTCTCCGAACACACTATCGCAAAGCAATTTCAAATTTGCCTGCTCATTGTCGTCAATGGAAATAAAAATAATGCCCCGTTCGGATAGCAACCGTTTGGCTATCTTGAGGCGTTTGCTCATAAACGACAGCCATTTCGAGTGACGGTAGTCGTCCTCGCTATCTACAAAACTGTCGTTATACACGAAATCGCGGTTGCCTGTATTGTATGGCGGGTCGATATATATGACGTCTATCTTGCCCTCGTGAGTGTAACTCAGCACATTCAGTGCTTCGAGGTTGTCGCCCTCTATAAGGATGTGATTTGGCGCATCAGCCGTTAGGCCCTCTATGTGGCGCTCCTTCATCTCGTCCAGGACGGGCATGCTACGCCGTAGCCGCTCCTCCACCTCCTCGGGATGCTCTTCCCACACGAGGCCATATTTCCGTGTGTCAACCAACGTGAGCAGGTCGGCACGCACATCGTCGTCGATGTCCTTCAACGCCATGATGCTCGACCTCAAAGCATCACGGTCAATTCGTCTTGCCATAGTATGTCTGCGTATTTTTTTTTACTTGGGCGGGCTTATCGTTTCGACGTGTAGGCTTCCTTAAGGACCTATAAAAAAACAGAACGTGGAACCGTTGTCAGACTTATCCACGTCCCTTAGGTCCTCGGAATGTACCTACAGTTATAAATAAGTCTCGTCCACGCTCTGCAACGCAGACGCTTACCGACTTATTCGTTATAACTGTTATTTGAAATTTCCGAGGTTTCAGGGACAGTGCCGAATAAATTAGCTCGCGCTATGGTTAATTATTTATTGTCTTTTGTTTATTTTATAGTTTTTGTTTGTTTTTGTTTGTTCAAATCTTTCTTTTATTTTTTTCAGATTACTCAGATTACTCCGACTATTCAGATTACTCAGATAAATCAGACTACTCCGACAATTCTGACATCTCATCCTCCTCCCAGCAACAAGAAAATACCTATTCCCAGATAGTTGCCTACCATATAGCCCAGCAGCCCCACGCAGATTCCTGTCATCATCACATCTTTGTTGCTCAGTAGTGCTGCTGCCATTGGTACGAAAGGCGGCGAGTTGATGAGCGCCACAGAACTGACCATCACAGTGTCACCATCTATGTGCAGCAGGCGTGCCAATAGCACTTGGAGCGTCAGCGAACCAAAGATGACGAAGACTATCAATGCCAAGATGTTGAGGCTGCCCATCAAGTTCATTTCTCGTACATCGCAGCCGTTGGCTATAGTGAAGCAAAACACATAGACGCAGTAGAGCCCCATGTCGAACGCACTCTCCTGACGACGCATGGCGGGCAGGAAGCTTGCTACTATGGCCAGCGTGGTAAGCATGAGGATGAGCACCGTCATATTGATGCCCTCGCCGCCAGCCAGTAGCGCGACGATGTAGGACACGGCGGCAATGACCACAGTAGTACCTATCACCATCAGCGACTGCCGCCAATGGCTTCTATCGAAGGGAAAAATGACTTTTTCTTTTTTATAGTTAGAACGTTGAAGTGTCTCGTCGCTCGTCGGCACTACCTCTTTCTGTCGTCCTCGCTGCGGTAGCAGGCCACGGAATACCGTCTTGCCAAAGAAGATGATGAAGACGAGGTACAACCCGGTCACAATTAGGTCGTAGCTCGTGATGTAGAGGAACAGTTCATTGCTTATCCCTACCCCTTTGGCTATAGCACTGATGTTAGGAATGCCTCCAGTATAAAGTCCTGTGACAACAGCACATATTTGTGCAAATTCGTCTTTCGTATAGCTGTTGCGGAATAGGAAGAATCCCGCCACGATGGATAGCATCACAGCCACGAGCCCTGTCAGGAAGGCTTTTGCTGCCTTACCTGTGGACCAACTGCGCAGATTGCAGCCCAGTAGCATCATTGGCAATGCCAATGGTACGGCGAGGTTGCCCACCATCTCATTGAGCCCTTTGACATCGAGTATAGCCATGACTGGCGTGGTGTTGGCAACAAGAAGCCCTATGACGTATAGCACTGTCATTGGCGACACGCGGTCTATCCACCGCCACCGCCGTGCAAGGTTCATCACCGCCAGCGGCACTCCAAGCAGATAGATTAGATATATCACCTTACCCACCATGTCATTACTTTTGTCATTTCACAATTCACCATTCACAACTCACCATTCACAATTCGCAATTCACTATTCACAATTCGCAATTCACCATTCGCAATTCGCAATTCACCATTCACCATTCACTATTCACGATTTACAACTCACCATTCACTATTCACTATTCACCATTCACTTTCCCCCTCTTCGTAGCCTCTATCTCCTCTCGCAGATAGCGTCCTGTATCGTTGTCTTTCTGTTTCGACAGTTGTTCAGGAGTCCCTTCAAAGATGATGCGTCCGCCGTTGCGTCCGCCGTCAGGTCCCATGTCTATCACCCAGTCTGCCACCTTTATCACATCCATGTTGTGCTCTATGATGAGTACAGTGTTTCCTTTATCTACAAGTTTCTGTAGCACATCGAGTAGCACGCGGATGTCGTCGAAATGCAGTCCTGTGGTCGGCTCGTCAAGGATGTACAATGTCTTGCCTGTGTCGGGCTTGGCAAGTTCTGTGGCGAGTTTAACTCGCTGAGCTTCGCCACCACTGAGCGTGGTGCTGGGCTGTCCAAGACGCACATACCCAAGCCCTACATCCTGTAGCGCTTTGAGCTTGCGATATAATTTGGGATAGTTCTCAAAGAATTCTACACTCTCGTCAATGGTCATCTCCAGCACGTCGGCTATGCTCTTGCCTTTATAGCGTATCTCTAATGTCTCGCGGTTGTAGCGTTTGCCGTTGCACACCTCGCAATTTACATATACGTCGGGTAGGAAATTCATTTCGATTGTGTGTACGCCTGCTCCCTTACAGTGCTCGCAGCGGCCTCCGGCTACGTTGAACGAAAAGCGCCCCGACTTGTAGCCTCGGATGCGGGCAGACGGCAACTGGGCAAATATCTGGCGTATATCGTCAAATACTCCTACGTAGGTGGCTGGATTGCTGCGCGGCGTGCGTCCTATAGGACTTTGGTTTATCTCTATGACTTTATCTATATTCTCTATACCTTTTATCTCTCCGTAGGGCAGCGGACGACGTTGCGCGTTGAAAAAGTGCTGGTTGAGGATGGCGTGGAGCGTCTCGTTGATGAGGGTCGATTTGCCACTGCCGCTGACGCCCGTCACGCAGACGAGGAGTCCGAGGGGCAAATCAAGGGTCACATCTTTCAGATTGTTGCCACACGCACCGCTGAGGATTAGATGGTTGCGATTCTTTATGCTGCGCTTTTTAGGGATGACAATGTCGCGACGACGCGACAGATAGTCGAGGGTGATGCTACCATTGCCTTCATCGGGATGGGTAGCATTTTTGAGTATTTCTTTATGTGTGCCGGCAAACATCACTTTTCCTCCATGCACACCGGCTCCGGGACCTATATCTACCAGATAGTCTGCAGCCATCATCATGTCGCGGTCGTGCTCTACGACGATGACGCTGTTGCCTAAGTCGCGTAGCTCTTTGAGCGCACGGATAAGTTTCTGATTGTCCCGCTGATGCAGTCCTATGCTCGGCTCGTCGAGGATGTATAATACGTTGACAAGCTTAGCACCTATCTGTGTAGCCAAGCGTATGCGCTGCGACTCGCCACCCGATAGGCTGGCAGTGCGTCGGTTCATAGAGAGGTATCCCACGCCTACATCTATGAGAAACTGTAGTCGTGTTAGTATCTCTTGGAGTATCTCATGTGCTATGGGCCTCATACCTTGCTCTATACGCTCTTCAAGGCCTGACAGCCGCTCCTGCAGTTCTGTAAGGTCCATGTCGGACATCTCACCGATATTCATTCCGTCTATCTTAAAGGCAAGCGATTCCTCTTTGAGCCTATGTCCGTGGCACTGTGGACATGCATGGGTGTTCATGAATGAGGCTGCCCACTTCTTGAGCCCTGCAGGACTCTCCTCGGTATTCATCTCCCTGATATAGTTTACTATACCTTGAAAGCTACTTGTGTAGCCTTTGTCCGTTGGGTCTTCAACTCCAGTGAAGTCGCTCGTGCCGTAGAGTATGGCGTTCATGGCCTCTTCACTCAGTTGCTCTATGGGTTCGTCAATGCTGAAGCCATAGTGGATGCCGAGGTTTTCTATCCTACGGTATGCGTAGTTGGTTGCACTGTATTTGCCAAGTGCCTCTATCGCACCTTGTCGTATGCTCTTCTTCTTGTCCGGAATCAGCTTGTCGAGGTCTATCTCTGCCACCTCTCCGAGACCATTGCATTTGGGACACGCTCCGTAAGGTGAGTTGAACGAGAAGGTGTTAGGTTCTGGCTCAGGATAAGATAGTCCTGTCTCGGGGTCCATCAGCATCTTGCTGAAATAGCGTATCTTGCTTTCTTTGGGCCTCGCAGTAGTCTCAATCTGCCGCTCGCCTTCGTTTTCTATTATCATCAGTATGCCGCCACCTTGTTTGAAAGCCGTCTGAACGGCGTCTTTGAGACGTTGCTCGCTACGTCCTACGCGCACTCGGTCTATCACAAGTTCTATGTCGTGCGTCTTGTAGCGGTCCACCTGCATATTGTATGTCAGCTCTTTGATTTCTCCATCTACGCGAACTCTCAGAAAACCCTTCTTGGCTGCCTGCACGAAGAGCTCCCTATAGTGGCCTTTCCTGCGTTTCACTAATGGCGCAAGGATGGTGATGTCTTTCCCGTCATAAATGGATGTGATGGTTTCTAATATCTGACTCTCTGTGTATTTCACCATCTTGGCGCCACTCATGTGAGAGTAGGCGGTACCTATGCGGGCATAGAGTAAGCGGATGAAATCGTATATCTCCGTTACGGTACCAACGGTGGAACGAGGATTCTTGTTGGTGGTTTTCTGTTCTATGGATATGACGGGACTTAAGCCAGTGATGCGGTCCACATCCGGACGTTCCATGTTCCCTATAAACTGGCGAGCGTATGCCGAGAAGGTCTCCATATATCTGCGCTGCCCTTCGGCATGTATCGTGTTGAACGCCAGACTGGATTTGCCACTACCACTCAATCCGGTAAACACTACGAGACTGTTGCGAGGTATGTCTATATCTACATTCTGCAGGTTGTGCTCTCGTGCTCCCAGCACCTCAATGTTCTCTTTGCTATCCGTTGTCATGGTAGTTCTTTTTTTGTTTCTGCCTTCGTCTGTATCTAATGGCAGGGTCTATTGTATAAGGACGGACAAAAAATATTCTAATTCCGTTGTTTTCTCGTTTCTCACTCTATCGCTTGCAATGAGGTCGTTTTATAATTTGTACATCTTTTTCTATTATCTTATTGCTTTCTAGTGCTCGCTAATGTTACACTTTTGTCAATATGCTTGTATCTTTCTTTCCTACAATTTTCTCTCTGTTATATTCTGTCGGTATCTTCACCGTGTATGTGTTGCCTCGTGGATTGCGTAACTTATCGCTAATCAACCAAGGATTCATCATCTTGAATACCTTGTATGGACAATTCTGTTGCCGCGCATATTCTATCAAGTCAATATTTTGCCCTGACAGTTTCGCTGTTGTGTATGGTATCTGTGGATACTGGTCGCATTTGCGTACATAAAAACCGTAATCCTGTGGGTTCTCCAATATTATCTTGTATGCAAGTATTCTGTACACATAGCGTGAGGTCTCTGTGTTTAGATACATATCGTAGTAACTATCTGACTGTTGCTCATTCTGTTGTTTGGCAAGCCCGTTATGTCCTCGATTATATGCAGCAGCCGAGAGCGTCCAACTGTTAAATCGGTCATAGAGATACCGCATATATTCGCATGCAGCTTTTGTCTCTGCTACATAGTCAAAACGCATATCTATCTCATCACTAACTTCCAAACCATATTGTTTCGCCGTCCCTTCCATAAACTGCCAGAACCCTTTTGCCTTGGCTGGCGATGTCGCATTGGTTAGAGAACTCTCTGTAACGCACACATATCGCAAATCTCTGGGCATACCCATGCTCTGTAATATGCTATCGATTTCGGGAAAATATCTGCTGGCTCTTTTTATTACTAATTGTGTATTTAGCTGCTGATACATGATGCTCGTCAGCTCGCGGTCTATCCCTTCGTGCACATAAAACAATTCCGTTGGCACTCTCTCTCCTGCATAGTATAGCGTTTCGGGTACGATAGGGGAGAATACTCGATAGTCTCTTCGTATCGCTTCTTGATACACTTTGTCATCATCATCTCGCTGTGTGGCAAAAATGAATGCCTCGCCAGCGATGGCTATTAACGATAGTATTATAGATATGATGGCAATTTTTTTCATGAAGTGTCCTTTCCTTTCTCGATGTGAAAATCTTTTTCTATAGTAAGTGAGTGAGTATGTTTGATTTACAGTCTTATGTGATTTGAAATATTGATAGTAAGTAATCGTGTAAAAATAGTTTACCTATAGCAAACGGCCTGAAAGACCAAAAATCATATAGCCCAAGGCATCGCCTTGGGGAAAAAGCCACCAAGTCTTCACGCCCTGAAATGGCAAAAGCATGAAACCGCCGTTTATGTATTTTTTTTTGACCACTTACTTACTTTCTCCTAAAATTACTTCGTAAGAGTTACATAACAATAGACCCTATTTTATTTTCGAGCCTCTCAACCTCGTGTTGCATATTAATCTCTTTATAAAAGTCTTTTATCGGCTATTCTTTGTTTGTATCCAGAAATGTTAAAAAAAACAAGTCTGTCATTCCTCGCTCTCCTTGCGTTATTTGATTTCAATTGACCAGTTGCTCTCAAATTTCAAAATCTCGCGACTCTCTTTTTTTACTCTTTTTATTATTTTTTTTTGTCTTTTTTTAATAAATGCAAAATCAAGATTTGTTTTTATGACGTTTGATGTCCGTGGTTGGGATTAAAACAGTAGTTGATATCTCACATATTCTATTTGAGCAAGGCAACAATATCTTCTGCAACCTCTTTCTTACTCTTCAGACTACCTTCCGTCACACTCCCATCGCGTCTTATTATGGTGACTTTGTTTGTATCTACACCAAAACCAGCACCTCGGTCGTTCAAACTATTCATTATGATATAGTCTAAATTCTTTTTGCTCAGTTTTTTCTGTGCATTAGCAAGCTCATTGTCGGTCTCTAAAGCAAAACCAATGAGCATTTGACATCCTTTTTTCATAGAACCAAGTGTGGCAAGTATATCAGGATTTTGTATAAGTTCTATAGTTAATCCCTCGTCTCCTTTTTTCTTTATTTTGTGGTCTGTCTGTGTTTTAGGACGATAGTCGGCTACGGCTGCCGTTAGGATTGCTCCGTCGCAATTAGGAAAGTGCTCAATAGCCGTTGCATACATCTCTCGTGCACTCTCTACTCGTATTGTGTTTATTCTGCTATGCTTTGATTCTATGTGTGTTGGACCACTTATTAGTACGACATCCCCTCCTTTCTCTGCTATGCTTTCAGCTATGGCATAGCCCATTTTGCCACTCGAATAGTTCCCGATAAAACGTACTGCATCAAAACGCTCATAGGTCGGACCCGCTGTTATTAGATATTTCTTCCCTTTTAATGGCTCTATCTTGCATGGAATCACGTTATTGTATATCTCTTCTGGCTCGGCCATCCGTCCGTTACCTACTGCTCCACAAGCCAACTCGCCGCAGCCTGATTCTATGATAGTTATACCATCCTTACGAAGCTGTTCAATGTTCCGCCTCGTCGCGGGGGCTTCAAGCATTTGCGTGTTCATGGCTGGGCAGATATATACAGGTTTGGTTGTCCCTGTAAATGATAGCGTTAGTGTCGAGAGAGCATCATCGGCTATGCCATTTGCCATTTTCGCAATGATATTGGCTGTTGCTGGTGCTATAAGTAGCTCATCTCCCCATTCTTTTAACGCTATGTGTTCTGTTGAGCGCTCGTTGCTCTCTTCAAAAAGGCCGCTGTATAGTCGTCGCCCTGACAGTGTCTCTATTGTTAGTCTTGTAACAAATTGCAGTGCATGGTCTGTAGCCACACACTGCACTTCATGTCCCGCTTGTTTGAATAACCGTATCAGCATCGGTATTTTGTATGCCGCTATGCCGCCGGTTATGCCTATGATAATATTCACTGTTGCGCTTCTTTTTCTGCAATGACGAGGTCTTCCATCTCCTCCATGCGTTTTGCTCGCTGGTCCTCTTTTGCAGGATTTCTATATTCAAGCTCGTGGTCGAGGTATTCCTCTGTTGCCACCAAGACAGGCTTTGGCATCTGTTCATAGCGACGCACCAAGTCAATCTGCTCTCTGTTTTCAAACATCTCGTCGGTCGTCTCTATACTTGTGGTATATTCCTCGATTTTCTTGCGCAACTCCTTCTTTTCGTTGATGGCTATCTGGTTGGCCCTTTTGGTCAGCATGGCCACGGTCTCGTAAATATTCCCCGTCTGTTGGCTGAAGTCGGCGGTGTTGCGAGTAATGGTAGTGTTAGGTGTTTTCTTTTTTTGTTCTTCCATGATGGATTTATCTTTTTTGTTCTTGTTATCGTTTGTTTTACAAAAAGGTATTTCTTGCGTTGAGTCTTATTTCTTGCTCATTTCTTTCTCCTCAAGTTGCGCAAGTTTTGCTTTGCTTTTTGTGTATATCTCTTGTGCTTGAGTTATCCGCTGCGAGTTCGAGAAGCTTGTGGAGAACTTGTCAAAGTCGTTTATCACCTGCTGCGTCCGCTCTTTAATTTTTTCGTCGGTACTATTGATTGCATATTCATAGCCGGCACTTAGCATATAGAACATCGCTTCCTCTCTGTAATTGGATTCTGGATATTGATTGATGAAGTTTTGTAGTGATATATATGCAGCGTGATACGCTTCGATACGATAGTAACCCATGGCTATCTCGTATTCTTTGAGCATGAGTTTGTCTCTCAGCTCGTCAAGGTAGCCGTTTACTTCTGGTATATGAGTGCTACGCGGATATTTCTCTGTAAATTGTTCAAGGGCTTTCACCGCTTCTTTCGTGGTCGCTTGGTCAAGTGTGTATGGTGAAGACTCCATGTATTTGCACTTGGCTCCGAGATATGCAGCCTCTTCTGCACGTTCACTGTAAGGAAACTGTCGTGTGAATCTCTGAAATTGATATCCAGCGGTGTAGTAGTCGGACTCTTTCATAAGCGATTGCGCATAGTACCATGAGATGTCTTCGGCATTTTCTTTGCCTCTATAGTGCATCGTTAAATTTTCAAAAAGCTGGATGGCTTTTGTATAGCGATTTTCGTTGTAGTATTGCACCGCCATCTTGAATTTCTGGTCATAGTCGTTGCTCCTTAGCAGTTTGTTATAACCGCCACAACTGCTTAATAACACAATAGTTAAAAGCAACGCAAGTATGCTCACGCTTCTTCTCATATCTTGCAAAATTACATTTTTTTTTCATTCTGTGCCATTTTTTTAGAAGAGTGCTTCCTATTTGTTTTTCCCCTGTTCCATTAATGATGAGGAAGGGCTATCAGCTGATGTCGTGCTATCTGTCTCTTTTAGTGAAACTAACCAATGCCCTTTTGTAGAATTTTTTGTTGTTCACAATCTCATTTGTGATAATCTTGTTTTGTGTTTAGACAATTCGATGTGTCTTTTGCGCTTGTTAGTTGTTCATGGACGTTTGGCCCATTTAAGCCAACGTTAAGTAATCTTGTTTGTGTTGGATTTCTAATGGCTATGGTCATCTGTTTGATTAGATTTTTTTGTCGCTTATGTTGCATTTAGATATGCACATTGTGATGTGAGAATCTTTTGGCTTTCTCAGCTTTTTTTATCTTTTAGTTTTCTTCTTTTTCTGTTTTGAATTTTAGTTAATTAACATAGTTGTCAACAGTTTGTATTCACATATCATTGTTAAAAAATACCTTAGGTGCTTTGTATTTATAAAAATAATTTATATTTTTGCATTTGAATACTAATGCCCTAACTATGGAAAAACGATTACTAACTGCTCCAAGTTTTGTATCTAAGAGTTTGAAAATGATGTTATTGCTGATGGGTCTTTCTGTCGGCGTTTCATCCGTTGTGCAAGCTCAAAAAGTGGTTACTACCAATGGTGGTAGCAAGAAAAACAACAAAGGCGCTATCAGTTACACTGTTGGACAGCCTGCTGATGCTATCTTGCAACCAAACCGCGTTGCTAACGAAGGTGTGCAACAACCTTATCGCGAGGACTCGTTGGTTTATGATGCTGAAGTATGCCAATTTCAGCAGTTTATCGACGAGCACTTCCGGATCCTCGCCTCTGCTACCGAAGAGGTGGGTGTGTTCTTCTTCCGCGATACGTTGCTTAATGTCAATCGCTTTGGCGGAGACTCCATTATTGTCTTGCGTCTCACGGTTAACGAAATCCCAGAACTCGAATTCGGCAGTAAGACGGATGTCCTCTGCTTCGGTGAGAGTACTGGCTCACTGACCGTTTCAGCGACACATGGTACATCTCCGTACAGTTATTCGATTGACAGGGGCGCATCTTCGCAAGCTTCTCCTACGTTTGGAGGTCTTGCTGCGGGAATCTACTCTGTATGGGTGACCGATGATAAGGGCTGTATTGACAGCACTACTGTTGTTATCGATCAGCCAATGGCGCCGTTAGCATTCGCCATCTCGGACAATCAGGCTATCTGCAATGGGGGCAGTGCAGTCTTAGCCGCTACCGAGGTTACCGGCGGTACTGTTAATTCAGGGTATTCGTATTCGTGGACGGCAGATAATGATAATGCGGGTCTACCTACCAATGTTTCTATTCAGTCAATAACTGTCGAACCGACGCAGACTACTGTTTACACTCTGCGTGTTACCGACGACAATGGTTGTCACTTAGAGAAGACCACAACGGTTACTGTCAATCCTCTTCCATTGTTAAGTGCCGAGACGGATTCTGTATCGTGCAATGGTCTCAGTGATGGTTCTATTACCGTCACGGCATCTGGTGCCACAGAACCATACACATATATATTAAGTACGGGCGTACAAAATAATACTGGTATCTTCACTGGTCTTATAGCTGCTACCTATAGTGTCACTGTTCGCGACAGCAATAATTGCGAGCAGATTTTGGCCGACATCGTGGTAAGTGAGCCCGCCGTGCTGACGTTGAGCTATGAGAAGACCGACAGCGTGCACTGCAATGGAGCTTCCGACGGCGAGGTGACGCTGACCGCTACAGGGGGCAACGGCGACTACCAGTATAAGAACGGCGAGGGCGAGTGGCAGGGCAGCAACGTCTTCAGCGGCCTCGCTGCCGGCGACTACACCTTCAAGGTGCGTGACGCGCGCGGGTGCGAGCAAGAGGTGAGCATGACGATGAACGAGCCTGCGGCCCTGACGTTGAGCTATGAGAAGACCGACAGCGTGCACTGCAACGGCGGAGCTAACGGCGTTGTGACGCTTAC